>DATNNV010000001.1:0-20804 GCA_035601655.1 Candidatus Dormiibacterota bacterium
CTTCCGTATTTTACGGAAAAGTTTGGCAATGCCGCGAGCCGCAACCATTCATTTGGCTGGGCCGGCGAAGAAGCGGTGGAAACGGCGCGCCAGCAAGTGGCTTCGCTGATCAATGCCACGCCGAAAGAGATTATTTTCACCAGCGGCGCGACGGAATCCGACAACCTGATGATCAAGGGCGTCGCGGAGATGTTCCGCGAAAAGGGCAATCACATCATCACGCAATCCATCGAGCACAAAGCGGTGCTCGATACCTGCAAGCGGCTTGAGAAGGAAGGATTCGAGGTCACCTATCTGCCGGTGCAGCGCGACGGGCGCGTGAATCTGGATGAGCTGAAAGCAGCCATTAGGCCCACCACGATTTTGATCACGATCATGTACGCCAACAACGAAGTGGGCGTAATCAATCCGATCGCGGAAATCGGCAAGATTGCCAAGGAGCGGGGAATTTTCTTCGCGGTGGACGGCGTACAAGCCGTCGGCAAGATTCCGGTGGATGTGCAAAAGGACAACATCGACTTGCTGGCCATCAGCGGGCACAAGATTTATGGGCCGAAGGGCGTGGGCGCGCTGTATGTGCGCCGGCGCAATCCGCGCGTACAGCTTTCCGCCATTATCGACGGCGGCGGGCACGAGCGCGGCATGCGCTCCGGCACGCTGAACGTTCCCGGCATCGTGGGACTCGGCAAAGCCTGCGAAGTAGCGCAGCAGGAAATGCCTACCGAATCGAAGCGCATGCTGGCACTGCGTGAGCGGCTCCAGAAGGGCCTGGAAGCGAAGCTGGACGAGGTGTTCATCAACGGCTCGATGGAGTACCGGCTGCCGAACAACCTCAATATGAGCTTCGCCTACGTGGAAGGTGAGTCCCTTCTAATGGGCATCAATGACATTGCGGTTTCCAGCGGCTCGGCGTGCACGTCTGCAACCCTCGAGCCCAGTTATGTACTCAAAGCATTAGGCGTGGGCGAAGACCTGGCCCATACCTCGATCCGCTTCGGCCTCGGCCGGTTCAATACGCCGGAGGAAGTCGACTACGTGATTGACAAGATGGTGCAGGTGGTCACGAAACTGCGCGAGTTGTCGCCGTTGTACGAGATGGCCAAGGAAGGCATCGACATCTCCAAGGTCAAGTGGCAGACGGCATAAAGCTTAAAAAAAACAGCCCAGAAAGAAAGGGAAAGTAGACATGGCAAGCAGCACAACAACCAATGAAGGAACTATTCAGATTCACCGCTCGATTGGCGGGACCGGCGCGGCGTTCCGCGTGGCATTCGTGCCTTACGCGGACGGCGATGACACCAAGCCCGCAGGGCAGCGCTCGTTTCATCATCTTCAGGAAGTACGCTCGTTTCTGAAGCTGCTGGGGCTAGGCGCGGATTTCATTAAGGATGCGTTGCGGCAGCTGACCGCGGGGCGCTCGGCTTGGGTGCCGAACGTTTCGATTTCGGAGAAAGCGATGCGCAGCGCGGGCTTCGTGAACATGGAGAATCTGGCGAGAAGCAACAGCTAGCTGCGGCAACGAGCGAGCTTGGAAGTAAACGGCTTGAAGTAAATAGCTTAAGGAGCACGACGATGGCATATAGCGACAAGGTCGTAGATCACTACAACAATCCGCGCAACGTGGGAAGCTTGTCCAAGGAAGATCCTAACGTCGGCACCGGCCTCGTGGGCGCGCCGGAATGCGGCGACGTCATGAAGCTGCAGATGAAGATCAATCCCGAAACGCAAGTGATCGAAGAGGCCAAATTCAAGACCTTCGGCTGCGGCTCGGCGATTGCCAGTTCATCGCTGGCGACGGAGTGGGTAAAAGGCAAGACCGTATCCGAAGCGCTGTCGATCAAGAACACCGACATCGTCCGCGAACTTTCGCTGCCTCCGGTCAAGATTCACTGTTCCGTGCTCGCGGAAGACGCCATCAAGGCGGCTATCGGCGACTGGAAGAAGAAGCATGGAGTGGAAGTGCCGGTAGCGGAGAAGGCTGCGCACTAAGGCTTTAGTCCATGGCAACAGTCACCACAGGTCCGAGTATCGCGACGATTCATCTGACCGAGCGCGCGGCGAAGAAGATTCGCTCGCTGCTCGAAAAGGATGGCGTGTCGTCGGAAGTCGGCGGGCTGCGCGTCGGCGTGCAGGGCGGCGGCTGCTCCGGATTGTCGTACGCCATGCGCCTCGATACCCAGGCGCGGGACCGCGACAAAGTGTTCGAGGAATTTGGCGCGCGCCTCTTTGTCGACCCGAAGAGCTTGCTGTATCTGAACGGGACGATTTTGGAGTACGAAGAGACGCTGATGCGCCAGGGTTTCGTGTTCCAGAATCCGAATTCAACACGCAGTTGCGGTTGCGGCAGCTCGTTCACGGCGTAAGGATATTTCACGCGGTGTGATGGACAAGTGGTTGGCAGCCGCATCCGCCAGCCACTTTTTTTGTGCTCCGGAATGACGGAGACGATTGAATCGTGGACAAAATCATATGAGCACTCCATCGGCTGCACCCCATCCTCCGCTGATTTGCACGAACTGCCATGAGCGCGCGACGGGAACGCACATTTGCTCGAGCTGCGGCAAGCTGTTGCAGTTGCCGCAGGGAACGGATTACTTCGCCCTTTTCGAGATGCCGCGCAAGCTGTGGATCGAGATGAACGTTTTGGAGCAGAGGTTTTTGCAGTTGAGCTGGAAACTGCATCCCGATAATTTCGTGAATGCGAGCGAGGAAGAGCGGGCGCTATCGCTGAAGCGCAGCTCGGAACTCAACGATGCCTATCGCACGCTGCGCGATCCGATCGGACGCGTCGAGTATTTG
This sequence comes from Candidatus Dormiibacterota bacterium, assembly GCA_035601655.1. Lineage (GTDB taxonomy): Bacteria > Acidobacteriota > Terriglobia > Acidiferrales > UBA7541 > Acidiferrum. The sequence continues at coordinate 2,800 of DATNNV010000001.1, forward strand.
CTGGCGATCGAAGGCGAACGCCAGGAAGGCGAGAAGAAACAGCAAGCGCCGCCGGAGCTGCTGGAAGAAGTTTTCGAGTTGAACGAATCGCTCGACGAATGGCGCGAAGCGAGATCCGCCGGCGTTGACGTCGCGGCATTGAAGGCGCGGCTGGAGTCAACGGAAGAGAATTTTGGCGGGAAACTGAGCGCAGTCGATCGCCAGTTGCAACGAATCGCGCAAGAGTGGGACGCAGCGATCGACGCAAATGCTGCCGCGCCTATGCGCAAGACGCTGATGGCGCGAATGAATGAATGTCTCAACCGGCGTTCGTACATCCGGAATCTGGTTGCGGGCGTGGCGAAAGAATTGGGAGAGATTTGATCTAGCATGGGGCGCATAGTCGGAATCGATCTTGGGACAACGAACAGCCTCGTGGCGTACACGGCGGCAGATGGCACGCCGAAGTGCATTCCTGGCCCGGCGGGCTCGACGCTGTGTCCGTCAGTCGTCAGCCTGGATGCGGATGGAAGCATCGTCGTCGGCGAGCCCGCGCTGCGTCGGCTGCTCACGCAGCCGGAGCGCACCATTTATTCGGTGAAGCGTTTGATGGGCCGCGGCCCGGCCGATATAAAGGACGAACTGAAACTCTTTCCCTTCCGGATTGAGCCGGAGAGCAAGAACGTCATTCGCGTGAGGCTGGGCGACAAAGTATTTACGCCGCCGCAGATTTCGGCATTCATCTTGCGCGAGTTGCGAAACTGGGCGGAAGCGTTTTTCGGCGAGCCGGTAGACCGCGCGGTGATTACCGTGCCCGCCTATTTCAACGACGCGCAACGTCAGGCTACGAAAGATGCGGGCAAGATCGCAGGCTTGGATGTGCTGCGGCTGGTGAATGAACCGACAGCCGCGGCGCTCGCCTACGGTCTGCACGAGAAGCAGCGCGGACACGTCGCAGTCTACGACCTCGGCGGAGGCACGTTCGATATTTCGGTGCTGCGGCTGATTTCCACGAGCGACGGGGACATTTATCAAGTTCTTTCTACGAATGGAGACACGCATCTCGGCGGCGACGACATCGACAACATTTTTCAGGCTGCGATGAGCCGAGAGATTCTGAAACATCATGGTATAGACGTTGCTAAGCATCCCGGTCTCGTGCAGGAGCTAAGGAAGATCCTCATTGATCTGAAACACCAGCTTTCGGATAGCGACTCCGCGCCACTTCGTGTTCCGTTTGGGGACGGTACCACCTTTAAGAAAACGATCTCGCGAGAAGATTTTGAAGAACTCGTTCGCGCCATCGTCGATCGCACGATGGGGCCCGTGAAACGGGCGCTCGCCGACGCGCAACTCAAGCCGGGCGACATGGACGAAGTGGTGCTTGTGGGCGGTACGACCCGCACACCGCTGGTTCGCCGGATGGTGCGCGAATATTTCGGCCGCGAACCGCACATCGAGCTGAATCCGGACGAAGTTGTAGCACTCGGCGCGGCAGTGCAAGCGAATATTCTGGATCGCGGCGTGAAGGATATGCTGCTGCTCGACGTCACACCGCTTTCGCTGGGCATCGAAACCTACGGCGGCGCGGTCGCCAAAATCATTCCGCGCAATTCCACGATTCCCGCCAGCGCGCAGGAGTTGTACACCACCGGCGTGGACCGGCAGACCGGCATCGACATTCACGTGCTGCAAGGCGAACGCGAACTGGCCAAGGACTGCCGCTCGCTGGCGAGATTCACGCTGCGAGTTCCTCCCGCCCCGGCGGGCCTGCCGCGCATCGAGGTAAAGTTTCTGATCGACGCCAACGGCATCCTGCAAGTCGCCGCGAAAGATCTGCGGACCAACGAGCAGCACTCGCTCGAAGTGCAGCCGAGCTACGGCATCAACGACTCGGAAATCGAGCGCATGCTGGAAGAATCGATCGAATACGCCGAGCAGGATTTTGCCGAACGGCAGTTAATCGAAGCGCGCACGGAGTCTGAAGCGATTCTCAGTGCAACGGCGAAAGCCCTGGCGAACGCGCAAGCAAACGACCTGCCAGGCGCGGAGCGTGCGAAGATTGCATCCACCGTGACCGCGCTGAAGGAATCAGTCGCCGGCAGCGATTACAAATTGGTTCGCCAGCGCATCGACGAATTGAATCACGCGACCGAGCATCTGGCCGAACTGGTGATGAACAGCGCCATTTCCAGCGCGCTCGAAGGCCGCAAAGTCGCGGAAGTTTAGGACCAGCGGTAGGGGCGCAGCATTGCTGCGCCCCAGTTGAGCAGACGTAAGCGGAGAGACAAAATGGGCGGAAGCAATCCATATATCGACGAAGTGAAATACACGCCCGCGACGAAGAAATATAAGGTTACGTTTCTTCCCAGCGGCAAAACCATCGAGGTCGATCCGGCGCAAATTCCCTACGGCCACAACGGCATACCGGGAAGCATCCTCGATATTTCCGAAGGCCTCAAGGCCGGCCTCGACCATGCTTGCGGCGGCGTGTGCGCCTGCTCGACCTGCCACGTCATCGTGAAAGAAGGCCTGGAGTCCTGCAACGAAGCCACCGACGCGGAGCTCGATGAACTCGACATGGCGCCTGGCATCACTCCGAAATCGCGTCTCGGCTGCCAAACCGTCCCGGACGGCACCACCGACATCGTGGTGGAAATTCCCGAATGGAATAAGAATTACGCCAAGGAACACGATCACTGATCAGGAGCCAGCATGCCGGCAAGTTTTGATTGGGACGCCATCGAAGATATCGCCATCGCGCTGACCGACAAATTCCCGGACACCGATCCGCTCACCGTGCGCTTCACGGACATGCACAAGTGGATCATGGAATTGCCGGGCTTCGCAGGCGATCCGGCGAAGTCCAACGAATCGAAGCTCGAAGCGATTCAAATGGCCTGGCACGAGGAATTTCTGGACCGGAAAGCCTAAGCCCGCCGGCAGGCGGTGCGCCGCTTTCGCGGGTACCCGATTTCCCGTATAATTTCATGGTTGTAGCTGCTTCATCCCTGCCGCTATGGTGCAACGGTTAGCACGCGGCCCTTTCAAGGCCGAAATACGGGTTCGATTCCCGTTAGCGGTACCAAGTTTCCGCGGCCCTTCTCCGGAGGTTAATTCGTGGCCCTGTTCCGCACTTCCAATCCCGCGCTGAACGAAAAAGCGTTCCGAACGCAGGCAGCTCTGGGCGAAGCGATGACGGTGCAAGGCACCGTGAACAAAACCGGCCTGCTGTTGCTCTGCGCTGTAGCGACCGCAGCCTGGACATGGGGGCTCGCGCATTCAGAAACGCCGGAAGCCGTGTATCCCTGGATGCTTGGCGGCCTCGTCGGCGGCTTTGTCACCGCACTCGTAACCATCTTCAAGAAAGAGTGGTCGGCGCTGACCGCGCCGATCTACGCGCTGCTCGAAGGCCTGGCGCTCGGCGGCATTTCCGCCATTTTTGAGCGTTCCTACCACGGCATAGCGATTCAGGCAGTCGGTCTTACGTTCGGCGTTCTATTCGTGATGTTATTGGCTTACAAAACTGGAATGATTCGCGCGACCGAGCGGTTCAAAGTGGGCGTGATCGCCGCAACCGGAGCGATCGCGCTGCTCTACCTGGTGCAGATGGTCCTCGGCGTTTTCTTCCACATCCAAGTGCCGATGATTCATCAGAGCGGCCCGATCGGCATCGCTTTCAGTATTTTTGTCGTGATTATCGCAGCGCTGAATCTGGTCCTCGACTTTGACTTGATCGAAACGGGAGCGCAATCCGGCGCGCCGAAATACATGGAATGGTACGGCGCATTCGCAATGATGGTCACGCTGATCTGGCTGTACCTGGAAATCCTGCGCTTGCTCAGCAAAGCGCGCCGCCGCTGAGCGAAAGTCACTGCCCTAAAACGAAAACGCCAGCTTGGCGCTGGCGCTGCGCGGCGCCGCCAGCGCAGTCCCCGAAAACAAGCTCGCGAAATTGATGACGTTCAGCCGGTCCGCCACATTCACCACTTGCACCTGAAATGTCGCGCTGCGCTGATCTTTGTGAAAGACCTGCGCACCCGCCGCAAAATCCACCGAGAAGTTCGGCCCCACGCGCCCGCGCCCCAGATTCACGTGCGACAGGATGGCCTGGCCATATTGCGTCAGCAAAAACGCCGGATCTGCGTCACCAATGTCCGCCGGAAGCCCGCTTCCGTATTGCGTTCCCGCAGCGAGCCAAATCCCTCGAGAGCCTTGCCAGCGGATGCGCCCCTTCGCGGTGTTGCGCTGGTCTTGCGAATCCGCAAATCGCCCAACGCCATTCAAAGCGTTCGCCGCATCGCTGCCCAGAAAAAGGCCGCCGGTGATCGGATTCTCTCCGTACCCGGCCTGATTCGTGAAACTGAGGTACCCGGAGAAGCGCCACCACTGCGCGACGCCGAGGCGCAGTTCTTCGCCATGCACGCCTCCTTTCGCAAAGGCGATGGGAAAGCTGATCCCGGTGTTGAGGAACACATCGTCGTCGGAATATTGGCGAAAATCGCGGCGAAAAACCGCCGCGTCCAAACGCAGCTTGCCGAGAAAAGATTTGGTCAGCCCCGCTTCGTAGAAGTTGCCGCGGCCGGGCCGCACCGGCAAACGCAAAACATTATTGCTGAAGGAAACGACTTGCGCCGAACTCGCCAGGAGCAGGTTCTCGACCGCCGGCGTCTGAAACGCGCGGTCATACGAAGCATGCACCAGCAGATTAAGCTTGGCGACGAAACGCGAAACGCCCAGGCGCGGACTCCACCCCGATTCGCTCACGGCAAAACGATAATGATCGAAGCGCAGTCCCGCGCCGATATTCCAGTTTCCCGCGTGGTATTGGTCCTGCACGTACGCCGCCGGCTCGACGTCCCACTTGCGATCCGAAAACGCCGGAGGATTCGCATTCGTGCCGGGATCGAACTGCCGAAGATCCGTGATGGTATAGCTGAGATTTTCATTTACGTGCGCGAAAATGCTGTCCGCTCCGATTTTCCAATCGTGATGCCCCTGATGGCCCGCGAGATCAGCGCGCGCGTATCCTTCGCGGTAGCCGCGATTCTGAAACGCCATCACCGGCGTAGCCTGCGGATTCGAAGAGAGCGTAGCCGCAACATCGCGCACGCTCGCGGAAACACTCAGCAGCAGCTCCGGCGAAATGGTGTGCTGAAAGTGGGTTTGCCCGCTGGTTTCACGATTCGAAATATCCTGGCGCTGCCCCGCTTTTTGCTGCAGCAACTCGTTCGGAACCAGGAAGCGGACTTCGTTCTGCGAAATACTCACACGCAGCCGGTCGCCGCCCGAAAAATCGTGTTCGTAAGCTCCAGAGACGCCGTAGTTCGTGCCGCGATTCGTATAGTTGGCGAGCACCGGAGGATCCAGATAGCGCTCGGAGTGAAATCCGTCTCCGCTCAGCGAAATCCGGTCCTTCGTGCTGCCGTACGAGATAGCCGCCGCAGCCGCCGTAGTGGAAAAACTGCCGCCGCTCAGCTCCAATTGCCCATGCAAGCCCGTAGGCGCATCTTTTTCCGTGGCAATCTCGACGACGCCGCCCAATTTTCGCCCATACTCTGCCGGATAGTTGGCCGTCAGGATGCGCATGGACTCCACATCGTCCGCATCGAATCCCGGCGCGAACGCCGGCGAACGATTCTGCGTCACCGGCACGCCATCCACGACAAACTGCACGTCGTACTCCGAGCCTCGCGGGTGCAGCACTCCATTCGCTTCAAAGAGCCAGCCGGGTTGTTCCGCCACCAGGTTGAGCAGACCCCTTCCCGGCTGCGGCGGAATCTCTTCTGCGATCGCTTGCCGGCCTACCGAGTACAGCACGCCCGTCCGCGAAGGATCGAGCAGCGTGGCGCCATCGTTCACCTGCACTTGCGTAGTGACCGGCGCGACCCCAAGCGTCACGGAGACGCGGACCGGCACCTCCGAACGCACTTCCACGAGTTTGCTCCACGACGCAAATCCCTCCGCATTCAGCGTCAACCGATACACCCCGAAGGGCAAGTCCTGCGCCGCGTATCGCCCATCCGCTGCCACTTGAAAGTTCCGGCGAAACTGGTTGCCTTCGCTCAGCAATTCTCCGCTGGCCGTCAATCCGGCGCCCTGCGCATCGCGAACCTCAATGCGCAGTTCGCCGCGCTCTCGTTGCGCAGCCGTGCGCGAGCCGCAGGAGCAGACCACCGCCAGCGCCAGCAGCGCTCTCCGCCAAGTTTTGCGTGCGATATACAAGTCCTCTGACCTTGATTGCTCGGCGTCCGCGCCGTCCGAGACGCAAATCTCGCAAGCCTTTAGTCCTTGCCGTTACGTTAGCATGCTCGCGCCACGCGAGTCCGCGCCCCTTCGCGGCGCTCCGACGAATCGCCAAACAGGCCCGCCAGACTGTTTACCGCTCGCGTGCCTAAATCTCCGATTTGAAATATTTGCGGGCCGCGCTCAGTCTAAACTAAATGCTTGCCGCCTTCAGGCTCAGAGGTTGTGCGAATGAGGGCATCGTTTCTAGGAGAGGGAATGCGCGGCCTCAATAACGGACTCCATGGTCAGCAGAATGGCCCGAGTCACTCATCCCCGGTCGTTTCCATTCTTTCGTCAGGCTTCGCCACGGGATCTTGTTTGGTTCCCTCCGAGGAAGTGGACCGCGCTTTCGGCATGCCCATTGGCAAGCTCCGCCACCGCGCAGGCATCGAATCTGTCTGCTACGCCAGCGATTCGGAGGATGAGGCCACTCTCGCGGCAACGGCGCTGCACTCCGCTTTGCTCGATGCCAACTGTAGCGCCCAGGAGATTGATTGGCTCATCGCCACCAGCGAAACGCATCATGATTATCCTTCGCTGGCAGCCCGTCTGCACTCCCTGTTGGCCCTCCGCGAAGACTGCGCCGCTTTAGACATCGGCGGTGCCTGCCTGGGTTTCCTCAACGCACTTGCGGTCGCTCAATCGCTCCTCCGCTCCGGCCAGGCTCGCACCATTGCGATTGCCACTGCCGACGTGCACAGCAGGACGCTGATCCCCGGCCGTGTCGCCGGTGAGTTCGGCGGTCTCTTTGGCGATGGGGCCAGCGCTTTTCTGCTGCGCGCGGGCGAGGTCTCCGCATCGTTCGCAGCCGCCTATCAGCTCGGCGAGTTCTTCTTCGGCTGCGCCGGCCAATACGCCTCCGCGATCCGCGTGAGGGATATGAAAGACGGCGCCTTGGAGGTGCGTTTCGATGGCGAGGCGCTTTCCCGAGCCGCGATCTCCAGGCTCGAGCTCGTCATGGCGGAGATCGAACAGCGCAGCGGAATTGCGCGCGCCAACGTTCGGGGTTTCGCCACTCATCAGCCCAATCCGCGTCTGGTTACTTTGCTCGCCAAGCAGCTTCGCGTCCCTCGCGAATCCTTCCCCGCGATTGCCAGGACTTGCGGCAATCTGGGTTCCTCCACTTGCGGAGCGGCGCTGCATGCCAGCCTGCGCTGCCTCTCGCCTTCGCCCTTCAACACGATTTTTCTGGCCTCGCTTGGCCCGGGGCTGGTGTACGGCGGAGGCTGGCTGGCGGGTCGCGTTTAGACAGGCAGGAAGTGTCGCGACTTGTAACAATTTGTTACATCGCGGCTTCTTCAGCTACGGATCTCTCCGAAGAACGCTCTGTAACTTACTTAAAATAAATAGCTTATCGTCAATCGTCGGTTGGCTTCCGGCTTGCACTCCTCTCTGCGGACAAACCCACTGTGCGGGTTTTTCCCAGGAGTTACCAGATGCGGGTGCAATCTCGAAATCGTGAAACCGGATTTAGCGCCATCGAGTTGGTGATCGTAGTCGCCATCATCATGATCCTCGCCGGCTTCACCGTTATTCAGACCAAAAGCACCACCAACAACAGCAGAGCCAACGCCGCCATGGGCAATGTCGTCACCCAGCTCCGTCAGGCGCGCCAAATGGCCATCACCATGCGCCGCAACGTGCTCGTCACTTTTACGCCTCCCAATCAAATGCAACTTGCTGTGCAAACATTGCCCGGCGAAGCGCCCGCCCCTGTGTTCAAGCCGATCCTTCTGAATGACGGCGCGGCGGGTGGGCTGCAGTTCTACGTTTTTCCGACCATAAAAGACACACCCATGAATTTTGGCAATTCCCAAGCCATCAATTTCGTGACCTCCACAGGCGGCACTTCCGGCCTTTCCGTGATGTTTAGCACCTCCGGCAGCTTTGTCGGAACCACTGCTACTACCAACTTTGCAGCGGTCGGCAACAACAATCAGATCAACGCCTCCATCTTTGTCGGGATCCCAGGGGTTCAGAACACTGCACGGGCCGTCACTGTGCTCGGCGGAACCGGCCGTGTCCGCTCTTTCTACTGGGACGGGACCAACTGGAATGAATAAAGGAACCTTCATGACCCGCAGGAAAATAAACATGCGCAAACAAGCCGGATTCACGCTGATCGAAGCCATGATTTCCATCGCCGTGCTTGCTTTTGGAGTCCTCTCTCTCGCCGCCGTCTACGCGCAGGGCATCTTCTTTGCCGGCCTCGCTCAGTACGACTATATCGCCGAGAAAAAGGCCGAGCAGGCCGTCGAAGCCATGTTCACGGCACGCGATGCCAAAATCCTGAGATGGTCCGACATTCAGAACGTCAGCGGCACCACCGGCTCGGACGGCGGCGTCTTCCTGGACGGCCCCCAGCCCATCCTCGTGCCCGGTACCGACGGCCTCGTCGGCACTAAGACGGACCAGGTAGCGGCCGACGAACTGGTGATCTCCGGTCCCGGCCCCGACAAGATTTTTGGCACTTCCGACGACGAAACCATCGACCTCAACCCTTGGATGACACGCACCATCACCATCATTCCCGTTAACGGCGAAACTAACCTGCGCCAGATCACCATCACCATCAACTACAAAGTGGGCAGGCTCAATCGCCAGTACACCCTGATCTCCTATATTTCGGCGTTTGCCTGAGGCTTTATGAGGACACCGGTCATGAAAAAGCAGTCTGGCTTCACTCTGGTCGAATTCACCGTCGCCATGGGCGTCACGCTCATCGCGCTCGCGGCCGCTATGCTCGCCTTCCGCGATGCCACCAACGCCAACCAGAACGTCACCATGCGCTCGGACATGAGCGACAACTTCAGGGCGGGCCTGAACCTTATCGAGCAAGACCTGATTCAGACCGGCACTGGCATTCCTACTGCCGGTATCACCGTGCCTTCCGCTGCCGCGACCGCGGCCTGCCCCAACGGTACTTCGCTCATCAATCGCCCTCTTTTGACCGGCACAACCACCTTTCCCAAGTGCAACATCACCCTGCCATCCATCGAGCCCGGCAATGCTCTTGGGCCTTTCATCACCAGCCCGGATGCCACCTCTGCCGTAAACACCGACGTCATCACCATGCTCTACGCGGATAACACCCTAGGTCTTGATCTCGCCCCGGTCAATCAGCCGGCCAACCTGCCCAACCCCGGCTGCGCCGGCTCCATTGGCAATCTTGGCCAGTCCGTTAAGTTCGATACCAGCGTCAATTGCGTGGTCATCGGTCCCAGCGGCGACCAGGTCAACGCCGGCGATCTCATCATGTTCAGCAACGCCAAGGGCAATGCCATCGCTGTGGCCACCAGCGTCTCCTGGCCCACCGTCAATTTCGCCAAAGGGGATGCTTTTGGCTTCAATCAGACCGGCGCCGCCAACGGCACGCTCATCCAGCTTCAGAACACCGACGCCAGCGGCAATCCCAACGGTACCTATCCGCCCACAACTGCCACTCGCGTCTGGATGATCTCCTATTACCTCGACAACCTTGCGGACCCCGCGCACGTTCGCTTGATTCGCCGCGTCAATTTCAATCCCGGCCAGGTCGTCGGTGAAACTCTCGAGAATATGCAATTCACCTACAACTTCAACGACGGAAAGACCGCCAATCAGCCCAACATTCCTCTCGGCTTTTCCGAAACCCAGATCCGCTCCGTCAACATTTTTCTCGGCGCGCGGTCCACGAACAAGTTCACGCAGACCAACAAATACATGCGTTCCAACTTTCAGACCCAGGTCAGCCTTCGCAGCATGGCCTACGTCAACCAGTATCAGTAACCAGTATCGGTACCAGTATCCGTAAATAGGAGCCCGTTCATGAAAGCCGTCCACAAATCCAAGCGCGCTGACTCCGGCATCGCCCTGCTCACCACCATGCTGCTGCTGCTCCTGATGTCCAGCTTGCTCGTCGGCTTCGTGCTGCTCATCAGCTCGGGTCAGAAGCTCAGCGGCCTCAACAACGACTACAGCAAGTCTTTCTATGCTGCCGAAGCGGGCATGGAAAAACTCACCGCGGATATCGGCACGCTCTTCAACGCCAACTACGCGCCTACCGGCGCCCAGATTTCCACCATTCAGACCAAGCCGCCCGTCCTCGGCGGCATCAGCTACGTCAGATTCGACGGCTCACCTGGATATCTGGTCACTTTTCCGCCGGATGCCAACGGCAACCCGACCGCGACCATCGCACAGGTTAAGCATGGTCCTTTCCAGGGTATGACCGCTCTGGCTACTCCGTACACGCTCAGCGTCACCGCGCGCACCACCGCCGGTTCCGAAGTCAAACTCCAGCGCACCACACAAACCGTCGGTATCCCCATGTTTCAGTTCGGCGTCTTCTCGGATACCGACCTCAGTTTCTTTCCCGGTCCTACTTTTAACTTCGGTGGCCGCACCCACACCAACGGCAACTTGTTCCTTGCCGCCGGCACAGGAGTCACCCTTTCCGATCGCGTCACCGCGTTCAAAGACGTCATTCGCATGAATCTTTCCAATACCTTTCCCACCTCCACCGGCGTCTACCCCGGCCCTGTCAACATCTTCAACGGCTCCGGCACTCGTCAATTGGCCTACGGTGAAGGCAGTTTGGTCGGCACCGTCGGTTCCGCCGTCAACCCCATTTGGTCCAACATCTCTCTGGGCAGCTCCAACTACGCCGGCAACTTACTCAATGGCGCCACCGGCGCCCGCCAACTGAACCTCGGCATCGTCACTCTGGGCGGCGGTACCACGCAAGCCATCGACGTCATCCGCCGGCCCGTCGCCGCCGAAAGTCCCACGGTCACCGCCGAGCGCTATTTCGCACAGGCCAGCTTCCGAATTCTGCTCTCGGACGATCCCAATGACATCATGAATCTTCCCGCCTGCGTCGATACCACCGTGCAGCCCTTCGATTTGTCGCAACTCGCTCAGCCGGTCGCCACTTGGCCCGCCACCGCCTCCATCATCGCACTCAAGGCTAAACTGGCCGCCAACGGCGTCACCCCTCTTCCTCTGGCTGCTTCCGGTGCTGCCGCTGCGCAAGGCGGCGCGTACACCGCTGCTGACGGCTATTGGCTCCCCAAAAACTATCCGGTCATCAAGTCCTACATTAAGATTGAAATCCAGATTCCGCCTTACCCCGCTACCTGCGGCTCCAACTGGAAGGACGTCACACTCGAAGTTCTCGGCCTCGGCTACGTCGGCCGCAATATCGACCCCGTGCCCCAGTCTCTGGATGGCAAGGTTTTGAACCCGCAGTGGTCCGGCACGACTAATAACATGGAATTGGGAGCCGCCCCCGCCTTGCCCAACCTTCCCGCTACTCAGCTCTCCTATCAGAATGGCGCTACTCTGGCCGCTGGAACCTTCACGGCCGTTTCGACCACCGCTGCCCCCACGGGCACCTGCCTCGACCCTCATCCGAACGCCATCATTCGCCTCGAGCGCATTCGCGACAATCCCTCCTCCGTGCCTTTCCGTATCGGAAAGCTGAACAACCCGGCCAACCTCCCGAAGCAATCCACGGTCGCCCAGGCTTGTGGCGTCGATCCTGTCACGAAAAAAATCCTCGCCGGATGGAATCCTCTCCCCTCCGACTTTTGGCCTAACACCCTCTTCGACACCCGCGAAGGGCTCCTCCGCGACACCGCTCCCGGGGCTCCTCTCAACAACCTTCCCACGCTCAATGGCGTTATGCATTACATCGAAATCGACGCCAAGAATCTCGCCAGCTATTTCGGTGGCACCCCCGCCGGCTCCTCCGGAATCAGCTCCAAGGACCTCAGCGTCGCCCCCAACGACTTCGCCGTTTACATCTCCGACCGCCGCGGCAACTATGCTGCCGCCGCAACGTGGGGCGCTACCGTTTGGCCGCCCACCTCCCCGCAAGGTCATGAAACCGGAGAATTCGGCTGGTCTGACTTTGTGAATGACACTTCGGCCCCCACCACCGGTTGCACAGACAATACCTTGGGCTCCGGTGAAGACCTCGACGGTACCGGAAAGCAATACGTCTACGGTGCCGATCCTACCTTCGTCATGGCTCAGAACGGCGTTTGGCCGGCCACATTCCCTCCCCCGGCTTCCGACTACGCCAAGTACTATACCTTCAAGAACCTCAGCACCACCGGCGCCCTCACCGCCAATGGCTGTGCCGCTCCAGGTTACGCTTCTCCGATCTGGCCCATGATGTACGCTTCCGCCGCCAATGCCGCGCGCGAGAATCCTCCGCTCTTCTTCCGCCGCGCGGTCAAACTCGTCAACGGCAGCGACCTCTCGGGTACTGGCGCCTGCCCGGGCTTAGTGCCTTGCGGCCTGACCATTGCCAGCGAAAACCCCGTCTATGTTCAGGGCGACTACAATTGCGTCGCTTGCATCGCCGCCGCCCCCCCGCCCAACAACTTCAGCGCCGCTCACGTCGCCACCGCCGTCCTGGGAGACTCCGTTACGCTCCTCTCCAACAACTGGAACGATGCCAACTCCTTTAATGGCCCGTACAGCATGAATACGCGGGTCGCCGTTACCTCCTACTACCGCACTGCCATCATGGGCGGCAAGGGTGTATCTTTCCCGCAGCCCGCCGGCACCGGTAACGACTTCGGCACCGACGGCGGTCTTCACAACTTCCTTCGCTACATCGAAAACTGGGGCGGCCAGACCTTAAACTACCGCGGCTCCCTCGTCAGCCTCTACTACAACCGCCAGGGCAACGGCGTCTTCAAGTGCTGCAACACCGTGTACAGCCCGCCGACCCGCGGTTACAATTTTGACGTCGAATTCCTCACCCCTAGCCTCTTGCCGCCGCGCACTCCGCTCTTCCGCGACGTCAACACCACCGGCTTCACCCAGCTTCTCCTGCCGACTCAGTAACTCGGCATCTCAGCGGCAGCACCCAAGGCGCCCCGGCTCTCCGGGGCGCTTTTTTTTCTTCACAAAAAAGGCGCAACTGCGCTGGTTGCAAACCGCAGTCATCGCTCCGCATTGCTCCGCGCAGTTTCGCGAGCGAAACTTCCTCACGATCCCGGCCCCGGCCGCGTCCGCGCCGTAAAGCTCGTCATCGCTCCCGGCGCCACGCATCCCTGCAGCGGCGGCCATCCCGCATCCGTCACCGCATTGCGGCACAGCGACGCCAGCGCATTGCTCACCTGCGCCGGACTCACCACTCCATCCAGCGGCTCTGCATACACCAAATAGCTCCGTCCGATCGCCAGCCGCTCGATCGCATACGTTCCGTCGAACTGCGCCGGCCCTGCACCCTGGCAACTCCATCCGCCCAGCGTCGCCCCAATTACGTTTCCATTCGCTGCATCCACCGCCGCCACGTGCGCCCCGAAAATTCCCGTCACTCCCGGAGGCGCCGCAGGCAGCGATAGCGCATTCGCCGCCACGATTCTTCCCCGAATCGATCCCGTATGCACCGCATCCGCCGGATCCGCATACAACACTCGCAATCCCGTCCGGTCGTCTTCTGAAAGCGGCGCATCCGCCTGCCCCGCCGTTGGCCGCGCTCCCGTGAACGTCCCCATCGCCGGAGCGAACGGAAACATCATCGCGCTAAACACCGCCGAATGGCTGAACCCCAGAAAATGTCCCAGTTCATGCGTCAGTAGCGATTCCAGGTCATACGCCGTCGGCGTTCCCGGCAGCGCCGCCGGTGTTGCATACGTCGTCCGCGAATCGCTCGGATTGAAATAAATATCCGCATCCAGAATCTGTCCCACTTCTGTCGCCGCCGTCCCATTCCCGATCTGCGCTCCGATCCGGTCCGCCGTCACCACCCGCGTGAACGCCAGCACTCCCGGCGTAAACGCCATATCCGCCTGATCGAAGCAAATCGAATTCACTCCATCCACGCCGCATGCATTCTGCGTGCTCGTGCGTGTCAGCGGCGCAAACGTCGCCGCCGATAGTGTTGTTCCGCTCACCCCGCCCCACACTTGCAGCGATTGCTGGATCACCTGTTCGATCTCATTCAGCCGTCCGTCCGCCGTCTGGTTCGCCGTCACAATCGTCACCGGATTTGTTCCCAGCGCCGTGCTCCATTGCAGCGCCGCCGCTCCCGCCGCCGTCAGTTGATGCGACCGCACCGGGCACGCCGACCCTCCCGAAATATTTGCCGGCTGCCGCACATCCGGCACCAGCTCATTGAACGAATACGCCGCCGCTATCGGCGCCCCCCACCCCGCATAGAACACCGCAAGTCCTATTGCCAAGATTTTCTTCCGCATCAATCCAGCTCTCATCGCCGCCTCCCGCTAAGTCGTAGGGGCGCAGCATTGCTGCGCCACATCTTGGCAAGCCTGCAAGTGCTTGAGTCCTGAGCGAGCCGCTTACTCCATCCGCTAGCCGCGCAGTGTCCGGCGTTAATCCTCACCGCGCTCCCCCCGCCAACGCTCCCCGCAACTTCTCCTCGAATCTCGCCACAGTCATCTCCCGAACGCCTTCGTGCCGAAACGTTCGCGTCGTCGGGTCGAACTCCGCCGATGCTGCCGAATCCTGCCTCACGCTTTCCGCTCCGCTCTTCGCCTCCCGCCGGATCCGAAACGTTCCCTGCGTCCACCCCAGCACCCGGTACGGCGTTCCGTCCTCTCCGCCCCACAAAAACAAATACACTTCCTCTCCCGCCGCAAATTCCGGCACGCCATCCACACGCGCATGCAGCCCCTCGGCTCTTCCCCCCGGCAGCCGCACCGTAACCAATTCCCCCAGCAATCCTTTCTCGCTCTTCACCACTTCGAATTGCGTCTCCGTCCAGATCTCTCCCCGTTCCATAAAGCTCCGCGCATTCACGCAACGCACCCGCGCCACCGCCGTCGCTCGCCCCGCCAGCTCATCGAACCGCAGCGTCACCAGCGTCGTTCCCCTAGCCGCCACCGCCGCAAGCAATGCCATTCCCGCCACGAGCAAAATCCACAAGGATCGCTGCCGTTTTGCGTAACGCATTTCACTGCACCTCCAGCGCGCCGCTTGCCGCGGTCTTGTCCAGATTCCTGTTTTGAACGAACAGCGTACGCGTGCCCACCACCGCGTTCGCCGCGATTTGCAGGGTCAGATGAATGATCCCCAGCCCCGCCGGCTGCTTGGCGATCACCGCCACGTCCCCCGCGCCGGACACCGTATACGTCATGCTGGTGTCCAAGCCGCTTTGCGAAAAAAGGCACACATCCGCGCTCGCCACACCATTCGCCGGACGCCTCAGCACCACCGGATTACCCGTCAACGCGCACGAGTTGTTGGCCGTGGAAAACGCCCCCAGCGCCGCCACATTCAAATCCAGATTGTCGCCCGGAACCGAAATTCCCGCCGTCGTCAGATCCACCACCACGATGTCTTTTCCGCTCGCCCCCGGCGCTCCGTTCGTCAGCGCAATCGCTTCGTCGCTCGTATTCGGCGCCGCCACCACCAGCTCCACGACGTTCGAATTCGTCCCATTCGCATTCCGCGCCTGCACGCTTACGCTACCCGGCCTCGCTACGTCGCTAGCATTCACCGGTGCCGTGCATTCCGTCGTCGAGGTGCATGCTGTTGTCCGGGCTATTCCGCCGATCAGCAGCGTCGCTCCCGGTCCCGGATTGCTCGCTGCAAATCCGCTTCCCTCGATTCGCACCGTGAACCCGTCCGCCGCTCCCGCATACACGCTCGCCGGATGCAGCGACAATATATTCGCGCCCGTCGAAATCGTCACGTTCGCCGCGCCAGATTGCGTCGTATCGTCCGAACTCACCGCCACCACCTGCAGCGCATTCGGCGCCGGCGCCGCCGTCGGCCCCGTATAGATTCCGTTCGCGTCCACCGTTCCGCAATCTCCTGCCGCAACGCATCCCGCTCCCTGCACTTGCCAGATCACGCTCTGGTTGCTCGTTCCCAGCACGCTTGCCGCGAACGCCTGCACGCTCTGCGGCGCCAGCGTCACGCTCCCCGGCTGCACGCTCACCAGCACGTGATTGATCACCGTGACCTGCGCCGACCCGTTTTTGTTCGCATCCGCCACGCTCGTCGCTTGCACCATCACCGGATTCGGCGCCGGTATCGCTCCCGGAGCCACATAATCCACCTGTAGCGTGTTTCCGCTCGTCACCGTCTGACACGGATCCGAACCCACCGCGCAAATCAGCCCCACTGCCGTATTCCCGCCGGCGATGCCGTTCGCGCTCCACGTCACCGCCGTATTCTCTATTCCGGTCACCTGCGCCGTCAGCGTCACGCGATGGCTCGCTGCCAGTGTTGCCGTCAGCGGCGTCACGTTGACGCTCTCGCCCGGCTGCACCGCGATCATCGTCTGCGCTTTCTTCGAAGCATCCGCTTGGGGCGTCGCTGTGATCGTTACCGTGTTGGGGTTTGGCGCCTGCACTGGCGCCGTGTACGCCGCTGTTTCCGCCGTGCCGCTTCCGCCCGTCGATTGCGTCGTCACCGTGTTCAGCGTCCCGCACGACGTCCCGTTGCATCCCGCGCCGCTAAGCGACCAGTTGATCGTAGTGTTCGGATTCGAGCCCGGCACCGGCGTAAACGTCGCCACCACCGTCGCCGAGGCCCCCGTCGTCACGCTTGCCGGCGCCGTTAGCTGTACCGTGAAATTGCTCGTAATCGTGACGTTCGTCGCGCCTTGCTTCGCCGGATCGGCCACGCTCTGCGCCGTCACCGTAACGCTCGAGGCCGCCGGTAGAATCGCTGGCGCGGTGTAATTCCCGTTGCTGTCGATGGCTCCGCAACTATTCGGACACGCCCCGCCCGCAATACTCCACCGCACCGCCGTGTCCGGATGTCCGCTGCTCGTCACCGTCGCGTGAAACGCCGTCCCCGCGCCCAGCTCTACGCCTCCGCCATTTGGCGTCACACTCACCGCAATGTCGCTCGTGACGGTGACCGCCGCGCTGTCCGATTTCGTCCCATCGGCATGGCTCGTCGCGGTAATAGTCACCGTCGCAGGCGACGGGAGATCTGCCGGCGCCGTATACGCGCCCGCACTCGTTATCGTGCCCAGCGCCGCGTTCCCACCCGGCACTCCATTCACGCTCCAGCCGACCGCTTCGTCCGTGGTGTTCGCCACGTTAGCGCTGAAGCTCGCCGTATTCCCCAGCACCACCGACCCACTCTTCGGCGTCACCGTAACCTGAATCGCCGGCGGCGGTGGCGGCCCAACGACGCCTCCCGCACCTCCGCCGCACCCTACCAGCAACGCCGCCCCAGCCAGCAACCCGGTCAGCCACAGTCTCCGCTGCGCACTTCGACGAGCCGCAGCTCCTGCGGTGCTTCCAACGGCTCTTGCAGATGCGATTTGCGGAGAGGGCCACACGCCCCGCCTCAAAAGCAGGCGAATGGCCAGCGAAACCCCGCGGCAGCGATCCGGCACTCTTGCCGCTCCACCGCCACGCGCTCCACGCTATCTCGCTGATTGAAAAACGCTTATCGCCAAATCACACCACGACAAGCCGACCCCTTAGGAATCCGCCTCGCCATCGGCCCACATCCGCGCCGTTCCGTTTCGACACCACCCCCGATTCCATCAGTCCCATTTTGAAACCAGCCTTGTGGCTGTGGGTCGTGGTTTCGGCTCTTGGTTTCGGGTGCCCAAGGTTCGTTTTTGAACTTGGGTCTTGGGGTTGACTCTTGACCTTAGGAGGCCCTCCCCGATTTTCCTGTTGTGCCTCGTTGAAAATGTCCCCTTGCGTGCACATTAGAAATGTCCCCTAGACTGCGGCCAGTTGAGGAGGCCGCGGTGGCGAGGACAGCGATGAGCGATAAGGAATTGCAGCGAGTGGAGGTACTGG
>DATNNV010000002.1:0-7417 GCA_035601655.1 Candidatus Dormiibacterota bacterium
CTTGAGCGTGTTTGGTAAGCGCCGGCACAGTCTTCCCGCGGGCGGCAGCGAAGGTCCGCCTCCCCCTATTTCGGGGGCAAGCAGTAGGAGGGCCCTACAACTCCAATCTAGAAAATGCTGCGGATGACGCCGCCATCGGCGGGAACGGCTGCTCCGTTGATGGTGACGGCGTGTTCGCTGGCGACGAAGGCCACGACTTTGCCGATTTCCTCGGGCGTTTCGAAACGCTTGAGGAGCGAAGTGGGGCGAACGCCGGCGAAGAATTGCTTTTCGATTTCAGCGGTAGAAACGCCCTGTTGCCTGGCCATATCCTTGACGAAAACGGAAGCGCCTTCGGAAGCGGTGGGGCCGACGAGGATGGAGTTGACGGTGACGCCGGAGCCGGCAACGGATTCGGCCAGGCCGCGGGCGATGGCGACTTGCGCGGTCTTAGTCATGCCGTAGTGAATCATTTCGGCGGGAATTTGCTGGCCGGATTCGCTGGAAATGAAAATGATGCGGCCCCATTTATTCTTGAGCATGGCGGGCAAATAGTGGCGGGAGAGGCGCACGCCGCTGAGCACGTTGACTTCGAAAAAGCGCAGCCAATCGGAATCAGGAATTTCCTGGAAGGGCTTGACTTCGAAGATGCCCAGATTGTTGACAAGAATATCGGCGCCGGGGATTTCTTTGATGAATTTCTCGACGCCGGCGGCGGTGCCGAGATCGGCGGCGACTCCGCGGACTTCGGCGTTTTTCACTTGCGATTGAATGGTCTTTAGGGCTGCGGCCACGCGCGCATCAGTGCGGCCGTTGATGACGACGCGCGCACCTTCTTGCGCCAGCACCGTGGCGATAGCGAGGCCGATGCCCGCGGTTGAGCCGCTGACGACAGCGGATTTTCCTTTCAATCCGAGATCCATGGATGCCTTTCTTTACCAATCTTATTCTGCTTTGTCGCGTATTACCGAGCGGTGGCGGTGGCCGCGGCGTTTTCGATTTCGTTGATTTCTTCGGCGGAAAGTTTCAGTTCCCCGGCGCGCATGACGCCATCGGCTTGCTGGGCATTACGCGCGCCGACGATGGCGCCGGTGATCGCGGGATGGCGCAGTACCCACGCGATGGCCACTTCACCGGGACCGCGCCCGTGGCGCGCGCCGACACGGCGGAGACGTTCCACCAGCTCGATATTTTTCGAGAGGCGCGGCTCGCGAAATTCGGGATTGCGGCTGCGAAAATCATCGGCGGGGAGAGCTGCGGCGCGCTCGCGGGTCATCGCGCCAGTGAGCAAGCCGGAGGCCATGGGCGCATAGCTGATGACGCCGATGCCTTGCTGCTGGCAGAACGGCAGAAGTTCGGCTTCGATGGCACGGCGCACGATCGAATAGGGCGGCTGATTGGAAGTTACCGGAGCGATGGCTTGGGCGCGGCGGATCTGCGCGGCGTCGAAATTGGAGACGCCGATCCAGCGGACTTTGCCGGCTTTTTGTAGCTCGCTCATCGCGGTCCAAGCTTCTTCGAGCGAAGGGCCGTTGTCGCGCGGCGGCCAGTGCATCTGGTAGAGGTCGATGGTGTCGAGCTGCAAGCGGCGCAAGCTGTCTTCGCATTCCTGGCGGATGGAGGCGGCGGAATGATTCGGCGTGATCTTGCCTTCGGCGTCCCAGCGCAAAGTGCCTTTGGTGAAGACGAACGGGCGGGGGCCGCGCCAATTTTTCAGCGCGTGAGCGACGATTTCTTCGGAGTGGCCGGTGCCGTAGACGGCGGCGGTATCGATCCAATTGACGCCCAGTTCCAGGGCGCGCTGAATGGCGGCGATGGAGTCGTCGTCGTCCTGCGGACCCCAGGAAAATTCCCAGCCGGGGCCGCCGAGGGCCCAGGCGCCGAACCCGACGGGGGTAATTTGCAGATCGGAATTTCCCAGCTTGCGTGTTTCCATCTCTTTGCTCTCCAGATTAGGCGGGTGCCGCGAAGAACGGACGCCTGACATAGTAATCGTTTGGCCTGCAGATTGGATGAAGGGAAAAGAAAAATGGTTAGAAATAACGGCGGGGGGCGCGGGTTAGTTGGCCGTGAAGGCGGCGTCGAGGGAAACGGTTTCGCCGTCAGGATTGCTGATGAGGATTTGTTGTGAGCCAGATGAGAGGGCGGGGGAGGTTACGGTCAGAGTGCTGAAATCTTTGAAAGTGACGGTAGCGGGCTTGCCGCCGAGGGTGACGCTTGAGCCCGTTTGGAAGCCGCTGCCGCGGATGGTGAGCGAGGCGCCGCCGGCGGCGGGACCGGACGAGGGAGAGATGCTGCCAATGGCCAGCGGGACGCTCGCGAGTTGCACGATGGTAACGGCGGCGTTTTGCGGCGTGCCGTCAGACGAGGTGAGCGCGAAAAGGCGGGCTCCGGTTTCGTCGATGGCGAGGAAGCTGCCGTGGAGGCCGTCGATGTCGGTTAAGAATTGTTGTGGGAGAAAAATGCGGAGGCGGAGTGTGCCGGTGTGCGTCTCGAGGATGTCGATGCCCCCGCGGGTTGCAGCGGCTCCGGGCGCGCCGGTTAGAAATGGCTGGTAGATGAGCGCGCCGGAAGGATGCAGAGTTAAACCGGGGACGAAGTTGCGTCCCGGGATTTGCGTGAGCTCAGCAAGCGCGGGAACGGCCGCGAGGGAAAGATCGGGCGAACGAATCTCGACGACGGAGTTGCTTTGCAGAGCGAAGAGCGTGCCGTCCGCGGCAGCGCCCAAGTCGATCGCGGAGGAATTTGCGGTGGCGGTGGCGAACTGATCGGGCGAAGCGGCGGACCAGGAAGCGATGGGCGAGCCGGGAGCGGTGCCAAAAGCGACCAAAACGTGATCGCCAGCGGCGTTACCTTGCACGAGCGGCGTGCCGGTGATGGTGGTGACTTCGGGCTGCGGCGCGGGCTGAATGCTGGGTGGCGACGCCGCGAGATTCATTTGCGCGAGGCACGCGGAACAGGCGCCGGAAGCGCCGCCTTCTCCGCTCAGGCCGACGAAAACGGTTTGCGTGCTGGTGGCGGCGACACGCGCCGGACCGGAATTCGTGAAGCCCGGAACGCCGCCGACTGGGATAGTCGAGCCCGTACCCTTATCGGGATCGATGAGATATACGCTCTGCGCGCCGAAATCGGCGACCACGAGCTGTGAAGCGTCAGGTGTGAGGCTGAGGCCGCGCACCGCAGCTGTTGCCGGAGGACCGCCGGGCGGCTGAATCGGGGAGAGAAATTCCTGGGCGGCGAGGTCGAAGACGTCCAGGTGGTCGACATTGCTGAGATAGAGAAGCTGGCGCTTTTGATCGTAGAGAACGAACTTGAAGAATCCCGGCTTGGCGAAGGACTGAACACTCTGCAGGTATTGAAAAGCGCGCTGCGCGGTGACGCTGCCGGAAGGCGAGGAGATGATGATGTCGGCTTTTCCTGCGCCACCGGGAGGAACGGTCAAAGTGATGCGCTCCAGAGAAAAAGGATAGTCGCTGCTGATGCCGAGAGCTGCGGCGCTATCGAGCTTCTGCACATTTGCCGGCGCCCCAGCGATTTTCACGCTGACTTTGCTGGCATCGCTTCCGAAGCCGTAGCCATAGATTTGCACGGAATCGCCGCCAGTTTTCGCTGCGGCGTTCGGCAGGACTTGCAGGATTTGCGGGCCGTAGCTGAAGGCATCGGGTGCGAGGGCCAGCCAGCCGTTGGAAAAGTAGGCGGTGAGATTGACGGGCCCGCCTGCGACGTTGGCCGGCGAAGTGGCTTCGATCTGCGAGCCGCCGGCCAGCGAAGCATTCATCGCCGCTTGCGTCCCGAAGTTGAGCTGCGTCAGCGTGCTGAAATTTTGCCCGGCAAGAGTTACAGTCGTGCCGCCAGCGCTTGGACCTTCGGCGGGCTGCAGCACCGGGGCGCTGGCGAATGCTGGGGCGGTTGCGGGCAGATTGGACGGCTTGGAGGCGTCGAGGAGCGCAATGCCGCGATTGCCGAGACCAAAGACGGCGAACGTTTCATCCGCGTCTTCGAGTTGAGAAGGATCGCCCGCCACGGCTGCATCGGGTACCTGCCCCAGGAGCTGGAAATCGTGCCCATCGAAAATAGTGATTGCCGCAGCGCTGGGCAGCCGCTGCGCGACATAGAGCGCGCTGCCGTCGCGAGAGAAAGCTATGCTGGCCACCGGCAGAGATGCCGGAGCAGCAACAGTATTTAGCGCGGCATCTAGAAGCAGTAGCTGGCTGGCGCCGTTCGCCACCAGGACCACCGCAAACCGGCTGGCATCGTTGTTTCCCGCGACCAACGGAATCGTTCCGGCGCCCAGCCCGCGCGGACCGCTGACCGCATTACCATTCGCATCGAAGACCGCCACTTCGCCGCTCGAGTCGCTGGCGCCAACAATCAACTTCGCGTGATCGCCGCTGCGCGCCATGGCTCCAATTCCGTTCTGAAAAAGCTGCGGCTCGACGGAAGTGAGATTGGCGATCGCGTTGCTCGCCGGGTTCCACAGCGCCAGCAAGGCCTCGGATTGCGCCGCCTGGCGCAGCCGCACCATGAGACTCCCATTGGACATGGCTAGCAATTCTTCCGGCCGATCAAACGCGGTGTTGGGCAGGGGCGCGAGCATGGGAACGGTAAAGCGAGTCCGGATCTGGAGCGATTGCGGATCAATGGCAACCGCTTGATTCGTCACGGTGCCGACCCACAGCGTCGCGCCATCGGCGGAAAGATCGGCGCTGCTCGCCGCCGGCACATTAATCTGTGCTTTGCGCGCGAGATCGACGGAGGAGAGCACTTCGACGCGATTCATGGCGCGATTGGCAACGAAAAGCTGCTTGCGCGCGGCGTCATAAGCGATGTGCCGGTGGCGCGCCTCGTCCGGCGGATTGTCCATTAGCGCAACGGAATCCGTGCGCGCGAAGGCCGTGCGTGGAAGCGCCGCCACGATTCCGGGCTGGATCATTAAGGAAAGATTCGCGGAATGCGACAAGCTGCCGCTGCTTCCCTGCGCCATCACCGTGAAACTCCCCGTGGCGGCAGTGGAGGAGGCGCCAAAGATCACGGGCGTACCGGCTGCGCCCGCGGCGATGCTGAAGGGGCTCGCAGGATTTGAGGTTACGCCCGCAGGCACGCCGGAGAGACTGACTTGCACGGTGCCGGTAAATCCATTCTCGGGACTCACCGAGACGGTGACCGCGGAACTCGTTGCGCCCTGATTCAGCGTCACCGAGTTCGAGGAAACGGAGAGAGAAAAATCGGGAAGCGGCGGAGGAGGCTGGACGAAGGCACTAGAACCGCCACCCCCGCAAGCCGCGAGAGCAAGTGACACCAGCAAACAAGCCGGGACGCCCGGTCGTAACCGTCCCATGGAAGGGCTCCGTCGCGCAACGCAAGCCAGCGCGCTATCGGGTCAAGTCGCGAAATTTCGGCAAAATTCGCTTGAGCCGGGAAGCGGCGCGCCGCCTGCTGCATCCGTTGCGAGCTCCAACATTACTCCAGTTCATTCAATTGTCAAGTTGGGAAACACTTAAGGAACATACACGCCGTCTTACGTATCCGAAGGGATAAAAGCAGAACTGTGTACCTGGTCGCCCTTCCCGCCCTTTCGCCGGAAACTGCCGGGCAGTTCACTTCCACAACGCCGGAAAAGAAAAACGGCGCGGATTTGCCTCCGCGCCGCCCTTGGTACTACGCCGTCCGATGAGGAAGCCTTAAATCGTCTTCGCCGTCGCCGGAGTTGCAGAACTCGACTTCGCAAACGCGCTGCCGCTTTCCTTCTCGGCGCTCTTGTCGATCTCGATCGAGCCCTTGAAGTACGCGCCGTCTTCGATGGAAATGCGAGCGGTAGTCAAATCGCCGTTCACCGATCCATCTTTCTTGATTTCGATCCGGTCCTTGGCGCGCAGATTGCCCTTGACCGTGCCGTACACCACCACCTCGCGGGCAATAATGTCGGCGGTAACCTTTGCCGTCGCTCCGACCGTCAGCTTCCGCTCATCCAGTTGGACCAGTCCTTCGACCGATCCATCGATCAGCAGATCTTCGTTGCCGGATATTTCGCCTTTCACATGCAGGCTCGCTCCGAGGCGCGCGGTCGCGCGGTCCGGACCTGAACCCAATGGACGCATCGCATCTGTACTCATCGCGGTAGTTCCCTCCCAAGTCGCCGGAGCGGGCTTCGGCGGCTGATTTGTCGGTAGATTTTTTGCCTCCGGCTGCGCGGCTTGCGGCGTATCCGGTTTCTTGTTACTCCACATCGGACCTCCCAAGAGACAGGTCACCCCAACAGATTTCCGGCCGGGGGTACTGGACACTCTACCCCCCGCTCCGCGCCACTGCAAACGAAACCGCCAGCGCTCTGTGCGTGACAGTAACTGGTACTTTTCCCGCCCGCGCAACCCGCAGCCGTGAATCCCACGTAAATTCTCGGCGAACTCAGGAAGTCGGTTTATCCGGAACCGGCTGTGAAGGGCGGGTGCCCGGAGATATCCTGATGCCTCTTGCGACGGCCTCGAACGAACGCTCCGCCTTTTCAGCTAGCCGACAAAACACAAAAACACGGAGGGTGCCCCACCCTCGGTTTGTGAGGATGGGTCTTGGGGTTCTCTTCTCTCAGCTTCTCTTTTATCGGGTTTCTTCTCTTACGGTTTCCTCGGTCGCGCAGCGAGATCCTTTGAGGCCACGCAACAAAACTCAAAAAACGCGGAGGGTGCCCCACCCTCGGTTTGTGAGGGTGGGTCTTGCGGTTCTCTTCTCTCGGGTTTTCTTCGTCTATTTCTTCCTCATAAAACGACATCAATCTCGATCAATCCCTTCTCGCCTTTCATCCATTCCGACCAACTGCTCCACGGCCAATCCTCCGGATGCTTCACCAACCCACGAATCACCGGATTCGCATGCATATAATTCAGTTTCTCTTTCACCTTCCCCCGACTGTACACATTGAAATCATAAAACCGCGCTTGCCAAAATGACCGCAACTCTTCTCCCTCGGCGCCAAACACGAACGCCAACTGCCCCTCCCGTCCGCGCCTTTTTCGCTTCCGCATCTTTCGCGATACCCGCTGCTTCAACATTTGCAGCGCCGTCGATACCGTCCCCTTCGCCGGCTCGCTCATCAGCACATGCACATGATTCGGCATCACCACATATCCAGTCAGCCGGAATCCATACTCCAGCCGCACTCGCGCAAGCTCGCTCACGAAGAGATTCCTCGCGCGTTTTGTCCCCAACAACATCAACCTGCGATAGCAACTGAACGTCACAAAATGAAGATCCCCCCGCCCGTAGTACCGTTTCAATCCCTCCGGCACGGAGCACCTCCAACATCACCCCAAGACCCACCCTCACAAACCGAGGGCGGGCCACCCTTCGCCCATCTCTACTTCCCCTAAATTTATCGAAATGGTATCCTCCCCCTCGACCGCTCATGTCAAGAGAGAACCAAATCCGTCCGGGCCACCCGTCC
>DATNNV010000003.1:0-53711 GCA_035601655.1 Candidatus Dormiibacterota bacterium
CGAAGGGGACGAGTCCCCTTCGCTTTCCTCTGATACCTCCGTCGAAAGGGACCACAAAGTGTCAGATATGCTCCCGGTCTAAAATGTCAGCGATCCCCCCGACCGTACAGCGGGCTTGTCGAATCGCCGCAAGGGAGAGGAAGAGGCAGAAAACGACCCCGAGGAGCGGGCGGCGCTGGCAAGGCGCGGAGAAGAATTGGGCGAGGAGGGCGCCGGTTGGCGGCCAAGGGGATACTCTCGAGGGTCATAAGGGAGGATAGCACGAATTGAGCTTTTTGTCTACTTAAAAGTACTTAGCGATGTTGACCAATAGGAACGGCTGTGGAAAACGGGACGTGAAACAGCAATAGGGGATGGGGCCGCGAGAAGGGGGGCGGCATAGTAAGTTTGAGGGCGCGCGCACCGGAAGATGCACCACGAGCGCGAGTCATACGGGCGAGATGGAGGAGCGAAATGGCGCATGCGGAGACGATTCGCAGATATTTTTCGGGGTATGAAAACGGAGATCGATGGGCTATCGAGGCTTTGTTGAGCGACGGATTTGTATTTACGAGTCCTTACGACTACCGGATTGACCGGGAAACGTATTTCAAGCGGTGCTGGCCGTACAGCGAGACATTCGCCGAGGTATGGGATTGAGAAAGTATTTGAGGAGGGCGACGAGGCTTTCGTTCTTTATAGGTGCAAGACGAAGGATGGCAGCGGAGCTCGGAACACGGAATTTTTTAAGTTTGAGGGAGCGAAGATAAAAGCGATCGAAGTGTACTTTGGTTCGGCGCCTAAAGATGCGGCAAAGGGATAGGGTCAGCGGAGGAGGGAGATTAGCGGTTGGATGGCGGCGCGATGGAGGTTAGGGAGGTGTTGGGAAAATAGTGGGCGAGGATTTCGCGGAAGGTGGCGCCGGTGCGGGCCATGGCGGAGGCGCCGCGTTGGCAGAGGCCGATGCCGTGGCCTTGGCCTATTCCTTCGAGGAGGACTTGGGCGTTGTCGTTTTTGTTTTCGGGGCGCGCAGCGAAATTGTTGCTGGGGACGGCGTGCCAGCCGAGGCGGCGGTCGACGGTGAGGCGGCCGGCTTCGCCTTTGGCGAGGATGGCGGCGTCTTCGGTAGAGACGCGGCGAGTCCAGCGGATGGGATTTTTGTGGCAGATGTCGCAGAGGACGGCGAAGTAGGGATACGACTTGGTGGGCAGGCCGAGTTCGGCGGGAGTGCGGGTGCGGCCGCCGCAACTGCGGGTGAACATGGTGGCGATGGGCTTTTCGCCGTAGGTGATTACGAGGCCTTGTGTGGCGGCGGTAGCCTGGACGGCGGGAGAGTCTGGCGCGGGAGGTTCGCGGAGGGACTGGCAGTGGGTTAGATCGCAGAAATCGAAATTTTCGTGGCGGCCGGCGCCGCCGACGTAGTAGGAGCGGGTGACTATGGATTGGGCTTTCAAGGCTTCTAATGGTGTACCGGGAGCGGATTCGGCGAGGACGGCGGAGGCCACGGCGGTTTCCAGGTCCATGGTGATGATGGGCTGGATAGTGTTGGCGGCGGCGGCTGTGATGGCGAGAGAGCCGCGATATTGACGCGAGATTTTTTCTGGGACGGATAACACGAAAGCTACGGCGGTGTTGGCGCGGGAGGTGGCGCGGATTTCTTTGGCTTGCAGGATTTGGCCCTTTATTTCGATTGAAAAAGTCTTTCCCGTAATTTTGATGCGGGCGATGTCTCGGGGAGTGTTGGGAGCGAGAACGAAGGACTGATCGGCGATAGTGACGAGGACGGCTTCGGAATGTGCGGCGGAAAGAGTTAGTTCTTGGGGGTGGAAGAGGCCGAGTACGCCGATTTGGATGGCTTGCGCGTTTGCGAGCGGCCCACTGAGGAGGAGAGCGAGTGGGAGGATGAAGCGCCGTGGCATGGGTGAATAGATTAGCCGGCATAGGTAACGGGCGAGGAGAAAAAGAAAAGCCCGAACCTGTACCGCGGAGAAAGACGAAACCTGTAAGTATTTGCGAGCGTGCCGAGATGGGGCGCAGCATTGCTGCGCCCCTACGGTGCGGGGAATCATTGTTGTTGTAGGCGGGCTAGCATGCGGGCGGCGGTGGCGGAGGCGATGGCGCCGGGGACGGAATGGACGCGGACCATGAGGAGGAGTTCGGGTTGGGCGGCGGGGACTAGCGCGATGGTAAAGCCGTCGCCGGGAGCAGGGCGCGCGTGCGTACACGGGGCGGTGCCGGTTTTTACCAGTGCGTCAGAATGATTGAGCACGTGGCCTACGGCGGAACCGGTGCCGTAACCGGCGGCTTGCGCCATGCCGGTGAGGATTTCGCGGACGGCGGGCTGGTCGCGGCGGCGGATGAGTTCGAGATAAGCGTGGGCCATGTGGAGTGGCGAGATGCGCCACTGATCGCCGAGGCCCATCAGCGGCGGACCGGTCAGATCGGCTGCAGGCGGTTCGATGCCGAATTGCTGGGCGATGAGAAGGATTTGTTCGCCGGTGAGCGTGGCGGCGAGAGCGCGGAAGTAAGAGTTGCAGGAATAGGCGATGGCGGAGATTAGAGTGAGCGGGCCGTGCGGGCGGACTTGCCAGCAGCCGCTGGCTTCGCCGCGGCAGACGTGAACGGGAAATTGATAGTTGTGCTGGGCGGCATAGGCTAGGGCGGTGAAAGGCTTTACCAGGGAGCCGAGCGAGATGGGCTTTTGCGGATCGTCCCAGCGGGAGGAGAGCAAGGCGCCGGAGCGGGCATCGAAGAGGAGGAAGGAAATGTCGGGATTGGGGAATTCGCGGGCGAGAAGCTGGGCGGCCGATTGTGCGAAGAGGGACTTCGGGGGCGCGGGGGAGTTTGATGCGGCGGCTGGATGCGATTGAGCGGGATGGAGCGAAGGCGGCGCGAGAAGAGCTGCGGCGAGGGCCAGGACGGAAGCGATTTTTAGGGAGTCCACTGATAGGTCACGGTTTGCAGGATTTTGTCGCCGGCATCGCGGACGACGATTTTTTGCGAGGAGACTGCGGCGAGGGTGGAGCTGAAGCTGGCGATGTTGCGGGAGAAAAATAGCGGCGTGTTTTGAGATTGGCCGAAGGTGTTGGCGCTGGGACCCGCGGATTGGGCGTCGAGCTGGCTGGTGAAGCGCGTGAAGCGCTCACGTTCGCGGCCGTGGTTGAAGCCGGCGATGAAGAGGGCGAGCTGGGCGCCAGCTTTTTGATTGAGGCGCGCGAGGATGGCGGCGACGAGGTTGGGGTCGTCGGAGACGATCAGATATTTACCGCGGACGGCGACAGCGAAGGACCAGAGGCCGTCGAGTTGCTGAAAACCGGATTTGGGCTGCCAGCCCACACCCAGTTGGCTGGCGGTGAGAGATGGGCGGACGAAGTCAACGAGGGCGGAGCGGGCGGCGAGTTCGTTCCAGTCCGAAGCGGCTAGTAGCGCGACGGCGGAATGAATGCGGACGAAGACGCCGTCTTTGTCTAGCTCGGTGCTTTGCAATTGCAGCGTGGCTTGCGGGGGATTGCTGCGGAGAAGATTTTTCAGAGAGTCGGTGGTGCTGGAAGAGGTTTGCGTTTGGACCGGCGGGATATCGATGCGCGTCTCGAGATCGGCGGTGCTGCCGGTTTCTCCGGAAGTGAGCGCGACTTGCGGGGCGAATTGCGAGGCCACGGCTGGGCCGAGATGTGGCGCGAGAAGTTTGGTTTCGAGCAAGGCGAGCGCCGACTCAGGCGACGGAGAGGCGCGCACCTGGAAGACGCCGGCGTCGGCGGGAACGAGGCGAGCTAGATCGGAGACGGCGGCGGCTCCGGCGTTGGCATCGGAGGCGACGGCTTCTGCTGCGGGCGCGGACTTCTTCAAGAGTAGGCGCTCTTCGCGGTATTCCTTGCCGGAGAGAAAGAGATCAGAGAGGGCTGCGGAATATTGCTTCATGTCCGTGATGTTTTGCTGAATCCAGTAGGAGCGGAAGTACGGGCTGGGCACGAGTTTTTCTAGATTGAGAACCATACGGAGATCGCCGGCGGGACCGGCGGATGAGACAGAACGCGAGAACCAAGGTTCGGCTTCAATGGCTTGGTCCTTGCCACCGGCCATGAGCAGGAGAGCGCCCGCCATCAAGTCTTCGCGTGTGGCGAGCAGGAGGAAATCGTCTTTTACGGCGAAGGCTACTTCCTTTTCGGATTCGGCATCGCGGCGAAGATAAAACGTGACGCCGGCAACTTCACGCGTGCCGAATCTGGCGCGCGATTGCCAGAGAGCGGTTTGCATGGCGTTGGCGGAAGAGAGCTTGGTGATGTAGAGGAACTGGAGATTGCCGATATCGTAGAGGGCGAGGGCGCTCTGCGAGCCGGCGACTTGCGAGAGGAAATTCATGTCCGGAGGAAGACCGGCTGCAGCGGCGAACTGATCGCTGGCGCCGCCAAGGCGAAGGAAAAGACGCGAGCGGGAAAAGATCTGGTAGTTGACGCTGGTGACCCATTGGTGCTTTTCACGCGAAGAGTTCCACGCGGAGAGCAGCGACGAGAAATCCTTGGCTTCGAGATAAAGGAGCGCACCCGCGGGAGCGTAACGACAGAGCGGCGGTTGTTCGGATGCGAAGGGACGATAGGCGGCCAAGGCAGCGCCAAACGCGATCGTAGCGATACAGAGAAGAAGGATGGCGCGTTTCATGGCTGTGCACCTCTCTTTGCGGCGGAAGCAGCGGGCGACGCGGCGCGCGCGACCAACCGCGGACGAACGATGCGATCCTGCTCGAGAGCTTCGTGAAGAATCGGCTGGCGCGCGAGATTGGTCTGGCGGCGGCGTAAGCGTGCTTTGACGTCGGTAAGTGTGACGATGATTTCTTTGCGGCGCTGCGGGGATTGTTCCAGTTTTTTCGCGATCTCGAGATAAGGCACGGCTTGGTTCAAGCGGCCGAGGCGGATCATTACTTCCGCAACGGATGCGGCAATCTGAGCCTGCTGCGCGCGCGAAAGGTTTACGGAAACGTAAGTAAGCAGTTCGGAGTAGTCCTTATTGGAATCCTCGTCCTGCTCGGAGCTGATGATTTCTTCTTCTCCGGCTTCGGCGTTGACCGATGGCACATATCGCGGGAGGAGTTGCTGGCTGAGGATGTGGTCAACTGCAGCGAGGGCGAGTTCGTCGGCATGTTGACTGGCCGCGGCGGAGAAGAGCGGAATGCGGGCATCATCGCGCGCGGGAGTGTCTGCGAGGGCGGCACGGAGAAGATCGATCTTGATGCGCGGATCCGAAGCGGCTTGGGCAGCGCGGAGACGCGCGTCGTAGAAGAACGGCTGATTTGCGGCGGCGATGCCGGGCTGACGGGCGCTCGCGAGCAGGTTGAGTTCGGCGCTGGGCAAATTGGCGGCAGCGTGAGTTGCGGCGAGAGCGAGGGCAGCCTCGACTCGAAGCGAGTAAGAGAAATTCGACGTGGAGGCGATACTCACGAGTGCTTCCTGGGAAGACTTGACTTCGCGCGAGGCGGCAATTCTTGCTTTGGCGAGACGCAATGGATAGGCGGGCTCCCAAGGAGTGGATTTCACGAGTTGCTCGAGGAATTCCACGGCTTCGGCATGGTGGCCGGATTTTTCGAGTAGCGATGCCGCGGGGTCGAGGTTCTCGAAGGAGTTACCGACAACGACGACGAGGCGGCGGAGAAGTTCTAGGGCACCAGGCGTATCGCCGGCGGCAAGGCGAATTTCCGCGAGGCCGAGGAAGTTGGCGGCAACGAGGCGGTGCTCGTCGATTTCGCGGGCAAAAACGAATTCGAGGATTCTGCGCGCGGACTGCTTGTCGCCGGCATCGAATAGCGCGCGAGCGGACTGGCGGAGGATCTCGGAAGAAGGCGCGGATTGCGAGTCGGCGCGGTAAGAGGCAATTTTGGCGTCGAGCGTGCCGAGTTGCGCGGCGATTTTCAATTCGAGCGGCGTAATCGTGACCCACATGGCGTTGCGGGTTTCTTGTGGAAGCACGGCGAGGTAGTCGGCGGCTTGCGCGAATTGCTTGGTCTCGATGAGATAGCTGGCCCAGCGGATTTGCCAGTTTCGCAAGGAAGACAGAGTATTCTCCCGCTCGAAGCCTTCGGACTTCTCGAAAGAGTTTTGTTCAGCTGCGAGGATGCGTTGATAGATGGGCGCGCGCTGGGCGAGCGGAATCCACGGCGCGTCGGCGATGTCGATCAAGATGGCGGTTGGGTCGGGCGCGACGGAAGACAAGTCAAGAAGCCATGCAGTGGCAGCGGCTGGATCGTGAAGAGCGAGGTAAGCACTGCGCAGGGGCGCGTTGGAGCGATAGTTGCCATTGCGGCGAAGGTACGCGCGGAGGACGGAGTCGACGTCAGGCTTGATCTCGGTGAAGAGGCGACGGCTTCCGAGATGATCGCAGATGAGCGTGAAGTCCGACCAGAAACTTTCCGGACTATGCGCAGTGTTGACCTGCTTGAGAAGGGTAGCGAGTGCGCTCTTCCACTGCGCGAGGGCTTCCTTGCGAGCGCCCTGGCGGAAATAAGCGAGCGCGATGCGATCGTGGACGCTGGCGCTGCCGGGCGTCAGCTCGAGAACGTGATTGTAATCGGCGAGGGCGGCGGCCAGATCGTTGGACTCGGCGTAATAATCGGCGAGCTGGAGATAGGCTCCGGAGGAAGCGGGACTCTGCTCGAGCGCGGCGACGAGAAAATCGCCGGCGCCTGGCTGCTTGGTGACGCCGAGATATTCGCCGTAGCGGGAGCCGTAGTAATACCAGATGTCGCCGGCAAGACGATTGTCGCGATTCAGTTGCTTGCCGAGGCGTTCGCCGATGCTTTCGTCACCGAGCGCGTTGATAAAGTTTTTCCTGATTTCTGGAGAAGGCTCGGCGAAGTACAGGCCGACGAGCCCATTGTAAGAGCTGGACCATACGGGCGGGCGGCGAGCGGCGCGGGCAGCGACGACGGCGTGAGCGAGAGCCGGATCACCGTTAGCGACAACGAAGTTTGCGACTTGCTGGCTCCAGGTGGTCCAGTCGGCAGACATCTGCACAAGCTGCTGCGGGCGGCGAGCGAGCAGGAATTCCAGGAAGCGCGTCTGCACATCGCGGCCCAAGTATTCGATGGGCACTTCGGAGAGAACGCGGAACTCATTTTCGGGATCGGCGGCGGAGCGATACGCGTCCGCGGCGGCCAACAATGCGCCGGGGCGCTGATAGCCGTCGAGACGAGCGGCGAAAGTCTCGAGGTGCGCGGCGAGGTCCGCGAATTTGAGGCGGCGTCGCTGCAGATCGATGTAAGGCTGCATGTGTCCGGCCGCGATCATGGGAGTGGATGCTTCCAACAGCATCAAGTCAAAGCGCCAGGCAGCTTCGAGGTCGGCCAGGCCCGCCGATTGCGCGAGCGGAATCGCAAGAGCCTGGATGTCTGCGGGCGACTGCGAAGCGTGAAGGTGCTCGGCGAATTGCGCGAACGCGGTTTTTTCTTCGGGAGCGAAGTAGCGCACGACGGTGCCGCCCATTTCGGTTAGGACGGCGCGCATGGCGTTCCTTGCGTTCTCGATCCGCGTTTCATGCACGCGGGTGCGGTATTCCGTGTTGCTGACGGCGGCAATACCTTGCTTGGCGACTTGCTGCTGCAGCACTGGAAGTGCGGAATCGGCAGCAGAGAGCGCGCTTTGCAAAGTCGCGTAGGCTTTCTCTTGTTGGCGAAGGCGCGTCATGATGCGAACGTAGAGATTTGCGCCGGTGTGATTTTCGGTGACGGCTAGAAGATCGCCACCCGCAGCGGTGACGCCCTGCTCGGCGAAAGAACGCGCCTGCGGCAGCATGCCCCAGGATTCGAGACGCCGCGCAACTTCGAAATAATTCTCGGGCCGCTCGGGGCGGCCGTCGATCAGCGCGGATTTTAGAGCGGCGACGGTGGCATCCACTTGCCCCTGGCGGGCGCGGACTTCGGCGATTTTCTCCATCCACTTGGGATCTTTGTAGGCGAGCTGATAGATGCGATCGTAGTCGGCCACGGCATCGTCTAAGCG
Organism: Candidatus Dormiibacterota bacterium; assembly: GCA_035601655.1. Taxonomy (GTDB): domain Bacteria; phylum Acidobacteriota; class Terriglobia; order Acidiferrales; family UBA7541; genus Acidiferrum. The sequence goes on from DATNNV010000003.1 coordinate 7,965, forward strand.
CATGAGGCGCTCGTTGAGGCCGGCGCGCGCGACGCGCAAGTCCACGCGATCCGGACGAATGGCGACGGACTTTCCGTAGCTATCGATGGCCCCCGGGAAATCTTCGAGATTCGTGTACATGCGCGCGAGAACCATGGACCAGCGGAAGTCCCGGGGAGATTGCTGTACGGTCTTGGCGTAGAAGTCGGTGAGTTGCTTCTGCCGCTGGTAACGGAGAGCGTAAAGAGCGGCTTCGCTGACGAGAGCTTCATCTTCGGAAAACGCGTTGATTAATTCGATGTACTGGTCGACGGCACCGGCGCGGTCTTCGAGGCGCGTGAGCGCGGGAATCAATCCGCGGCGCAGCGTGGCTATTTGCGCTTTCTTTTCGTCGGTGGCAAGCGCAGCGTTGCGGAAGAGCGCGATTTTCTCGAGATAAAACTGCTTCAGACCTTGCTGATCGCCGGCTTGCGCGTAGGTGTCCGCCATGGCCGCGAGGTACTGGCTATCGTAGGGAGAATCGCTGAGAAGCTGCGCAAGAAGATCGCGCGCTTGCGGATAGAGTTTGGCTTCGGTGGATTTGCGGGCGGCTTCGAAAGTGAACTGCTTGGCGAGGCCGGGGTAGGCGCTCTTGGCGGCCTGCTGCAGGACGGCGATGGCTTGCGGATAGGACTTGGTACGCCAATAGAAATCGACCGTTGAACGGACCACGCCGAGGATTTTGGGGTTTTCGCGGTACAGCGCTTCGATGCTTCTCTGCGCGGAAGCAAAGTCTTTATGGTTTTCGTAGAGCCGGACAAGCGCGTAGCGCAATTGCAGACGGGTTACCGGATCAGAAGCCAGCGAGGCTTCCTTCTCAAGAGCGCGCTCGCGGACAGACTCAAGTGATTTTTGCTGGGCGAGTGCTTCGATATCAGCGGCTTGCTCGATGGTGGTAGCGCGAGCGACCACGGTGTCGAGGAAACTGGAGAGCTCTTTCTTGCGATCGAGAGTCTCAAGGACGCGAACGCGCAGAGAAATCGCCGTGGTTGACGCATCAGCCGCAGAGGCGCGTTGCTCGGTTTCGCGATCGATCAGGTCGCGGTATTTCGGCCGGCGAGCCAAATTCAGAAGCCGATAGGCGGCAGGCGAATCGATGCCGGCGGCGAGAGTGCCCTTCACATATTCAGGGATCGCTTGCGCGTATTGGCGTTTGCCTTCGTAGATGGCGCCGGCTTCGTAGCAGTATAAGTCGTCATTCGCCAGCTTTTTGCGGCCTTCGTTCAGCAGGCGAATGGCGTTGCCGAAATCGAAATAATCCCAATAGATGGTGGCAGCATCGAGATACCCGCCGGATTCTCCGGGCGCTACTTGTGGAATGCGTTCCCAGTAGGGAGCAGCTTGCGCGAAAAGCTCGCGATCGGCGTAAATATCGCCGACGCGAGCAAGTGTCTGGGTGTTTCCGGGATTCGCCGCGAGAAGATTTTCGGTGATCTTCACGGCTGCGGCGGTGCTGGCGGGATCGAAATAAGCGAGCGAGCGAAAAACCCCGGAAGCGGTATTGCCGATATCTGCAGCGGCCGGATATTCCTCGGCCAGAGCTTTCAAGACTGGCGCGCTTTCTTCGAAATGCGAGCGCCACAAATTGGCTTCGGCTACGTAATCCGCGGCTGCGGGATTCTTGGCGGCGAACTCCTGCCAGTCGACTCCGGCTGACGGCGCTTGCTGTTGCAAGAATTTCAGTTCGCTATCGAGTTTGCCGGCAGCGGTCAAATATTCGAAGAAAATGTTGCGCAGGTCCGTTTCCTCGAACCAATGCAGGCGCAAGAGCGCTTCCCAGGCCACCGGATCGCGCGTGTAGGGACTGGTGTAAGCGCTGAGCAGATTGTGGACAAAAACAGGATTGTGCGGGAATCGCTGATTGGCATAAAGATTCAGGCGAAGATAAATATACGGACCACCACCGACGACGGAAGCGAAGTAGCGCTCGAGATCGGTGCCGCTAAAGATCTCGGTCGCTTCGCTGCTGAGAGCTTCGAACTCGGCGGTTTGCTTGCGCCGGAGATAGTAGCGCGCGAGTTTGTGATACCAGGAACGGTCCGGAAAACGCGCCATGGCGCGGCGATAGACTTCTTCCTGCTCTGCGCCAAGACGATTCTGCTCCAAAAAGACGGCCAGGCGTTCGTACAAACCGGGGTCGTTGGGGTTGTGGTCGATTTCGCGGCGGAGAACCGCTAGCGCCGGCAGAATCTGCTGGAGCTGGACGAGCCGCGCAAGGTAGCGCTCGATGACGCGCGCATATTCCGGCGACCGCGCGCCGAGTTGTGCCTGTGCCGCCGCGGAAGACATCTGGAATGCGGCGGGATTCGGCCTTCGTGCGATTCGCGCCGCCTCGCCATCACCCTCATGAGCCATGTCTTCCTCCGCGCGCTCTGCCGAGGTTTCCCAGCCGGGATCGTAGCTTTGCGATGCGACATCCTGGCCGCCCAAAGGAATACCGTCAGCACGCTTGGCCAGCTCCTGTAAAACGGAATCGTAAATCGCGAATTCGTCCAGAGATCTATTCGTGCGGGCGTACGCGTCGGCCATCAGCAGAGCGACATCCGTCCGCCGCGGTGCAACGGGAAACGCCGCCAGAAATTCCTTGCCGCCTTTTATAACCGCTTCGCTCTCGCCCGCATTGGAATAAAATCCGAGCAATCTGACATGAAGCTCCGGACGCTCCGAGGACTTTGGAAACTTCGCATCCAGAAAAGCGAGCAACTCGGCAGCGCGCGAGCGGTGGAAATAAGGAACAGCGCGCTGCTCTTCTTCAGAGAATTCTCCGGCGGGCGACGCAGTATTGAGAATCAGCGACAGAATGCCATTCAAGTAGCCGGGACCTTGATCCATGGTGGCGATGTCGCGGTACATGGAGAGCTCGCCGCTGCCCAGGCGAATCGGCGTTTCCGGCGCGGTGAGCAGCAGACGGGCAAGCCCGGCGAGAGAGCGCTCCTGCGAGTCGTTGCCGTCCTTCGCGTTGTACAGCGCAAAATAGAATCGCGCCGCTTCCGGATAAACGTGAATGTCTTCGAGCAGCCGCGCGCAGATGAAAAGGTCTTGCGACGTCCAGGCGGACTTGCTCGCTTCCTTGTGCAAGCGAAACTTGGTGATCGCTTCCTGCGCTGCGTCCAGCTTTCCCTGTTGCTGGTAGTAATAGAAGATCCGCGCCGTGGCTCCGACGTCTTCGGGATTGGCGTTCACGGCGGCTCGCGCTTCATCGAGAAACTTGCGCAGACCGTGCGTCTGGCTCAGCAGGCCGAAATAGCTCGAGATCAGCTCCGGCGCCCACAGCGGCTGGAACATTTTCTCGTAGACCGCGAGTCCTTGCTGCAGCGATCCCTGGCGGTACTCGACCAGCGCTTTCGCTTTCACCGGAAAAATCTCGTCGGCGGGGAATCGCTTGCGATAGTCGGCGATGAGCTCGTTGGCCGCGGCATAATCTTTTTGTGAGATCAGGAAATCGAGGAAGCGGGCGTATAGCGATGGTTCGTGCGGATAGCGAACCAGCCAGCTTCGATACTGGGCGGCGCATTGCTCTTGAGGCAGCGCTTGCACGCGAATAATTTCAAAGATGCTTTCGAACGCGCGCCAGGAACGCTGCTCCGCCGCCGGAATGCGGCTTTCGGACGCGTTCAAAGGCGTCGCGGCGATGGCGGACAACGTCTTGATCTCGTCGAGCGGGCGCATCCTGCGGTGATAGAAATCGGCAAGAGCAAGCGGCGCGGACGAGGCTGCGGCAGAGTCCGCAACGAACAGCTTCCAATCACTTTCCGCGGCGGCAAAATCAAGCTGCTGCTCGTCTTCGAGCGCTCGCAAGGAGTAGAGAGCTGCTGCTCTAGGCTGGGCCTTGAGCAAGTCGCTCAGAGCAGCGCGCGTCTCCGCCGGCGGCCGGCGGTACAACACATCGCCGCCGGGCAGAGCCATCGCACGGAAGAAAACCGATTCGAGCGCCGTGCGCGCTTCGATGTTACGCATCCACGACGAAAGCTCGCCGCGGGCGGAAACAACATAACCTGCGCAGATGACGGCGCACACCGCGGCGCCTGCAGCGAGCGCGGTCTTGCGCGAGGGATTACGGAAGCACTTCAATGTCCACCCCCTGCGTTCCCATGTTGTGTGCGATGTCTTCGCCGACAACGGTGAGCTTGTAGGTTCCTGGAATGGCCTGCTCCGGAATCACCAACTGACCGGTGTTGATTCCCGCGCGCGCGTCCCACTTGAGGCCGACGGGCGCGGCGCCTTCGATACGTGCGAACAGCGTGCGCGTGCTCGCCGAGGCCGCTACTTTCAATTCCAGCACTTGTCCTCGCCGCACGCGCTTGCGATCGAGCTTGATCTGAATCACCGGCGGCTTGCTGGCGATGACGAAGGTCTTGTTTTCGCGGTACGAGTTGCCCGCCCGGTCGCGGAGAATCAGGCGCACTGCGTACGTGCCGTCCTGCATGTCACGCGGCGCGAAGAACCGCGTCTGCCAGATATCTTCATCCTCAAGATGGCGGAGTGGCTGGACCAATCCGAACGGAAACAGCGCGACGACGGAGACAATCGATTCGTGCGTCTTCACTCGAAGCACCGGATCGCCGGGACGAATCACTCGCGGCCGCAGCAACGCGCGCGGCACCGCAAGAAAAGAAGTGTACGGCGTCACGAATTTGTATTTTCGCGCCAGACGAATGATTTCGTCGATCGTCGCCCGGTCCTCGCCTTCGCGCTGAATTTTCTCGAGCAACGCATCCACTCGCGCGCGCGCCCACAAGCGCGGCAGTTGCGGATGATCGGACGAGCGCGCGGGAAGGTCAGCCTTGCCGGAAAGTTCGAGAGGCGTTCCATCGCGAACGCCGCGCACCATGAACGCTGCGTCTTTGTGCGGCTTCTGGTAGCGGCCCACCCATGCGGCAAGCGAAGCCGAAAACGCGGAATCCTGCAGCGGATAGACCATATCCGTGGCAGCATTTGCATCGACATCGAGACGCAACTGGCCGATCGGAGTACGCCCGATCTTCGAAAGGAACGAATTGAGCTTGAACTCCATGGGTTCTGTGGAAAGCACTTGCTCCAGCAAGCCATCCTCACGCGCGAGCATGCGCAGCAACGGTAGATTGGCATCGTCACCCACTCCGAAAATGTAAGTACGCGGGCGCTGTGCTTCCGGCAGCTTCTTCCAATTCGCTTCGTACCACGCGGCGAGCTTGCCGTTCTGAATCGGGCCGCGCGTCGCTCCGCCGTCGCTCAGAAGAATCAAGTAAGGGCTGCCGAGTCCCGCCGCGGAGAATTGTTGCAAGCCAAATTGCAGCGCGCCTTGCACGTCCGTGCCGCCCCTAAGGCGACTCGCGCGAACGAAATCCAGCGCTCGCTGAATCCCGTTGCCGTCAGCAGCGACCGGCACTGCCTGAAACATCTGCGTCTGGCTGTTGAAGAGAATCAGATTGAAGCGGTCCGCTGGCTGCAGCGCGCGCAGAATCGTTTCCAGCGCGGCGTAGCTGCGCTCCAGCTTTTCCCACTGCATGGATAGCGAAATATCGAAAAGCACGACAAGCGTTTTCGGCGGGCCGGAAGCGGAAGCCGCCCCTTGCGGCGTTGACGAAGCTCCGCCCGTGCCGAGTAGCGCTTCGACCGCAAAAAATCCCGGTTCATTGGTGCGCCGCACCGGCGCAGTCTCCGTCGGCGATGGTTGGCCGCTCTCCGGCTCGCGATGCGTAAGGATTTGAATTGTGTCGCTTCCCGAGGGATCCAGATCGTAAGTGGTCACAAAGTCTTCGGTGAGATTGACGTTTTGCCCTTCAAAGTGGCCGCGCACCACGTGCGGCGCGTTTTCGTCGAGTTGCAGAGCGAAGGCTTTTGCCGGCGCATGAAAGTTTACGAGCGCATGCGCCGAATGCAGTTCGAAATTGATGCGCAGATGGCGAGCCGCTTGCGCTTGATACGCGTCCGGGCGCAGCGGAATCGCAAAGTAGGATTTCAGATTTTCGACGGGAATCGACTCATGGTACTCGAACTCCAGCCGCTTTGTCCCATACGCTGCAATCGGCACGATGCGCGCAGAAAAGATGGCGCTGCGTTTCGCTTCCTCGGCCCCGCGTTCTCCCATTTGCAGCAAGCCCGGATCGATCGATTGCTGCTTCAGTTGATTGTAGATCTCCTCGGCGCGCTTGCGCTCCAGAATGACGGCCGGAATTCGCGTCGGGCCGTCCCAAACGGCGAAATCGGAAACTGTGGCCCGGCTGGGCAGAGCGAAGACGTAGGTCCCTTCCTCGATCCGATTCGTGTGATTGGCAAAAATCTGGCGCACAAAAACGCGCGCGTCGCCATTGTAGATGCGGATAGTGATTTCCATCTCTTCCAACGAAAGAATGGCCGGATCCGGTTGCGCTTTATCCCGAGGAATCAGCGCGCCGCCATCGGCATACGCCCCACACGGCGCTAGCGCCAGGCACGAAGCAAGCAAGCAGAGGAATATGGTTTTCATGGCTGTAGTTTCCGCTCCTCCACTTTCACGAGCCCGTTGTCCGTTCCCACGTAGACGTAACCGTTCGCTTCGGCGAGAGCCGTGACGTTCGCGGAAGGCAATCCTTCGGTCAGTATTTTCCAGTGCGAAGATTCCCGGTCATATACATACAAGCCGCGGCCCAGCGTCCCCGCGAACACGTATCGCGGCGTCACCAGCATTGCGTTTGGATTCACTTCGAATGGCCCGGTTGCCGTGTCGAACACATGAAAGCGTCCCGCGCGGTCCAACTGCATGATCCCGCCGCCATAGGTTCCCACCATCCAGTCATCGCCAATCGGAACCACCGCGGTAATCCAGTTATGCTTCAGCCCCGAATTAGACGCCGTATAACTCGTGCGCACTTCGTCGTTGCCGATCATCGACATCCCGCCCAGCGTCCCAGCCACCAGTTGATCGCCGGAAACTCCCAGCGCGTAAACGTGATTGTTCACCAGCCCATGAAACGCATAGAGGCTTCGCGCGCCCCCAGCATCCAGAAACGTGAGGCCAGCCGGCGTAGCGATCGCCAATCCGTTCCGGTACGCCATCACATCCGTAACGTGATCCGCGATCAAACCGTCCGCGCGCGTGAGCACCTGCTCCTCGCGCCCGGAGCCGCTGAACCGCACCAATCCGTTAGCGGTGGCGACCACGACCGTGCCGGCCTTCGTCTCAGGCACAATGCGATTCACGCAAAAGACGTGATCGTTCTCCACATGCGTCGTCTTCCCGGAATCGCTCTGCAGAATGTCCAGCCCGCGATCGAAATAACCGACCCAGATCCGTCCGCCAGGATCGGCAGCCAGCGCGGAAATATTCCGATCGCTAAGAATGGCCGCGCCGGGATTTAGGACTTGCTGCAAGCCGAACCCGCGCGCGTTCGTTCGGTATAACCCGGTGCGCGTGAGCACATAAATAGCGTCAGCCGATTGCAGAATCTGGCGTACCTCCGACAGTTCGGGAGCAATGCCGGAACGCGCCCCAGTCCCATGGCCAGCCAACGGAATCGTCCGCACGCCTTGATCCTCGGTGCCAACAAACAAACTACCTGGCTTCGCCAGCAACGCAGTCGCAAACACGCCAGGTGCAACCACATGCGAGAATCGCCCGCGATCGAACTCAGCCACGCCCGCAGCCGTGCCCACAAAAGTCGTTTCTCCCGAAATCGCCAAAGACTGTACTTGCCGGTCCGGCAATCCTTGCTCTTCGCCAAAAACGTCCGTGGTACCAGAATGCCAGTGCAAGACGCCACGATTCAGCGTGCCCACCCACAAATCCGCTTCCTCACCGACTAGCGACGTCACGTACAAGCTCGCCAGCGTCGGATGCAAACTCGAAATCTGCTTCCCGTCAAATACCAGCACGCCGCGATTCTTGGTGCCGATCAAAAGATGTCCCGCGGAACCGGGAAGAATCGCGGTAATCGCCCGCGCCTCCGGATCGCGAGGAAGAATCTGCCGAAAGCTTCGGCCGTTGAAGGCCAGCAGCCCATCCTCGGCAGTGGCAATCAGCAGCTCAGCCTCGCGCGAATCTGCCAACATTCCGGTCGCCAGCGCAACCAGGGCAGACGACGGAAGCTCCCGCCCCGGAGAAAACGAGCGCAACAATGCGCCATTCCCGTCGTATTCCTGCAATCCCGCCGGGCCTGCCAAAAATAGATGATTCTGGAATTGTGCCGCCTGCTGGAAAACTGTCGGAGCGCTCACGCTCTCAAAAATCGCCGTCGCCGGAGCTACGTAGGGCCGCGAAACAAAACTCAGGCTGCGTTCCGAACGCACTTCCTCCCGCGAAGCCCGCAGCGCGCGCGCCACCCGCCAGCCGGCGAAAGCCAGCGCCAAAACAAGCAGCGCAGCTCCACTACCCAGAATCGCGCGCATCGGCAATTTCCTTATCTGGACCATAACTTCCTGTTCCGAGCAATGAACGATAAGCCCGAAAGCAACTCTGCCGTGGTACACCGCACGTGCTGTGCCGTATCCGTTCTCCCTCAAAATGGCCCGTTTCCGCACTGTGGCGGGCTTTTTCCCGTGGGTGGCCGCACACGCCGTGTTCGGCACACCACATCGCGAGAACGCTACGTTTGGCTTATCAATTTTGCGTCGCCACGTGCGCGTCGTCCTGCGCGAAAAGGGCGATTCTTCGAAAGGGAACGTCAAGACCAGCTGTCCGAGGTCAAAGCGGCGCCGAATCAACGCCCGCCCATTCCAGGCGCCTGACGCTGCGCAGATTGCCCAAAGCTCCACCGCACGCTAAACTAGAAACCTCTGGCGCTATGGTGCAAGGGTTAGCACGCGGCCCTCTCAAGGCCGAAATACGGGTTCGAATCCCGTTAGCGCTACCAAATTCACCCCACCAGACCGCCCACGCGAACACCCGCGGACCCGCCCGGCCTTCTACCAAGACCCGCTCTCTGTTGCAAAGCTTTCTGAATCAGACCGTTTTTGAGGTTGCTACTGGCGTTCCAGCACTGGCAGATTCCGCCGCTTTCAGCAGCGGACGGATCGACAAAAACTTGTGCCGGCACGGCTCGCACCGCAGCGCCGGCAGCCGCAGGAGTCGCCCCAGCACCGACCCTACTCCCGGCACGTGCTCAAAACTGATTCGCTGCAACTCTGTATTTCCGCACAAGCCGCAATGCGCGTAAAAAAAGTGCCGGAACGGAACTGCTCGCGCGTAAAATCGCGTAGTGCAGCTTCCGCATCGCCATGGCAGGATTCCGGCGACACTCAGAAGTCGCTCCAGAAGAGTTCGCCGCCGCGATCGGCTGGTCCCTTCAGAATGGCAAATCGGACATACGATGCGACCGGGTTTCTGCAATCTGTAGCCTACTCCAATGGTACAGATAGTACATCTTGGCCCCACTCTTGTCATTCGCCGTATCGCGTTACAATTAACAGCGATCAGGAGCCGCCCATGTCTGACTACACCGTCAAGCACGCTCGAGCCGGTATCAACGCCAAGCTTCCCGCCCTGGACGTCTGGCCCAATCAATTCCCCGGCTACGTCATCACCACCGTCTTCCCCGAATATTCCTCCGTCTGCCCCAAAACGGGCCTGCCCGACTTCGGCACCATAACCATCCGCTACATGCCGCGCAAAAGCTGCATCGAGCTCAAAGCCCTCAAGATGTACCTCCTCGCCTACCGCGATCTCGGCATCTTCTACGAAAACGCCGTCAATAAAATGCTCCGCGACATCGTCGATGCCATCTATCCCGAGTGGTGCCTCGTCCGCGGCGACTTTACTCCCCGCGGCGGCCTCTCCACCTCCATCTTCGCCCGCTGGCCCACCCTCTCCGCGTCCGTTTCCTCCGCGTCTTCCTCCGGTGCCTCGCATCCACGTCGCCCCAAGCGCCGCTAACCACAATCACTTCTTCGCCATCCGCGGCGGCTCTCGCGAACAGCCGCGACTCCGTCCTGTACCATGGCTTGCAGCCTTGGAGCTTTTGACAACAAAACCCAAATAATCCGCTTCGTCGCGAAGGATTTGCTACTCTCGCGGTGTGTTCGCTGCGTGGAACCCGTCCCAGCCGGAAATTTCGGACCTGATCATCCAGCACGATCCGGTCACCCTCGAGCGCCTCCCGGTTCGTAAAGACGACGTCCGCTCCGTTTTCGCAAAGCTCGGCAATCGCCAAGCCGTCAAAGTCATCGACGCGCTTCCTAACCGCAACGGCGTTCTCGATCCCGCAGCCATCGACAAGCTCTTCGTCGTCGTCCACTCAGAAATGCAGCGCCTCGCCGAGGAGTTCTATCACGGCGGCCGCGTCTGGGAACTTCTGCAAGCCGTCATCGCCGCGATTCGCGCCACCTGCGCCGCGCACAACGAGCGCCTCCGCGTCGTGGACATCGGCTGCGGCATCGGCTACACCGTCCGCTGGCTCGCCGCACGCACGCCGCTCGCCGCGCAAGGCGTCGATCTCGTCGGCATGGATCTCAACTCCGCGCTCATCAAGGAAGCCGGCCGCCTCGCCCGCGCCGAAAACCTTCCCTGCCGCTTCGTCCACGGCGACGCCTTTTCGCCCGCGAATTCCGGCCACATCTATCTGTCCACCGGCGTCCTGCACCATTTCCGGGGCCACGACCTCGCCAGTTTCTTCCGCCGCCACGAACTGCCCGAAACTCAAGCGTTCCTCTACTACGACTTCCAGCCCTCGTTCCTCGCTGCACCCGGTTCCTGGTTCTTCCACGTCGTGCGCATGCGCACCGGCCTCGCCCGCCACGACGGCGTTCTCTCCGCCGTCCGGGTCCACTCCGCGGAAACGCTCGTCAGCACCGCCCGCGACGCCTCGCCAGGCTTCGCTTCCGGAATGTACGGCAGAAAAATCTGGCGCACGCCGCTTCCCCGCGTCTTCCATACCCTCGTCGGCATTCGCCGCCCGCTGATTCCAGAATTCCGCCGCGCGCTCGGCCATCGCATCGGCCGCCTGGACGAGCTGGCATGACCCTCCTCGCGCTCTATCTCCTCGCCACGCTCGATGGCGCCCTCTGCGGTTTCCGCGCTTTCGCCGGCCGCTCCGCGCTCATCTATAAGCGCATGTACTACACGCGCGCGATGATCCGCGGCGTCGTCTCCGCGCAAGTCGCCAGCTTTCTCTCGCTCTTCGTCTTGCTGCTCACCGCCGCCCTCTCGCAGCACCGCGCCGAGTTGCACGCCGATCTCGAATCCACCGCCGGCCGCATGCTGTGGGTCTTTCTCCCTTACGCCGCCGCCGTGCTCATCAACATTGCCCTCCGCGCTCTCCCCTCCACCGACATCCGCGCTTCCACCAGCGTCATGGTCCTCGGTCCCCTCACGGGTCTCCGCCCCTTCGTGATGATCGCCGGAGTGGTCTACGGCGTGTGGTCCGCCAATCTTCTCGAAACCAAATTGCTGGGAATTCTGGTTCTGGTAGGGATGCTTTCGCTCGAAACGCTTCTGAATCGCATCGCCGCTCGCATGCAAGAGCGCGATCTCGCTTCCGCTAGCTGACGTCTTTTCCCGCAGCGAGTCTCAGCGCCCTCGGCGTCTCTTCGCTATCTTTTTTCTTGAATGGTGGCGGCCAATCGGCGTTCAAGCCGCTTTTTTCGTCCACGCGCCGAGAATCGCGCCCATCAGGCACATCCCCACCAGAGAATAGAACTCATTGATGGCGAACAAAGCGCTGGGCCGCATTTCGTACATATAAGTTGTGTAAGTAATCGGGCCCACGAAGCCGATCCAGATAAAAATCCCCAGTGCCGCGCCCCGCGCCGCGGTGTTGGCGCTCCGCCAGGCGATCAATTGCGCCAACACGAATGCAATCAGCAAATTCAGAAGAAAGGAAATCACGTACGGCAGCCACGGATTCGGCATGCTCCTCGCCTGCTCTTCGCTGATGTGCTCCAGCGCCATCCAGGACTTGCCGAACACAACCCCGTACCACACCGCCCCCAGAATCCAGTACGCCACCGCCGCCACCACCACTGCCGCATAGTTCGTCTTCATGTACTCTCCTCCGCTAGCACCGCATCCACATATCAGGCTTCGACTGCAGGAATGGCATACACGAGTTCTTTGCGCCGAGAGTCTGCTGTCCAGCCAAGTCCTTGTCAAGCGCAGAAGCGCCATGCGCGCACGCTAGAGATACGCGCGCTTGAAGAAGAAAATAGTCATCGCCGTGCCCACCGCGATCACGAATCCGCGAATCCACGACTGCGGCAGCTTTTGCGCGTAATGCGCGCTGGAATATCCCCCGACGATGGCTCCGAGGGTCATCACAATCGCTTGCGGCCACACGATGGCTCTCGTCACGATAAACGTCACCGTCGCCACGCCGTTGATCACGCCGCCGAGAATCACCTTCAGCAGATTCATTTCGTGAATGTCCGTCATGCCCAGCGCGGCAAGCATCGCCAGATTCATGATCCCGATGCCGCCGCCGAAGTACCCGCCATAGACCGCCACGCCCAGCTCGAAGAACGAAGCTCCCGCGATAGCCGCGTTGCTGGAATCGTGGCTCATGCCGCCGGCGATGTACCTGGTCAGGTAGCGGCCAAAGGCGAAAAGCAGCGTCGCCCCCAGCAGCAGCCACGGCAAGACGCGCAAAAAAGTCTGCGCCGGAGTCTTGATTAGGAGGAGCGCGCCAAGGAGCCCGCCGATGACGCTGGTGATGATCAGCGGAATCATCACCCGGCGCGGAATCTTCAGGCGGTTGCGGTAGGCCCCACCGCTTGCCGTCGTTCCGATCCATAGCGCGAGCGTGTTGGTGGCGTTCGCAGGAACCGGGGGCACTCCGGTGAACAGCAGGGCCGGAAACGCCACGAAGCTGCCTCCGCCGGCGACGGCGTTGATGGCGCCACCGAGGGCGCCCGCAAAGAATAGGTAGATGGCGGTATGAAAGTTCAAGCAGGACTTTGTACCACGGTTCGCTTGCGCCGCTCCAGTCTCCCGCCTGTCATCCGCGAGCAAGTCCTTTCTTGACAAGTCTTGACAAGGCGGCTGGACCTATATATGAACGACGCATCTCAGCGCCCTTCCTCCACTGAATCCCGGCCTGCGTGGAGTTCTGCGACCCGCCGGCAGGAGTCACAGGAAGGACCATTTTCTTGCGTAATAGTGTGTCCGGCGAACTGCGAAGCCGTTAGCTTCCGTTCGCGGGCGAAAACCAGCCGTCGCTTTCACAGGAGGACGCATGGCCAGTAGTGCGAATGCAATCCCGGCAGCCGAGTACAGCATTCCCAAGGTCATCATGGCTTCATCCGTCGGGACCATGATCGAGTGGTACGACTTTTACATTTTTGGCAGTCTGGCTGCGGTGCTCTCCCCCAAGTTTTTTCCTCCGGGAAATCTGACCTTCGCCTACATCGCGTACCTGGCAACTTTCGCGGTGGGCTTCCTGGTGCGGCCCTTCGGTGCTCTTTTCTTTGGGCGCATCGGCGACATCGTGGGCCGCAAATACGCTTTTCTAGTGACCCTATCGATTATGGGAGGAGCCACGGCGCTGATCGGACTGCTGCCGTCGTTTCAGACAGCCGGTTGGTTCTCGCCGATCACCCTGCTGGTGATTCGCGTGCTCCAAGGCCTGGCGCTGGGCGGCGAATATGGCGGCGCGACCGTATATGTCGCCGAGCACGTTCCCGATCACAAGCGCGGTTTCTACACCAGCTTCATTCAGATCACCGCGACCCTGGGCTTGTTCGTGTCCCTGCTGGTGATTCTGGGAACACAGGCGTCCATGACCAAGGAGCAATTCGCAGACTGGGGATGGCGCATCCCCTTCCTGGCGTCGATTATCCTGGTGACCATCTCGCTGTACATCCGCTTGAAGATGAAGGAGTCTCCGATCTTCACGCAGCTCAAAGCAGCGGGCATGACCTCGGCGCAGCCGCTCAAAGAAGCGTTTGGCAAATGGGAAAACCTGAAGCGCGTGCTGATCTCGCTATTTGGCGCCACGGCCGGGCAGGGCGTGGTGTGGTACACCGGGCAGTTCTACGCGCTCTTCTACATGCAGACCATTCTAAAGGTCGATACCAAGCAGGCGAATATCATCGTTGCGTTCGCGTTGCTGTTCGCCATGCCGTTCTTCACCGTTTTCGGAGCGCTCTCCGATAAGATCGGCCGCAAGTGGCTGATGATGGCCGCGTGTTTGCTTGCCGTGGCCACGTATTTCCCGATTTATCACGCCATGCAGCGCGCCGCCGGAAACAACGTTGTGGAACTCAGTTCCGTCAAAGACAAGGTGACCGGAGCGCCCAAGCTCACGGCGATGACTCTCGATGACACCGGTAAACTCGTGCCGGCCAAGCCGGCTAGCAATCCCAACGTGGTCATGCTGGTTCTGCTCGTATTCGTGCAGGTGATTTACGTGTGCATGATCTACGGGCCCATCGCCGCTTATCTCGTCGAGGCCTTCCCGGCGAAGATAAGATACACGTCGCTGTCCCTGCCCTACCATATCGGGAACGGCGTCTTCGGCGGCTTGGTTCCCCTAATCGGCGTCTACATGTGCGCGGCCACCCAGAACATCTATTCAGGCCTGTACTATCCAATGATCGTGGCCACTATTACTCTGGTGGTCGGAAGCCTGGTGTTAAAGGAAACCCACGGGCACCGGATCTGGGACGAAGTCGGCGGAGAGCCCGCTTCGGCGCGCTGAGCCGGCCGAACCGCGTTTTTCTGAAGGACTCGGGCAGGAGCTCGGACTGTACGTGGCGTTCCTGTGCACGGGACTGGTTCCTGCTTTTTATCTCTGATCATGTTCACGCGGTATTTGACTAGCGCTGTTCGCTGGTAGCATCATTCCTCGTCGCATCTGCTATCTTCTGCATCCTCACGCATCGGAGTGATCACCGTGGCCACAGCTCGCCGGAAATCGAAAGCAGCCCCGAAAAAGCCGAAAGGCAAGGAACTAAACGAGGCGCAGATTGCGGTGCACTGGAAAGAAGAAGAGTATCTGCGGCCGCCCAAGGGATTTCTAGCGCAGGCCAATCTCAACGACCCGAAGTTCGTGAAGAAATTCGACGAGAAGCATTTTCCCGATTGCTTCATCGAGTACGCGAATCTTGTGAGCTGGGATCAGAAATGGAAAAAAGTCCTGGACGCCTCGCACCCGCCGTTCTGGAAGTGGTTTGTCGGCGGGAAGCTGAATGCCTGCTATAACTGCGTGGACCGCCACCTCGTGAAGTTCAAGAATAAAGCGGCGCTGATTTTTGTACCCGAGCCGGAAAACGAATCCGCTACCGTCATCACCTATCAAGAGCTCTACAAGCGCGTCAACGAAACCGCGGCCATGCTACGCGATTTCGCCGGACTGAAAGCCGGCGACCGCGTAACCATTCACATGCCCATGATTCCGGAGCTGCCCGTCACGATGCTCGCATGCGCGCGCCTCGGCGTGGTGCACTCCGTCGTTTTCGGCGGTTTTTCCGGCGAAGCCTGCGGACTGCGAGCGGCAGACTCCGGCAGCAGCATCCTGATTTATGCCGACGGCTACTACCGCAACGGCAAGTGGATCGACCACAAGGGAAATGCCGATATCGCCGTGGCCATGGCCAAAAAAGAAGGGCAGCACATCGACAAAGTCCTGATCTGGAAGCGCTTCCCGGAAAAGCGCATGACGGAAGTGGCCATGGTGGCGGACCGCGATTTCTTTGTCGACGATGTGATTAAGGATTACCGGGGCCAGATCGTGGAACCCGTTTCGCTCGACGCCGAAGCGCCGCTCTTCCTGATGTACACCAGCGGCACCACAGGAAAACCGAAAGGCTGCCAGCACCGCACCGGCGGATACCTTGCCTACGCCGCGGGAACCTCGAAGTACTACCAGGACATTCATCCGGAAGATGTGTACTGGTGTATGGCCGATATCGGGTGGATCACCGGGCATTCTTACATCGTTTACGGCCCGCTGGCACTCGCTGCAACCAGTGTTCTGTATGAAGGTGTGCCGCAATTTCCGGATGCCGGAAGGCCGTGGCGCATTGCAGAGCGTCTGGACGTAAATATCTTCCACACGTCGCCGACGGCGATTCGCATGTTGCGCAAAGCTGGCGCCGACGAGCCGAAAAAATACCACTACCACTTCAAGCACATGACCACCGTTGGCGAGCCCATCGAGCCCGAAGTCTTCCGCTGGTATTACGAAGTGGTGGGCAAGCGCGAAGCCGCCATCGTGGACACCTGGTGGCAGACCGAGACCGGCGGATTCCTCTGCACCACGAAGCCAGGGCTTGAGCCGATGAAGCCGGGCAGCGCGGGGCCGCCAGCGCTCGGGATTTATCCGGTGATCTGGGATGAAAACCGCGAAGAAGTGAAAGCCGGCAGCGGCAAAGCGGGAAACATCTGCATCCGCAATCCTTGGCCGGGAATCATGCAGACCATCTGGGGCGATCCGGACCGCTTCGTGCGCCAATACTACGCCAAGTACAACACCAATCCGAAGAGCAAAGACTGGCGCGACTGGCCCTACTACGCGGCAGACGGCGCAGTGCTCGCCGCCGACGGCTACTACCGGATTCTCGGGCGCGTCGATGATGTGATCAACGTCGCCGGACACCGCCTGGGAACAAAGGAAGTGGAATCAGCTTGCCTGATGGTCCCGGAAGTCGCGGAAGCAGCGGTGGTGCCGATCGAAGACGAAGTAAAAGGGCGGGTTCCGGTGGTGTACATCGCGCTGAAACCGGGCGTGCCCGCGAATAAAGCGATCCAGGACAAAGTAACCGCAACAATCGAGACGATGATCGGGAAAATCGCCCGGCCCAAAATGATTCATATCGTCCCGGACATGCCCAAAACCCGCTCCGGCAAAATCATGCGCCGCGTGCTCGCCGCCATTTCCAATCACATGGATACCGGCGACATCACCACGCTCGCGAATCCCGACATCGTCGAGCAAATCCGCGAACTAGTGCAAGGCCGCTCCCGCGGCCCCCTGAAAGAAGGCCCAGCCGACATCAAAATGTTCGGCGAAGAACGCTGATTTGGCTCCCGAAACTAGATTAGCGGATTGACCACCTGGACCGTACCGTACCTGGCGCCGTGCGCCAAATCCTCCGAGTACACGATCTCCGCGCGACAAAATTCTGCGGCTTGAAGAATCAATGAATCCCAAAACGAAATTGCGTTCGATTCCTGAATCGCCAGTGCGCGCAAGATCGAAGCCGGGGTATTGACGACGAGCTCCCACCGGGAATAGAGAGTCACGCGCAGGCCAACGTCGTATAGGGAAAGCGACAGACGAGTCTTGCGATAAAGATTGAAGGCAAACTCTTGCAACACCTGAGTGCTGACAGCACCCTCGCGATTGGCCCACAGACCCTGAACGAGTTTTAGAGCGCGCTCGTGCTTGAGGCCCGCATCGGGTTCGTGGGCATACAACAGAATGTTGGTGTCGACGAAAAATCTAGCGCTCATAGATCTCGTCACGAGAGCGAGGCTTTTCCCAGTTCAAGGGACGCGCCTCACGGAGGATAGCCAGAGCCCGTTCTTTGGCTTCTTCGTAGTCTTTGTCATTTCGGACAACGTTTTCAGCGTATTCCGCCAGCAAGGCGCTGATCGAGGAGTCCCGCTTAGCGGCAATCACACGGATATCGCGAAGGAGGTCGTCATCGATCTTGATGGTAAGGTTAGACTTAGGCATTTGCTCCTCGACTTGCACACAAATATGTGCTGCACAGATAACGGTGCCACACGTTGACATGTGCAGCACCATTTTACGTGCTCGACACAGGTGCGTCAAGCGGATTGAATCAGCCGTGGGCGCCGCCGCCCGAGAGTTCGCGGACGATGTTGCCGACGAAGCCTTTGGCGTCGCCGAAGAGCATCAGGGTTTTGTCGAGGTAGTAGAGCGGGTTGTCGATGCCTGCGAAGCCGGGGCTCATACCGCGCTTGATGACCATGACGGTGCGGGCTTTGTCGACGTCGAGGATGGGCATGCCGAAGATGGGGCTGGAAGCGTCGGTGCGCGCGGCCGGGTTGGTGACGTCGTTGGCGCCGATGATGAGCGCAACATCGGTCTGCGGGAAATCGCCGTTGATTTCGTCCATGTCGAGCAGGCGGTCGTAGGGGATGTCAGCTTCGGCAAGGAGCACGTTCATGTGACCGGGCATGCGTCCTGCCACGGGATGAATGGCGAATTTGACGTCCACGCCGCGTTTGGTGAGCGCGTCGTAGAGTTCGCGGACTTTGTGCTGCGCTTGCGCAACGGCCATGCCGTAACCGGGGACGATGACGACTTTGTTGGCGGCGGCGAGAATTCCGGCGGCTTCTTCGGCGCTGGCGCTGCGCACGGTCTTTTCCTCCACTGTGCCGGCGGCGGCGGCTTGTACCTGGCCAAAGGCACCGAAGAGAACGTTGGTGAATGAACGGTTCATGGCTTTGGACATGATGACGGAAAGAATGAATCCGGAGGACCCGTCGAGCGCACCGGCGATGATCAGGAGCTTGCTGTTGAGAACGAACCCCATCGCAGCGGCGGACAGGCCGGCGTAGGAGTTCAAGAGCGAGATGACCGTGGGCATGTCCGCGCCGCCGATGGGGATGACCATCATCACACCGAAGAAGAGCGGCACGATGACGATGAGCGGGAAGAGCATTTTCGCTTCGGGATGAATCACGAGGTAGGCGGCGATGAGCACCGAAGCGGCGAGAAGCGAGAGGTTCACGAAGTTCTGGCCCTTGTACGTGATGGGGCGCTGGGGAAGGACTTCCTGAAGTTTTCCGGCGGCCATCAAGCTGCCGGTGAAGGTGAGCGAGCCGAGAATTACTTCCATCGAGAGGACTGCCATCATGAAAGGCGGCACGTCCGGCGAGCGCAGATAAAACTCGGCGGTGCCAACGAGCGTTACGCAGAGCGAGCCAAAGGCGTGGCTGAGTGCGGTCCGCTGGGGCACGGCGGTCATCTGCACTTTGCCGAGCGGAATGCCGATGATCGTGCCAAGCACGAGTGCGATGAAGATCCACTTGTAGTCCACGATGCCGCGATGGAGCAGCGTGCCTGCGATGGCGAGCAACATGCCGATTTCGCCGGCGAGGACGCCGCGGCGCGCGGTGACCGGCGAGCTCATCCACTTGAGCGAGAGAATGAAGAGAATGCTGGCAATCAGGTAGATGACTTCGATGAGATGCTGCGACGCGGAAGCGAAGTCCATTCAGCGCACCCTTACGCTTTGCCCGGACGGCTGCTCTTGAACATTCTGAGCATGCGGTCGGTAATGATGAAGCCGCCGACGATATTGATAGTGGCGGCGACGACGGCGATAGTGCCTAGGATAGTGGCAAGTGTGGACTTGTGCTCGCCGACGAGGATGATGGCGCCGACGACGGCGATAGCGTCGAGAGCGTTGGTGAGGGACATCAGCGGCGTGTGCAAGAGGGGCGAGATTTTCCGGATAACGTCGAAGCCGATGAAGCCGGCGAGCATGAAGACGAACAGATTGTCGAGTACGTTCGCGGACATCTTTCCTCCTGCCGGCTGATCGAGTGCCCGGCATGGCTTGCTGAAACGAAAATCGTTAAGTGCCTTGCGCCTGGCCTTGCGTGACCAGCGCGGGTAGCTGCAGGATTTCCCGCACGCGTTGATTCGCGATTTCGCCGCCGTGCGTGAGCAGCGTTTCGCGAGTGATTTCGTCTTGCGGATTGAGCTGGAGTTTGCCGTCTTTGGTCAGGTGGAGCAGAAAAGCGCTTAGGTTGCGAGCGTACATTTGGCTGGCGTGATACGGGACGTCGCTGGCCATGTTGATGCGCCCGATAATGGTGACCCCGTGCTTGAGGACGGTTTTGCCGGGCTCGGTCAATTCGCAATTGCCGCCGCGCTCGGAGGCCAGATCGAGGATCACGGAGCCGGGCGCCATGCTCTTGACCATTTCTTCGGTCACCAGGACCGGAGATTTCTTGCCGGGGACGACGGCGGCGGTGATGACCATATCGCTTTCGGAGACGACTTTGCCGAGGAGCTCGCGCTGGCGGCGGTAGAAGGATTCGTCCTGAGCAACGCCGTAGCCGCGGGCGTCTTGCGCGTTAGCGGCTTCGATGGGGAGTTCGACGAAGCGGCCGCCGAGGCTTTGCACTTGCTCTTTGGCGGCGGGGCGCATGTCGTAGGCGGAGGTGACGGCGCCGAGGCGGCGAGCGGTGGCTATGGCTTGCAGACCGGCGACGCCGGCGCCGATGACGAAGACGCGGGCCGGCGTGATGGTGCCGGCGGCGGTGGTAAGCATGGGAAGAATGCGAGGGAGCGCATCAGCGGCGATGATCACCGCTTTGTAGCCGCAGATCGTGCCCATGGAAGAAAGCGCGTCCATGCTTTGCGCGCGTGTAGTGCGGGGCATCAATTCCACGGCGAAGGAAGTGGCGCCGGTGGCGGCGAGTTTTTGCAGGACATCGGCGGAGCTGAGGGGACGGAGGAAGCCGATGAGAATCTGGCCGCGCTTCAGCAGCGGGAGATCCGCCTCGCCGGTTACATCGTTGGAGCCGTAGGCCAGGACCTGAACGATTAGATCGGCTTGCGCGAAAACTGCCGCGCGGGTGGGCAGGATTTTCGCGCCTTTTTCGAGGTACTGCACGTCCGGATAGCCGGCCGCGACACCGGCGCCGCCCTCGATTACGACTTCGTGGCCGGCTTTCGCTAAATTGGGAATGACTAACGGCACGAGCGCTACGCGCCGCTCTCCAGGATAACTTTCCTTCGGCACACCGATGAGCACTCGGGCTTCTCCCTGCTCCGTTTACCCGATTCTTCGTGTACAACCGGGGGAGCGCAACGGCGAAGCATATCATTGCCTCGGTCGATTTGGGGAGAGAGTCCGGGGTGCGCGGTTTTTGCTGCTTGCCACAATACGGTGTCGCTATACTGGCGCAGCCCGCCGTGGCGGGCGCCACTACAACCGGGGGCGGTGGGCGTCGAATAGGGTGATGCGAGTGAGCATGGGAGGGCTGCTATGAGGCGGCGGGAATTTATTGTGATAGCAGGGTCGTTTGGGGCGACGTTGGCTTGGGGGTCGGAGTTTGCGCGCGGGTCGAAGATTCGGTGGCAGGAACGGCGGGACCTGTACCCGCATGGGGTGGCCTCGGGAGATCCGGATTCGGAGAGTGTGATTCTGTGGACCCGGCGGCCGCCGACGGAAGGCGTGGAAGCGCACCAATTGACTTTGGAGGTGGCGGAGGATGCGGGATTTGCGCGCATCGTGGCAACTGGCCTAGGAAGGCTTTCCGCGGAGACCGACTGGACTTGCCGGGTGCTGGCGGCGCGGCTGAAGCCGGCGAAGGTGTATTGGTACCGCTTCACGGACGAGTACGGCTTCGGCAGCCGGGTGGGACGGACGATCACGGCGCCATTGGCCACGGATACGGGCGCGGTGCGATTTGCGTTCGCCAGTTGCCAGAACGTGCAGCAAGGGGCGTCGAACGCCTACCGGCGGATGATCTGGGAGGACAA
Organism: Candidatus Dormiibacterota bacterium; assembly: GCA_035601655.1. GTDB lineage: Bacteria > Acidobacteriota > Terriglobia > Acidiferrales > UBA7541 > Acidiferrum. The sequence continues at coordinate 29,342 of DATNNV010000003.1, forward strand.
GCAAAAACCCCGCGAAGAGCAGTTGAGCTTTGTGCTGCACCTTGGGGATTTCATCTACGAGATCGTGTGGTATCCGGAGGACCGGCCGCAGGGGATGTACGCGCGCCGATTGCGCGACGTTGTGCGGTATGCAAACGGGGAGAAGATCGAGGACTTCCACATACCAACGACTACAGACGACTACCGAGCGGTTTACCGCGCTTATCTGCTGGATCCGGACCTGCAGGATGCGCGGGCGCGGTGGCCGTTCATTTGTATGTGGGACAACCACGAATTTTCGTGGAAGGGCTGGCAGACGCAGGAGAACTTCGGCGGAGTTCGCCCGGCACAAACACGGAAGGCGGCGGCGGGGCGAGCGTGGTTCGAATACCAGCCGGCGCGGATAGCGAAATCTGGGAAAGGGTTTGTGGACGGCTACGAGGCGCCGAAGGTGAAGGATGCGCCCATTCGCGATTTTGACGAGCACGGAATGGGGCTGGAATCGGGGAACCTGGCGGTGGTTCGGAGCCTGAAACTTTTTCGCACGTTCCGCTGGGGCCGGCACGTCGAGTTGATTCTTACGGACAACCGGACGTTTCGCTCGGAGCCATTGATGGACCATCCGGAGGCGGCGGCGTTCCGGCCGAAGGGGTTCCCTTTCGTCACTTCGGAAGACGTTATGGAAGTGTTGGATGCCGGGAAGACTTACAACGGAGGGAAACCGCCGGAGACGATTCGATTCGACGGCGAAGAGCGGAGCAATTTTCGGAAGAGCGCTGCGCCGCAATCGATGCTGGGAGGGGAACAAAAAGCATGGTTTCTGGGGCGGCTGGGCGAATCGACAGCTACGTGGAAACTGTGGGGGAACTCCGTGGCGATGCTGGACTGGCGCGCGGACTTCCAGAATCTTCCGCAAGGAGTGGGAGCGAAATGGCCGACTACGGGATATGCGCAATTCACGGATGATGACTGGTCGGGGTATCGAAGCGAGCGCGCGGAGATTCTGAACTTCGTGCGGAAGAAAGGAATCACCGGATTTGCGACGATTGCGGGCGACCGTCATGCGTTCACGGCCGGGCTATTGTCGGCCACTCTGCCCCCCAGGGGCTTCGATCCGGTAGGGGTCGAGTTTGTCACTGGGTCGATTTCGGCTCCGGCATTGTTCGAGGCTGCGGAATATCGCCTGCCGAAAGACCATCCGCTGCGCGGCGTGTATCTTTACCAGGCGTCGGCGGAAGCGGCGGTGCAGCCCGCGGTGAACCTGACGATGTTGCATGGTGTGCGGGCAAGCCTGGCGCTGCAAAAGACCGGGCGGATGGAAGACGCGCTGGCGGCCAGGAATCCCGAGAATGCACCGCATCTTTCGTTCGTCGATGTGGGCGGGCACGGCTATTGCGTGGTGCGGGCGACAGGCGACGAGCTTGACGTGGAGTTTGTGTGCGTACCACGGCCGTTGGAACGGAGCGCGGGAGTTGATGGCGGGCCGCTGGCTTATCGGGTTGTGCATCGAGCGAAGCGGTGGGCGGCGGGAACGCCTCCGCGGCTGGAACGGACTAAGGTGGTTGGGACACTGCCGTTGATTCCGTAACGGGGCGGGGACGGGCCGGTGGGGTTGCGGCGAGGCGGGCAAGCTCGGCCCCTACGGAGCGTAGCAAACACGCGAAGTCCGTGCTGACGGCGCGGCCCCGCCACTACAAGGAGCGTTGCAGAGGCGTGGCAAGGATGTTAGGGAGTGGTGCCGCATTGGGATTGCACGGCGGCTAGGAGTTCGGGGTCGAGGAGGGCGCCGCGCCAGTGGGCGGAGCAGAGTTGCGTGGCGGTAATGCCGACGGCTTCGCGGAGGTCGGCGCCGGCGAGGTTTGCGCCGGTCAGGTCGGAGCCGCGGAGAATGGCGCCGGCGAGCGTAGCGCCGCGCAGGTCGGCGGATTTGAGATCGGCGTCGAGCAAAATGGTTCCTTTGAGGAAAGCACCGCTGAGATTTGCGCCGGTTAGCTTCGCGGAAGAGAGATCGGTCTGCTCGAGATTGGCGAAGGAGAGGACGCTTTGTTCGAGCTTGGTGTCGCGTAGGTCGGCGCGGGAGAGATCGCTGCGGAGGAATTGAGTGTTGCGAAGATTGGCGGCGTAGAGAGAAGCGCCGGCGAGTTTAGCGTTGGATATTTTGGCGTTGTCCAGAGTGCCGTAGGAGATATCGGCGCCGCGGAGATCGGCGCCGGTGAAGTTGGCGCGGCTGGCTTCGGTGGAGACGAGGACGGCGCCTTTGGCCAAGGCGCGATCTAGAACTGCATCGCGCAAGATGACTTCACGGAGATTGGCACCGCGCAAATCGGCTTCGGAGAGGTAGGCGCCTTCGAGATTGGCGCGCCACAGGCGAGCATTGACGAGGAAAGCGCGATAAGCGCGGGCGAAGCGGAGATTCATCTGGTTCAAGCGGGCGCCCGGTACGTTGGCGAGCGCTTCTTCAGTCCAATTGCCGCGTGGCGGCGGGCCGGAGAGCCAGGCCTCAGTCAAATCCGCGTAGGGGCGGTAGCCGACGGACTGCAAAACGTGCGCGGCCCAGCGGCGGACGTCGATCGTGGAGTGTTCGGGTACAGCATCGCCATCGGAAGGCAATCCGCGATTTATACCGAAAGAAAAAACGAGGAGCACGCAACCGGCAATGAGCGCGGCACGGGTGGTGAGCATCAACATGCGGAAGATGTTTTTCGCTTTCTGGCGGAGTAGATCACCAGGGCGGAGGGTGCGGGAAACGATGGTGGGAATGCAGGTGGCGGCGGCGACCGATAGAGTCAGTAGCAACGCATGGAGGAGCGTGCCGCGAAAATCCTGGCGCACGAGGTAGCGCAGCCAGAAGAAAAAGAGCGTTGCGGGGACGATCCAGTAGGCGAGCGTGGCGGCGATTACCATCTCGAGCATGGAAAAGGGCGAACGCGTGTCGCGCGACCAGCGGAAATGCCAGCGCACCAGGCCCATGAGATACCAAGGACCGTCGCGTTCGAGGGTCTGGCCGTCTGGAAAGACGGCGGGAAGGGCGGCCATGCTGCCCCACAAGCGCAAGAGCAAGAAGTGAAAACGCAGATACAGGAAGAAAAGAACGAGTGGGGCGCCGAGATAAAAACCGGTCATGGGCAGAATATTTCCGAGGCGGACGAAGGGGAAGGCCGAGCCGTTGATGATCAGGCGGACGTCGGTGGTGAAGCCTATCAATAAACAGCAGACGGCGCTGATGAAAAGCATGAAGAAATAGAAGACGCGCGCGACTTTGGTGGCCTGGGCAATGGATTTCGCGCTGTCGACTGCGGCAATGGATTCGGGCAGGAGCGCATCGAAAAGATTGGCGCCGCCGAGGCGGCCGACCCACAGGCCTTCCGCTCCGTAGAGCACCGCGCCCATCAAATCAGCGCCGCGCAATTCGGTGCCAAGGAGATTGGCGTTGCACAAATCAGCTTGCATGAGATTGGTGCCGCGCAGATTGGCCATGGAGAGGTCCGCGCCGCTGAGATTGGCGCGCTTCAAGACGGCGCCTTGCAGATTTACGCCTGTCAAATCGGCGTTGGAGAGATTGACGCCGGAGAGATCGGCTCGTTCGCCGTTTTCTCCCCCGGATTCGACCCAGGCTTTGTGCTGGTCCAGAGTTCCCGCGAGTTCAAGGAGTGAAATGGCGGCCCCTGCGCCTTCGCCGTTTTCTGGGGCGTTAGTCAGTTCGGCGCTCGCGGAACTATCGGAGTGGAAGTTCGCGAAATCCAGCGGCGAAGTGGTGGAGTTGACGGCGGCGCTTTCCGGCGAGGCGGACGAGTGCGGCTGCGCTCCGGGCGCGATTTTAGTGTCAGTAAGCATGGAAAAGCAGAGTCTCCCCCGCTGGGTAAAGCAATGGTGGCTTAAAAGAGGTGTGGAAATCGCCTGTTCGGAGGTACAGGGGGAGCGAAAGAGAAAAGAGCCGGGGCGCTCCGCTGAGGGGCCGAGGTACCCCGGCTTATCCTGCCCGCCTCCGCAGTGAGCGAGCAAGAAGCTTGTTTGCAGCAGCGAGGCGCGGAATTACAAGAAGCGCGTCGTACCGCAGAATCTAAAGCCGCGCGGCGGGATGAGCCGAGCGTTGTTGGCGGGGCGCGAGTTGCGGGCTAAGGTGCGTGCCCTGCCGCCGTAATATTTGCCGCTACTTAGCTGAATCTTCATCGGTGCGCAGAAACTCATAGCGCTCGATGGCGGCCACAACACCAATGGAACCTTCTTCACGGGGCTCGGTGCGTTGAACGCGGCCGAGGCAGCGAACACGAACCGGGCCGGCCATGGTGATCTCGTTGGGAAGGGTGAGAAGAATCTCGACGGGCGAGCCCTCTTTGACGTCTTTGGAAAGGAAGAAGTAGACGCCGCGGGAGCTAACGTCGCGGGATTCGGTGCTCGTCTCGCCGACGGCCGCGCCGGTGGTCCAGCGAACCGTGATGGGCAGCCGCATGGAGAAGCGCTGGGTAGTTCGGCGTTCAGAGCCGGTCAAGGTAAACCTCCCGATTGAAGGGAGAGTGTATAGGGGAGCGGTCTGGTCCACAATAGGACGACGGACCTAAAGGATTTTAGTCGGAAAGGGGTACGCGGGTACTAGCCCAAGACCGGGAGCGACAGTGAACAGGCGAGGGAAATAGCGTGAACTCGAGGGGGCTTGAAAACGTGCACATGCCGCTATCCATTGAATTTAAGGGAGTTACTGGAGATCAGCAGGGATGAGGAGCTCAGGAAGAGTGGCGAGGGGCGTTCGTCTGCAGGTAGCCGCCGATGAGAAACAAAAGAGTGACAACGGCAACGAGATAAACGCCGATGAAGGGTCCGAGAAAATGAAAAAGAAGGAAGCCGTTGACAGCGTTTGCGGCGGCGCACAGGAGAACGATAGGGCCGCCGCGGTCGAGAGAGCGCGCCAGAAAAGCAATGATAGCGAGGGCTAGCATTTCAACGGAAAAAAGGAGCCAAGAAGCCTTAAGAATGCTGGCGAGGTCCTGGCGAATAGGGTCTTTCGCCAGGAAGCTGGTAATCATGGCGTATCCGGTGGCGTGAAAAAGACCAGAAGCAAGAAGGACGATGCTGCCGATGAGGGTAATGAGGCGGGCGGTCTTCATGGCGGGATTGTAGCGCGTTTTTTCCTTAGTAGGGCCGGGGCTTCAGGTCGGTCCAACCTGAAATCAGGAGGCGAGGGACCAGCCGACGACGGTCATGGAAAGCAGGAGGAGGATGGCGCCCAGGCTAATGAAGCTGAGGACTTTGCCTTTGCCGAGGAGGGATTCGCGAGTTTCGGAGTTGAAGCAGAGAATGGCGGCGATGACGAGGACAGAGCACCAGGCCAGCGCAGTGGGAAGGCCGGGATAGCGGCCGATGGTGGAGAGGAAATTCTGGGGAGGCTGGCCTGCGGGCACCCACCAGGGAATCATGGGAGTGATGCCGGCAACGACGACGAAGCTGAGCAGCTTGCGCGTGACCCAGCCTTTTACTTTGTGACGGGTCTTGCGGCGGAGAAAATAGTCCCAGGCGAGCAGGCCGAAAGCTACAGGCACCCAGCCGTAAGCGGCGCCTTTTACGGATATCCAGAGCCAGATGCGAAAATAGAGCGCGCCGTGATGAGCGGCGGTGAAGCGCGGCAGGAGAAATAGCGCGACGGCGGAATTGCAGAGCACGGCGAGAAAAAGCAGCAGCAGGCTGGTTAGCTGGAACCAGTGCAGGGTGGGAGACTCGCCGCAGCGAGTGCACACCGGGTGCTTCGGGAAAATTTGCAGGCCGCAATGTTCACAATACATCGTGAGGGTCCCCTGGACGCGGATTGCAACAATCGTGGCAAGCGTAGGACCGCGGGGCGCGCAAAGATACTGTACGGAAGGACGGTTGTGGGGAGATGGCCGCGCGGTTCAGTTTGGGGTGCGAGTGCAGGGTGGTTGTCTCGCAGGGTTGTGTGAAGGGGCGCGGAATCAGTAGAATGCTCGGACCTCTCTAGTGCGAAGACTTCTTTTTTCAAGCGGAGTTGCTGAGAATGGCGCAGAAGTATGACGTGATTGTGATTGGCGGCGGCCACAACGGGCTGACGAACGCCGCTTATTTGGCTAAAGCGGGGAAGAAAGTGCTGGTGCTGGAGCGGCGGCACGTGCTGGGCGGGGCGGCGGTGACGGAAGAAATCGTGCCGGGATTTCTTTTTTCGGAGTGCTCTTACGTGGTTTCGTTGCTTAGGCCGGAGATTATTCGGGAGCTGGATTTGCCGCGGCACGGGCTGGAGATTTTGCCGCTGGATGGGACACTGACGCCGCTGCCGAACGGCGACCGCTTGTGGCGGATGAATGATCATGCGCGATCGCAGCGGGAAATCCGGCGGCACTCGCGTGTGGACGCGGAAGCGTACGACGAATTCTCGAAGATGATGACGCCGATGTGCCGGTTCGTGAAACCGATTCTCTCGATGATTCCGCCGGACCCGACGACGCTGAATCCGAAAGATTTGAGCCAGCTTTATTTTTTGCTGAACCGGTTTCGGGAATTGTCGTCGGATGAGCGGTACACGTTGGTGCAGTTGATGACCATGTCGGCGGCGGATTTTCTGGATCAGTGGTTCGAGACCGACGCGTTGAAAGCGACGATGTCCGCTTCGGGGATAATCGGGACGTTTCTGGGGATTCGCTCGCCGGGAACCGCATATGTGCTGCTACATCATTATATGGGCGAGATTGATGGGGCATTCCGGTCGTGGGGGTTCAGCCGCGGGGGGACCGGCGCGATTTCGAACGCGATTGCGGCGGCCGCGCGGGAAGCGGGCGTGGAGATTCGCACGCAAGTGCCGGTGGACAAGATTCTGGTGAAAAACGGGCGGGCTTGCGGCGTGGTGTTGCAGAGCGGGGAGGAGATTTCGGCGGCGGTGGTTTCGTCGAGCGTGGATCCGCATCTGACGTTCGAACGATTCTTGGAGCCGAGCGAATTGCCGGCGGAGTTTCTGCAGGACGTGCGCCGATATAAATTTCGTGGGTCATCTGGAAAGGTGAATCTGGCGCTCGATGCGCTGCCGGATTTCAAGTGCATGCCCGGGCCGGGAGCGCACTTGCGCGGCGCGATTTCGATTTCGCCGAGCGTGGAATATATGGAGCGGGCGTACGACGACGCGAAGTACGGGCGATTTTCGCGGCGGCCGTATATCGATATGGTGATTCCGAGCTTGACAGATCCGTCGGTGGCGCCGCCGGGGAAGCATGTGCTTTCGTGCTTCGTGCAATACGCGCCGTACAAACTGGCGGAAGGAACCTGGGACGACCAGAAGGAGAAATTCGGCGACACAGTGGTCGATACCATCGCGGAATACGCGCCGAACATTAAGAAGATTATCGTTGAGCGGCAAGTGCTGACGCCGCTGGACCTGGAGCGGGAGTTCGGGCTAACGCAGGGGAATATTTTTCAAGGCGAGCTTTCACTGGAACAGCTTTTCTTTTTGCGGCCGGTGCCGGGATGGGCGTACTACAAAACCCCGATCGAGAACCTTTACATGTGCGGGTCGGCTACGCATCCGGGCGGAGGAATTATGGCGGCGCCGGGACGCATTGCCAGCCAGGTGATTTTGAAAGAGTGGAAGAAGTCGGCTGCGGCGGCTCGGTCGAACTGAAGAGGTCGCGAGAAGTCGCGAGAGTTTAGAAAGTTTGCCTAGATGGGGCGCCCGCCGCGGCGGGCGCCCCTACACAGGAAAGAAACCGAAATATGCCGATTGGACAGAAAGTGGCGGTGATTGGAGGCGGGCATAACGCGCTGATCACCGCGTTCTATCTGGCTAATGGCGGGTTCAAGCCGCTGGTGCTAGAGCGCCGCGAGATGGCGGGCGGCGGCGCGGTGACAGAGGAGTTTCACCCGGGCTTTCGCGTGTCCACTTTGGCGCACACGATGGGGCCGCTGCGGGCCGACGTGGCACGCGATCTGGCGATCGAGAAATTCGGCTGCGAGATTCTACGGCCGGACCCGCGTGTGTTCGCACCAACACCGGACGGAAGAGCGCTGCTCTTCTACAACGACCATGCCAAGACTTCCGGTGGAATTGCGCGTTTTTCCGCGAAGGATGCCGCGAAGTATACGGAATTCGCGGCAGCACTACAGGAGATTGCGGACGTCTTCGCGCAGCTTTGCTCGATTACACCGCCGGCGATCGACAAGCCGTCGCCGGAAGATTTTTGGAATCTGCTGAAAACGGGGCGAAGCGTCCGCGGACTGGGGAAGAGGCGGATTTTCGATTTGCTGCGATGGGGCCCAATGGCGGCCGCGGATTTTGTCTCCGAATTCTTCGAGACGGAACTGATTCGCGCGACGATTGCAGCGCGGGGGATTTTCGGCACGGCACTGGGGCCGTGGTCCGCTGGATCGACGGCGGTGTTGCTGATGCGCGCGGCCGCGGATGCGCATCCGGTGGGGACGGCGGCATTTCCGCGCGGCGGGATGGGCGCGCTCACGAATGCGCTGGCGGAAGCCGCGCAAAAAGCGGGCGCGGAGATTCGAACGAACGCGGAAGTGCGGCATGTCCGCGTAAAAGACGGGGCCGTGTCCGGCTTGGTGCTGGCCGATGGCGAAGAGATTGCGATCGAAGCAGTGGTCTCCGGAGTGGATCCCAAGCGGACTTTCTTCCAACTGGTCGATGCGTCCCAGTTGGATCCCACGTTCGCGATGCGCATTCGAAACATTCGGGCCAAGGGCAACGTGGCCAAGGTGAATCTGGCGCTCGGCGAGTTGCCGGTGTTTCCATCGCTCACAGATGAGGTGGCGCCGGACGGAGTTCTCAAGGCGCTCTCCGGGCGAATCCATATCGGGCCGGAGATCGATTACCTGGAAAAAGCGTTTGATGCATCGAAGTACGGCGAGATTTCGGCGGCGCCATGGCTGGATGTAACGATTCCGACGCTGCTTGATCCGGCGCTGGCGCCGGACGGCAAGCATGTGATGTCGATCTACGTGCAGTTTGCGCCGTATCAGCTGAAGACGGGCGACTGGAAGACGCGCAGGAAAGACCTGGGCGAGACGGTAGTGAAAACGCTGACGGCGTATTCGCCGAATCTTTCCGGCCTGATCGAAGGCATGCAAGTGATCACGCCGCAAGATTTGGAAACGGAGTACGGTTTCACCGGCGGGCACATTTATCACGGCGAACTGGCGCTGGATCAGCTTTTCACCATGCGGCCGGTGCTCGATTGGGCACGGTACCTGACGCCGATTCGCGGCTTGTACCTGTGCGGCTCGGGGACGCATCCGGGGAATGGATTGACGGGCGCATCCGGCGCGAACGCGGCGAAGGAAATCATTCACGACTTGCGGTAGTCCGCGCTTACAAAAAAACATGGCAACTATCGATCGCAAAAGGCTGGCGGACCTCAGCTCACGCGAAGAAGACCGGTTCATCGTGCAACGCCCGAGGTCCGCGGCGATGTACCGGGTCGCGCAGGATTCGCTGCTCGGCGGCGTGCCCATGAACTGGATGAAGAAATGGGCCGGCGCATTTCCGGTTTTCGTGAAGCAGGCGAAGGGCGCGCATTTCACGGATGTGGACGGCCGCGATTACGTCGATCTGTGCCTGGGCGATACCGGGGCAATGACCGGGCATTCACCCGACGTGGTTGCCGAGGCGGTGGCGCGGCAAGTACATAAAGGCATCACGCTGATGCTGCCGACGGAGGATGCGCTGTGGGTGGGCGAGAACCTGAAGCGGCGCTTCGGCCTGCCGTTCTGGCAATTCACGCTGACGGCGACGGATGCCAACCGCTTCGCCATACGTATCGCGCGCGAAATCACCAAACGCCCGAAGATTCTGGTATTTCATTACTGCTATCACGGAACGGTGGATGAATCGTTCGCGTCGCTGCGCGACGGTGTGGTGGGCCTGCGGCGCGGGAATATCGGTGCGCCGGTAAATCCGGCGGAAACCACGCGAGTGGCCGAGTTCAACGACCTCAAGGCCCTGGAAACGGCGCTCAAGCATGGCGACGTGGCGTGCGTGCTGGCGGAGCCGGCGATGACCAACGTCGGGATCATCTTGCCGGACGAAGGATATTGGACGGCGGCGCAGGATCTGGCGCGGCAGCACGGCGCGCTTCTGATCGCCGATGAAACGCACACGATCTGCGCCGGCCCAGGCGGCTGCACGCGAGAGTGGAAGCTTAAGCCGGACATGCTGGTGTTTGGCAAGGCGATCGGAAGCGGGATTCCCGGCGCAGCCTACGGATGTACGGAGGAAGTGGCGCAGCGCATCGCGGCGCGGATCGAGCTCGAAGATTGCGACGTGGGCGGCATTGGCGGAACGCTGGCGGGTAATGCGCTGTCCATGGCGGCGATGCGCGCGACGCTGGAGCATGTTTTGACCGCCAGCGCTTACGAAAAAATGATTCCACTGGCGAAACGCTTCGCGGACGGAGTAACGGCGGAAGTTCAAAGGCAGGGATTGCCGTGGAACGTAGCGCGGCTCGGCTGCCGGGCGGAGTACACGTTTTGCTCGCGCGCGCCGCGAAACGGCGGCGAATCCGCTGCGGCGGCAGATTTTGAGCTGGAGCGATTCCTGCATCTGTACGCGCTGAATCGCGGCGTGTTGCTCACGCCGTTTCACAACATGGCGCTGATGTGTCCGGCAACGACGGCAGCCGACATCGATCTACACACGGACATTTTCTCGAACGCGCTGCGCGAATTAGTGAGCTGAGCCGTTCCCCCGACAATAAAACAGTGGGACAGGCGGAACGCCTGTCCCACTGTGCTTGCTCGAGCTGCGAGCGTTAGAGCGATTTGAGGAAGGTGAGCAGTTGTTGCCGCTCCTGATCGCTCAGGTTACGGAAGTTGCGAACCACGTGCGATGCTTCGTCCGAGTGGTGCAGGATGGCTTCCGTGAAGGTAAGCGCTCTGCCGTCGTGCCGCAGCCGGCTGCGCAGGCGGACGCCCCAAAGCGGAGGCGTGCGCATTTTGTTGGCTGTGGATGGTCCTCCGTTCTGCACGATGCCGTCTCCGGTACCGACGTCGTGCAGCAGGAAGTCGCTGTAAGGATGAATGATTTTGTTGCCGAGCGAGTCCGGCACGGTGAATTGTCCGCCGTTGATGACGGAGCCCGGCGGAGCCGTGACGATCGAGGAAACGTGGCAAGTGTCGCAGCCGAGGCGCTCGAAAATCTGCGCCCCTGCCTGTGCATCCAGCGTGTTGGCGAGGTTCACATCCCGCGCGGGTGCTTTGCTGAAGCGCATGAAGCGGGCAAAGCGGTCGATATCGCTCAGATTGTCGGTCGGATCGACGGTGTCTTCCGGGTCGGTAGTGGTCTTGCAGAGCGTGGTTACGTCCTGGGGCTGCAAACGGTTAGTGATTCCGATTTCGTTGAGGTAGGCGTCGGCGGAAAACGAAAGCAAGCTGGCATGCTGGTTTTTCCAACCGAAGCGAGCTACGCGGGTTTGGCCTGGCGCCTCTCCCACCGACACGAAAATCACTTGGCCACAGATCTGGCCTTCGGACCGGCGGCATTGTTTGTCGGCGATCTCCATGAGCGTCGAACTCGAAACGCTTTCAATAAAGCCGTCGCCGAGGGTATTGAGTGATGTTCGCAAGGTGCGCACGTTCATCTGGTCCGGCACAAGTTCCTGGACTTCCTTGTCCGTGACACTCCCGCTGGGGCAAATACCGCGGTCGTTGATGAGCGAGCGGTTGGGGATAGTGACCGTCCCGTTGCCGATCATGACGTTCGGGTTGGTGAACCGGCCGGAGTTATCCACGTGGCCAACACGCAGTTCCGTGACCTGGCTGATGCCGCCGGTGGTTGGGTTCTGGTGGCACTCCCGACAGGACTGCGCGTTGTAGACCGGACCCAAACCTTTCTGGATGGTGTCGACTTCCTCAAACGTGGTCATGTCGGCGAAATGGGTGCTGTCATTGGGGTCGATGGAAGCGTTGTCAAATCCAGTCGGCGCTTCCTGCGGCGCGGATGTGCTTCGTGCAATTGTGTCGAGCGAACTAGGACCAGATCCTCGAAAGTTCTGGCTCGATCGGGTGGTTCCCGCAACTCCAATCGCTAGCGTCGCTGCGATGAACAGAACACAGAGACAAATTAGAGTGGCGAGACGCGGTATGGAACTATCCCGAGCGAAGCGGACCACTCGAGATGCAAAAAAACGACTCAGACGATTGCTCATGATAGATTTGGCTCACCTTGGGCGAAGGCGAAACCCTCCCCTTGTTGGATTCCGTCGGGGGCAAAGAACCGAGAAAAGCCGGTCAAGGAGTGGGTAGTGGCCGGCCGAAAAATGCCTGCAGGCTGGAAGACGGTTGCGCGGGATTCTAGTGATGCCGGGAGTTGCGCGCAACGTACGGAAGGCCAGTAGCGTGGTGACCAAATGGACAGTTCCTTGCACAGGCGTGCGGCGAGGTCCGTCGTATAGCCTCGCAGTGGTCAGCACTTCACCTTGTCCTTGTCAGCGAAGTAGAATGTAGTGTTGGGAATGCGCGAAGGAGACTCACCTTGGCTACTGCCGAATCAACGCTGCGTCTGACGGACTTCACGAACGAGCCATTCGTGGATTTCGCAAAGCCGGAAAACCGCAAGGCTATGGAAGAAGCGCTCAAGAAAGTGGCGGCGGAGTTCGGGCGTGAGTATCCGCTGTATATCGGCGGTCAGAAAGTGACCACGACCGCAAAGATGACCTCCACCAATCCGTCGCATCCTTCGCAAGTGCTGGGCGTGTTTCAGTCCGCGGGTGCGGACCTGGCGAATCAGGCGGTGGAAGCCGCGGCGAAAGCCTTTGAGTCCTGGAAGCGAGTGCCTGCGGAAAAGCGTGCCGAATGCGTATTTCGGGCTGCGAATATTATTCGCAAGCGCAAGTTCGAGATTTCGGCATGGATTTGCTACGAGGTTGGCAAGTCGTGGGCCGAAGCGGATGCGGACACCGCGGAGACGATCGACTTCTGTGAATTTTATGGGCGCGAGATGCTGCGCCTGGCCGGGCCGCAGCCGCTGACGCCGATGAAGGGCGAAAAGAATTTTCTCGTGTATATCCCGCTGGGCGTCGGCGCGGTGATACCGCCCTGGAATTTTCCGGCAGCGATTGCTACGGGCATGGCGGTGGCCGCGCTGGTAACCGGCAACACGGTGGTGCTCAAGCCGTCTGAGGAATCGCCGGCGATTGCGGCGAAGATGGTGGAAGTATTGTACGAAGCGGGCTTCCCGAAAGAGACGCTGAATTTCATCACCGGCCCTGGGGAAATCGCCGGCGCCGCAATTGTGAAGCATCCGAAGACGAGATTCATCGCGTTCACTGGTTCCAAGGAAGTGGGACTGCAGATTAGTGAAGCAGCGGCGCGGAAGGCGCCCGGACAAATCTGGATCAAGCGCGCCGTACTAGAGATGGGCGGCAAGGATTCGACGATCGTGGACGAAGAAGCGGATATCGACGCCGCGGTGGAAGGGGTGGCGCAGGCCGCGTTCGGCTATCAAGGGCAGAAGTGCTCGGCGTGTTCGCGGGCGATTGTTTCGGAGAAGGTGTACGACTCTTTTGTGCAAAAACTCGTCGAACGCGGCAAGAAAATCACCATTGGGCCAAGCGAAGATCCGGGCAACTATATGGGACCGGTGGTCAGCAAGACCGCGATGGAAGGGATTCTCGGTTACATCGATCTTGGCAAGAAGGAAGGCAAGTTGATGCTCGGCGGTGAGCGCGCACCCGGGGACGGTTACTTCGTTAAGCCGACAATTATCGCGGATGTCGATCCGAAGGCAAGAATCGCGCAAGAAGAGATTTTCGGGCCGGTCCTGGCGGTAATCAAAGCGCGCGACTTCGATCAAGCGCTGGAAATCGCCAACGATACGGAGTTTGGCCTGACCGGCGCGGTGTATTCACGAAATAAAGAGAAGCTGGAGAAAGCGGAAGAATCTTTCCACGTTGGGAATCTCTATTTGAATCGCAAGTGCACCGGCGCCATGGTCGGAGCGCATCCCTTTGGCGGCTTCAACATGTCCGGCACGGACTCGAAAACGGGCGGCAAGGATTACCTGCTGCACTTCCTACAGGCGAAGTCGATCGCTGAAAAGATCAGCTAGCGCTCTAGGCGGAAGCAGCCTGCGCGGGTAGCGAAGCCCACTTCATCACGCGAAAAATAGGGTAGCTCGCAACCAAGAGTGCCAGCGCCCACGGCGTGTTTTCCCGATCTGCAAACACCGCGCCTACCAAAAACAAAATGGAACTGATCAGCGCGACTGCGGTCGTCCACGGATAGCCCCACGCGCGATACGGCCGCTCCATTTGCGGTTCCTTGAACCGCAGGCGGAAGAGCGAAATGAACGACAACGTGTAGTTGGCCACAAAAAAGAAGGCCAGCATGTCGATCACCTGGCTGAATTTCTTGGACACCGTAAACGCCACGGCAACCGCGGTGCTGAGTGCGAGAGCCAGAACCGGTGTGCCGCCCTTATTGACGCGCGATGCCACACGAAAAAAAAGCCGGTCGCAACTCATGGCATAGAGCACTCGCGTGGCGAACATCTGACACGCGTTGATGCAGCTGAGCAGCGAAATAATCATGATGGAGCGGATGACCGTATCGCCATAAGTTCCAAAAACGCGCTCCGCCGCTGTCCCCAGCGCAAAATTATTTCCTGCGATTTCGTTCATGGGGAGCACGTAGGCCACCGCAGCACTTAGAAGCAGGTAAATTCCGATGATGGAAAAGACGCTTCCGAAAATGGCGCGCGGCACATCGCGGCCGGGATCGCGCACCTCTTCACCGAAATAAATGACGCCGTCCCACCCGTCCACGGTGTAAATCACTTTTTGCAGCGCGAACATGAACCCCAGAGCAAGCGCCCAGCCTGCGGCCATGGCGGGTGGCGCGGAAACAACAATTTCCGCTGAGTGGCGGGCTTTCCCGCCCAGCAGGAAGCAAGCGAGCACCAGGACGACAAACGCGCCCGATTTGAGCGCCGCCGTAATCAGCTGCGCAGCGCTTCCCCACTTCACTCCGCGCCACTGCAGCAACGCGAATCCCAGCAGCACGCCTAGCGCAATGGTTTTGTCATATCCCGCAAGCGTGGGAATGAGCACGCCAGTATATTCGCCGATGACGAGACCAACCGCCGCGTTGGTGCCGCAAGTCGAAAGCCAGTCGCTCCAGCCCACGATGAACCCGGCATACTCGCCAAGCGCACGCCGCGAATAATTGTATTGCCCGCCGCTCCGGGGAATGGCCGCGCCAAGTTCGGCCAGTGACGAAGCGCACACGAGGGCGTAGATGCCGCCGATCACCCACACGCCAAGAAACGTCCAAACGTTCGGAAGAAAGCTAGCGATGTAACCCTGCGCCCGAACGATACCCGCAGCAATCGTGTTTCCGATGGCCGCCGCAACGCCAAACCACACGCCAAGTACCTGCAGCAGCCGCCCGCGGCCAGGCTGTCCTCGCAGTGACTCCACTTTTTCGCTGTTCAATGGCTCCCGCTCGGATCGTTTCCAGTTATCACAGGCAAGCGGCCATCATAACGGCCGAAGTCCAAATTGCAAGCCGAATTCAGAACACACTCCCGCAATCTCTGGTTTTTTCCCGCTGCAACCTCTACTATTCTTTCGACACAAATGTCCCCGGAAATCCTGCAGCAAGCGGCCTCGCATTCCAATCGAGCGGGCCTTTCGGCTGCCAGCAAATCCTCCACTGCATTGCTGACCTCGGCTGACCAGGGGGAGTGGACTTCCGTCACGATCATTGCACTGTTTGCGCTAGTTTTGCTCTGGGCGACGCAGGTAGCCGCGACATGGGCCTCATGGGGCAACCTGACGGTCGATTGTGGACGTGAAATGTATGTTCCCTGGGTCCTGGCGCAAGGCAAGCAGCTCTACGGCGACGTATGGTTCCCAAATGGACCAGTGGCCCCCTACTTTAACAGCTACTTGTTCCGCCTATTCGGTTTGCATTTGTACGTCCTATACTGGGCTGGCTCGCTCGCGGCCTTGGGCTCCGGGCTTTTTCTGTACCTTGCGGGAATGCGCGTCGGCTCATGGCTGTCGGGCTGGGTTGCCGCGGCAGTCATCTTTCTGGAAGCGTTTCAACCCTCGCTTTTTTGCTTCCCTCTGCCCTATAGTTTTTCCACCGTCTACGGCTGCTTGATCGCGTGCTGTCTTCTGTGGGTATCTGTAAGGGCCGCGACGTCCCCTAGCCGGCTATGGATATTCGCCGCGGGGCTCGCTGCGGCTGTTGCTCTACTGGATAAGCTCGAGATTGGCGCGGCGTGCTATGCCGCTCTGGCACTGCTGATTGCAGCCAGGGCTCTGATGCAGCGATCCTGGACGTCATTCATCAAGGATTGCGCCGTTACTCTCCCCGGCGTGATTCTGTTCGCGCTTGTTACCGGGTGGATGATCTCGATCAAAGGTTTCGATTTCATCACTCAGGAAAACTTCCTGAGCTGGCCCACTGCCTACTTCATGAAGCACTATGGCAAGTTCTGGCTGGCGTCCACCGGCTTCAGTTTCGACGGCCAAGCATTTGCCGAGGGTGCTCGGCGCACGGCGATTCTGCTCGGCGTGCTGCAGGGAGGCCATCTATTCGTCACCTGGAAGCGTACCAGGGCGAGATGGAAGGCGATGCGGTTGGCCGTTCTGGTCACGGCGATGGCATTCCTCGTGGCAGCTCTCCCCTGGCGTGACTCGTTGCGTTCCGTTTTCTTCCCGCAAGACATGGTGCTATACGCCGCAACCGCCGCCCCGCTGGCCTGGTGGTATTTCTGGCGAGACCGAAGCGCGCATCAGTCATTCCGATTAGCGCTAGTATTCAGCTTCGCATTTCTTCTCGCGTTCAGGATCTTGTTCAGAACGCTCCCTTCCGGCTACCCCATTTATTACAGCGGCCCTGCGGTGCTCTCGTTTTTTCTCCTTCTCCGCATGGCTATACGCCATTTCGTCGAGTCGCGCCGCCTTGCCCTGGCGACGCAGTTGGTTTTTGCCTTGGCGGCTCTGATCTCCGTTTTGCTTTACGTCGGCCAGCAAAGCCGCCACTCCAAGGACTACGAACCGATGACTACCGACCGGGGGATGATTCGCACCTGGCCAGATATGGCCAACAACTATGGAGACGCCATAGCATTCATCAAAGCGAAAAATGCCCGGGGCGAATTAGTTTTGTCGGTCCCCGAGGATACCAGCTTGTATTTTCTCGCTGGCGTTGAATGTCCGCTTCGGGTGTACCAGTTTACGCCGGGGGCCGTCGCTCCGGGGAAAATGACGAACGAAGTGATTGCCGAGATCGAACGCAAGCAGATCCGCTATCTCCTGTGGTCGAATCGGATCTTTCCGGAATACGGCGTTCCCCGGTTTGGAATAGACTTCAACCAAGACCTCGGCAGCTACCTGAGATCTCACTATCGTCTTGTGGGATCGGTGGTACGCGATCCGACCACGCCCGGAGAATGGAACGCATTCGTTTGGGAGCGGCAGCGGCAGGCCGACGCAAAAAATCCCTAGAAGGTCCTGCATCTAGGGTTTCGAAGCTCCCTCAATAAAGCTCGCCACGTTGTTCTTCAGCTTCGTGCGGTCCTCGTCGCGCACATACATCATGTGCCCTGCGCCGTAGTATTGCAGATGAATATTCCCGCGCAGCTTCTCCGGCAGCAGCAGGTGGTCCATGGTGTACTCCGTCGCGTAGAACGGCGTCGCCAGGTCATACAGCCCGTTTTCGACTTCCACTTGCAGCCGCGGATTCGTCAGCAACGCCTGGATCAAATCGCCTTCCACGTTGGGCGATCCCGGGAAGCCGAAGTTTTCTCCCGGGCCGTGATGTTTCCAGTCCCATTGCGTCCCGGCTTCGTCGGATCCCGGCAGATACGTTTTGTCCTGACCGAATTTCAGTTCATCGCGCATGTACGAATTCAGCGCCGCAACAAAAGCTCCGGTGGTGAACGCGTCCTGCGGGTCATACTCCGCGTACTCGCCCAGCATGTCGTACGTCGGCCCGGAATATCGCGCATCGAAGCGCCCGGTCGTCAGCCCTTTGCTGCGTTGCAGCTCTTTCATGAATTGCGGCAGATTCACCCGCAGATTTGCCTTAAGCAAGAAATCTTCGCTGAGCCCCGTGAACCGCGCCAACTTCTTCGCCATATCGGACTTTTCCGCTTCGCCGAGCCGGTCGCCCTTCATCAGCGCCGCCGCATATTCAGTCGAAGCAAAGTGCCGTGCTTCGTTCAGAAACGTCTCCAGATTGTCCGGTCGATCCTTCAAGGTTTTCTGATACCACGCGCTCGCCGCATAGCTAGGTACATAAAACACGTACGTCATATCTTCGCCGGGATTAAACGAGATCGTCCCCAGATTGAGCACCGAAGACATCAGCACGATTCCGTTCAGATAGATCCCTTCGTGAGACTGCAAATAGTTTCCCAGCGCCGCCGAGCGAAATGTTCCGTAACTCTCCCCAATCAGAAACTTCGGCGAATTCCACCGGTTATTGCGGCTCACATAAATATGAATGAACTGGGCCAGCGACTTCATGTCCTGGTCCACGCCCCAGAAATCCTTGTCCTGCGCTTTCCCTGCCGCGTGGCTGAAGCCCGTTCCGACCGGATCGATGAACACGAGATCCGCGCGATCCAGCAGCGACTCGCCGTTGTCCACAATCTTGTACGGCGGCGCGATCGCTCCGCCAACGTCCACCGACGCCACCCGCCGCGGCCCGTACGCTCCCATATGCACCCACACGGACGCAGCACCCGGCCCCCCGTTGTACAGAAACGCCAGCGGCCGCTGGCTCAGTTCCTTCACGTCCGTTCGCGTATACGCGGTCGAGTAAAGCAGCGCCGTCGGCTCGCCCTTTTCATTCTTCAACAACGTAGTCGACGCCGTCGCCTTGTACGCAATCGTCTGCCCGCCAATCTTAATGGAGTGCTCCGTCACCGATGATTCTTCCTTCGGCGTGGGTGCAACCGCCGCCGCCGCGGCGTCAGCTGGTTTTGCGTCTTTGTCTTGCGCGTGCGCTCCAGCGGCCGCAAGCAATCCAGTAGCAAGCACCCCCGTAGCAACGGGCCGCAGCCAATCGGTCGTCATCGCTTCGCTCCTCTTCGCAATGGTATTTATAGGCCACTTATTTTATAAGGACGAGCATTCTAGGCACGCCCACAAACCTAAGTCAAAGCAAACGACTCGGCATCGCCTTAGTTCGTCAAACTCGCGAAGCCGTGCCCTGCTCGAAAGTCCAGCTTACTTCTCCGCAGCACTCGCCCTCGCCGCCCTCCATCAACCTTTCCATCCCGTTATCATTACTTCATCTCCGGTCGCCGAGGTCTCTTTGAGAAAAAGCTTCTTGCTCGGATATCCCTTGCTAGCGTCGCTGGTTCTGGCCGCTTGCGTCTGGCTTTTGCTCGCGGGCATCGTCCGCTCCGGCGCACTTAATTCCGCGGAATTGGACGGTTACGACCTGCTTCTTTTCCGGCGCGGCGAAGAGCCTCCCCCTTCCAATCTGGTCATCGTCGATTTCGATGACGCCAGCGTCGGCGCCTTCGCTTGCTACCCCATTCCCCGCCCTTCGGTCGACGCCATCCTCGAAAAGATCGAATCCGGCCAGCCCAAATATGTCGGCTTTGACGTTTGGCTCACCGACCGCCATTGCGGCGAGCCGGACAACGGCCGCCTCTCACAAGATATCGCGCGCAATCACAACGTCATACTCACCGACAGTTTCCCCGCCCAGGATCGCGTGCCCACCGGCGTTTCTCCCGAACTCCGCGACCACGCCCTGCAAGTCGCCTTCGGCGACGTCCCGGTCGACTCTGACGGCAAGATTCGCCGCATGTTTCTCGGCCGCCAGAGCCAGAAACCCGCGGAAGCTTCTTTTGCCGCCGCCATCGCCAGCTTCTACACCGGCGAATCCTTCCGCAACTGTGGTCCGCATGTCCTCTGCCTCGGCAAAAATCATGTTCCGCTCGGCGGTCCTCGCGGCGACACTTTTCTTATCGGCTTCTGGGGCGCCACTCCGGCCAACGAAATCTCCGCCGCGCATCTACTTCAGCCCGGCTTCGATCCATCGATCTTCCGCGGCAAAATCGTTCTCGTCGGCCAAAGCAATTCGCAAAGCGGCGATCTTTACGCCACTCCTGAATTTCGCTTTCGCGCTCCGGAGTCCGGCCGCGCCCTGATGTCCGGCGTGGAAATCCAGGCTGCCGCCATCGAAACGCTATTGAATGGCCCCACCGTCCGCGTGCTCGACCGCGCGCCGCAGTGGGCGCTCAACTTTGCGCTCATCTGGCTCGTCGTCGCGCTCATGATCACTGTACGCCCGGCCTACAGCGTCCCTGCCGTCTTAGTCGGCGTTTTCGGTGGATATCTGCTCGCCCAATCGCTTTTTTCCAATCATCAGCTCTGGGTCCACTTCGTGGCCATGGAAGCAGGCATCATCCTCGCTATCCCAGCCGGAGTCGGCTACCGCTTTCTGGACGAGCGCCGCCTCAAATCTCTTGCAGAAGCCGAGCAGCGCGAAGTGATGGATCTCTTTCGCCGCTACGTTTCGCCGGACGTCGCCGCGGAAATCTGGAGCCGCCGCGGCGAAATCGTTCTCGCCGGGCAGCAGAAAAGCGCCACGGTCCTCTTCTCCGATATTCGCAATTTCACCGCTCTCACCGCCGGCAAACCTTCGGCCGAAGTTCTCGCCTGGCTCAACAACTACCTCACCGCCATGAGCGAAGTGGTTGGCGCCAACCGCGGTTTCTTAAATAAATTTATCGGTGACGGCATCATGGTGGTCTTCGGCGTGCCGCTAAGCGACACCGTAGAGCAGGACGCCTGCCGCGCCGTGAACACCGCGCTGCAAATGATTCAGCGCGTCGACCAACTCAACAAGACGCGTCGCCCAGGCACTCCCGAACTCCGCATCGGCATCGGCTTGCACACCGGCGTCCTCACTGCCGGCAACGTCGGCGCTCCAGACCGCCTCGAATATTCCGTAATCGGCGAGACCGTCAATCTCGCCTCCCGCCTCGAATCCCTAACCAAAGTCTTCAAAACCGATATCGTGATGAGCCCCGCCACGCAACAACTCGTCGCTGCCCACTTCGAAACCGCGCCACTCGGCGAAACCGAAGCCCGCGGCTTCGCTGCAAAAATCCTGCTGCACGGCGTAATATCCCGCCGCCCCACACACAAGCAACCCGAACCCGCCAAGCCCGAACTCCTAGTCACCCACTGACGCATGTGTAGGGCCGCCTTCTGAGGCGGGCCGTTCTTGCCTTTGTACCGGCCGCGCGTATTTTGCGCGGCCGGCGCTTTTCTAGACATGGATCAAACTCGGTGTGCGGGTGTGACTCCACCACAGTCGTCCCACCCTATCCCTGCGGCTCTCCCACGGCGTCCTGCCGCGCATCTGTTCGCCCCGCCGTGCCAATTTCCCCTGCAAGCTCCAGCCCGCCATTCAACGTAAGTTCCAACCCGTCTCCATGCACCACCACCGAAACCGCCGATAAATCATCCACAATCCAGTTCGCCCCCGCTTCCTTCAATTCCTCATCCTTCGCCGTCGTCCGCACCGCAATCACCCGCGCCCCCGCCGCTCGCCCCGATCGCACGCCCGCCGGCGCATCTTCCACCACCACGCAATCCGCAGCAGGAAACTCCAGATTTTCCACGCCAAGCAGATACGGCTCCGGATCAGGTTTCCCTAGCCGAATGTCCGACGCCGTAACAAAATGTTTCGGCACCGGCAGCCCCGCCGTGTGCAATCGCTTGCTCGCCAGCGGCCGCGTTCCCGAGGTCACCACTCCCCACCGGTCCTCCGGCAACACGCTCAGCAACTCCACAGCGCCCGGCAGCGCCACCATTCCTCCCATGTCCTCCATCTCGCCATGCTCGACCTTTGCGTCCTCGTCCTCAGCATCCGCCTCCGGCAACAGTTCGCGAATCGTCGCGATACTCGGCCGCCCGTGCGCCCGTCGCACCGTTTCCTCCGGGTCCAATCCGTGCTCCCGCGCCCAGCTCGCCCACACCCGCGCCACCGCCGGCGTCGAATCCACCAGCACACCATCCAGATCAAACAACACACCCTGGCAACGAATCAGCATCGCCGTATCATACCCAACCGCCCACCATATCGCCGCACCAGAAATCGTGTGCACTCGCGGCAGCACGGGATTGTTGCTGGACAAAAGCATGGTTGACTTAGTCTATAGACTTAGTCTATTATTAGACCCGTGAAGACCGTGAATACTCACGAGGCCAAAACCCAATTCTCCAAACTTCTCAAACGTGTCGCTCAAGGCGAAGAGATTCTCATCGCCAACCGCGGCGTCCCTGTCGCGCGCCTTATGCCCATCCCGGCAAACTCCGCACGCCGCCAGCTCGGCAAGTACGAAGGAAGAATCACCATCGCCGAAAACTTCGACGCTCCCCTTCCCGAAGAACTGCTCGCTGCTTTCGAAGGCAAGTCCGAAGGTACGTCCGACGGCGAGGACCAGCAGTGAAGTATCTTCTCGATACCAGCGTCTTTCTTTGGAGCCTGGGAGCCAGAGAGAAACTTAATTCCAAAGCAGCCGCACTGCTCTCCTCCAGTGCGTCGCAGATTTATTTCTCCGCCGCCAGCTCCTGGGAAATCGCCATCAAACACGCCCTCGGCAAGATCAAGCTTCCCACCGCGCCAATCGAATTTATACCGCAAGCCACCCGCGAAATGGGTTTCGCAAATCTCGACATCACCACCGCCCACGCCTTGGCCGCAGGAGACCTGCCTCCCCACCACCGCGACCCATTCGACCGCATGCTCATCTCCCAAGCCCGCGCCGAAGAAATGGCCCTGCTCACGGCGGACCGTACGCTGCAGCAATACGACGTGGAGATCCTTCTCTGTGCGAAGTGAATCCAGGGTTGGGTAAATATAAATGACCGGAAAGGAAAACTTCTTGGACTTGGGGTGGGAGACGGGGATTGAACCCGCGACATTCGGTGCCACAGACCGACGCTCTACCAGCTGAGCTACTCCCACCGTTCCCAGTCAGTTTATCACGCCTCAAGCTGCCCCGAAAGACGCCTCCTCCTCTCGGTCATGGGTCAGTTTCCGAGTAGCCGACAATCCACGTACGATCCTTCATTGCCCGATGGCGCTCAGGCGGCAATTACAAAATGCATGATCAGACCGCAGGAACGGTGCCGCCGTCGATTACGTATTCGCTTCCATGAATCGAAGCTGCCCGGTCGGATACGAGAAAGGCCACCAGTTCACCAACCTCTTCAGGTCGTCCTGGCCGGCCGATCGGAATTCCTCCAAGCGAATCCATCAGGTGCTCGCGCGCAGCGCCTTCGTCGATGCCGTCTTTCTTGGCCAGCCGGGCGATCAGGGCTTGGGCGGCGGTGGTTTCAATAAAGCCGGGCGCGACTGTGTTCACTCGAATGCCTTTCGGCCCGACCTCCTTCGAGAGCCCTTTGCTGTACGTCGTCAGTGCCGCCTTGGCGGCTGCATAGGCGAGCGTCGCTTCGAAAAGCGGCAAGCGCCGTTGGATGGAGGAGATGTGGATGATAACGCCCGATCCTTGCTTCAGCATTCCGGGCAGCAGTCGGCGGTCGAGGCGGACGGCGGCGAACAGATTGGTGTTGATTGTATTCTGCCAATCCTCGTCGCTGAGAGCGAGCACGCCGCCGCTCGGCGCAGAAGATCCCCCGACACAGTTGACAAGGATGTCCACGCCGCCGAAACGGTTCAGAACTTCGCCGACGACCTTCTCGACGCCCTCGGCGGTGGCGACGTCGGCCTGGACAAATAATTCGACCTTCTGACCGTCGGGCAACGGCGAGCGTGCGGTGGTCGCAACCCTCGCACCACCGGCAGTAAGTCGCTGAACGATGGCCTCGCCCATGCCTTTGGTGCCGCCGGTGACGAGAACGCGTTTGGTAGCGAACTCGCTCGCATCGACCGAGAAGCGTTGCGCAGCCATCAGACAATCTCCAGACGGGTAATCTTCCCTTGGTCGAGGGTGAAGATGAAGCGGAGCTCGACGGGGCTACCTGGGAAGTTCCCAGAAACGCGGCCTGTGACAGTTGTGTTTGCAGCCATCTCGGCGGCGTTGATCACTACGACGGTAACGGTGTACTTCGCGTTCGACTCCTCCATCCATTTGCGAATGGCCGGGAGGCCGCGCCTCTCCTGGCCCTCGTCCTTGACGGTGGCACTCTCGGCGAAGGTCCCGATCATAGCGTCAACATCGTGATTATTGTGCCCGGCGAAATACGTGGCCAGTGGTTCCGATAATTTTGTAGACATCATTGGTATCTCCTCGCGCGGCCTTCGGAGTTAAATGCCTTCAACAATGAGGCCGCGATAGGTCGCGCCTTTGAATCGATGCTGTGCCGCCGCTTGATACGCGGGGCTCTCGTACCATTGCTTGGCCTCTTCCAGCGAAGGAAATTCGGCGATTGCCACGCCCTCTGGCACC
>DATNNV010000004.1:0-49321 GCA_035601655.1 Candidatus Dormiibacterota bacterium
TGCGGTGGCTGCAGCGAGGAAGTCCGGTGTTGACTGGCTGGACGGATGGTTGAGTGCTTTGCGATTGCGGATTCATTTTGGAACTACCTTTCCTTTCATAGATGTAGCTTTCGTTGATTTTTTGGGAAGCGCTCTGGGCGCCATCCCGGGTAAACACACAAAGAGTGCGCAGATGATTGGAAACAGAGGAGTTGTGCAACGCTCTAGTGCAAAAGAGTGAAAAAGAGTGAGGGGAAGAGCGCAGTTGGGGGCTGGCTGAGACACGGGGAGCGGGAGACGGCGGGTTCGGAACGGATTTGTGCTGCTGAAACACGTCTTATTTTACCATGAATCGGGTGTACTTGTCAAGTAAATTATGCATCGATACTGGCTGTGAATATACCTGAAGAGTGAAATGCGAAGGGAATTTGCGGAAGTTGAAGAAAAGAAAGGAGTAGAGTGCCCAGGGGGTGGCCGAACAGTCGCCACCCCGGAACTTTCCCAATTGCTTCATCCCGGCTTGATGTTCCGGTATTGACGTCTATTCGATGGACATTCCGACGCAGCCGCCAGCCGCGCACACGCCCACCATGTGCCCACGGCCATTCACTTTCATCTCGTCTTGCGAAACATCAAGGTGAGTGCCCAGTGGCCCGTAGAGCGTTCCCAACACTCTGAGTGTGGTTGGGTTCAACTAAGCCCGCCCAACCGGGGACAAATAGCCAGAATGAATGACGGACGACGATATCTGTTGGTCTGTATTTCAAGTCTCGCAAAAGGACTGCCACCGATCCACCTATGACAATGTAGGCCCACTGAGACAACGATTGCGAGAACGAAACTGCCAATTCGAGCGCCTTATCGGTCGTAGTTTGTTGCAACGGCGGAGTTTGAAACAATAAGGAGAGTTGAGCAGCAAACTCGTAAGCCATAGTTAGTAGGATGCTATCACCGTTGCTGTAAACCGCTCAAGATTAATCCCGTGTCAGTGGGCCAGCGTCAATAGTTCGTGGGAGGGGTTGTGGCCAACGGGTGGTCAAGTCCTGAGGACGGTCTCATCGATTGCGAGTGGGCTGAGATCACGCCAGGGTCGTTCGACTGCGCGGCCCGGCGTGCACAAACCGCGCGGGGAAAAAGCGTCGGGCTGCTTCGCTCGGGATGACAGCTTCGGAAGGGCTCTCGACTCCGCGCCGCGGCGTACAAAAACGCACGCGGGAGAAAACTGCACCGCTTCGCTCAGGATGACAGTTGTGAGTGCGCGGAGAAGACTGGCGCGGTAGCGGTTGGCCGTTTCCGTCATCCTGAGCGGAGCAGCCCGGTTTTTTCTTGCGCTCGGCTTTTGAGCGCCGGGCTGCGGAGTCGAAGGACCCTGGCTCGATCCCGAGCAACCATCGATCGATGAGATGCGAGTCGGATTTGTCTTGTGCAATGTGGAGGCGGGATCAGCTTGGGAAGTCGGCGGACAAGTCGCGCAGCGTGGGATTCATCTTGCGAATCAAAGCGAGCTTTTTATCGCGTCGCCAGCCTTTGAGTTGTTTCTCGCGGCTAATGGCCGCGCGAACTTCGTTGAAAGGTTCGAAGTAGATGAGGCGATGGACTTCGTAGTCCTTGGTGAAGCCTGGCACCAAGCCTTGCTTGTGCTGTGCCGTTCTGCGCTCGAGATGGTTGGTCATCCCGATGTAGAGGACGCCGGTGGCGCTGGCGAGGATATAGACGTGATAGACCATCCGTGTCGGGATTTTACATCGATAGCTTCGGCGGAGACCATCTCATCGATTGATAGCGGGCTGAGATCAAGCCAGGGTCCTTCGATTGCGCGGCCCGACGCGCACAAACCGCGCGAGGAAAAAACGTCGGGCCGCTCCGCTCAGGATGACAGGGAGAGGGCGCGGCGGGGGGTTCGGGATGACGGTGGGCGGATCAATTGCGGCTGGGCTTACGGGGGCACAGACCCTTCGAGGATCAGGGCAAGCTGAAGCCCGCGCTACTGTGGACGGGGATTCGGGATGACAGGGTTCGCAAAATGTGCGGCGGAGGTTCATTCACGAGCGGACTGCATTGTATCTATAGTGCCGCCTGCCCGTGGTGAACCACCACGCGGGTATAAGTACATTCGCTGTTATGTAGGTCCCGAATCCGATGCCAGCCACATAGTCGAGAAAGGGCTGGGGAGCATTGTCTGCTGCAAATATAAGGAGCATCGTGCCGCCCCCGCAAACAATTGCATTCACGGAGAGAGCCTCGAGCGCCAGGTGCCGGAACTGCACCGCCCGCACAATGCCATAAACTGAAGCAGCGAGCATCCCAATCAAGATCGGCCCGCCGAGCAGAATTCCCCAGTAATAAGCCCAGCCGGACAAAGCTGCCCCAAGGCCGCCCGAACCCTCGTCAAAGTGCATCAAGCCGAACTTTTTCAGCAAGGCGGCGAGGCCAAGGGGCAGGGTTACCAAGCCCAGAAAGGCGAAGCAGCCATAGGCACGGTTCAGCATGGACTCATTACGCCTTTGCGGGACATCCATGGTGCAACTCCTTCAGGAAAGTGTAGTCTAAAAGTCCCATCCTTTCCGATTGCGAGTGGGAAGAGGATTTCTCAACATTTATCCGACCTCGAACGTCTCGGCCCGTCCGCCGAGTGTAGTTTCCAATTCACCGCCAGTCATGCAAGTGGAATCGGATTGTCAGAGGGAAAGAGGCTTCGAAGGCAGGCCGTCCAGATTTCACGTTTTGCTCAAACGGATTGCTCCTGGATGCGCTGTAATCACTCCACTGGGTCGTCAGCCCCCGGCGATGGCGCCGACGATGAGGAGGGGTTCCGTTCCGGATACGACGGCATCGGGCAGTGGGGCGTCCGGCTGTTCATGGGAAAGGTCCTCGCCGCAGGCGAAGAAGCGCAGGAACGGCCGTCGTTGCTGGGTCACGTGGTCGCGGATGGTACCGCTCAGCACCGGGTACCGGCTCTCTAGCGCGTCAACAACGGAGCGCTGTGTGACCGGCGCCTGAACATCGAGTTCCACTTCGCCGCTGATGCGCGCCAGCCCGCGCAGGTGCGGCGGAAGAACGACGCGAATCATGGCAGCGTCTGGACCTCAACCGAAAGCACGGCTGGCAGATCACGCACAATGGGCGACCACGTGTCACCGGAATCGGCAGATGCGTAAACTTGCCCACCGCTGGTGCCGAAATAGACGCCGCATTTATCGAGTGAGTCCACAGCCATGGCATCGCGGAGTACGTTGACGTAGCAATTGCTCTGCGGCAGACCTTTGGTGAGCGGCTCCCACTCGTTTCCGCCGGTGCGACTGCGGTACACGCGCAGCTTGCCATCCGGAACGAAGTGCTCTCCGTCGCTCTTGATGGGCACGACGTAAATGGTTTCCGGCTGGTGCGCGTGAACATCGATCACGAAGCCGAAGTCGCTGGGAAGATTTCCGCTGACTTCCTGCCAAGAGTCCCCGGCGTCGTCACTGCGCATGACGTCCCAATGTTTCTGCATGAACAGTACCCCGGGACGAGCGGGGTGCATGGCGATATGGTGAACGCAGTGGCCGATCTCGGCATTCGGGTCGGGAATGTATGGGGAGTGCAGGCCACGGTTGATCGGCCGCCATGTTGTGCCGCCATCGTCGGTACGGAACGTGCCCGCCGCCGAGATAGCGATGAACATGCGCTTCGGGTCTTTCGGATCCAGAATAATCGTGTGCAAACACAAGCCGCCGGCGCCGGGTTGCCACATAGGCCCTGTGCCGTGGCCGCGGAGTCCTGCAACCTCCCGCCAGCTGTGAGCGCCATCTGTGGTGCGGAACAATGCGGCGTCTTCTACTCCGGCATACACATCGTCCGGATCGGTGAGCGACGGTTCGAGGTGCCAGACGCGCTTGAACTCCCAGGGATGTTGTGTGCCGTCGTACCACTGGTGAGTAGTGAGCGGCTTGCCCGTGGGAGGAGAAGTGTCGTAGACGAATTTATTGCTCTTTCCTGCAGGCGGGGCACCCGGCGTCGGCATCACCTCCCCTCCGGGAGTTTCCCAAGTCTTGCCGCCGTCGCTTGAACGCTGGATCACTTGTCCGAACCAGCCGCTCGACTGCGACGCATACAGGCGATTCGGGTCAACAGGCGAGCCCTTGAGGTGGTAAATCTCCCAGCCGGCAAAATGCGGGCCGCTGACGTCCCAGCGTTCGCGCTTGCCATCCGACGTTAGGATGAATGCACCCTTCCGGGTTCCCACCAGTACCCTGACGTTGCTCATCTGTCTCTCCCGCCTGGCGTCCCCAAATGCTGGCCGTCGAACGTTGATTGCGCAGAAACGCCATTTTCCCATACTCGTGGCGCGCAGCGGAATCCAAACATTTCTGGAGGAGTGGTCGCCAACTCCAAGGCTATCTCGCACAGACAAGCAGCTAACCGCCAAATGTCCGACCCCCTGAGCCCGCACGACTTACCAGGACTCTAGGGAACCGTATTCTTTCGCTTGAGCGAAGACGCGCATGGAGGTACACGGGAAAGAGAGGTGGCGGCCATGAAAATCGTAGTGATCGGCGGCAGTGGACTGCCCCCATTGCTTCGTGCCCCTGCCCACCTTTGTTGCAACACACCGGAGTCGGCGACATCGGGAATGAAGCCGGCTTCCATCTCTCCGGCACACTCCGAACAGCGCGTTGGGTCTGATGGCATGGGCAGTCTCCCTGGACAAACGCAGGCCGCAATGCCGCCAGCTTACGCTGGCCGCCGGCGCAGCGCCACGATAACCGGACTTGCGATAGCACAGTTACTTAGTTCTGGATGTGCAATTTTGCGCACCTTGCAGGTGGTCAATTTTGGTCATCTAGACGGGTTGGTCGTAGAAGTCTACGATTGGTCACGCTGGAGCAAATTCCTGGGTTTGATTAAAGGGGCAGAGCCGAATGGCGAGTGAACGGAGTCTCGGTGTTAGTCACGCAGTTCTCCGCAAAAAGTTCCGTACGGGAATGAGTTTTCGGAACTACCGAGACAAAGAGGCGGTCTTTTCGCAAGGCGATCCAGGTGATTCAGTCTTCTACCTCGAGAGCGGAACGGTGAAGCTCACGGCGGTCACTACGCGGAAGAAAGCGATCATCGCCATCCTGCAGCGCGGCAGCTTTTTCGGCGAAGGCTGTCTGGCAGGGCAAGCTGTGCGGGTTTGCACGGCGAGATCCATTGGACCATCCAATGTCATTCGCCTGCAAAAGGAGAGAACGGCGCGGACGCTGAAGAGAGACTTGCAGTTTGCCACGCTGTTCCTGGGATATTTACTTTCGCGGGTGGTGCGAATCGAGGAAGACCTGATCGATCAATTCTTCAATTTCAGCGAAAGACGACTGGCGCGGGTTCTGCTGTTGTTTGGGGACATAACCAAGGAATCGAAGTCCGACTCTCCGCTGAAGGTCAGCCAATCCACGCTGGCGGAGATGGTGGGTACGACGCGCCCAAGGGTAAGTAAATTCATGAACGAGTTCAAGAAAAAGGGCTTGGTCAGCTACAACGGGGGTTTGAAAATAAATAGCGCACTGGTCGTCGCGTTCCTGGAAAAACGGCCGATGTCGGTCAAGAAAACGTAGACCAGGCAGACGGCTCCGGCTTTCGGCAGCAGGACCGCCGAGGCGCGAGGCCCTAGCAACGCAGGCACGAAATGAAAAGCGATAAGGCTCCGGTGAAACGTGGTGAAAGATAAAAACTCGGACGCTGCCTTCCTGGCGCTACTCGCCTCGCTGAAAAAGGAACTTCTAAGACCGCAGCTTACGAAGTCCGTTCGAGAGCAGGCGACCAAGAAACAGATTGCATCATGGACGCAGGCTAATTGAGCTTCGACAGCACGTTTTTCCTGGAGAAGGTGTCCCACCTGTAGTTGAAACCGGAACAAGGGAAGCAGCGGCTCTGGACGCGAACTCGGACGATCATCGTTGCCGGGTTTACACCAGAGGTTCGCCTCCACGACAGGAGTCCGGGCTCGCATAAGGCGGGCCCCACGCCAGACGGAAAAAGCGGATCCCTCACCCCGCAAAAGGCGCGGGGATTCGGGATGACGATGGGAAAGCGCACGGACGCCAATCGCGGGAGATTCATCCCGCTGAACCCGCGGGATGGAGCAGAGTAGGCGTTCCCAGGGAGAGAGTCGATTCGAGGGCGTTACAGGTGTAATATGGGGCTGATGTTGGGCTGCCAAGTAGAAATGGTTTCCGTGGGAAGTTTGCTCCTGTGCCGGCAGTCCCCTGTTGGTGATTGGAGGGGCTGAAATGAAGAAGATCCTTTCTGTAGTGCTTTCCGCAATCTTTGTGTGTGTGGTGTTCGGTTGGCCGGAGGCTGCGCGGGCGCAGCGCGGCGGCGGCCACGGTGGCGGTGGCGGTGGTTTTCACGGTGGCGGCGGCGGTTTTCATGGCGGTGGCGGCGGCGGGGCGTTCCGCGGTGGTGGAGGTGGATTCCGCGGGGGAAGCGCGTTTCGTGGCGGCGGGGCTCGCTTCGGCGCGAGCGGCGCGCGCTTTGGAAGCGGTTTCCGTGGCGGGGCGCGCGGCGGTTTCAACGGTGGATTCAACAGGGGATTCAATGGTGGATTTAACAGGGGTTTTCGCGGGGGATTTCGCGGTTCGGGCGGATTTCGTAATGGCTTTCGCGGCGGACGGGGTTGGGGAGGCCGAGGTTGGGGCTGGGGCGGCTGGGGATTTGGTCTAGGTTTTGGCTGGCCTTACTGGGGATATGGGTATCCGTACGGATATGATCTGTGGTGGCCAGATGCGTATTATTCGGCGCCGTATGATTACGGTACTTACGATGATCCCTACGTTCCTCCGCCGCCGCCGCCCGAGTACCGGCGACGCGATTATCAGGATCGGGACCGCGAGCGGGATCGGGATTACGACCAAGACCGGAACCGGGAGCGGAATCAGGATTACGACCGGGACAAGGATCGTCAACCACCGCGGGACGAGGATCGTCAACCACCGAAGGATGGTCCGAAATACAACGAGCAACCAAGCTACTACCCGGGACGTGGTGCGCCGGAGCGCTCGCCTGACGAGGGTTCTGTAACGGCGACACGGGTGTCCTACCGACTGCAGGACGCGCCTCGGGACATCGCGCGGGCCACGGCGGTCGCGAGCAGCTACCGGGTGGCGGATGCTAGTGTGCCGGCGAGCCGGGAAGTGCGGAACGCGATGCGAGCTTTGCGCGAGATGCCGCCCTCCGTGCGTGAGCGCGAGATCGACACGGGGCGCTACAGCCACTTCTCGCCGGAAGAGCGCGAGTTGCTGAAAAGCGCAGGGCAATGACAGTGGCTTAGGATCGATCGCGCCAAGTACGGCGGCGGGTGCGGCAAGCCCCACCCGTGCACGAGGTCACACAAAAAGCTTACTGGCCGGAGGTGGTGGAACCGGCCGGGGCGACTGGGGCGTAGTAGCCGTTGCGGGTGCGGGCGGCGAGCTTGCCGCGGCCGCGCGGTGGGATGACTTCTACGCCGACGGCGCGGTAGGTGCCGTCGCGGCGCGTGTTTGTCGGGTAGTACGCGAGGATGTATTGGTTGCGGATGTCGTGGGCGACCTGGTCGCAGATGGCGTGCACGTCTTCGACGTTTTCCGGGAAGTAGGCGAGGCCGCCGGAAGCGTCGGCAATTTCTTTCAGCGCTTTTTTGGCTTTGCTTTTGGCTTTGCCTTTTTCTTCGCTGAGCAGGCCGATGGTGTAAATGACGGTGTCGGTCTTCTGAATTTCGCGCACAGCTTTTTCGAGAGAATTGCGGCTGGTATTGTCTTCGCCGTCGGTGACGACTAGCAGAACGCGCTTATCCTTGTGGGCTTTCTTGAGATGGTCGAGGGAGCCGATGATGGCGTCGTAGAGCGCGGTGCTGCCGCGGGAATCGATGCGCTCGAGAGCTTCTTTTAGTTCGGGAACGCTGCTGGAAAAATCCTTATCGAGATCGAGATAGTAGTCGTCGTTGAAATTGACGACGAAAGCTTCGTCCTGGGGATTGCTGGCCTGCACGAGAGTGAGAGCGGCTTCGTTGACGCGCGGACGCTTGTCGCGCATGCTGCCGCTGTTGTCGATCACCAAGCCCATGCTGACGGGGACATCTTCGCGCTTGAAGACGGCGAGCTTCTGCTCGACTTTGTCTTCGAAAATGCGGAAGTTTTCCTGCTTGAGGCCGTCGGCGAACTTGCCGCGGTCGTCGACTACGGTGGTATGCAGGACGACGAGGTTGACTTCGACCTTGATGGCGGAGCCCTGGGTGCTCGGGGCCTGGCCGGGAGGCGGAGGCTGCTGCGTTTGTACCGGGATGCCTGGGGGCGGATCCTGGGCGATTAGGGCGCCGGCGGATGCCAAGCATGCGGCCAAGAAGAAAAAGCAGATTCCCCGTGCAAAAGGCGCACGTGGAATGACACGCGTTAGCACTGTGGAAATCGACGGGTTGTTAGTGGCTGGGGGCGTAGTAGCCGGTCTTGGAGTAGACGTTGAGGGGCGGGAGGCCCTTGGGTGCGCGCAGCTTGATTTTGACTTTGCGCCAGCGGGCGTCATGAACTTTGTTACTCGGGCGATATCCCAGGACATATTGGTTGCGCAGCTCCATGCCGATTTTTGAGGCGATGTCCGGGAGATCTTCGAGTCTCTCAACGGCGAACACGCGCCCGCCCGTCATTTCGGTAACTTCGCCCAGAAGCGACGGACCATTCAATTCTTCGGGCGTCCGGTTGCGATAACCAAGCGGGTCAAAGATGCCGATCGCATAGAGCTGGGTGTCCGCTTCCTTTACCAGCCGCTTGATATCGCTCTCGTTGTATCTACTATGATTATCGCCCCCGTCGGATAGGATGAGCAAGGCGCGTTTGGCGTTGTGTGCACCCCGCATCTGGCTAAGGCCGAGATAGATGGCATCGAGAAGAGCGGTGCGGCCTTTGGGAGCGGTGAGCATAAGGCGGCTCTGCAGGTCTTCGACGCTGTTGGTGAAAGAGCTGGTGAGCTCGGCGCGCTCGTTGAAGCTGACGAGGAAGAATTCATCCTGCGGATTAGCGGTTTTAAAGAATTGCACCGCAGCTTCGCGGGCTTTGGCGACTTTATTGGCCATGCTGCCGCTGAAATCGAAGATCACGCCGATGGAGATGGGCACGTCTTCGGAGGAAAAGGTGACCACTTCCTGCTCGATGCTGTCTTCGTAGACGCGGAAGTTGTCGGGCTCGAGTCCGGTGACCAGGCGGTTGTAAGGATCGGTGACGGTGACGTTGATGAGCGCCAGCTCCACGGCCATTTGCAATTGGCCGGCTTTGATGGGGGCGCCGGGGGTATCTTTTCTTACGTCATCCTTAGCGGGGTCCTTAGCGGGCTCGTCGGATTTCTTGGCGTCGGTGAACTTGCCGCCGACTTCTTTGGGTTTGTTATCGTCGGACGAGGACTGAGCGGCACAAGTGAGGCTGGAGATCGAAAGGGCGAGACCCAGCGAGAAGATGGCACCCAGGACCTGGTAGATAACGCGAAACATCTGGTGATCGCGTTTCACGGCTCCCCCATTGACTCCCGGCTCGCCGGGATGGCCGCGCGGAATCGACTGCTCGGAATTCTATCACCGAGCGGAGCGAAGGCAAGACCTATAAAGGTAACGGTACTTCCGGAACGATGGTACGCGGGAGGCATGGAACCCTGGTGGTGAGGCGGGGCGTGGTAGCATCGCGCGTGGCGGCAAAGAGGCATCGGATTCTTGATAGTCCACATTCGGCGGTCCTGTCTATAAGGTAATGACTGCAGAAGGATGTAAAAAAATCCCGAGCACGGGAGAAATCGCACATGGGCGAGGTGGTTCAAGCGGGGTCGGACCGGATCGTGATCGTGATACCGGCGCGGTACGGGTCGACACGGCTGCCGGGGAAACCCTTGGTGGCGCTGGCGGGGCAGCCGATGATCCAGCGTGTGTATGAACGGGCCAAGCTGTCGCAGCGGGCCGGGCGCGTGATCGTGGCGACGGATGATGCGCGCATTGTCGCGGTGGTCGAAGGCTTTGGCGGCGAAGCGCGGATGACGCGCGCGGACCACCGCACCGGGACGGAGCGGGTGGCGGAGGTGGCGGCGCACGTGGATGGCGACGTGTTTGTGAATGTGCAGGGAGACGAGCCGCTGCTCGATCCTGCGGCGGTGGATACGGCGGTCGATGCATTGACCGGGGCGCTGCTGGAAGAGCCGGCCGTCGCGGTGGCGACGGTGGCGACGGCGATTCGGATACCCGGCGACATCATGGATCCTAACGTCGTAAAGACGGTATTGGATTTCGACAATAATGCGCTGTACTTTTCGCGGGCGCCGATTCCGTGGGTACGGGATACGGCGGCGAAGCTGCAGGTGCGGCATTGGAAGCATTTGGGGCTGTACGTTTTTCAGCGCGAGGCGCTGCTGGAATATCCGACGCTGCCGCAAGGCGAGCTGGAAAAGATCGAGCAGCTCGAGCAACTGCGCTGGATGGAAAATGGGTGGAAGATTCGCGTGGCGGAAGTGGAGCATGACGCGATCAGCGTGGACGTGCCGGAAGACGTGGCACGGGTGGAAAAGCTGCTGCAAAAATGAAGCCGCCCGGCGGGGACTCCGGCGGGCGGCGGGATTCGATCACATTCAGGCTTATTAGTGTTGCATCACCAGCGTTCCGAGAACTATGCGGTCGGTGTCCGTGGTCGCGATGAACAAGGTATTGGGATTGACGACGTAAACCACGAAATTGGGATGGATGGTGCCGTTTTGGGTGAGAGACAAGGGCCTGATGGTGTTGCGGCTGGAGTCGCCGCCGGTGGGGTCTGCGCCCAGAACGATAGTACCGGCAGTGGCTGCGTCCGGCACGACGTTCAAGGCATTAAAGGAATTGATGTCGCTGGTACCCTTCAGGCTCAGGCCGGAAATGGCGACTTGACCGATAACGTCTTCCTCGCCAAACGACCTTAACTGCAGAGCGACGCCGCTCCAATTGAGGGCATAGGCGCCAGCGATGTTGGAAGCGGAGAAGGGCCCGCCGGCTTGCGCATTGATGGAGCCATCGGCGACAGTGAGGTTGGTATCATCCTGAATGACGCCGGAGCTTGCGGAAGTGAGATAGAAGACAAACTGGAATGTATCGGTGAGGGCTGGATCCTTGAAGGTGAGCGTGCCGCGGCCGGAGCCAGCGGGATCGATGGTAAGTACGCCATTGGTTGCGTTACTGGTTGCAAATTGTTTCACGGTGGTGTTGAGGAAGGTGAGGGTGTCGACGTTGACTTTGGTGGCCGAACCGGACGCAGTGGTGAAGCGGCCCAGACGGGTCAGGGAGCCGTTACCCGATTGACCGCCGATGGCAAAGACGAAACTTCCGCTGATGCCCGCCGTCGTCGTGGGGACGGCACCTTGCTGCACGGCGTCGCCAGTGAGCAGGCCGGCACCATCCAAACCGATAAAGCGGACCCGGGTTTGGTCGACGATATAGAAGGCGTAGGTGAGGCCATCGATGGTGGCGGTGCCGCGTCCGGAAGAGGCGTTGGCGTTGTCTATCGAGTAGCTGCCGGTGAAAGGATTAGCTGGCGTGAGCGCGCCGCCAGCGTTGATGTCTTCCAGGCCGCCGGTGATCTGGCCAGCGCTGTTACTGAAAAACTTGCCGATGAAGGAAGCGGGGAACGTAGTGATGGGATCGGTGCCGGCAAAATCGAAGACATAGTTGCCATTGATGCCCGCAGCGATGAAATCAGCGGGGTTCTGCTTGAAGAAGTTGCCGCTGGCGGTGGTGAATTCGTGGGAATTGGAAGTTACGTCCATCAGGAGGCCGTCGTTGATGGAGGTCAGGGTAACAGCGAACTTGAGGTTGGCGGTGGCATCGCTGAAAGTGAGGTTCACGGTGCCGCGGCCATCCGCGTTGATGGAATAGGTGCCGCCGGTGATGAGCACAGCGGTGCTAACCTGGCCTGGGAAATTCACGTCTTCGAGGCCGCTCTTGATATTGCCATTGCCGTCCGCATTAAACGAACCGACGCGTCCGAAGGAGCCATTGGACGCGCCGGTCACGGCGCTTCCGGCCATAGAGAAAGCATATTGACCGTTCAAGCTGGAGTTGGAGAAAGGCCCTGTGGGCGGGGGCGGGGTAACGGTTGATCCGCCGTTTCCACTGCATGCAGCCGCGCAAAGAGCGAAAAAACAGGTGAGCAGGGTTAGAAGGCGCTTCACCGCGCACCTCCCTGAGTCTTCGCGCCGCTTGCAGAGGGACTGGACTGGCGCGGTGCTGCCAGGGGTATACCGCGCGAACTGCGCAGCGCTACGGCCTGGGTGCCATTTTGCACGAGACGAGCAGCAAAGAAGTCGGCGCCCATAAAGTTGATGGTTTCGCCGACTATGCGGATGGAGTCGCCCGTATTGAGTTGCAATCCGGCTGCTTTGAGCCGAGCGGCGTTGCCTAAGTTGACATCGATTGTGCCGGATGCGGTTTGCACGATGACGTGGGCGCCGAACGGAGCTGCCGTTGATTGCGCGGTGGAGGAAACGACGGTGCCTAATAGCGTTATTTCGCGGGACGGATCGTACCCGCCGCGCTGGGAAGTTGTTTGGAGCTGCTGAGCGCCCGCCGCGACGGACAGCAGTAAAGCGCCTGCTAGAGTGAAGGCTCTAAAACGGATTTGCATGGCTCTTCTTTGTAACCCCTTTTTGCCACTCGCTGAAGATTGGTGATGACACGCACGAAGAGGCTTCCCCCACCAGGTCGACCAGACTTCGGCAACACAGCGCTCTTCGCAAGCTTAGATGGTGCTGCCGCGGTTTTGGGTTACCGGTTGAGCGGGCATTTCCAGAGATGTCGCCCAAAAAGTAACGGCCAATGATGTATCGCAGGCAGACCAGCCCACATAGTTGAGAACACGGGTGGAGCGAAAAAGTTTCTGGCTATTCTTCTCAAATTCTTCTCAACTCGCTTGTAAGGCGGGCAAATTTTTTCGTGTTGGGATCGTGGTAGCACAGGCACTCTTGCCTGTGCGCCGTGATCCCCGGCTGGGACACAAACACAGGCAGGAGTGCCTGTGCTACTGGAGTTCGATTTGACAGTTGAGGCGATGAAAGACATAATTGTTTGTACGTCAGTCCTGCGGAGGGTTGATCAGCCCGGGCAGAGAGTTCTGGGCTCCACGGATGGCGCCAAAATATATTTTTGTTACCGGCGGAGTTGTTTCCTCACTGGGAAAAGGCGTAGCAGCCTCCTCGATCGGTTGTCTCCTCGAAAGCCGCGGATTCAAAGTCACCCTGCAGAAGTGCGATCCGTATCTCAACGTCGATCCGGGAACGATGAGCCCGTTTCAGCACGGCGAAGTGTTTGTGACCGAAGACGGCGCGGAGACGGACCTTGATTTAGGGCACTACGAGCGCTTCACGCACGCGAAGCTGACGCGCGACAATAACTGGACCACCGGGCGCATCTACGAAACGATTCTGGGCAAAGAACGGCGCGGGGATTATCTGGGCAAAACCGTGCAGGTGATTCCGCACGTTACCGACGAGATTAAAGCGATCATCAAGAAAGTGTCCGAAGGCGTGGACGTGGTGATCGTGGAGATTGGCGGAACGGTGGGGGACATCGAGTCGCTGCCGTTTTTGGAAGCGATCCGGCAGATGCGGCTGGAGCTGGGCGCGGAGAATACGCTTTTTGTGCATGTGACGCTGGTGCCGTTCATTGCGGCGGCCGGCGAGCTGAAAACCAAGCCGACGCAGCACAGCGTGAAAGAGATGCTGGGCATCGGGATACAGCCGGACGTGCTGCTGTGCCGCAGCGAACGGCATATTCCTGCCGAGCTGAAGAAAAAGATCGCGCTGTTCTGCAACGTGACGGAATCGTGCGTGATTTCCATGGAAGACGTGGACACCATTTACGCGGTGCCCGCGGAACTGGCGCGCGAAGGATTGGACACACAGATTCTGAGGTTGCTGCATCTCGAGAACCGGCCGCAGGATTTCAAGCCGTGGCTGGATTTGATCGATCGCATTCACAATCCGGCCGGCGAAGTGCGCATTGCGATTGTCGGCAAATACGTGCAGCTGGAAGACGCGTACAAGAGTTTGCGCGAAGCGCTGCTGCATGGCGGGCTGGCGCACCATCAGAAGACGGTAGTCGATTGGATCGAGTCCGAAGAAATTGATTCGCCGGAGACGGCGGCGGCGCGGCTGCGCGGCTACGACGGAATCCTGGTGCCGGGCGGATTCGGCAAGCGCGGGATTCAGGGCATGGTGCACACGATTCAGTACGCGCGCGAACATAAAGTGCCTTTCTTCGGAATTTGCCTGGGCATGCAGTGCGCCACGATCGAATACGCGCGCGACGTTGCGCAATTGAAGCAGGCGGACAGCACGGAATTCGATCCGCAGACGCCGAATCGCGTGATTTACAAACTGCGCGAATTGCTGGGCGTGGACGAAATGGGCGGCACCATGCGGCTGGGCGCGTGGATTTGCAAACTCGAGCCCGGTTCGTTTGCGCATAAAGCGTACGGAAAACTCGAGATCAGCGAACGGCACCGGCATCGCTACGAATTCAATCGCGAATATGAGAAGACGCT
This sequence comes from Candidatus Dormiibacterota bacterium, assembly GCA_035601655.1. Taxonomy (GTDB): domain Bacteria; phylum Acidobacteriota; class Terriglobia; order Acidiferrales; family UBA7541; genus Acidiferrum. Next base: position 14,508 of record DATNNV010000004.1, read on the forward strand.
GGTGGCGGCCGGGCTGCGCATTACCGGGCGAACGCCGGACGACAATTACGTCGAGATTATCGAGGCGCCGGATCATCCGTGGTTTCTGGGTTGCCAGTTTCATCCGGAGTTCAAGTCCAAGCCGCTGGAGCCGCATCCGTTGTTTGCGGCGTTCATTGGCGCGGCGCTGGAGCAGCGGAAACATCGTGCGCGGCCGGCGAACCCCACTGCGCCGCAGCCGCCACATGCTTCGCCCACCGACCAGCCACGCGCTTCGGCCATGGGCGCTGCGCCGCAAGCTTCGGTTTCGTAGCTCGGCGTGTGCTATCTTCAATTCCCCGAATGAATACGAAGCAGGAAGTCCATGTCGGCTCACTGCGTATCGGCGGCGGATGCCCGCTGTTTCTGATTGCGGGGCCGTGCGTGATCGAGTCTGAAGCGCACGCGATGAAGATCGCGGAAGCGGTGGCGCGCATCGCCGCGGATGCGGGCGTGCCGTATATTTTCAAAGCTTCGTATGACAAGGCGAATCGCTCGTCGGTGACTTCGTTTCGCGGGCCGGGGCTGAAAGAAGGCTTGCGTATTCTCGGGAAAATCAAAGCGCAGCTGAAGCTGCTCATCTTGACCGACATTCATGAAGCGGCGCATGCGGCTCCAGCGGCGGAAGTGGCGGACGTGCTGCAGATTCCGGCGTTTCTGGCGCGGCAGACGGATTTGCTGGTGGCGGCGGGGAAAACCGGCCGGGTGGTCAATGTGAAGAAGCCGCAATTTGTTTCGCCGGAAGATATGAGCAACGTAGTCGAGAAAATCGCTTCGACGGGAAATACGCAAATCGTCGTGACCGAACGCGGGGCTTCGTTCGGGTATCACAATCTGGTCGTGGACATGCGCAGCTTCCCAATTTTGAAAAAGCTTGGCTATCCAGTGGTATTTGACGCGACGCATTCGGTGCAGCTGCCCGGCGGGCAGGGCCATGCGAGCGGAGGCCAGCCGGAATTCATCGAGCCCCTGGCGCGCGCGGCGGTGGCTGCTTGCGTGGACGGCGTTTTCCTCGAGACACACGACCATCCTGCGGCGGCGCTTTCTGACGGCGCGAATGCTTTGCCGCTGGCGCAGCTCCCTGCCCTGCTGGCGCGGCTGAAGGAAATTTCACAACTCGTGCGCAAATGGGAGCCGGCATGAGCCTCGAGACGGCGCGCCGCGTGCTGAAAATCGAAGCGCAAGCCATCAACGATGTGCTCACGCGGCTGGATGCCAGCTTCGAGCGCGCTGTCGAATTGCTGTTTGCCTGCAAAGGGCGTGTGGTGCTTTCGGGTATGGGCAAGTCTGGATTGGTGGCGCGGAAAATCTCCGCTACGCTTTCGAGCACGGGCACGCCGTCCTTTTTTCTGCATCCGGCGGAAGCGCTGCACGGCGATCTCGGGATGCTGGCGCGCGGCGACGCGATGCTGGCGGTGTCCTACGGCGGAGAAACGCAGGAAATTATCGCGCTGCTGGAAGCGCTGAAGCGGCTGGAAATTCCGCTGATCACGCTGACCGGCAAAACGAAATCGACGCTCGGTGAAGCCAGCGAAGTCGCGGTGGATGTAAGCGTGCGTGAAGAAGCGTGTTCGCTGAATCTGGCGCCGACGGCGAGCACTACGGTGGCGATGGCGGTCGGCGACGCGCTGTCGGTTGCGTTGCTGGAACGGCGCGGCTTTCGTCCTGATGATTTCGCGGCGCTGCATCCCGCGGGAAGCCTGGGAAAGAAATTGCTGCGCGTGGAAAATCTGATGCATGCGGGCGGTGCGTTGCCGCGCGTGGGACTCGATACGCCGATGCCGGACGTATTTCACGAAATGTCCGCAAAGAAGCTGGGCATGACCACAGTGACGCATCCCGATGGGCGACTCGCAGGAATTGTGACCGACGGCGATTTGCGCCGGCTGATGGAAAAACATCGGGGTGCAGTGCTCGAAATGCGTGCCGGCGATGGCATGACGAGCAATCCACAAACCATCGGGCCGCACGTGCTGGCAAGCGAAGCGCTCAATCTGATGGAGAAACGCAAAATTACCTCGGTGGTGGTGGTGGACGAAGCCGGCGCGGTGCTCGGCGTCGTGCACCTTCACGATCTTTGGACTCTGGAGCTCATCTGATGCCCGCACGAATCCCCGCCAGCGTGATCAAGCGCGCCAAGCAAATTAAGGTGGTGCTGATGGACGTGGACGGCACGATTACTACGGGCGCGGTGACGCTGCTTTCGCAACCGGACGGCAGCGCGCTGGAAATCAAGACGTTCGACGCACACGACGGCCAAGGCATGACGCTCGCGCACACGGCCGGCCTGCAACTCGGGGTGATCACCGGACGCGAAAGTCCGGCATTGCGGCGGCGCATGAAAGAAATGGGCGTTGATCTTGTTTACGAGAAGCAGCCGAACAAGATTCCGGCATACGAAGATATTCTTGCGAAAACCGGCGTGACGGATTCGCAAGTCGCGTACCTCGGCGACGATTTGCCGGACCTGACGGTGATGAAGCGCGTCGGACTGGCTGTGGCCGTCGGCGACGCCGCGCTAGAAGTGAAACTCGCGGCGCACTACACCACGAAAGCCGTCGGCGGCAGAGGCGCGGCGCGCGAACTGGTCGAACTTATCCTCAAAGCCAAAGGCATCTGGGAAGAAATGATCGAGAAAGCCCGGGCCTGACCTCGCGACGCTGACTCGCCGTTCTTAATGCTTCCTTGAATCCCGGGCTCCGCCAGTGTAACGTTTGTTTCATTCTAGGAGGCACGGTGGCTCAGCCTGCGCGTTCTCGTGTGCAAATTGCACAGTATGTGTCGTTCGTTTTCCTGTTCAGTTCCCTTTTCTATTTTCTGGTATTCCGGTCCGGGGGCCTGCGCTATGGCGGAGGCTTCTACGTATTGGGACTGATGTGGTGCCCGGCGCTCGCGGGAATGCTGACGTTGCGGCTGAATGGGCGCAGCATCGCCGATCTGGGCTGGAAGTGGGGAGAAACCAAGTATCAAATCCAGAGCTGGTACATTCCATTGCTGTACGCGACCATCGCTTACACGATTGTGTGGGCGCTGGGTCTCGGCGGATTCGGCAATCCCGATTTTGCGAATTCGCTGGTAGGCATGGTGCATCTGGGCGGCCCGCGGTGGCTTTCCGTGGCACTTGGCGTGGTGCTGATCGGCGTGTACGGGCTGATTCGCAGCACAGCCAGTGCGCTGGGCGAAGAAATCGGCTGGCGCGGCTTTCTCGTTCCGGAACTCTCAAAAACGACATCGTTTACGGCGACGGCGTTCATCAGCGGCGTGATTTGGTCGCTGTGGCACTATCCTTTGTTGATTTTTGGCGATTACAACGCTGGGACACCCACATGGTACGGCCTGACGTGCTTCACCGTGATGGTCATCGCAATCAGTTTTGTGTTCGCATGGATTCGGCTAAAAAGCGGCAGCTTGTGGACCGGCGCGATTTTGCACGGCAGCCACAACCTTTATATACAGGCGATCTTCACGCCGATGACGCGCAACACGGGAAAGACGGCGTGGTACATCGACGAATTCGGAATCGTGCTGCCGTTGGTGGCGATTGTGTTTGCGGTGTATTTCTGGAGCAAACGGCGCGAGTTGCCGCAAGCCGCTCTGGCGCAGGCGAACGAGCAATCGCCGAACGCTTCGCCGGCGCTTAGTGCACTGTCACGGTGACGGTGGAAGTGGTGCGCCCGAAAGCATTGGTCGCGTACAGCGTGTAAATCGTTGTGGCGCCCGGTGAAACGCTGACGCTGGTGCCGCGCACCGCGCCGACGCTGGGCGAAACAATCACGTAGCCTGCTCCGCTAACGCGCCAAGAGAGCAGCACCGGCGTGCCCGCGGAAATGCTCGTGGCGCTCGCGTTGAAGCTGGTAATCTGCGGCGCGGCGCCGCCAGGCACATTCGCGGCGGTATAAACTGGATTCATCTGCACCACTTCAAAAGCGCCGGCCGTCACGCTCCCCAGCGCATGCAAATCGTTGTTATCCCAGCGGTCGTCGGGCCCGCCGCTGATGAACATGGACGAGCCGTTGTCCGCCAGGATCAGCCCGTACTTTTTCATGGCGGTTAGAATTACCTGGTTGGCCGGCGAGAACGCGGAAATGTTGAAGCTGGCTTTCAGGCGCAGGCGCATGCCCATCGGCGCGGCACTGGCGCTCGATGAATTCGGGGCCCAGTGCGAAGCCGGCGGCGTAAACGCCGCGCGGCTGTGCTGCAGCGTGAAGCGAATGGCGTGCTTGATTTCGCCGACGGCTACTTCCTCGTAGCGCACCAGACCCGGAAAAATCGGCAATCCCGCTGCGTCCGCGCTGGTCCAGGTGTAGGGGCGCTGCTCGTTCGCCTGCAAATCCCAGACGGCTGCGGAATTCGCGTTCCAACTGCTCTCTTGCGGATAGGAGCCGTCCGTCTCGTACAGGAAGCAATTCGCGGTGTCGAGGATCAGCACATGACGGTCGCCGGTGCCGGGATTCGGATAGCCTTCAATCGGCGCGTTCAGCGGAATCGGCATGGGCCCCGGATCGCTCTCCGCGCCGTACGCCGTGAAGTTGATATTCGTCAGCGCTTGCTGGCCATTCACAATCTGATACGGAATTCCGATCGTCGAGCCTTGAACTTGGCCCGCGCCGAAATCCGCATGCAAACCGATCGCCGGCCCGATGAACGCGAGCAGCGCCGCAGAATTCGCGTCCACCGGCGCGGCGGAAATATCTTTGTTCCACAGATTGTCGCTTGGGAACGGAACGAATCCGTTCAAGCTGGCTCCTGGACCCACGGACATGCCGCTGCAAGAGCTTGTTTGCGTCGACCCATGCACCTGGAAGTCCACGCTGGGTGACGTGCTGCTGCCCGGATCGGGATTCTTGACGCTGATCGTAAACGTGCCCACTGCCGCCGCATTTCCCGTGGCGGTAAGTTGCGTTGGCGAATTCACGGTGGTTGGCAGCGCCGTGCCGTTGAAGAGCACTTGCGCGCCGGCAGCAAACTTGCTTCCGGTCACCGTCACGCTGAAATTGCCGATATTCACCGCGGCTGGATTGATTCCGGTGAGCACCGGCGTCGGATTCATCAGCGTCACGGCGCTCGAGCCGCTGGCGGAAGCATCCGCCGCGCTGGTCGCCTTCACTGCAGTTGTGTTGGGATTCGGCAGCGTCGCCGGCGACGTGTAGTTCCCGCCAGAATCAATCGTGCCTGTTTCCGCGGCTCCGCCAGCGATCTCATTCACGAACCAGCTCACGGTTTTGTTCTGCGTCCCGGAAACCACGGCCTGAAAGGTAAAAGAATCGCCGGCACGAATATTTGCCGTCGCCGGCGTTACGGTGACGGAGACTCCCGCGGGCTGCGGATTCGGCGGCTGCACTGCTTTCGAGACGCCGCCCGCGCACCCGGCAATCGCAAGCGCCATTAGAAACACAACAAGTATTGTAGAGCTTTTTGTCCAAGCCATTGGTAGGTTTTCACCGCTCGAAAATGTCCCGGGCGGGACACTCCCTGAGCAGCAGTGTGGCCGGAAAGATCGGCTGGCACAACTGAACGAATGGTCAAAAATTGGCCACTGCCCTAAGACTGTCTAGTGCGTTCTCTTGCGCGGCGGCGGAGTAGCGAGGAAGCGGATGTCCTGGCACGATTTCGCTTGCAACGTGACGGTCCGGCTGTCGTCGGCAAATTTCGGCGAGAATTGCGGCGTCACGCGATAGGTCCCAGGCGGCAATCCCCACAATTGAAACCTCCCATCGTCCCCGGTGGTTACGGTCCAGCGGCCCGCTCGGCCGGAGATGGTCACGCGAGCACCCCTAAGCGGACCAATCACCTCGGTGGTAATGTTGTCCTGGCCGCGCGATTCCTCTTCAACCCATCCTTCGATCCCCGCGCCATGCGCTGGATCGTCCTTTTTCGCGAAATAGTCCAGGTCGTCGCGCGCTTCCGCCAAGCGCCGCGTGCGCGAGCAGATTCCGGTGTACAGCTTGCCTGTCGGAGGATGCGAAAAAGCGTAGACCAGGTAGTTCTCTCCTACTCGAAAGTCATAGCCGCAGTCGCCGCCCCCGGAGCCGGTCACGACTTCCGTCACCTTCTTATCTTCGAGTCCGCGATAAGCGCGCCCGATCTCAAAGGTGATCAGCCGATCTTGGTATTGATCGCCACTCGACATCTTGATAGTGATCGTCGAGATCTTAGTGACCTTGCCGGAAAAAACGTAAGGAGTGTGGGCAAATGCCTTGCAGGGCGCGCCGGGATAGGCACAATCGCAAGCGTAAACGCCCCATGGCGCACCCAGAAAAAGGAAAATGCCAGCCAGCGTAAGCCCGAGCCAGTGCCGCATGCGTCTCTCCTGCGGTTAGAACGCGGCCGGCTCGAAATCTTGCAGCAGATTATTCGTAGCGGAGCGCCACCATAGGGTCGACGCGCATGGCGCGCCGCACCGGCAGCAGACACGCCAGCAGCGCCACGCCTGCCAACACTCCTGCCAGGCTGCCGTACGTCAGCGGATCGACAGGTTTCACACCCACGAGCAGGCCCTGCATCAGCCGCGCTCCAGCCGCGGCGCCGAGCAAGCCAATCACAATGCCCAGCAGCACCAGCGTACCGGCCTGCCGCAGCACCATGCCAACAATCTGCGGGCGCGCAGCTCCCAGCGCCATGCGGATTCCGATTTCGTTGGTGCGCCGGCCAACGATGTACGACATCACGCCGTAGGTGCCGACCGCCGCCAGGATCAGCGCGAGAATCGCCATCGTGCCGAGCAACCCGGCTTCATATTGCGTGCCCAGCATGGACTCCGCAATAATCTGCGGCATGGTGCGCACGTACATCACCGCCAAGCCGTCGTCCATCGATCGCACCGCGCTCCGCACCGTGCCCGTCAGAGCCTCGCCGCCGCCTGCGCTGCCCTGCACTACGATCGAATACGGTATATTCGGATTGTTCAGGTCCCACTCCAGCGGATAATAAGCTTCCGGCATTGCCGCGCTGCGCAGCTCCTGTTGCTTCACGTCGCCCACCACGCCGATAACGCGGAACACAATAAAGTTCTCGAATACCTTGCCCACCGCCTCCTGCTTCGGCCAAAACGTCCGAGCCATGGTCTGGTTGATGATCGCCGGCAGTTCGTATTTCTTGGCGAGTGCGTTGCGGTCCTCAGGAGCTTTGGTGGCGATGAATTCGCGCATGAATCTCGCGGTCAGCTCGTAGTCTTGCGCCTGGAACTCCCGCCCCGCCCGCAGCGGTATGCCGAATGCCTTGAAATACTCTCCGCGCACGGAAGTGGTTTCCACCAGTGGCCCGCTCATCTCTTCTTCTTGGAGGCCGGGAATTTTGATGTATCCGTTGTTGCCGCCGCGCATGGGAAGTTTTGTGGTAATCGCCGCGGCGCGGATTCCCGGCGCGGTTTGCAGCTTTTCCAGCAGCTGCAGATAGAACGCGCGCCCTTGGTCGAAGGTCTCATATTTTTTTGCGGGCAACAGCACACTCGCCGTCAGCACGCCGGCGCCGCGCACTCCGGTATCCGTCGAGCGCAAGTTCGCAAAGGTTCTCAGCAGCAACCCCGCGCCGATGAGCAGCGACAGCGATAGCGCAAGCTCGCCGACAACCAGCGCATCGCGCAGCCACTGCCCGCGCTTCGAGGCGCTGTCTCCGGCCATCCCTTTCGGCTTCAGAGCTTCGGTAGACTCCACGGACGAGGACTGCATCGCCGGCACAAATCCGAAGAGCACGCCCACGAACAAGCTGATCACCAGCGTGAAGAGCAGCGGCAGAAGTCCCACGGTAATCGGATTCGGCTGCGGAATCGTGGCCGGCAACAAGCTGCGCAGGATCGTTACACCAACATAAGCGATGGCTACGCCAAGCATTCCGCCCACGAGTGACAGCAGCAGGCTCTCCGTTAGCATCTGGCGCACCAGCCGCCCGCGGCCGGCGCCTAGCGCGTTGCGTACCGCGATTTCGCGGCGCCGGCTGGTCGATCGCGCCAGCAAAAGATTCGCCACGTTTGCGCAAGCGATCAGCAGCACCAGCGCGACGGCTCCAAACAAAATCAATACCTGGCTCGAGAAATCGCCGATCAAATCCTCTTTCATCGGCTTGACGATGGCGTCCACGTTGCGATTGTTCTCCGGATACTGCTTCTCGAGGCCTTGCGCGATGCTGTGCAAGTCCGCGCGCGCCTGCGCAAGCGTCACGCCCGTTTTTACTCGCCCGATGGCTCTCCATTGATGATTTCCGTGCGGCCCCAGCTTGTCCTTGGCCATATCCAGCGGCACCCACAAGTCGGCGGTTTGCATGCGGTACCACGCCGGCATTACGCCGATCACCGTGTACGGCTCGCCGTTCAGCCGCAGTGTGCCGCTAACGATATCCGATCGCGCTCCAAATTGCTTCTTCCAGAAGGCGTCGCTCAGAATCGCTACGTGGCTTCCACCATTCTGGTCTTCGCCCGTTGCGAACGTGCGCCCGATTTGTGCCGGTACGCCCAATAGCGAAAAGAAATTTGCTTGTGCGCGAATGATCGCCGCCCCGTCCGAAGTGTCTTTGGCGCTCATATTGGCGCTGTTCGGCCACGAATACAGCGTCATATCCTCGAAGGTTTTGTTCTGCTCCCGCCAATCGAGATAGTCGCCCCCGTTGAGCGGAAACGATCCCGGCGCGCTCTCCGTTTCCCACAGCGCGACCACATTCTGCGGTTGCCGGAACGGCAGCGGCTTCAATAACACCGCGTCCACCACCGAAAAAATCGCCGTGTTCGCGCCAATTCCCAACGCCAGCGTCAACAGCGCCACTGCCGTGAACCCCGGGCTGCTCACCAGCATTCGCGCCGCGTAGCGAATGTCTTGCAGCAAGTCTTCGATCCAATTGGCTTTGCGCATGTCCCGGCAATCCTCCTTCATTTGTTCCACGCCCCCAAAATCCAGCTGTGCCGCACGCCGCGCCTCGCTTGCGCTCATTCCCGCGGCCAGGTTCTGCGCAATCTGGTGCTCCAGGTGAAATCGCAGCTCGGCGTCCAGTTCGCGCTCTTCGGCTCCGCGCCGCAGCAGCGTTCGTGTCAGCATCCGCACTTTGTCGAGCCAGCGCATCTCTTAACTTTCGCCCGTTCTACTCTTCTCGACGTTCTTAAGGTGCCCGCGGTTAGTTTTTCTTCCCGCTCAGCCGATCTTCAGCACCAGCCCGATCGCCGCCGACAACCGCTCCCAATTCGCTTCTTCCTTTTCCATGTACTTCTTCCCTGCCCGCGTCAGCGCGTAATACTTGGCTTTCCGATTGTTCTCCGATTCGCCCCACTCCGCTTTGATCCACCCGTTCTGCTCCAGCCGGTGCAACGCCGGATACAGCGCGCCCTGATTCACCTGCAGCACTTCTTTCGACACCGCGCGAATGCGTTGCGAAATCGCCCATCCATGCATCGACTCGAGCGCCAGCGTCTTCAGAATCAGCAGGTCCAGCGTTCCCTGCACCAGGTCCGTCGGTTTTCCCACCACTCCTCCAATCCTTCCGTGCGCATCCGACTCGGAATTTGTTCCCCTAATTCGTTGACAGGACTCTACCCACTCTCCTGTCAATAATCAAGGGGAAGCCCTTGTGGCAGTGGGCGGGCAACTGCGCGCGCGGTCTATTGCCCGCACCGCGCCGGCCTGCTATATTCCGCGTATTCCAGCCCCGGTTTCACGTTTTCGCGAGTGATCGCAAAATCGGGCCTCGGTCCTCGGGTGCAATTCCAGCCGCTGCAACCTCGCTTGGGCCCTGGTTCCTAAAGTCTGGAAAGCGAGGCACATTCCAATGAAAAGCAAGCTCGTATACCCTTCCGCGTTGTTTCTGATTTTTCTCTCGGCCTTCGTTTGGCCAACCACCGCCTCGGCCATCCCAGCCCATCACGCGCGCCTGGTCGTCGATGACGACAAAGTCCAGTGCCCCAACGCCGGCTTCACGCGCATCCAGGACGCCGTCGACGCCGCTTCTCCAGGCGACGAAATTCATATCTGCAAGGGCGTCTACGCAGAGCAAGTGAAAATCAGCAAGCCGCTCGACATCGATGCCGACAACGGCGCCATCCTGATGCCTTCCGCCATGCTAGCAAACACCACCAGCCTCTTCGACGCCGCTCCTATCGCCACCGCGCTGCTCGTCGCCAACACCACCGGCGTCTCCATCTCCGGCCTGACCGTCGACGGCGCGAACAACGGCATCTCCGAATGCGCGCCGGACCTCATCGGCATCTCGTTTCAAAACGCTTCCGGCGAGCTCGACCACGTCGCCGTCCGCAATTTCAAACTAGCCGCGGCGCTCAACGGCTGCCAGAGCGGCACCGGCATCTTCGTGCAAAGCGGCAGCGGCGGCGTCTCGAAAGTCGAAATCGAACACTCTACCGTTCACGATTTTCAGAAGAACGGCATCACCGCCGATGAAAAAGGAACCATCGCGATCATTCACCGCAATGTCGTCACCGGCGTCGGCTCCACCACCGGGGCGGCACAGAACGGCGTTCAAATCGGTTTCGGCGCTGGCGGATCCATTTCCGATAACGTCGTGACCAACAATATTTGGGCGCCGTGCACTGCTGTAGCCACGTGTACCGCCGTCGCCACCAACATTCTCGTTACGCAGTCCGACGGCGTGGAAATCTCCGGCAACACTGCCGGCATCAGCCAGGTCAACATCTTTGTCGATGCCAATAACGCAGAGATCGAGGAAAACACCACCTTCGCCACCAGCGTCTTCGACGGCATTCGCGTCCAGGGCGATCAGTCGCGCGTCCGCCAGAATCACGTCTTCAATGGCGCCGAGTCCGGCATCTTCCTCTCCGGCAACAACAACATCGTCACCGGCAACGTCATCACCGAAGCCGCCATCGGCATCCTGAAAGACACCGGCTCCTCCGGCAACATCATCGCCGGCAACCGCTTCTTCGATACGCCCGTGCTGGTGCAAGACCCGAACTCGGTCAACGTAGCCAAACTCATTTCGCCGAAACGCTGATCGCTCCGCAAAATCGGTGTGGGTCTAAACGAAACGAGCAAACGAAAACGCGTCACCGCAATTGCTCGTGAAACGTTTTCGGGTCGCCCGCGCCGATGCGTTCACCGGACATCGGCACGCCGAATCCGGACGGATCGATCTTCATACTCGCCGCGCGCCCATCCTTCATCGCAAACGTAATGCGCTCGCGAGGCGCAGTCCGCATCGCGAACCCACCATCCGCTTGCTTCAATAAGCGCTCCGGGCCTTCGCCCAGCGCCTGAATCATCAGCCGCCCATCTTCGTCGAACACGCGATACGTCCGCCGGTACTGCTCGAACGAATCGTGCAATCCATCCGTCAAATGCTCCAGCTTCAGCACAAACGTCCCTGCCAGCGCCCCGCGTTCTTCCGCCAACACTGCGCGATCCTCCAATTTCGCCTCTTCCGGCGCTTTCGCAGCCGCAGGCAACGCCGGCAATCCCAGCACCGCCCGCGACAACGCCCGCGAAATCGCGTACGCGTTCTGCCCTTCCGTATTCGTCAGCACCACAATCGTCAACCCATCCTCCGGAAAATCGTACAAGCTTCCGCTGTACCCCAGCAGCGACCCATGTTGACCAATCCGCCGGTGCTCCTCTTCATGATTCAAAATCATGGCAAACCCATAAGCCGCTTTAGGATCAGCCGCGCTCATATGCGCCGCCGCGCCTTCTGGCGTCGTCATCATCGCAAACGTTTCCGGCTTCACCAGCTTCTTCTCCGGAATCGCCCGCCACAGCGCGTAGATGTCCCCCACCGTGCTGCAAAAGCGCAAATCCGCGTTGTACGCCATGTCATTCTCATACGCCGGCACAAATCCTTTCTCGAAATGCCGGTACGCATGCGAAAGCCCATGCACCAAAGAAAAATCATCGCAATACGTCGTAGATTTCACCCCCGCCGGCTCAAAAACATTCTTCTGCACGTACCCCGCAAAACTCTCCCCGCTCACCCGCTCCACAATGGTCACCAGCAACTGAAATCCCGAAATCGACCAATCCCACTTTTTCCCCGGCTCATTCACCCATTTCTTCCCCGCATAGAGCGCCATCACTTCGTCCAGCGCCTTCGGCTGCCGGCTGGTCGCCTCAATCGCATCGCCCAAATAGTGATAATCCACAATCCCCGAAGTGTGATTCAACAGTTGCCGCACCGTAACGCGATGCCCCTGCATCGGAAACTCCGGCACAAATCTCGCAATCTCATCATCCAGCGAAATCTTCCCGCGCTCCACCAACTGCATCACCGCAATCCCCGTAAACGGCAGCATCGGCCCCACCACGTGATACACCGTCTCGTCCTTCGCCGCCGCCTCCAACCCCAAATCCGCAAACCCATACCCAGCATGTAGCAGCACCTCGCCTCGCCGCACCACCAACACCGACGCCCCCGCCACCCGCTCCTCCGCAATCACCCGCCGCGCCACCGCATCCAACTCCCCCGCCGAGACCTGCGCCGAGGATTGCCTAGCCCCAACCAACCCCGCCACAATCGAGAACGCCACTCCACAAACCAACCCCACCCATCGCCCAAGACCCCTCATCGCCACTCTCCTCGAATTAAAATCGCGCGCGCAGCCTATCACGCCCCCACCCACAACGCACGACGCGGAAGGTTCGGATATACTACTGCTCGCACTTCGAGGCCATCTGAATCTCATGGGCATGGCGGCGAAAAGAGAGAAGAATAGCTCGCACTTGTTTCTGCAGCCGCTAGACTTGTCCGAGTATGTGCCTCAAGAACTCCGCGAACTGGATGGCGTACAAACCGCAATTCCCCGCCTGGCAAAGGATGCGGCGGCTGTTTCGTTGATCGAAAGGGCCGTTCACGAGGTACCCACCGAACACCGGATAATTCTGGGCGATGCAAGAAAAATGGCCGCCGTCCAATCAGAAAGCGTGCACTTGGTATTGACGTCGCCGCCGTACTGGACACTCAAGGAGTATCGCGATTCCGATGGACAAATGGGCCACATCGAGGACTATGACCAATTTCTTAACGAACTCGATCGCGTATGGCAGCATTGCTGGCGAGCGCTGGTGCCCGGCGGAAGAATTATCTGCGTTGTCGGTGATGTATGCCTTTCGCGTCGGGAAAATGGGGGACGTCACACCGTCGTGCCGTTGCATGCTTCCATCCAGGAGCGCTGCCGGCGAATCGGGTTCGATAATCTGGCGCCCATAATCTGGCACAAGATTGCAAACGCAGCCTATGAAGTCGACGGGGGCGCTGGCTTCCTGGGAAAACCTTACGAGCCCAACGCGGTAATCAAGAATGACATCGAGTTTATCTTGATGCAGCGAAAGCCAGGCGGCTATCGAGCGCCCGATGTTGCCACCAAGGTGCTCAGTTTGATCTCAGCAGATAACCACAAAAAGTGGTTCCAGCAAATCTGGTCCGGATTAACCGGCGCTTCCACCAGGCAACATCCAGCGCCATATCCTGTCGAGCTTGCGGAACGGCTCATCCGCATGTTCAGCTTTGTAGGAGACGTTATTCTGGATCCGTTTATGGGGACCGGAACAACGACTGTGGCGGCTGCAAAGTGGGGCAGGAACAGCATCGGTTTCGAGATCGACCCTCACTACTTCGAGCAGGCGCAGAAACGGATCTCAGCTGATACATCGTCGCTGTTCGGGAGCACAAGAATCGACGCTTCCGCAGTCGAGTAACGCAGCGATGGCCTTGAATCCAAAGATCGAAAGAGATCTGCAGGCTGCCATCCAACACTTCTGGACCACGCGAAAATCCCAGCAGAAAAAACAAGGCACAGCGACGGGCTTGCGAGACGCCGGGTCGCGGGGTGCGGTCACTGGCGGGCGGCAAATGGACGGCTTTGTTGCCTTGGTTAAGAATCTGCTCTGCGAAAACGGGTTGGAGAAAGCCGATGTGTACTGCGAAAAAAGAATCGAGCTTCCAGGATGGTATCGGCCTGAGAAGCGCTGGGATTTGCTCGTCGTTTCCCGTGGAAAGCTACTGGCAGGAATAGAATTCAAGTCGCACATCGGCTCCTTCGGAAACAACTACAACAATCGCACCGAGGAAGCGATTGGCAGCGCGACGGACATCTGGGCAGCTTATCGCGAAGGCGCGTTCAAACCCTCTGCCCGGCCGTGGCTCGGCTACCTGATGCTACTCGAGGACGCGCCTGGTTCGCTGCGGCCAGTAAGAGCGAAAGAACCCCACTTCAAGGTCTTTCCCGAATTCAAAGACGCTTCCTACTCGAAGCGATACGAAATCCTGCTAACGAAATTGGTCCGCGAAAGACTCTACGACGCTGCATGCTTCCTCAGGTCCGACGCGCGCCGCGGAAGAAAGGGCGAGTACATCGAACCCGCGCCCGAACTCTGCTTCGAGACCTTTATTTCGTCTCTCCTTGCCACGGCGATTGCTTCGGAGAAAGTGAAAGACTGAACTTTGTCGCGTTGCTGACAAGATTGCGCGTTAGTGTGCCATGCTGGCATTGGTCGTGATATGCAACAAGCCAGACCCAAGAAAATTGTGTACCTATTCGGCGCCGGCGCCACCCACGCTGAATTGGACAACCTCGATTCGACTCTAGTTGAGAAAGGACGAGGGCTCTTGATGAGAGATGTCTCTCGAAGAGTTATAGAGAGAGCTGGCGCTGATGACAAGTATGTGAAGGACTTGGAGACAGTTTCCGCAACATCAGGGTCGCCCAACATAGAGCTATTAATAAGCCTTGTCGAACAGAGCAAAATCGATGGCTGGGAGTACAAAACCCAGACGCTAAAGGACTTAGTGCGGAGAGATATAGAGTCTATTCTAACCAGGCCAAGAACGGATCGATTTTACCTGCACAAGGCGCTTTTTGAATTACACAGACATCGCTCGGTACTCCCTCAAGAAAGAGTGACCGGCCTGATTTCCTTGAACTACGACGATGTCCTGGACAGAGCCTACGGGGAATACTACGGCAATCCGAATTACTGTTTTTCTCTCGAAGGAAACGCCCCCGCCCAAAAGGCCCTCCCCCTACTGAAGCTGCATGGCTCTTTCAATTGGAGGAAGCAAGAGATACGCGGCAGATTCAGGAGAATTGAAATCATTCCCTTGGGAGCGAACAAGAATTATCTACATGCACCCTACGCTTTCATTTGGAACCGTGCACTTGAAACTCTCATAGAATGCGACACGCTTCGCGTTATCGGCTGTTCGTTGAGTCAAAATGACGCACATCTAATTGATTTGTTGTTCAAAGCACACTTGGAAAGACGCGATGCGTTTGATATGGAAATCATCGGTTCTCCGAGACTGGGCGAGCAGATCAGGAACAACTACGGTTTTTTTCCGAAGATTAAGACGCTCGCGGAGATACAAGGACCTATGATTGCCGAGCCGGATTCCAAGAACCCTTTCAAAGTATGGCTGAAGTACAAGATCGATGGCATGATCAAAGGTGGTAAGAATCACACGAAATACTTGAAGGCTGCTATCAAGTGAGCCACAACACACCATGGCCATGAAAAGCAAGTTTCACACGACAAGAGAGCTAAAGTCCATCAGAGTAAAGGACTTTATTGACGACTACATCTATCGGATAGATCTAGATGCTGACTACCAACGCGAGAAAATATGGTCGCGAGAAGACCAAGAAAAGCTCCTCGATTCGATTGTCAAAAACATTGATATTCCAAAAATCTACCTCGCCCGAGTAAGAGATAGCGAAAATTTCGACTACGAATGCATAGATGGCAAGCAACGGATGACCGCCCTGTTAAACTTCCTTAAGCCCGAGCAGTCCCGGGACCACCCTTTGACGGTCACGATTACCGAGGAACGCTATAGTTACAAACGCCTCAAGAAGGAGCTTCCCCCGCTCGCTCAAAAGATCGACGATTTCGAATTGTCGTTCGTAATTTATCCGGGAAACCTCGAAGAAGAGTTCATCAAGGAAATATTCAGGCGACTGCAACTCGGAGTTAGGCTCAACTCCGGGGAGTTGCTGAAGACACATTCTGGGACCCTTCGGGACTTCGTTTACGACGAAATGGGAAGGGACGCGCCATTCCTTTGCCGCACGAAGTTGTCAGAAAAGAGATTCTCGCGACAGTTTACTCTCGCGCAGATTTGTATCAACTCGTTTGCGCGTAACGAGACGGGAAATTTCGTAAGAGCACGGTACGACGATCTAGAAGACTTTTTCAAAGACAAGGCGAAGCTGGACGACAAGGACGAGAATCTCGAGCGAATAAGAGAGGTTCTCCAGCTCTTGGACAAGCGGTTCGAAGAAAATGCCAGTAGCATTTCGAGCAGGGCTGTCGCCGTCTCGGCGTACCTCTTTGTCGAAGGGCTGTATCTTCGGAAGGAATCCCGCCTGGCGCCCCGCTTTGTCGAGTTTTTCGTCGCTTTACTCGACGCGATAAAGATCAATCTGAAGCTGCTAAGCCACTTTGAGAAGCCTGAAAACTCGGTGATCCTGGAAGAGTTTCAGAAGTACATTTCCCAAGCCTCGGTCGAGCCGTACGCGATTAAGCGAAGAGATCAGTTCCTTGAGAGGGCTTTCAAACATTACATTGCTCCCAAAACCAAGGACACGATCATTGGAAGCCTTTGATGACGAATTCCCACCCCTGCTCCGCGATTGGTGCACCCTCAGGCTTGCCGCGTAGCCTCGTCCCCCCTCCTACCATTTTCCCAGAGCTTCCGGCCCCTGCAGGGCGACTTTCAAGCGCCTTTTCGACCCACTTCTCCCGCCCGCCTTTCCCTATCCTTCAGAAGACAAACCACTTAGTAGATACCACTTGACAAATCCCAAAAATATGGTATAATGGGTCATTATTGCGAGTACGGATCCCATCCGCGCCCGCCTTCTTTATGTCCCGCCGCCCGGTTGTACGTCTAACTCCCCCACACTCCATCCCTAACTCCCCGCTCTTTTGCACTTTCTGCACACTGCTGCAAAAGAGCGCAGCGCATCTCCTTCCCTTTCAATCACTTCCCGCCTCTTTGCAAAAACCGCGGGTGCGCCACCAACAGCCTCTCTCCCATTTTGGAACTCGCCCCAAATCCTGTGTTAACCGGCTCCCGATCTTTACCTCCTTACTTCGCTACCTCATTACCTCCTCACAAGCGATAATGGTCGCGTACGCGCCAACTCCAACTTTAAGGATCCTCTGTGTTCCACGCATGGCATGACGTAACTCCCGGGAACGGGCTTCCGCGCGACTTCCAGGCGGTCATCGAGATTCCGCTGGGCTCGAACGTTAAGTACGAGCTCGATAAAGTCAGCGGCTTGCTGCGCGTCGACCGCATCATCCATTCCGCGGTCTTCTATCCCGCCAACTACGGCTTCATCCCGCAGACCTACGCCGAAGACAACGATCCGCTCGACGTGCTGGTCCTCTGCCAGGAGCCGGTGCAGCCGCTCTCGCTCATCAAAGCGCGCGCCATCGGCGTGATGACCATGATCGATTCCGGCGCCACCGACGACAAAATCATCGCCGTGGCCACCAACGATCCCGAATTCAGCGACTATCTCGAAGCCCGCGATCTTCCGCCGCACCGCTTGCTCGTGCTCAGGCGTTTCTTCCAGGACTACAAGTTGCTCGAAGGCAAGCAAGTCCAGGTCGATGAAATCCTCCCCGCGTACGCCGCGCTCACCATCATCGAGCGCGCCCTGGCCCGCTACCGGGAGAAGCGCACCGAGCTTTTAGCCAAGGATGGGCGCTCCTAATGCAAATGCACTATGTCGCCATGCGATCGCCGATGCTAACTTCCGCGCCAACACGCCTCGTAGGGGCGCAGCACTGCTGCGCCCCATCTCGGCAAGATCCCAAGTCCTTGAGAGAATTGGGCGGCGGCGAACGCTGGCGCAGCCAGCCGCGGCGGGCGCCGCGACAAGGAAAGGTCAAGCACTTGAGACCGCGAAGGAGTGAAGCGCAATGACCCGCTTCTGGAAATGGACGCTTGGCGTAATCGCTTTGCTGCTGCTGGCGGCGTTCGCGGCGCTCTCGTTCATGGCGGGCAGCCCAAGGGATGCTTACGGCATGGTGCGTTACGCGCTGCCGCACATGCACCGCGGCACGCTCAAGGTCGGCGATGACGCGCCCGACGCGCGCCTCGTCGCGCTCGATGGCGCCAGCCGCTTCCACATCCGCGAGCGCACCGGCGGCCGCCCGCTGGTGCTCGTCTTCGGCAGCTACACTTGACCGCCGTTCCGTCGCCAGGTCGGCGACATCGTGCAAATCTTCAACGATTACAAAGACCACGCCGATTTCCTGACCATCTACGTCCGCGAAGCGCATCCCACCGACGAATGGCAGATGAAATCGAACCTGAAAGACGACGTCTGCTACGCGCAGCCGAAAAATCTCGCAGGCCGCGTCACCATCGCCAACGATTTCATCCAGCGCTTCCACTATCCAGTGCCCTTCGGCATCGACGACATGACTAACGCCGCGAACGACGCCTATTCCGCGTGGCCGGAGCGTCTCTACGTGATCGAAGAGAATGGCCGCATCGGCTACCGCGGCGGCATGGGCCCGTTCCATTACAATCCCAAGGAACTGCGCGCCTGGCTCGCCGCGCGCTACGGCGAAGTAAAGCACCCGGAAAAAGAAAGCGAGAAACCGAGCGACGCACCGAAAAAGAGCTGACTGCTTCCATATGTAGGCGCCGGGCTTTAGCCCGGCCAGCGAGGCTCGCAAATGTAGGGCCAGGCTTTAGCCTGGCAAGAGTGGCACAGCCATTGTGGCCGTGCGCAGTTCAGTGAAAGGAATATGAAGCGTCCGCCGAAAAAGCGCGCCCGTCGAGAACGTGCACGTTCTGAAAATTCCGGGAGAAAAATCGGCTTGGCGCGCGCGCTCTCAAAACTTGGCTACTGCTCGCGCTCGCAAGCCGGCGAGCTGATTCGCGCTGGACGCGTTCAACTCAACGGCGCGGCGCGGCGCGACCCGGAAACGCCGGTGAAACTCGGCAAAGACCGCATCGAGATCGACGGCAAGCCGTTGCAAGCCGAAGCGAAAATCTATTTGCTGCTGAACAAGCCGCGCGGCATCGTGACCACCGCGGAGGACGAGAAAGGCCGCGACACCGTGTATTCGCTGCTTCCGGCCGGAACGCCGTGGGTTGGGCCCGTCGGCCGGCTGGACTTGGCTTCCGAAGGCTTGCTGCTGCTGACGAATGATTCGGAGTGGGCCGCGCAAATCGCCGCGCCGGAAACGCATCTCGACAAGATCTACCACGTGCAAATTGGCACGGTTGCGGACGATGCGCTGCTGCACGAGCTGCAAACCGGATTCGCGGTCGAAGACGGCGAAACGCTGCGCGTGAAGCGCGCGGAAATTCTGCGCAGCGGCGAAAAGAATTCGTGGCTTGAAATCACGCTCGACGAAGGCAAGAACCGCCAGATCCGCCGGATGTTCGAGCACCGCAAGATCGAGGTGCTGCGCCTGATTCGCGTAGCCATCGGTCCACTCGCGCTGGCGGATTTGCCCAAGGGCACCACCCGCGCGCTCACGCCGACAGAAAAGCTGGCGCTCGACCACGCCATGCATCGCCGCGCAGCCAGCGCCGGAAACTGAGCCGCCCGAGGACAAGGATGCACCTATATATGGGCACGTTGGCGAAGCTAGTGAGCTAGGGCTTGGGAGCGGGCTTGGCGCCGGGCTTCTCGACCGGCTTGTTGACGTCGGCAAGCGCCACGTCTGGCGTGATCTCGTTGCCGGCTTTGTCGACGTAGTGCAGGTCGAAGATTCCGTCGGAGTGCAGGAACACGGTGCAGGGCTTGGTGCCGGCGCATTTGGCCTGGTGCACGTGCTTGGCGGGCATGTACGCGTAGTCGCCGCCAGCAATGACTTGCGGCTTTTCGCCCTTGCCGGTGACTTGCAGCAAACCGTTCACCGGAAACAGCGTTTCGTTGAGGGAGTGCCAGTGCCAGGGAATCACGCAGGCGGGCTCGAATTTCAGGAGTAACACAGATGGGCCTTTGGCGGGATCGCCGTGCTGCGGCGCCGCAGTCAGGCAGTCGGGGGTACCTGGAATGGGCCCAAACTTGGCGCTGGCGTTGTGCAACACCGCGGGCTTGTCCTCGGCGTCCTGCGCGAAAACACAAAACACAAAAACGCATGCCGCTGCCACTGCCACGATTGTTCGATGCATCGCATCCTCCGTTGAACCGGCTCCAGACAAAGTACGCGCGAATGCGAAGGGATGTCAACGCCAACGGTCGAAACAACGAATTGCGGAGGGGCGGAATACGATCGACTCCAAGAGCGTGAAGCAGACGTAGTTTGGGCGCGGCTGGACCTGTGCGGATGCGATTGCGAGGACGGCTACTGTCCTATCTATCGCCGAAGCGGAAGACTACGCCGAAGGATAGGCGGAGATTGTGCTGGCTGGCGGAAGAACCGTTAGCGAGGGAGAACCTGGTGAGCAGGTAGTCTGCCTGAACGGCACGAATGGCGAAGCGGCGGGAGAGCGGCACGTCGATTCCGCCGCCGGCGAGGAAGACGACGCTGTTTTCGGCGGCGTGAACGTTATCGCTGCTGGCAGTGAGACGTCCGCCGCCGACCAACGCTTGAACGAACGGCGTCATGCGGCGGTAGTTGCGGAAAGTGATGCGCGGGCCGGCGGCGTAGGTGTACATGGTGCTGCTGATTCCGGTGGGAAGTCCGCGAAAGTGGTAGCCGCCGCCGTCGGCCGTGAGCGCCAGCCACTGGCGCACGTGATAGGTAAATTCGCCGCTTCCGCCAAGCAGATTGAACCCGCCGGAATTGTTGGAATCTGCGCGGACGTAGGAGAAGGCTCCGGAGACTTCGTAGGCGGGAGTGGCGTAGGGCGTCCACTGGGCGAGCGCGGGCGCGGCGGAAGCGAGAGCGAGCAAGAATAAGGCGAGGCAACGCGCGGACCAGACCAAGGCTGGAGCTTTCGAGGAGACAATGCGCATCGTGTTTATCCCTTTCGCTGTGCTTTCGTGGTGCGTCATGGCGTCACCGTGAAAGTGACGGTGGTGGAGTGCGTAACGGCACCTGCGGTGCCGGTTACGGTGATGGTGTAAGTGCCGGGAGGCGTGCCGATGTTGCGGAAGCTGGAGCCCGCGGTGGCGCATCCATAGAGGCCGAAGCCCATGCATAGGAAGAGGAAGAGCATGACCAAGGGTGAATTTCCGTTGAGCCAGCGTTTTCTGCGGAAGCCGAAGCCCAAGAAAAGGATTCCGGCGAGCGGCATACCGACGGCGAAGAGCGGAGCTGAATGTCCGCGGGTGTTCCCAGCGAGGAACGGATCGTCTGCGGAGGTTCTGAGCAGGAACGCGCTGGTAGCGGCGGTGGTGCCGGGTGTGACAGTGGCCGGCTGGAATATGATGCTGGTGTTAGCAGGCACGCCGGCGGCGCTGAGGGTGATGGCGGTGGAGAACGGAGCATTGTTGAGCGGCGTGAGCGTGATGGTGTAGTCCGCTGGCAGGCCGGATTTGACGGTGATTAAGGCCGGTGCGGCGGCGATGGAGAAGTCTGGCGGCACGACGTCGATGGTGGCGACGTCGGTGGCAGTGTCGTTGGCGGTGTTGGTTTCGCCGCCGCCGGATACGGTAGCGGTGTTGGTGGCGGTAGCCGGAGCGACGCCGGAAACGTTGACCGTGAGGATGATCGCGGGATAGGCGCCGTTGATGGCTAAGGCATCGGCGCGGGTGCAGGAGAGCGGCGTGAGAGTGCAAGTCCAGCCAGTGCCGGCGAACGCGGTCGCGGTGAGGCTGGCTGGGAGAGTGTCTGTGACGGTGACCGTGCCGCTGGTGGGCGCAGCTCCGCTATTGGTTACGGTGATGGTGTAGATCGCGCCGGTCTGCCCTTGCTTGAAATTGCCGATGTGCGTCTTGGAGATGGTGAGATCCGGAGCCAGGACGACGAGAGTAGCGGTGGCGGTGTTGCCGGTGCCGCCGTTGGCGGAAGTGACCGCGCTGGTGGTGTTGACCTGAGTGCCGCCGACGATGGCGGTGACATTTGCAGCGAAGGTGCAGGTACCGCTGGCGGCGATGGCACCGCCGGTGAGGGTGATGGTGGTCGCGGCCGCAGTAATGGTTCCGGCGCCGCATGTACCGGTGAGACCGTTAGGCGTGCTGACCACGAGGCCGGCGGGGAGAGAGTCGGTAACGGCTACGCCGGTGAGTCCGGTGGTGGTGTTGGGATTGGTGATGGTGAAGGTGAGGCTGGTATTGGAACCGAGCTGAATGCTCGCAGCGCCAAAGGCTTTAGCGATCGAGGGCGGCGCGAGTACGGTAACCGTGGCGGTGTTGCTGACGGTGCCCGGGCCGCTTTCGGTGGAGGAAACCGGGCCGGTGGTGTTGGCCAGCGCGCCCGGAGCGGTTCCGGTGACGTTGACGCTGAAGGTGCAGGAAGCATTGGCAGCGAGCGTGCCGCCGGAGAGAACGATGCTCCCAGAATTCGACGAAGCGGCAACGGCGCCGGCGCCGCAAGCGCCCGTGAGTCCGTTGGGCGTGCTGACGACGAGACCGGCGGGCAGATTGTCGATAAAGGCTACGCCGGAGAGCGGCAAAGTGTTCGGATTAGTGATGGTAAAGGTGAGCGAAGTGGAGGCGTTCAGCAGAATGGCGGCAGCGCCGAAAGCTTTGGTGATGGTTGGCGGGGCCGCAACGCTTATGTTCGCGGTGGCGGCGTTGCCGGCGCCGCCGTTGGTGGAGCTGACGGTTCCGGTGGTGTTGGTAAAGTTGCCGGCAGCGGCTCCGGTGACGGTCACGTTGAACACGCATGGGGTGTTGACCGCGATGGTGGCTCCGGCGAGGGCGATGGCTGTGGGCGTTGTGGTGGTGAGCGTGCCGCCGCAAACGGTTGCGGAGGAAGTAGCGATCGTGAGGCCGGTGGGCAGCGTGTCTGAAAAGGCCACGCCGGTAAGAGCCGCGGGGTTGGCCGCGGGGTTGGTGATGGTGAAGGTGAGCAGCGTGGTGCCGTTCAACGGAATGGCCGCGGGATTGAAGGTTTTGGCGATGGCCGGCGGCGCGAGCACGTTGATGCTGGCCGAAGCTGTTCCGCCATTGCCGCCTTCGGTGGAGGTTACCGCGCTGGTGGTGTTGTTCTGCGCGCCAGCCGCCGTTCCAGTGACGTTGACGCTGAAAGTACACGAACTGCTTTGCGCGAGAGTGGCGCCGGAGAGGCTGATGAGATTGGTCGCTTGCACAGCGATGATAGTTCCACCACCGCAAGTGCCGACCAGAGTGTTGGGAGTGGAGATGATGAGCCCGCCCGGCAACGTGTCCGTGAAACCGATTCCGGAGAGCGAGGTGGTGGTGTTGTTGTTCTGGATGGTGAAGCTGAGCGAGGTGGAACCGTTCAGCGGAATGCTGGCTGCGCCGAAAGTCTTGGTGATGACCGGCGGAGCATCGACGGTAACCGTGGCATTGGAAGTATTGCCGGCGCCGCCCTCGGTGGAGCTCACCTGAACGCTGTTGATCTTTGCGCCCGCAGTAGTGCCTTGAACGCTGACGGAGACCACGCAGGAGGCGCTGAAGGCCAAGGTTCCGGCCGACAAGCTGACTGAACCTGAGCCCGCAGCCGCAGTGGCAGTTCCACCGCACGTGTTGGTCAAGTTCGGCGGCGTGGCCACCGCGAGACCTGGCGGGAGCAGGTCAGTGAACGCGATGCCCGTCAGGGCTACGGCGGCGTTGGGGTTTTGAATGTTGAAGGTCAGCGTCGTGGGAGTGCCGTTCAGCGGAATGGTGGCTGCAGCGAATGTTTTGGTAATGACCGGCGGGCTGGCGACGGTGAGGTTGGCGGAAGCGGTGAGGCCGGTGCCGCCGTTGGTGGAGCTGACGGTTCCGGTGGTGTTGGTATAGCTACCCGAGATGGTTCCGGTGACGTTGAGCGTAACGGCGCAGGTGCCGTTCACGGGGATGGCGGCTCCGGTGAGCATAACGCTGCCGGATGCGGCCGTAGCGGTGCCGCCGCAAGTGTTGGTTAAAGCGTTGGGCGCGGAAACGACGATTCCTGCGGGCAAGTTGTCCGTGAAGGCTACTCCCGTTTGAGCGGCGGTGTTGGCGGCGGGGTTTGCCAGAGTGATGGTCAAGGAAGTGGTGCCGTTCAAAGGAATGTTGGCGGCGGCGAAGGCTTTGGCGATGGTCGGAGGAGCGACAACGGTAAGCAGCGCGGTGTTGCTGGTCGCGCCGGTTCCCCCTTCGGTCGAAGTGATGGGTCCGGCGGTGTTGTTCTTGTTGCCGGGAGAGGTAGCGGTGACGCTGACGGAGAAAGTGCAAGTGAAGCCAGGCAACGGAGCCGCAGTGAGCGAGCCGCCCGAGAGGGTGATGAAACCGTTTCCGGCTGCGGCGGTGACGGTGCCGCTGCCGCAACCGCCGGTGATCGCGGGGATGGCGGATACGGCGACGCCGGCTGGCAAGCCGTCGCTGAAGGCTATTCCGCTCAGCGCGCTGGCGTTCGGGTTGGTGATGATGAACGTGAGGGTGCTGCTGCCGTTTACGGCCACGGTGGCGGGAGAGAAGGACTTGGTGAAGGTTGGCGGGGCGACCACGGTGAGAGTGGCATTGGAGGTGTTGCCCGGGCCGCCTTCATTGGAAGTGACGGTAACAGCGTTGATTTTCGCTCCGGCGCTGATCGCGAATACGCTCACAGAGAAAGTGCAGGAGGAACCGGGGGTGAGCGTCCCACCAGCGAGAGTGATGGTGCTGCTTTCGATTGGCGCGGAGACCGTGCCGGTGCCGCAAGTACCAACGGGCGCCGCGTTCACGAAGACGCCATTCGGGAGAGTGTCGGTAAACGCGACGCCGGTGAGCGGAACGGTGGTGTTCGGATTGGTGATGACAAAGGTGAGGGTGCTGGCGGTGTTCACGGGAATGCTGGCGGGACTGAAGGACTTAACGATGTTGGGCGGAGCAGCGACGGTGAGGTTGGCGGTGGCGGTGTTGCCAGAGCCACCGTTGGTGGAGCTGACGGCTCCGGTGGTGTTGGTGTAGTTGCCCGATGCCGCGCCGGTGACCGTCACGCTGAATAGGCACTGGCTGTTCACGTCAATCGTCGCGCCCGCGAGGGTAATGCCCGTCGGAGCGGTGGTGGTCAAAGTGCCGCCGCAGACCGTGGCGGAAGCGTTGGCTACGGTTAATCCCACGGGCAGCGAGTCTGTGAGCGCAACTCCGGTCAGCGCGGCGGTGTTAGCCGCTGGATTGGTAAGGGTGAACTGCAACGAGGTAGTTCCATTCAGCGCGATCGTCGCGGGAGTGAAAACTTTGGCGATGGTCGGCGGCGCTTCTACGGTGAGGATGGCGGTGTTGCTGGCCGCGCCGGTTCCGCCTTCCGTGGAGGTGACTGCGCCGGTGGTGTTGCTCTTGGCTCCCGGGATCGTGCCGGTCACGTCTACCGAGAAAGTGCAAGTTGAGCCTGCCGCCGGTGACACGGTGAGAGTTCCGCCGGACAGTGTGATGGTGCTGCTTAAGGCTGCGGCGGTAATCGTGCCGCTGCCGCAGGAGCCGGTGATGTTGGGCGTTGCCGCGACGACGACGCCGAGGGGCAAATTGTCCGTGAAGGCTACGCCGCTCAGAGCGCTGGCGGTGTTCGGATTGGCGACGATAAAGGTCAGCGTGCTGTTGGAATTCAATGCCACGCTGGATGGAGCGAAAGCTTTGCTGACGGTCGGCGGACCTACCACGGTGATGCTTGCGCTGGAGATATTGCCGGTGCCGCCGTTGGTGGAAGTCGCTTGAACGGTGTTGTTCTTCACCCCAGCCGTGGTGCCGGTTACATTCACGGAAACCGTGCACGAGGCGCCAGGGGCCAGCGTGCTTCCCGACAGACTTACCGATCCTGGCGGCGGTCCGGGGGCGAATTTGGGTGGAGCGACGACGGCTGCAAGTGCGGTGCCGCCGCAAGTGTTGTTCAAGTTGCTTGGAGAGCTGACAGCTAAACCGAATGGAAGATTGTCCGTGAAAGCGACGCCGTTCAACGTGGAGTTGGCATTGGCATTGGAGACTGTAAAGGTGAGGCTGGTGGTGCCATTGAGGGGAATGGTTGCGGCGCCGAAGACTTTGGCGATGGTCGGAGGATTGATGACGGTGAGAGTGGAGGAGGAAGTGTTGCCGTTACCCGCGTCCGAGGAGTCGATGGTCACGCTGTTGTTGAAGACTCCGTCGGTGGCGCCCTGAACGTTGACGGTAATCACGCAAGTGCCCACTGGCAACGCCGCATTCAGGAAGCTGATGCTGCCCGAGCTGGCAGTGGCGGTGACGGTGCCGCCGCAGCCATTGGCCACCGCCGGAGTGGTGGCTACGAGCAAATTCGCGGGGAGCGTATCCGTAAAGCTCGCGTTGATGGTGACGGTATTTCCATTGGTGATGCTGAACGTCAGCGTGTTGGGCGCATTGACGGCGACGGTGCCGGGAGCGAAGGTTTTGGTGATCGCGGGCGGCTGCAAAATGATGATCGGCGCGGTGACGGTTTGCTGATCGACGGTGGCGTCGGCGGAACCATTGCCGCCCACGTTACCCGCTACGAAAGTGGCGGTGGCTTGCGCGCCCGCACTGAGAGCTTCCGGCTGAGCACTCGGAATAGTGCCGAGGATGGGATTATGGAAAGTGATGGGCAAGGCGTTGAGCACATCGAGATTGCCGATTAACGCAGCGCCGTTGCCGAGGTTGTCTTTGCTCATGTCGGCGGTAAGAGTCGTGGATTGATTGATGCGGATTTTGTTGGGCGACGCGGTATGAGTCAGGAAGATGAATGGAGTGAAGTTGGCGGTGGTGGTGATGTTGCTGATGGTCGCGCCCGGAGTATTGGTGCCCCACCAGTTATTTGTGGCGGTGACGACGCTGTCGATATTGTTGAGGTTGCTTCCTCCCGCCGCGGTGTTGCCCGCGAGCCTGCTGAAATGCATGGTCAGAGTCGCACCGCCGCTCAAATTTCCCACCGAAATCGCCCCGCCATTTCCCGCAGCGGTGTTGCCGGTAAGCGTCACTTTGGAGAGCACGGCCGTGTCGGCGCCCAATGCGTTGTGCCACAATCCGCCGCCGTTGCCGCCCGACGTGTTGTTGCTGATGACTGAGCTCGCGTCGATCAGTAAACTTGAAACATTCCAGATTCCGCCGCCGTCTCCTGCAGCGTGGTTGTTGGAGATGACGCTTCCATGAATGGCGTTTTGTCCGGCATTGCCGCTCGGGCCAATGATTTCCAGGCCTCCTGCCACCGCATTGATTCCGGCGTTGGCGATAGCGCTGTTGTTCAGCACCTTG
The DNA here is from genome assembly GCA_035601655.1 of Candidatus Dormiibacterota bacterium. Classification (GTDB taxonomy): domain Bacteria; phylum Acidobacteriota; class Terriglobia; order Acidiferrales; family UBA7541; genus Acidiferrum. The sequence goes on from DATNNV010000004.1 coordinate 41,692, forward strand.
CTGTTATTCATTACCATCGTGGCGGGCGTGCCGACAAAGATGCCGCCGCCGTTACCCGCAACACCGTTTGGCGAACTAGGCGCCACGGTATTGTTCTGGATGGTGCTGTTGGTAATGGTGGCGAAACCGGTGCCGTTATTGGTGTTGAAGAGGGCGAACCCGCCGCCTTCGCCTTCGGTGAGCGTGTTGGTGGTGATGTTGCAATTGGTGACCGTGAGAGTCGCTGTGGCCGGAACATTCCCGGTGTCGAAATCAAAAGCGCCGCCCAATCCGTCTTGGATGGTTTCGTCGCCGCGATTGTGGCCATTCTGGATGACCAGATTCGAGATGCTGACCGTCGCATTGCTGAACGCGGCGATGTCTTCGTTAAAAGAAAAAACCTTATCGACGCTGGTCGTAAGGTTCGTGCCGCCCTGTACGATGCTCGTGGGGTTGCCGCTACCATCGACCGCACCAATAATGTTCAGCGAATCCGTAACTTCTAGAGTTCCGTGCAATCCCGAAAAATCGTTGGCGACTCGCGGGAGGCTGAGCGTGTAGGTTCCTGCTTGCAGCATGATCGTGTCGGTTCCCGCAATAAAATTGGCTTTGACGATCGCTTCGCGAAGCGTGCAATCACCGGAGCCGTCAACCGCGGTGGTATTCAGGCAGGTGACGCCCGTTCCGCGGGGAGTTATGTCGTCAAAGCGATTCGGAAAAAAAGTTGGATCCGGCAACGGCATCATCACCGCCGGCGCCATCTGCCCTTGCTTGAGGTACACGATTCCGGGACGCCCATCGATGTTTACGCGCATGGGAATCGCCGCTACCACCCCTGCTGATTCGCTGATCGCCATTGTCGAATGCAGCGACGCAGGCAAGTTGCCCGCCGCTGCTCCCCCCGCGGGCATGGATTCATGCGCAAGGACGTGCATCTGCGCCTGCGCGGAGTCCATGATCATCACATCATCCGCTGGGTGGCTTGAAATTTGCGTTCGGAACAGGATGGGAGGTTGCGTGGGGCCGGCGGCGGACACCACGGCGGGAATACTCTCGGCAACTTGCCAACCTTCGGCGGGATCGACGGGAATGGCGAGGGGATCGGGATGGCGATTCAGTTGCGCGCGGCGGCGCAGTTGCATTTCCGCAAGACTCCACGGGCGGCTGTCTAGATGCGCTCTAGCGACGATGTGCAGGGTTCCGTCGGTGGCCAGCACCGCCAGCTGCTGCCGCGAAGCACGGTCCTGAATAAAAGATCCCAGAGTGACGGACGCCGCGGCACGAGGAATCAAGACCGTCTCGGCCTGCAAGATTGCCGAGCCTTCGCCCGTGCGCGCGGAATGAATATCGCGACCATGGACAATCAGAAGCTCGCCGGCCGCCACAACCGCGAAATCCGGAAAGCGATCGCCGCTCAAGTTACCGAAAGCGAGAGAAGTGGCCGGTCCCCGCACCGGAATAGTAGCCATCGCGGTAATGCCTTGGTTCGTCCGCTCGAAGACCGTTAGTTGCGAGCCGCTCTGCGCGGTTGTTCCCGCTACGATGTGGGAAAGCAGTGTGGCCGGGTCAAGCTGAGTGGACCCGAGGGCTGTCAGTGCTCCGGACAACGCGAATGCCTGAGGCGGAAGAAAGCTGCCTTGGCCGTCACCAGCGAGAATGTAGATCGTGCGGCTTCCGCGTGCACCTGCGGCGATATCCAGGTGCCCGTTGCCCGAGAAGTTGCCGGCAATCAGAAAATCCGGCGCTTCGGGCAGCTCGATCACTCTCGCTTCGGATAAAAAGGGACTCGGAAAGCGTCCTCCACCAACGGCCGTCCAGGACGACTGGCTCTGCGGAGCAAAGGCATCCAGATTTCCCCGAAACAGCGCCAGGGCACCGCCCAGCGCAGTGCGATAGCCAACGGCCAGGTCTTCGATGCCATCTTGATCGAAATCTCCCTTGACCACCGAAAGAGGCTGCGCTTGTCCGCTGGCGAGCAGCATGGCAGCGGCATTGCGCTGCGCCGAAGTGCTCCCGGCACGACTGGCGGATGCGGCCGCCACTTCGCTACCGCTGGCCTTGAACGTAGCCGGCTGCGGCTTGGCTTCCTGCAGCCAAATCCTGGGTGCCTGCTGCGCTTGCGCCGATGCGCCAAATGCTAGAGAGGTGAGGATAAGAGCGGCTGGACGCCAGCTATTCGCCAGTATTTGGCGAGAAAACGACACGGAATTTTCCATGGCAGGAATTCCTTCGCTTGACGCAAAGAGATTTAATTCAGGAAGGGGGGAGTCTCAGAAAGCCGGATGCCCCAAGAACCACATCCAAATTTCTCAGACTTTGGGAAATTGCAATTTCGGATTCTGCCACTGGGGTGATGCAATCGCAGCCGCTATCTTCGGCAGTGCTGCCAAACAGTAAACACCTACGAGCGGGCTGACCATTCGGCCCAGTAGGGCGACCAAGCCAAGGCGTGCTTACGCGGTTCATGGATCCCCATGCCGCTTTCAAGTTCTTTCGAGTTCCGGTTTACAGTTTTCAATTCCTGCAACAACTGTGCCTTGCCGCGTCACGCCTAGTCGGTCCAATCGAACGATTTCGTAACCGCTCTTTTCCACATCCGATAAGTCTCTTCGCGCTTTCCTTCTTCCATGATGGGGTTCCAGGTGTGCTCCACCGCCCAGTTCGCGCGCAAGTCGTTCAAATTCTCAAAATAACCGGCCGCCAGGCCCGCGGCGTAAGCCGCCCCCAGCGCCGTAGTCGCTCCTCGGCTGACCGGCCGCACCACCGGCAGATGCAAAATATCCGCTTGAAACTGCATCAAAAGATCGTTCTCGACCATGCCACCGTCGGCGCGCAAGACCTCCAGCCGGATTTTCGCGTCTCGTTCCATGGCCTCGACAACTTCGCGCGTTTGAAAAGCTGTCGCCTCCAGTACCGCGCGCGCCAAATGTCCCTTATTCGCGTATCGCGTCAGCCCGGCAATCACTCCGCGTGCGCTGCTCTTCCAATACGGCGCATACAACCCGGAAAAAGCCGGCACGAAGTACACCCCGCCGTTGTCGCTTACCGTGCGAGCCAGCGTCTCAATCTCCGCACTGTTTTCGATCAGCCCGAGATTGTCGCGCATCCACTGCACCAGCGCTCCGGTGATCGCGATGCTCCCTTCCAGCGCATATTGCGCCGCATTCGTGCCCACCTTGTAGGCCACCGTGGTCAACAACCCGTGGCTGGAATGCACCGGCTCGCCGCCCGTATTCATCAGCAGAAAGCAGCCGGTTCCATAAGTATTCTTCGCCTCACCCGGGTTGAAACACGTTTGCCCCACGAGCGCCGCTTGCTGATCGCCCAGAATTCCCGCAATGGGCACATCCTTTATAGCGGCGATCTGCGCGGTTCCGTACACCTCGCTGCTCGAGCAAATTCGCGGCAGCATTTTCTCGGGAATTCCGAATGCCTCCAGTATCTCGGTGTCCCACTCGAGCGCCCGCAGGTTCATCAGTTGCGTGCGGCTCGCATTCGTAACGTCCGTCACGTGAATCCCGCCGTTCACTCCGCCGGTTAGTTGCCAGACCAGAAACGAGTCGATATTTCCGAAAAGCACATCGCCCGCTTCCGCAAGTTCTCTCACTCCGGCCACGTGGTTCAGAATCCAGCGGATTTTCAGCCCGCTAAAGTACGTCGCTAGCGGAAGCCCCGTTTTCGCTCGGAAGCGGTCCGGTCCTCCGTCCCGTGCGAACTCCGCGACCGCGTCGTCCACGCGCGTGTCCTGCCAGACCAGCGCGTGGTACACCGGCTTGGCGGTCTTGCGGTTCCACACCACCGTGGTTTCGCGTTGATTCGTGATCCCGATCGCCGCGAGATCCCGGGGCCTGAACCCGCGTAGCTGCATAGCCTCCACGATAACTTCCTGCGTCCGCCGCCAGATTTCTTCCGGATCGTGTTCCACCCAGCCGGCGCGCGGATAAATCTGCTCGTGCTCTTTCTGCGCCATCGACACAATTCGCCCGGACTTGTCGAACACAATGAACCGGCTGCTGGTCGTTCCTTGGTCGATTGCTGCGATGTAGCTAGGCACGATTCACCGTCCATTCCTTCACCCGGGCCAGAATCCCACGTCAAAATATCTTTAGTTCGGCTTGCGAAGCAAGCCGCTGTGCGCTGCTCTCCCGCTTCGCGTCATTTGCGCGTGTGGGCCAGGAGGTGTATTTTGTCCTTGGCCGCGAACTCAGACCGGAAATTAGGGCCACCAAGGTGAATGACCAAGGTGAATGACCGAGGTGAATGAAATGAAGCGCCGCGATTTTCTGCGTACCGCCAGCGCCCTGTCAGCAAGCTTGGCGTTCTCGAAGACCGGCCGCCTGTTTGCCGAAGCCCCCGGCCCCGACAGTTGGCGCACTTTCGAAGTCACCACCCGCGTCGAAGTCCTGAAATCTTCAGGAACCACCCGCATCTGGGTCCCCGGGGCATTAATCCATCCGACGCCCTTCCAGAAGACCCTCTCCAACAAATTTAGCGCCGAGGGCGGCGCCGCCAAGTTCGTCGAGAGCCAGTCCGACTCCCTTAGCTTCGTCGCCGCCGAATTCCCAGCTGGGGTCAAGCCGCTTCTCGCCGTGACCAGCCGCATCGCCACCAGGAACGTCGCCGTCGATACCTCCGCGCCCGGCAACTCCCCGAAAGAAACCCGCGCGAACCTGCAGCATTTTCTCCAGCCCAGCAAGTTTCTGCCCACCGACGGCATCGTGAAATCGACGGCCGCCGAGATCACCAAGGGCGCCAAGACCGACGTGGAAAAAGCTCGGGCCATCTACGAGTGGATCGTCGACAACACCTTCCGCAATCCCAAGACCCGCGGCTGCGGCGTCGGCGACATTCGCTTCATGCTCGAATCCAAGGATCTTGGCGGCAAGTGTGCCGATCTCAACGCCCTCTATGTCGGACTCGCCCGCGCCGCCGGCCTCCCCGCGCGCGACGTCTACGGCATCCGCGTCGCTAAGTCCGAGCTGGGCTACAAAAGCCTCGGCGCCTCTTCCGAGAAAATCACCAAGGCCCAGCACTGCCGCGCCGAAGTCTACCTCACCGGCTACGGCTGGGTCCCCGTGGATCCCGCCGACGTCCGCAAAGTCGTCCTCGAGGAACCCCCCGGAAATCTTCCCCTGAACGACGCGATGGTCACCAAAGCCCGCGCTCGCCTCTTCGGTTCCTGGGAGATGAACTGGATGGCTTACAACTTCGCTCACGACGTCGCTCTGCCCGGATCAGCGGGTTCGCCCGTCACCTTCCTTATGTACCCCCAGGCAGAAACATCCGACGGCCGCCTCGACTGCCTCGACCCGGACAACTTCAAATACGAGATCACCTCAACCGAGATCCCGCCCGCAATTCAGCCCTGAGTACCTCGCGACCCAGCGTCAGCACGGGTGCCGCACCCTTCGGTTTTAAGGGTGCGGCTTTTGACTTTTCTCGCCGTTGTAGGGTCCGCCTTCCAAGGCGGACCGCCGGATTTAGTGGAACGCTTGCTCTGCCCGAAACCGCGGCCTAGACGCCGGCGGACTTCGTCTTCGGCGCACCAAGCCGCTGCCGTGCATAGTCCGCCCAAGGCCCCGAAGGATCGAGTTGTAGATACCCTTTCCAGTGCTCTCGAGCCTCCGCAAACGCGCCCATTTTTTCGCACACAAACGCCAGGTTGTAGTGCGCATCCGGATAACTCGGGTCCAGCCGGACCGCTTGCCGCAGCGAGCGCCGCGCCTCTTCAAACTCCCCGGTTTCCTCCAGCACGCTGCCCAAATTGAAATACGGCAAGGCACTTTCCGGGTCCGCTTCAATCGCCCGCCGGAAACACTCCGCGGCCTTCTCGAAATTTGCCTGCTCGTAGTACAGCGTCCCGCAATTGATCAGCGCTTCGACATTCTTCGGCTCCACCCGCAGCCCGCGCTCGTACGCTTCAATTGCTTGCCCTTGTTTGCTCCGGTCGGTTTCCTTCTGCAGCGCTTCCGCAAACCAATCGTCCGCGCCGCGCTCCGGCATGACGCGCACCTGCTGGTTCAGCTCCCGCGTCTCGAAGTTCAGCACGAACTGCCCGGAGATCGGCTCCAGCCTCGCACCGCCGCGCTCCACCACCACATCCTTGCCATCGTATAGCACGCGAAGATCCGTCAGCGGCGTGTCCGCCTGCGCCAGCTTTTCGCGCAACGCCGCAACCGCGCGCCCCAGCCGCCCAGCCGGTACTCCTTTTTCGATGAGTTGTTTAACGGTTCGCAGCCCGATCAGGTCGCGAAAGTCGTAGAACCTGTTGCCCTGCTCTTTTCGCGCGGACACCAATTGTAGGCGGTCCCAGTAATCCAGCTGCTTGCCCGTCACGCTCAGCATCCGCTGGACTTCATCGCGGCTATATCGATCGCTTGTGCCCATCAAGCTCCCGCACAACGAATCGCCAAATCAACCCACCGCCTTCTTCCCCTTCTTCTGTCCCGCCGCCACTGCGTGTATTGCTCGCACCGGAGGCTTCTTCGCTGCCGCCGCCGCAGCTGCCGGCGCCTGCTTCTCCGCCAGGCTCTTCTTCAGCGCTTCCATCAAATCAATCACCGGCGCCATGTGCGGATGCGCCACTTCCGTCACCTCTTTACCCTGCCGCTTCGCTTCGATCATCGCCCGCACGTTGTCCTGATACGTATCGTGATACTTCTCCGGCGCGAACGGCGCTGCCAGACTCTGTATGAGTTGCTGCGCCAGCTTCTTCTCCGTCTCCTTCAGCTCGATCTTGTCGCTCGGCACCGCTTCCGCCGCCCGAATCTCGCTGGTGTAGAACATCGTGTGCAGCGTCATGCCCTTCGACCCCGGCCGCACCACCACAATATGTTCCCGCTGATGCATGGTCAGCTTCGCGATCGCTCCGTACCCGGACTCCTCCATCGCTTTCATCAGCAACTGGTATGCCTTGATCCCCGCATCTTCCGGCGCTATGTAGTAAGACGAATCGAAATAGATCGGATCCATTTCGTTCAGCTTCACAAATTCCAGAATCTCCATCACGTGCGCCGACTGCGGCTCGATCTTGTCCAGCTCATCCTCGTTGAACAGTACGTACTGATCCTTCTCGTACTCGTACCCCTTCACGATCTCCGAACGTTCCACCTGCCGGTTGCACGTCGGGCAAAACAGCGGCTGCTTCACCCGCGAGTGGCATTCCTTGTGCAGTTGATTGAAGCTGATCCGCTCCCCCCGCGCCGCCGCAAACAGCCGCACCGGAATCGATATCAGTCCAAAGGTAAGATGCCCCTTCCACACCGTGCTAGCCATGCGCGCGCTCCTTAGCCAAACGTAAACCCGGGGCTCTGTAGTGGCCAATCTTTAGATTGGTCAGCGTTGTCGGCACCACTCTAAGCCTTCCCAACTCTAAGTCCCACCAACCCAAAAGGTTAGTAGCCGTCAGCCCCAGAAAGCAAGCCGAATCAACACTGTCCCAACTTGAAATGCTCTCCTGGTACAGACCTAGGACTAGAACCCAATTATTCGATGAATCCCGCGGCCTTCTCCGATTTTCCTGTTGTGCCTCGTTGAAAATGTCCCCTTGCGTGCACATTAGAAATGTCCCCTAGACTGCGGCCAGTTGAGGAGGCCGCGGTGGCGAGGACAGCGATGAGCGATAAGGAATTGCAGCGAGTGGAGGTACTGG
>DATNNV010000005.1:0-20690 GCA_035601655.1 Candidatus Dormiibacterota bacterium
GCAAGAGACGGCGCCGAAATGTCCGCCGGCTACGCGCTTGGATACGGCTAAGGATACGTATGGGACGACAGTGGTGGCGGACCCGTACCGATGGCTGGAGGACCAGGAGAGTTCGGAAACGCGGGCGTGGATTGCGGCGGAACAAAAATGCACGGAAGCGGCGCTGGGCAAGCTGGCGAGCCGGGCGGCGATTGCGAAGCGGTTGACGGAGCTTTATCGCACGGACACCGAGAGCGCACCGGTCGAGCGAAATCACCGGTATTTTTACCGGAAGCGGCTGGCTGCGGAGGACCTGGCAAAGATTTATTTGCGCAAAGGACGAGAGGGCTCGGAGGAAGTACTGATCGATCCGTTGCCGTGGAGTGCGGATCATTCGGCTAGCGTGACGCTGGAAGGGATCAGCGGCGATGCACGAGTAGTGTTTTATGGACGGCGGGACGGCGGGCAGGACGAAATCACGCTGCATGCGCTGGAAGTGGATACGCGGAAAGAACTGCCGGACACGTTTCCGAAGGCAGAGTATTTCAGCGTGGAGCCGACGGCGGATGGCCATGGTGTCTATTACGTGAGGCGGACGCCCGAGGGGCCGCGGGCGTATTACCACGAGATGGGAACGGATTCGGCGAAGGATGCGCTGCTTTTCGGCGAGAAGCTGGACAAGGACAAGATTCTGATCTTGCAGCTTTCGGAAGACGGGAAGTACGTGGCGTACTTGGTGCTGTACGGCTCCGGGACGGAGCGAAGCGAAGTGTGGGCGCAGAACGTGAAGGAAAAGGGCGCGGTGTTTCCGGTGGTGAATGATTTGAACGCGCTATTTTATCCATCGTTCGGAGAAGGGCGGATTTTCATTCAGACGAACTGGAAAGCGCCGCAGTGGCACGTGTATGCGGCAGATTTGACGGCGCCGACGCGGGAGCACTGGCAGGAAATTATTCCGGAGACGCAGGTGCACCTGGAGACGGTGACGGCGGCGGGCGGGAAACTGGTGGCGGTGTACACGCACAACGCGAGTTCGCAACTGAAGGTGTTCGACGCGGACGGGAAGAATACGCGGGCGGTGGAATTGCCGAGCCTGGGAAGCGTCAGCGGCATGCAGGGGCGATGGGGAAGCCCGGAAGTGTTCTACGCGTTTGACAGCTTCAGTTTTCCGGCGGCGGTTTATCGCTACGACGCGAAGACGAGCAAGACGGAGGTATGGTCGCAGCCAAAGGTGCCGATCGATGCGCAAGCGTTCCAGACGGAGCAGGTGTGGTACGAATCGAAGGACAAGACGCGGGTGCCAATGTTCTTGTTCTACAAGAAAGGGATGAAGCGCGACGGGAACAATCCGGTGCTGCTGACGGCGTATGGAGGATTCGACGTGAGCATGACGCCGAATTACAGCCCGCAAGACGTGGTGTGGGCGGAGCGCGGAGGCATCCTGGCGCTGCCGAATTTGCGCGGAGGCGGAGAATTCGGGGAGGAATGGCACCGGGCAGGGATGTTCGAGAAGAAGCAGAACGTGTTCGACGATTTTTACGCGGCGGCGGAGTATTTGATCAAAGAGAAGTACACCAGTTCGGCAAGACTGGCGATTGAGGGAGGGAGCAACGGCGGACTATTGATGGGAGCGTCGATAACGCAGAGGCCGGAGCTCTTTCGGGCGGTGGTGTGCGCGTATCCGCTGCTGGACATGCTGCGGTTCCAGAAGTTTCTGTCGGGGCCGTATTGGGTGTCGGAGTATGGGAGCGCGGACGACTTGAAGCAGTTTGCGTATATCTATGCGTACTCGCCGTATCAGCACGCGGTGGATGGGAGGAAGTATCCGTCGGTGATGTTCGTAACCGGAGATGGGGATACGCGGGTGGCGCCGCTACATGCGCGGAAGATGGCGGCCCGGTTGCAAGCGGCGCAGGGAGCAGCGGACCGGCCGGTGCTGCTGCTGTACGACACGAAGTCGGGGCATTCCGGCGGGCGCCCGAAGAACAAGCAGATCGAGGAAGGGACGGATATTTTGAGCTATGTGTTTTGGCAGTTGGGGGTGGAGTGAGCGGACGGTCGCGGGAGCTAGCAGCAAACGCGGTCTGAGGTTACATCTAAGGACCGCCTCGGAAGGCGGTCCTTACAACGGCGAGGCAAAACCTAGCGGGATAGTTGGGATTCGCCGAGGCGCTTGAGGCGGTCGCGGAGGCGGCGCTGGAGCGGGCTGGGCGTATTGGGATTGAAGGCTACGAGATACCAGAGCGGCTGGCTACGGTCCTTGCTGAGCCAGGTGAGGGTGTTGGCGTCGGCGTTGGGATGGCGGGCGACGTTTTCGCGAATGGCGCCATAAGGATGCTTGGCGAGGCGATTCAAGGTCTTGGCGTTGGCGCGGGGGTGCTCGCTGATCAGGCGAAGCAGGTAGAAATCGGTTTCCGGCGCTTGCTTGACGAGCTTTTCGAGCATTTCCGGCTTGGCGTCGGCGCTGAGTACGAGGCCGATCTTTTCGTCCCAGGCGGTGTTGATGTGATTGAGCTCGCGGGTGCGCGCGTGAATCAACTCTTCGAGTGAGCGGCGTTCTAGTTGCATGCGCGCGATGGGAAGTTCCGTGCCTTCGAGCGAATCGAGTACCCGGAGAAGGTGCTGGCGCTCGCCGAAGACGATTTGAGAAGTGCGGGTGGTGGCGCCTTTCTCTTTTTCCTTGTGCTGCACCAGGTCGGAACGTCGCATAGAATGGCTGCTCCAGTCCATCCCCTTGCCAAGGGTGTCGAGGGAGTGGATGTGTGTGGCGGAACTCATGCTGTCAGGTGCACTCAAGCGAGTGAACCGAATCCCCAAGGCTTCAACGAATTATGTTCCGCGAGGTGCATGGGGTAAAGTTTGGCGCGAGGTTGGTGTGCCCGATGTGGCACGGCCCCGGACTTAGCGTTCGATGGAAATTGAAGGGGATGAAATGTCGGCGTTCGAAGAGCATATGGAAGAGCTGGAGCGGTTGGAACAGATGTACGGGCGGGAGCGCGGAAGGCTGGCGGCATCGCTGGACCGCATGACGAACGCGCTGGTGCTGGTGGGACAGCACGGAGTTTACTGCACGAGCCAGCGAAACCCGACGTTACCGGCGATGGATTTGCGGATGATCACACAGGAACTGGTACATGCGAAGGAATTGGTGCAGGCGGTCATGGAAGAGCTGCGGCGGGTGCGGGAGGCGGAGCGCGGAACGAGCCGGTAGCGGCGTTTGGGGTTCTGCGGCGGGGCGCGTTCAGGCGGTGACGAGAAAAGGATTGGACTGGCGCTCCTCGCCAATAGTGGTGGCGGGGCCGTGGCCGGGGTGCACGATGGTATCGTCCGGAAGTTCCATCAGCTTTCCACGAAGCGAATCCATGATCTGCTCCATGGAGCCGCCCCAGAGGTCGGTGCGTCCAATGCTGCCGGCGAAAAGCGTATCGCCGGCGAAAAGCTTGGGTGCGGGAAGCACCAGATTGCTTTCTTGATTGGGAAGATAGAGACAAACGCTGCCGGGCGTGTGGCCGGGAGTGTGAATCACTTTCGCCTCAAAAGCACCCCAGCGCAGAGAATCGCCTTCCTTGAGCAAGTGATCGACGGAGGTCAGCTCCGGAGTACGGACGCCGAGAAAAGCGGCCTGGACATCCATACCTTGATAGAGCGGCAAGTCTTCGCGGTGCATGAGCACCGGAGCACCGGTGAATTGATGCAACTTGGCAAGACCGCCGACGTGATCGATGTGGGCATGCGTGCTGACGATGGCTTTGACGGTGAGTTTGTGGCGGCCGAGCAGCGCGAGGATGCGCTCGACTTCGTCACCGGGATCGACGACGAGAGCTTCGCCGGTAACGGGATCGCCGATGATGGTGCAATTGCAATGGAGCATCCCGACGGGGATGGTGATTTGAATGATGCCGGATTCGGATTGCTGAATGGGCGCGGTTTCTTCCATGCAGCACCAGTATAACATCGGGCGGCGGACCGCTTGCGCGGGCAAGGTGGGAACGCTGGCGCGGTTTGCTAGACTGAGAAGGTGATGAGCGAAGGAGCTTCCGTGATCGAGACGCCGCTGGCGGCGCTGCACCGGGCGGCGGGTGCGCGGATGGGCGAGTGGTTTGGGTGCGCGCTGCCGGATGATTTTGGGGATATTGCGGCGGAAGAGCGCTTGGCGATGGAGAGCGTGGCGCTCATTGACAAGAATTATCGCGCGTATCTGGCGTTCACCGGGCCGGATCGCGTGCGCTACTTGAATGCGATCCTGACGAACAATGTTAAGGACTTGGAGGCGGGTGCGGGGAGCGTGTCGCTGCTGTTGAATCCGCAAGGGCGGATTCTTGCGGAAATTGAGACGTATGCTTTCGAGGATCGGCTTTTCTGTGTGTCGTACGCGATGATCCGGCAGCGGCTGATCGAATGGCTGGATAAATACATCATCATGGATGACGTTACGCTGACGGATGAGACGGAGCGGTTTGGGACGCTGGCGCTGGAAGGGCCGAAAGCCGCGGAGGTGGTGAAGAAACTCACGGGGCTGGAGTTGGCTGCGCTTGGCGAATTGAGTTTGACGGAGACGAAGGTTGACGGCATCGGGTGCAGGCTCGGGAAGCGGTCACCGGGCGGTGTGGCAGTAGCGGAGTTTTTGGCGGAGCGTGGGGATTTGTTGAAGCTGTGGGGCGCGCTGGAGGCGGCGGTGCGGCGCGAGGGCGGAGGGCCGATAGGTTTCCAAGCGCTGAGTGCGCGGCGGCTGGCGCAAGGGATTCCGTGGTTTGGCTATGACTTTGGCGAGCAGCAGATTCCGCATGAAGCGGGGCTGGAGCAGAGTCACATCAGCTATACGAAGGGCTGCTATACGGGGCAGGAGATTGTGGAGCGCGTAAGGTCGCGGGGGCAGGTGAACCGCGTGCGGGTGCTGATGAAGTTTGCCGGCAGCGAATTGCCGGGCGCGGGTGAGCCGCTGCTTGCTGACGGGAAAGAGATTGGGCGAGTGACGCGTAGCGCTTTTTCACACGCATTGGGAGCGGTGATAGGGATGGGCTATGTGCGAAGAGAAAACAGCGCTGAGGGCAGTGCTCTGCAATGGGCCGGGAACACCGCGACGGTGATCAATCCAAATTGAAAGCGCGTTTGAAGGAACCTTTTTCGCTGTCGATTTTCTTTTGCAACTGGAGAATCGAGTAGAGAAGAGCCTCGGGGCGGGGCGGGCAGCCGGGCACGTAAACATCGATGGGAATGACCTGGTTGCAGCCTTGCACGATGGCGTAATTGTTGAAGACGCCGCCGGATGTGGCGCAGGCGCCCATGGAAATCACTCACTTGGGCTCGGGCATTTGATCGTAAAGCTGGCGGACGACGGGAGCCATTTTCTGCGAAAGACGGCCGGCAACGATCATGAGGTCGGCCTGGCGGGGCGAGGGGCGGAACACTTCGGCGCCGAAACGGGCCACGTCAAAACGCGCGGCGGCCATGGACATCATCTCGATGGCGCAGCAGGCGAGACCAAAGCCAAGAGGCCAAATTGAACTTTTGCGCGCCCAGTTCACGGCTTTGTCGAGCGTGGTGAAGATAATGCCTTCGTCTTCAAGGAGCTTGCCGAAATCGTCGGGCTTGGTCAGCGTGACGTGCTTGCCGAGAGATGTGCTCATGAGGCCTCGTCAGAGACATTTTCGCATAGGGAACGGTCGGACACAAATCGCGGTTTCCGGGGGATTCGCGGATCAGTGGGATAGCTGGTAGTCCGCTGGAGAGACGGAGCGAGTGCGGCGAATGTAGGAGACGACAGAGCCGGGCCAAAGCGTGGTGACCTCGCCGGTCTTCTGATCTTGGTACCAACTGTGGCACCCGCCGGAGAGCCAGACGGTGCGGCGCATGCGGCGGTAGATATCCTCGACGAAATCTTGCTGCACTTCCGGGCGAACTTCCATCACGCGCTGCTTGCTGCGATTCATAAGCTGCAGGCAGTTCATCACGTAGCGAATCTGGGCTTCGATCATCAGGACAACGGAATTGTGGCCGAGGCCGGTGTTGGGCCCGAGCAGGATGAAAAAATTGGGGAAGTCGTTGACGGTGATGCCGAGATAGGCGCTCATGCGCTGTCGCCAGACGTCGTGAATTTCCGCGCCGCTGCGACCGACGATGCGCGCGCCAATGAGCGGTTCGGTGGCGCGAAAGCCGGTGCCGTAAATCAAGACGTCGACCGGGCGCTCGGTGCCGTCTTTGGTGATGACGCTGTGCTCTCGGACTTCCTCGATGGGATCGGTGACGAGCTCGACATTCGAGCGATTCAGCGACGGGTAGAAATCGTCGGAAACCAGAATGCGTTTGCAGCCGAGCTGATAGTTTGGTGCAAGGGCGGCGCGCAGCTTCGGATCCTGGATTTGTTGGGCGAGGTGGCCGCGGCCGAATCTCTCGAACAACCTGCGAAGCGTCTGGTTACCCACGAAGGCGAAGACGCGTACCTCCTGGCGCCAGAAAAGCAATTGGCGAAAAGCCCAGCGCAGGAGCGGAAGAGTGCGGAAGCGATTCCTCCACTTTTCCGACAACGGGAAATCCATGCGCGGCAGGATCCACGCGGGCGTGCGCTGAAAAAGATAGAGCTTGCCGACGCGCTTGGCGATTTGCGGCACGAATTGAATGGCGCTGGCACCGGTGCCGACTACCGCGACGCGCTTCCCCTCCAGATCGACATCGTGGTTCCAAGCCGACGAATGAAATGACGGGCCGGCGAAGCGATCGAGGCCGGGTATGTTGGGAAAGCTTGGCACGTGCAGCGCGCCCATTCCGGAAACGAGCACGCGGGCATTGATGCGCGTGCCGTCGACGGTGGTGACGCGCCAAGAGCCAGCGGCTTCATCCCAGAACGCGTCTTGAAATGCGGTGTTGAGGCGGATGTGCGGAGCTAGTCCATGCCGTTCGACGCAGCGCTTCATGTAGTCGTGGATTTCCTGCTGGCCCGGATACATGCGCGTCCAATCGGCGGATGGCTCGAACGAGAAGGAATAGAGATGCGAAGGAATGTCGCAAGCGCAGCCGGGATAGCGGTTGTCCCACCAGGTTCCGCCGATGTCGCTGCTCTTCTCGAGGATCAGGAATGAGTCCATGCCCGCTTCGCGAAGCTTGATGCCCATGCCCAGACCGGAAAAGCCGGCGCCGATGATCAGGATGTCGACCGCGATGCTCTCAGAATTCGGACCGGACGCGGAGTTCGGCGTCATGCGTGAGCCGTCTTCGTGGTATCTGGTTCGGGCGCACCTGTATGGGCGCGCAGAAACGCGGAGGTTTCTCGCAAAGATTGGCGGGCTTCGGGAACACGCTGGGCCGCGAGCTGCCAGGCGTGCGGAACAACCGGCCAGATTTTTATTTCGACAGGGACGCGGGCGGCGCGGGCACGTTCGGCGAGACGTGTGGAATCGTCGCGGAGCACTTCGTCGGCTCCGACATGAATGAGCAGCGGCGGGAGTCCAGCGAGATCGGCATAGAGCGGCGAAGCAAGCGGATTGCGAGGGTCCGTTTTGCCGAGATAGTAGCGCGCGGTGGGGCCGATGTCAGGACCGTTGAACATGGCGCAGCGGCGGGCGTTGGTGCGGACGGAATCGCCGGTAGCCGCGAGATCGGTCCAGGGAGAGAAGAGCGCGGCAGCGGCAGGAAGCGGCGTGCCGGCAGCGCGAAGAGCGAGCATGAGAGAGAGCGCAAGGCCGCCGCCCGCGGAGTCACCCGCGACGACGATGCGCTGCGGAGAGTGGCCCGCGGCAAGAAGTGCGCGATAGGCAGAGGTGGCGTCGTCGACGGCAGCGGGAAAAGGATTTTCCGGGGCGAGGCGATAGTCCGGCGCGAAGATGCGGAAACCTTGCATGGCGAAAAAAACGGTGATCGGACGGTGGCTTGCGGCGGAACATCCGAAATAGCCGCCCCCGTGGAGATAGAGCAGCGTCAGTTCCGAAGCCTTTGGCCCTTCGACCCATTCGCCAGGAATGCCGCCCACTTGCGCGGAAGTCACGCGAATCGCGGACGGAACTTTGTACGGATCGGGGCGAAGAATGTGGCGCGCCTGACGAAAATCGCGGACGCCCCTCAATCGGCGTTTGACGCGCCATTTGACGATCCAAACCGCAAGGTGTGCTTGAAAGCTGGCCATAGAGTTTTACTCTCGAATTTCCGAGCGTTACGCGCGCCCGAGAATATCAGATTTTGCGGGAGAACTAGACCTTCAGGACAACTTTGCCGAACTGCGCGCTGGATTCGAGATAAGCGTGAGCGGCGGCGGCTTCGGCGAGCGGGAAGACGCGGTCGACGATGGGCTTGAGCCGACCAGCGGCGACGAGTTTCATCACCGTGTGCAGCTCGGATTTGGTGCCCATGTACGAGCCGAGCAGTGAAAGCTGGCGCACAAAGAGAAAACGCAGATCGATTTTGGCATCGTAGCCCGTGGTGGCGCCGCAGGTGACCAGGCGGCCGCAAGGCGCGAGGCTGGCGATGGAGTCATCCCAAGTGGCGGTGCCAACGTGCTCGAAGACGACATCGACGCCGCGCTTGGCGGTGATACGTCGCACTTCTGCGCCGATTTTCTGGGTTTTGTGATTGATGAGTTCGTCGGCTCCAAGCGCTTTGGCTTTGGCTAGCTTTTCGTCCGAGCCGGCCGTGGCAATCACGCGCGCACCGAAGAACTTGGCGATTTGAATCGCGGCAGTGCCAACGCCGCTTCCCGCTCCGAGGACCAGAACGTCTTCGCCAGGCTGCAACTCGGCGCGCCCGACGAGCATGTGCCAGGCGGTCTGAAAAACCAGCGGGACGGAGGCGGCTTCTTCGAACGAGAGATTCTCAGGATAAGGCAAGCAGTTGACTTCGGGCACGCGCACAAATTCGGCGCAGCCGCCATCGATCAGGTAACCGAGGTTGGTGAACTGGCGGCAGCGATTGTCGAGTCCCGCGACGCAAGCCGCGCATTTCCCGCAACTGACCCCCGGCGCGAGGACCACTTTCTGGCCCACGCGCACCGTGGTCACGCCCGGGCCGATCTCCGCGACCTCACCGGCAATATCGCTGCCAGGAATGTGCGGCAGCGGGAAATTCACGCCCGGCAAGCCGAGCCGCACCCAGATGTCCAGGTGATTGAGCGCGCAAGCCCGCACGCGCACCAGCACCTCGCCGTGGCCGACCGTCGGCTGAGGCGCGTCGGTGTACTCCAGAACTTCAGGGCCGCCGTGCGCCCGAAAGAGAATGGCCTTCATGTCGTCTTTGTCCCCTGCTTACCCTCGTGGTTGTCGAAGATCCCAACGGAAGTCTAGCGGCGACGCACAGCAAGTGTCCAGCGGGCGAGAATTGACATGTCCGGCGGCGCGGCGTAGCGTAATTTTTGGGAGCCAGAATGGACCTGTTTGAAGAAATCGTAAGGATGCGGCGGGCCGGGCGGCGCGGTGCGCTCGCCACCATCGTGCACACGAACGGCTCGATCCCGAGCTATGAGAGCTCGCGGATGCTGGTTCGCGATGACGGCACGATCGCGGGAACCATCGGGGGCGGCTGCGTGGAAGCCGATGTCTGGGCAGCAGCGAAAGACGTAATGCAAAACGAGGCCCCGCGCAAAATGGTTTTCAACCTGAACAACGAAGCCACCTACGACAACGGATTGATCTGCGGCGGCACCGTCGAAATATTCGTCGAGCCGATTCTGCCGCAGCCGATGCTGTATCTCTTCGGCGGCGGCCACGTTTCGACCGCGGTAGCTAAAGCGGCGAGCGCCGCCGGCTTCGGAGTCGGCGTGGTGGACGATCGCGAGGCGTTTGCCAACGCGCAGCGCTTTCCCGCGGCGCAAGAAATTCACATCAGCTACGAAGAAGCCTTCGAGAAAATTCAGCCAAACGCATCGACCTATCTGGTGATCGTCACGCGCGGACACAAGGACGACATGAGCGTGCTGGCGTGGGCGGTGCGCACCGAAGCGCGGTACATCGGCATGATCGGCAGCAAGCGCAAAGTTCTGTCCGTCTACAAAGCGCTCGAAAAAGAAGGCTATCGCCCCGAAGAATTCGAACGCGTGTATGCCCCGATGGGGCTTGAAATCGGCGCGCTTTCGCCGGAAGAAATTGCCATCAGCATCGTTGCGGAGCTGATCGCCGTGCGGCGCAACGCATCGGCCGCCGCGCACAAGAAATTGCAGTACGAAGGACGCCCGGCTGTGCGGTCCGTTTCGGGCGAAGACTAAAGCGAGGACTCATGCTCGCTGCCGTGATCCTTTCGGGCGGGGCTTCCAGCCGCATGGGCTCACCGAAGGCGCTCCTTCCCTACCAGGGGCGGCCCTTCCTGGAACATTTGCTGGAGGTCACGCACCATCCGAAGATCGCTGTGCGCCGAGTGGTGCTGGGCGCGCATGCAGAACCTATCGCCAGAGCGGTGCACCTGCACGCCGATGAAATCGTCATCAACGAAGATTGGGAGGCCGGCCAGCTCAGCTCGATTCGCATGGCGCTGCGCAGCCTGCCGGAAAATACGGAGGGCATGCTTCTCTGCCTGATCGATCATCCCTTGATCAGCGCCGCGCTGGTACACGATTTGATCGAGCGGTTTTCCGCCACGGGCAAGCCCATCGTGCTGCCCGTCTACCAAGGGCGGCGCGGCCATCCGGTGATTTTTTCATCGGCGGTTTATGGCGAGTTGCTGAACGCGCCGATGGAAACAGGAGCGCGCGCGGTCGTCTGGGCGCACGCAGCGGACGTCGAGGAGGTGCCCACCGACGAAGAAGGCTGCATCCTTAACCTGAATGATCCGGATGCGTTTGAAAGGCTGCGAGATCGAAACGTCTAGCGGCGACGCGCCTGCTGCAGAAGCGCGTACAGCGCGTCCATGGCAAGCTGGGCGCCGTGAAACGTTGCCGCGGGCAGCACGCCCAGTTCACCGGAAAGCAACTCAGCGGTGACGCACCGGGCATCTTCCAGCAAGGCGCCTTGCAGCTTCTCGGTCAGCAGCGATGCGCACGCGATCGAGGTGGTACACCCGCGGCACAAGAAGCGCACTTCCGCGATGCGCCCATTTTCGATTCGCGCGGCGAGCTGCAGCACGTCTCCGCACACGGGATTCGTGGCTTCCACCCGCGCCGTCGCATGCGCAAGCGTTCCGGCGTTTCGCGGATTCTCGAAGTGATCTAAGACGGCGGCGCTGAACATTTCGGTGACCAGCAAGACGCGCGGACGATTCGCTTAGTGCGCCGCTTCCCTCTTCGGCGGAAGATATTTCTTTTCAATCGACGCGATAACCACGTAGTTCGGATCAACCATTTCGGTCACATGCGCATGACCGACCTGCGAAAGCAGCTCATAGGCATCCAGCTCGGAGAGGCCATAGTCCGAATGAATCCAGCCAACCAGTTCGGTATACGCGATGCGCAGCGCGTCGTCCAACGGACGGTAGATTCCCGCCGCCATGATGCGCTCGTCGTTCTCGAAGCGCGGCCAGCGCGTTTGCTTGCGCTTGAGCACGTCGACGCGCAGCCGCGCGCGCATGGGAACCTCGATCGCGGTGCCCGCAATCTCGCCGTCTCCCATCACAGCATGCCCGTCGCCAAAGTAGAGCAACGCGCCCGGCGCGCTCACCGGAAGATACAGCGTGTTGCCCGCGGAGACCTCCGGAGCGTCCATATTGCCGCCGAATTCAGCAGGAACGATGGAGCTGCGCGCTTCGCCGTTCGGCGGCGCGACGCCGATGCACCCGAGAAACGGATGTAACGGAATTTTCACTTTGAAATTCGAATCCAGCGCATGAAAGGTTCCGGTATTGTCCGCATGATCGATGGCATAGAACCAAACCTTCTCTGGAAGCGCCTGGTGCAGCATGGGCGTGTAGTTCGTTTGATTCAGCGCACCGAAGCCCGGAGCGAATGCGCCCACACCTTGATTGCTATCGACCTGCAAATCGAGGATGTGCACGGCCAGCGTATCGCCAGGCTCCGCTCCTTCCACAAAAAACGGCCCGGTCAGTGGATTGTCGCCTGCAACTAATGAAAGCTTGTCGCCGGGCTTCTGAATCGCATTGCCAAAGCAGTCCAGCGAATTGGCTTCCAGAATGTTGCCGGGCTTCAGACGCGCCACCGGCGGCGCCACGCCATACACGTACTTCACATTCTCGAGCGTCGCGCGGAACTTGACCACGTTCGCATCGGGAGTCTGACTCGGTGAAGACTGGGCGCAAACGCCCGCCGGAATCAGCAGTAGCAGAGACAGCCGGGCAAAACTGCGGGACATAGACAATCACCTCGGTGAACTTCCCCGTGAGTGCACCATAGGCCCGCGACGATGTCAAATTGCTTAAGAAACATTTGTTACACAAATGAGCGCGAGGCTTGCGCGAGCGGACTGCGCCGTGATACAAGCGCGCTCACGGATGCCGCGGCCGGATTCGCAGCGCATGCCGGCGAGGAGATTCACGATGAAATGCACGCAAGGCAACACTGTGCGCGCCCTGGGCCGGCTCGCCATCTTCGTTCTCTGGCTGGTCCCCGCACTTGCCGCGCAAGAGAAACCTCCCGCCGAGTGGGACACCACCAAAGCTCGCGGCCAGACTCGCGAAATCGATTTCGACACCAACGAAGGCACCTGGATGTCGCTCAGCCAGTCGCCCGATGGAAAATCGATCGTCTTCGATCTTCTCGGGCACATCTACCGCATGCCCGCCAGCGGCGGCAAGGCCGAATGCTTGACGCAAGACTCCGGCATCGCGCTCAACATGCAGCCGCGCTACTCACCGGATGGCAAGACCATCGCCTTCATCAGCGATCGCAAAGGCCAGAACAATCTCTGGCTGATGGACGCCGACGGCAAGAATCCGCGCGCAGTTTACACCGACAAGAGTCTGCGGGCTCTAAGCCCCGTTTGGACGCCCGACGGAAACTACATTATTGTGCAGCGCCAAGGCGCTCATCCCAATATGGGCTCCCCGTTTTCCTGGTCTTTGGCCATGTACCACAAGAGCGGCGGCGTCGGCATCGAGTTGGTAGCCGCCGATAAATCGCCCGGCTGGCACTCCATTTCTGCCGACGGAAAATACCTCTACTTCGACGTCCAAATTTGCTCGCCGCTTCCTTTTGGCCACACCGACCCCATGCTTGGCTGCGCGCAGCTTCGCCGCATGAATCTGCAAACCCGCAAGATCGAAGAAATTACCGGCGGACAAGCCGAGCAACAAGACCGGAGCACCAGCGGCGGTGGCGTTGCTCCAGAAGTTTCACCCGACGGCAGATTCGTGGCCTTCGGCCGCCGCATTCCGGACGGCCTCGAGTCTTACAAGGGCCACGTCTTCGGCCCGCGCACCGCGCTCTGCCTCCGCGACCTGCAGACCGGAGAAGAACGCTTGATCATGGATCCCATCGAACTCGATGAATCCGAAGAAATTTCTCGCCAGATGACCATCCTTCCCGGAATGGTCTGGAGCGCCGACGGCAAATCCATCCTGATTTCGCAAGGCGGAAAATTTCGCCGCCTTTGGGTGGACAGCGGAAAAGTAGACACCATTCCCTTCACCGCCCATGTGCACCGCACCATCTCTGAAATGGCGTACTCGCCGTTGCCCATTCGCGACGATGCCTTCGAAGTAAAATTCATCCGCTGGCAAAGCGCTTCGCCGGACAGCAAGCACCTCGTCTTCCAAGCCATCCACAAACTCTGGCTCATGGATCTGCCCGGCGGCAAACCCAAGCGCCTCACGCCCGATTCTTTCGCTCCCGGCGAGTTTTCTCCCGCGTGGTCGCCCGATGGAAAATCCATCGCCTTCACCAGTTGGGACGACGACAAACACGGCCAGCTGTGGACCGTTGCTGCCACTGGCGGCGACCCAAAACAACTAACAAAAGGTCCCGGCGAATATCTAAATCCTACCTGGAGTGCGGAGGGCACCACGCTGGCCTACTCACGCGGCTCTGGCGCGACATTGCGCGGCCGCGATTGGGCTCGCAACGAGTGGTACGACATCGTCTTGCAATCTGCAAGCGGTGGCGACGCGCAGACGGTTGTCCGCGTCAGCGGCCTGGAAGGGCCCGGCGCGCGCCCGCAGTTCGGCCCGGACGGCCGCATCTATTTCATCGAGCACCGCGTCGAAAAAGGTGACAGCCCCTTCAACGCGAAGAGCGTCACCGATCTCGTATCCGTGCAGAAAGACGGCTCCGACCGGCGTGTCCATGCGACATTTCCCAACGCCACCCTCGTTCAAGTGTCGCCGGACGCTCAGGAAATCGCCTATCAGGAAGGAGACAACATTTACGTCGCGCCGCTGCCCCTGGGCGCCACCGGCCAGGAAGGTATTCACTTCGATCGTAAAACGCCGGCGTTCACGATCAAACCGGCCAGCCTTGACGGCGGTATGTATCCGCGCTGGCGCGATGCCGCGGCCATCGAGTACGGGAACGCCAGCAAATACTTTGTCTATCACACCGACACCGGAAAAACTGACACCACCGAAATTCATCTCAGCGTCCCGCGCGCTCTGCCGCAAGGCACTATCGCACTCACCAACGCTCGCATCATCACCCTCGCGAAAAAGCAGGTCATCGATTCCGGCACCATCGTCACCAAGAATGGGCGCATCGCCTGCGTCGGTACCTGCCCAACCTCTGGAGTGAGCCAAATCATCGACGCTACAGGCAAGACCATCATTCCTGGGTGGGTCGATATGCACGCGCATCATCACCGTGAGTCGGCCGGCATCACCCCGACACGCAATTTCGAATCCGCGATTTATCTCGCTTACGGAGTTACCACCACTCTCGATCCCGCAACCTGGTCCGAGGAAGTCTTCCCCATCGCGGAGATGATCGAAGCCGGCAGCGCCATCGGCCCTCGCACCTTCTCCACCGCCACGCCTCTGCATACCGGGAGCGGTCCGAACCACAACGAACTCACCAGTTATGAAGTCGCAGAGCATGAGATCACGCGGCTGGCTTCGTACGGCACCGTCGCTCTAAAGCAATATCTCCAGCCCGATCGCGAGCAGCGCCAGTGGATCACCGAAATCGCCCGCAAGCAGCATCTTCGTGTGACCGGCGAAGGTTCCAGCGACCTGCTGCACAAGATCAGCATGCTCATGGACGGCCAGACCGGCTTCGAGCACCCAACGCCCTACGTTCCCCTCTATGGCGACGTGGCGAAATTCTTCGGCCAGGCGCACACCGTCTATTCGCCCACATTCACCGTCGGCGGCACCGCTCCCTGGAACGAAGAATACTTCGATCAAATCAGCGACGTCTGGAAAGACGCCAAGCTCCAGCGCTGGACTCCCTGGCGCCAGCTTATGCCGCATCTGCGCCGCCGCTGGATGCGCCCGCTCACCGATTATCACTTCGGCGTTCAAGCCCAGGGACTCGCGGATATCATCGCCAACGGCGGCTATGGTGCCATCGGCTCGCATGGCCAGGCACACGGCATCGGCTCGCACTGGGAAGTGTGGATGCTCGCTCCCGCACTCGGCAACATGGGTGCTCTGGAAGTCGCCAGCGTTCACGGCGCTCACTTTCTCGGCGCGGACAAGGATCTCGGCTCTCTTGAGGTAGGCAAGCTCGCCGACCTCATGATCCTCAACGCCAATCCGCTCGACGACATTCACAACACCGCGAACATCGCCATGGTCATGAAGGCCGGCACGCTCTACGACGCCGACACCCTCGACGAAATCTGGCCCGAGAAGAAGCCTTTCGGCGCCAACTACTGGATCAACCTCGATCAACTCCGCAACGACACGCGGCCAGTCGATATCTACGACAAGAAATAACTTTGGAGTGCGGCAGCCTTGCTGCCGCTTTTCTTCCATCCACGATCTACGCGAAGGATCAAGCCGTTTCTTTCGCCGAGCCCCGTCCGCTGCGCGGCCTCTGCTAAACTCGTGACGATGCCCGCATCAACCGTTCCCTCGCCACGTATCGTCTCGCTGGCCCCCAGCGTAACGTCCATCCTCTGCGCCATCGGCGCAAAGCGCACCCTCGTCGGCGTAACAAAATGGTGCGCCGACGTAGCTCCTGTCAACGGCCTCCCCAAACTCGGCGACTGCTGGCACATGAACTCAGTCGACGAAATCCTGCGTCTCCGCCCAACTCTCGTCATCGGCTCCGTCCCGTACAAACAAGAAACCGTCGCCAAGCTCCTCGACCAGCCCCTGAATTTCCTGGCCATGAATCCGCGCTCACTAGCCGACATTGAGAACGACATCGGCATCCTCGGCGGCCTTGTGAATCGCGCAGTAGCAGCCGGGCGCCTCATCCGCCGAATGCGCCGCGATTTCGCCGCCATCGCAAAGCGCTCACGCGCCAACAAACGCCGCATGCGCGTCTACTGCGAAGCGTGGTCCAACCCGCGCATGAGTTCCCCTCCTTGGGTCGCCGAGCTCGTCCGCATCGCCGGCGCAGAAATGGTGCTGCCCTCGGGTTGCACCGTCACCGACGAGCAAGTCGCCGCGGCGGCTCCCGAAGTCATCGTCCTCGCCTGGGCCGCCACTGGTACAAGAGCCAAGGCACACACGGCTTACAAGGTTGCAGCCTGGAAAGATGTCGCCGCGATCCGCAACCGCCGCGTCCATATCATCAGCGACGAACTATTGAACACGCCCGGCCCGCCCCTCGTGGCAGGCGCGAAGGCATTGGCGAAGCTCATCCACAAAGTGCGTGCATCAACATGATTGTTGTCGTCGCTGCCGTCATCGAGCGCGAAGATCGCCGCCTGCTCATCGGCCAGCGCCGCAGAAACGACACCTCTCCTCTGAAGTGGGAATTCCCAGGCGGAAAAATCGAAAAGAGAGAAACACCGGAAGGCGCGCTGGCACGCGAACTCCGCGAAGAACTAGGCGTCACGCTCGAACAAGCCGTCGAAATCGGCCGCGTCCGACATCAATACGCCGACAAGCCTGAAGAACTCGAGATCCGCTTTTTCGCCGCAAAGATCGCCCAAGCCGAACCCAAGCCACAAGCCTTCGAGAAAATCGCCTGGGTCCTGCCGCGCGAACTCGCCGACTACGACTTCCTCGCGGCCAACGCGCAGCTCGTTGCGCAACTCGCCACCGGCCGCATCAAACCCGCGGAAATCCTGCAGTCAGCTTCGTGATTATCTTTGAGCAGCCACGCGCTGCTACGAAGTCACCGGATTCGGCTTGTCCCCGTTAATCCCCAAATCCTTCATCGCCTTGTCCAGCACGGATCGCTCGACCTTCCCGTCTGAAAACAACTCATGCAGCGTAGCCAGCGTGATGAATTTCGCATCCACTTCGAAGAAATCCCGCAGCGACGCACGCCCTTCGCTGCGTCCAAATCCATCCGTACCCAGCGAGGCCAGCCTCCGCGGCATCCACTTCGCCAGCATGTTCGGCAGCGTCTTCAAATAATCCGAAGCCGCCACCAGTACTCCCGGCGCATTCGCCAAACACTGCGTCACATACGGCACCCGCGGCTTTTCGCCCGCATGCAGCCGGTTCCACCGCTCCGCCTCGATCCCGTCGTTGTACAGTTCCTTGTAACTCGTCACGCTCCACACATCCGCCGCCACGCCGTACTTCGTATCCAGAATTTCCTGCGCTCGCAGCGCTTCATTCAAAATCGCGCCGCTCCCAAAAAGCTGCGCCCGCAATTTCGCCTTCTTGTTCTGCGATTCCCGGACCCGGTACATCCCGCGTAAAATTCCCTCGCGCACATCACCCTGCATCGCCGGCATCGCGTACGGCTCATTCATCACCGTAATGTAATAGAAGAGATTCTCGCCGTCCTTGTACATCCGCCGAATCCCATCCTGGATAATCACCGCCATCTCGTACGCGTACGCCGGATCGTACGCCTTCAAATTCGGCACCGGCAGTGCCAGCACATGGCTGTTCCCGTCCTGATGCTGCAATCCCTCGCCCGCAAGCGTAGTGCGCCCCGACGTTCCGCCCAGCAAGAATCCGCGCACCCGCATATCCGCCGCCGCCCAGATAAAGTCCGCGATGCGCTGGAATCCAAACATCGAGTAATAAATGAAAAACGGAATGGTATTGATCCCATGCGTAGCATAGGCCGAGCCCGCCGCGATGAACGACGCCATCGACCCCGCTTCCGTAATTCCCTCTTCCAAAATCTGTCCGTCTTTCGCTTCCTTGTAATACAGCAGCGTGTTCACATCCACCGGCTCATACCGCTGCCCCACGCTCGAATAAATTCCCACCGTGCGGAACAGCGACTCCATGCCAAACGTCCGCGCCTCATCCGGCACGATCGGTACCACCAGCTTCCCGATCTCCGCATCCTTCAGCATCTTCCGCAGCATTTGCACGAACGCCATCGTCGTGGAAACTTCCCGCCCGTCGCTGCCTTCGAAAAATTCCTTCCACAGATCATCGTGCTCCAGCACCAGCGGCTTCGAACGCACGCTTCGCTTCGGCACATACCCGCCCAGCGCCTCGCGCCGCGCCCGCAAATACTGAATCTCGATACTGTCTTCCGCCGGCCGGTAGAACGGCACTTCCACGCAATCGCTGTCATTCAGCGGAATCCCAAATCGCGAACGAAACTCCCGCAACTCATCCTCATTCAATTTTTTCTGCTGGTGCGTGACGTTCTTCCCTTCGCCCGCCTCCCCCAATCCATATCCTTTAATCGTGCGCGCCAAAATCACCGTCGGCCCGCCCTTATGCTCCACCGCCGCTTTGTACGCCGCGTACACCTTCCGCGGATCATGCCCGCCCAATCGCAGCCGCCGCAACGCTTCATCCGGCAGCGGCTCGACCAGCGCCAACAGCCGCGGGTCGCTCCCAAAGAAATGTTCCCGCACATACGCGCCCGAAGACACCACCAGCTTCTGATACTCTCCGTCCACCAGCTCGCCCATACGCTTCACGAGCAGCCCTTCCGTGTCGCGCTCCAGAATCGGATCCCACTCGCTGCCCCATAGCACCTTGATAACGTTCCACCGCGCGCCGCGAAACGCCGATTCTAGCTCCTGAATGATCTGCCCGTTCCCGCGCACCGGCCCATCCAGCCGCTGCAAATTGCAATTCACCACAAAAATCAAATTGTCCAGCTTCTCGCGCGACGCCAGCGTAATCGCGCCCAGCGATTCCGGCTCGTCCGTCTCGCCGTCGCCCAGGAACGCCCACACTTTCGCATCCGTCGCCGCCTTCATTCCGCGATTCTCCAGATAGCGGTTGTACCGCGCCTGGTAAATCGCCATCAGCGGACTCAGTCCCATCGACACCGTAGGAAATTCCCAGAACTCCGGCATCAGCCACGGATGCGGATACGAAGACAATCCCCCGCCCGGCTTCAGCTCCCGCCGGAAATTTTCCAGCTGCTGCAGACTCAATCGCCCTTCCAAGAACGCACGCGCATAAATTCCCGGCGAAGCATGTCCCTGGAAATAAACCGTATCGCCCTCGAACTCTTCCGTCCGCGCGCGAAAGAAATGATTGAATCCCACTTCATACAAAGTCGCCGCCGAAGCATAGGTCGAAATGTGCCCGCCGATGTTGTGCTCCACCCGGTTCGCGCGTACCACCATCGCCAGCGCATTCCACCGGATCAAGCTCTTGATCCGCCGCTCCAGCTCCTGATCGCCCGGGAACAGCGGCTCCAGCCGCGCCGGCACCGTATTCGCATACGGCGTGTTCGCCGTAAACGGCAGATCGATTCCCGCCACTGTCGCATGCGCGCGCAGCCGCTCCAGAATTTCCGCCGCCACTTCCGGCCCGCTCGACTCCAGCACTGAGTCTAGCGACTCCAGCCACTCCTGAATCTCTACATCCTCGATCCGATGCACCGCCTGCACCACCGCCTCATGTTCCATATCCTGCCCCGGCCCCCGCACTGCACTTTGGTCTACGCTTTGGTCTACACCTTGCACTTCGCCCTGCATTACGCCTTCCACCTGCGCCCCAGCCTGCGCCGCCAACCGCGCCCCAACCTTCGATTCTGTCGCCGCCATTCGCAACCTCACGCAAAAACGTCTTCATCCACCAACAAAACTAGAATACACCCCCGCGCAATTCTCTGCACATCGCGATTTGCCCCGTTGTGAAACTCGTTGTAGAGGCCGTCCTTTTAGGGCGGCCGAACCTTGCTATCGCGCTCGTCCAGGAGACCGGGACCTTTGCCCAGAATCCGCTGGCACACTCGAAAAAATACTTGGTGGGCTATTTCTTGTACCCCGGCCCGTACAACACCTTCCCCGGCCGCGCGCCCGTATGCTTCCCGTGGTCCACCACCACCTGCCCATTCACCACCACGTAGTCGATCCCCTCCGGCGTCAAGTCCGGCTGCTCATACGTCGAGCGATCCTGAATCTTCTCGTAATCAAACACCACCGCATCCGCCCACATTCCTTCGCGAATCAATCCGCGGTCCATAATCCGCATCCGCGTCGCCGGCCAAGACGTCATCTTCCGGATCGCATCTTCCAGCTTCAGCGTGTGCTTCTCCCGCACATACCGCGCAATCACCCGCGGAAAGTTTCCATAGCTCCGCGGATGCGGCAACCCCAGCGCATCGTCTCCGCCCAACTTTTCCGCCGTCCCAGCATCGCTCCCAATGCTCGTCCATGGAAATTTCAGCGCCGTCTCGATGTCCTGTTCGCTCATCATGTGATAAATCGCCAGCACTCGCCCGGTTTTCGCCTGCGCCACAAAGTCAAACGCCACGTCCGCCGGATCCTTCTTCATCTCCTTCGCGATATCCGCAATGCTCCGCTGCTCATACTTCGCATTGTCCGGATTCTGCGCGTTCACCAGCACCACGCCCTTCC
>DATNNV010000006.1:0-147103 GCA_035601655.1 Candidatus Dormiibacterota bacterium
CTGTGGCTCCCGGCCTCTTTGCCCTCTCGAAACTCAGACTCAGTTTGTTTTGACATGAACATCGCGTCCGGCATGCGCTAAGTATTTCAAAAAATCTTTACCTCCAAACGATAGTTCAACCATCTGGGTTGGATACGTCGCAATAATCAAGCGATCCCGCATGAATCCTAACCATTGATCGAATGAATAATTGGAATATGTTTTTGGATATTCCACAACCGCCTTGTCATAATACTTCTTCAAATCAGCGATAGGAATTAAGCCGCGAGAATTTAATTCCGCCATCGCTGCCAGTTGGCTTCCATAGATGATGAACCATGTCACGTCGTGCATATAGGCAACGAGTCCCACTCCGATAAATCGGGCATAGAATGATTCCTTGTCGTTTGGATAATTCTGTTGAGCGCTACTCTTTATGTTCTTTTCGACCTCTGCCGTTATAGGGCTGTAATACGCGATTGCGAAAAATTGTTTAGTGTCAAATGTGATGTTTGGCTTTTGTCCTAATAAGGCTGACAGTGTAGGGATTCCGGCAGTTATCTCAGGCGGTTGAGACACTTGTATCTGCGACTGATTGGCTTTATTTCTTTTAGTAGCTAACCAAACAGCTCCTGCGGTGATGAGCAGGAACAGTGGAACGTAGTTCCAAACCCCTTGAAGCCTAGGAATGTGTATGCCCGTGGACACATTTGCTGCTGCTTGTTGCCAAGCCTCGATTAGAGCCGCGATGACTATACATCCCAACGTTACAACGTTTGACCAGTGCCTCTGAAGCCATTCCATTCGACACACCCCCGCTGGCGCTTGCAATATAATCCAAGTCGTTGAATCAGCGACGTTAAATGTAAACTTATCTGTGTGTCGAGTATGTTGTTGCCTTTGTAAGTGTTCATTCTAAGGAACTTACGGACGCATTCCCCGACCGACTGAACGTACAAATCCTTGCCGCCAACCGCCCGCTGACTCAGGGCAGTTTGTTACCTTGTGGCTTGGGGTCCCGGTCGCCCAGCGGGTTGCTTTCGACGGATTAGGGTTTGCGCTGCGCGCCTAGTAGCGTTACGGCGATTACGCAGTTGTCTGCGGAGCGGTTGTGCCAGGCGTGGCGGGTTCCGTTTTGAATTACGCAATCGCCGGCCTTGAGAAGGACCTCGGCTCCGTCATCCAACTCGAGAACCACTTCACCAAACACGACAACGTCGAAGTCCACGGTGTCAGTGGTGTGCATTCCCGGATGGTCGCGTTCCAAAACATCAATCATGCCGGGCAGCTTTTGCCGGATTTCTTCGAGAGCGGAGGCTGTGTCGATGCGATCGACACGCGTCCTGGTATCCGGCGGTATGGTGAAGAACCCGAAGCGGAAGCCATTCTTTGCAGGGAAATAGCCAGGGTGGGCCGGGGGAGTTCCGTCTGAAGGAAGTTCTGGGACGGAATCGCTTCCCCAGAGGCGATGAAACTCGTAGCCGGGAAGCAGGGCGAGGCTCACTGGCGCAATGCGCGTGTCGCGCATGACAACCGACTTACCGGATTCGTTCTGGCCGGTCACGACGCAGTAGATGTCCATAAGACTCCTTTAAGCGGGCCGGATTATACACAGAACTGCTCTGGAAGGGCGTCGAGTGAAACGGGACGCACTGGAGGCCATCTCATAAATCTGCGACGCGAGATCAAGGACTTTCTTCAGGCGCTAAAGCCCAGTGCCTGCAGGCGCTTACGTCGGGGCTGAAGCCCCGACCCCCTAAAGAGCAGATTTATGGTTGTGTCTAAGCAACGGGCACAGGCAAGAGTGCCTGTGCTACGACTGAGTTGTCTCCAAGTTACGAGCACAGGCAAGAGTGCCTGTGCTACGGGGTGTCTTTGTGGAAGACTTTGCGGCGGATGTCGGGCCAGAATTCTTTTATTTCGTTGGAGAGGCCGTCGTAGAGAATCAGAAAAGCAAAGCTGCTGGCGTTGCGAGAGGCGGTTCGGTCGTCCGGGGTGTGGTAGATGTTGGAAATGGCGGCGGCGGTGGCATTGCCGATGGATTCGGAATAATTGAAGCGGGTGTGCCCGGAATCGGTGCGGGTGACGAAGAGGCGGTTGAGCGCGTACCAGGAGCGGTGAGAAAAACTGCCTTGGCGGAGCTGGTAGTAGCGCGGATCTTCGTGCAGCAAACTGGGGAAAATCGCGGTGGTCATATAAGTGCCGATGCTGTTGTCGGCAAAGGAAGCGCCGTAGCGCTGGCCGTAAGCGCCCCAGCCCTGGCCCCAGGCTTTGGGATCGTTTTTGGCCTGAGAGATTCCGGCGAGCAGGCCGTTGAAGGGATAAGCGGCCCAGTCAAAAACACCGGCGGTGGCCAGCCTGAATTTCTGTCCAGAGCGAAGTGGCGGAGGCGTGGCATCGCTTTCCACGGTGCCGTAATTGGGCAGGACGTTCAAGATGCGATCGTTGACGGTGCCGGTTTCTCTTTCGAGCTTGCTTTTGCCAATGGCGTCGTCGGGCTTGACTGGATTGTCCGGTTTGGCCGGGTTGTTCGGCTTGTTGGAAGCCGGGTCATCTTTCGTTTTGGCATCCTTTGGTGCGGGCGGCACGGGATCGGATGGGGCTGGGGGCGGCGGCGCGGGCTGCTGGGCGATTGCTGGGGATGCTAGAACCGCAAGGACCGTGAGGGCTGCTAAAACTGGGACGAAGAAATGACGAAAGGGTCGGTTTTGTCTGGTCATAAGCGCATGTGCTGTTCACTGATAATTGTACGCGGTGGCTTTCTCTGCGCGAAATCAATTTCCCCACGTTTTTCGCGGGCTGACTGGATGGACTTGTGAAGTGCCAAGGCCTGGCACAGACCGGGCTGCCGGCCCCATAGGAAGACTAAACACGAAGAAAAGTGCTTTGTTGCGGAGCGCGTGCGGGAATCGGGAGCTGGTTGACCTGGGCGTGGAGAGCGTTTAGAGTGCGGAACAGCGCGAAGGGCGCATCCAGTCCGCGGAAAGGGCCGTGCCCACCTTAGTTTCGTAAGCAAGACTACGAACCTTCTTTCAGCCTGATTCGGGCGGACTCCAGGCGCAGTACCGAAAGGAAGGTCGTAATGGATGCCAAGCCGCTAGGGGCTCGCCCGAGCCTGGAGCAATACAAGAAGCAAGCAAAAGAACTGGTTAAGGCTGTCAAAGCTTTTCGATCCCACAAATCCAGCGCTTCTGAAGGCGATTCTGAAGCAATTCAACGAGTCAAAGAGCATGACCCGCGTTTTGCGGGTTTGCGTGATGAGGAAATGGCCAGCACGAAATTTGCGCTGGCGGATGCGCAATTCGTGATTGCGCGGGAGCATGGCTTTGAAAGCTGGCCGAAGTTTGGGAAGCACATCGTGGCGCTGGCGGACGCGCGGTTTGCTGCTGCTGTGAGCGATCCGGTGGCGGCGTTCATCGAAGCGGCGTGCGTTCCGCGGGATGCGTCGCACGCCTCGGGAACGCTGGAACGCGCAGCGGCCATTCTGGCGGCGCATCCGGAGGTGACCGGTAGCAACGTTTATACGGCGGCAATTCTCGGGGACGCGGCGGCGGTGCGGCGCTTTCTGGCGGTTGATGGGCGCAACGCGACGGCGAAGGGCGGGCCGTACGGCTGGGATGCGCTGACCTATTTGTGTTTTTCGCGGTATTTGCGGCTGGATCGCGGGAGGTCGGACGGATTGGTGCGGGCGGCGACGGCGCTGCTGGATGCAGGCGCGAATGCGAATACCGGATGGATGGAGACGCAGCACGAGCCGAATGCGGAGTGGGAGAGCGCGATTTATGGCGCGGCAGGAATTGCGCAGCATGCGGAACTGACGCGGGTGCTGCTCGAGCGCGGCGCCGATCCGAACGACGGGGAGACTCCTTACCATGTGGCGGAAACGTATGACAACGCGGTGATGAAAATTTTGGTGGAGAGCGGAAAGATAAATGAAACGAGTTTGACGACGATCCTGCTGCGGAAGACGGACTGGCACGACTATGAAGGGATCAAATGGCTGGTGGAGCACGGTGCTGACCCGAACCGCGCCACGCGATGGGGGAGGACGGCTTTTCAACACGCAGTATCGCGGGATAACAGCGCCGAGATTATTGAAGTGCTGCTGGAGCATGGAGCGGATCCGACGCTTGTTGTGGAGCGGCCGGACCCGCGGCAAACCGTCAGCGACGGCAAGTCGGCAATTGCCATAGCGGCGCGCCGAGGGCGCGGCGATGTGCTGGAATTGATTGCGCGGCGGGGAATTCCCATCGAATTGGAAGGAGTGGAGCGGCTGATTGCCGCTTGCTCGCGGAACGATGCGGCGACTGTGCGGGCTATTTGTGAGCGTGAGCCGGAGCTGGTTCGCGAGTTGCTGGCGGAGGGAGGCAAGCTGCTGGCGCAGTTTGCAGGAGTGGGGAATACCGAGGGCGTGCGGCAACTGCTGGATGTGGGCGTGAATGTTGCGGCGGTGGCTGAGCACGGCGATCCGTATTTCGATGTGGCGATGAACAGCACGGCGCTGCATGCAGCAGCGTGGCGCGCGTGGCCTGCGACCGTGAAGCTGCTGATCGAGCGCGGCGCGCCCGTGAATGCGGAGGACGGGAAGGGGCGCACGGCCTTGGCGCTCGCTGTGAAGGCTTGCGTGAATTCATACTGGACGAATAGGCGCACGCCGGAGTCCGTAGAAGCTCTGCTCAAGGCCGGAGCCACGGTACGCGGCGTGGAGTTTCCGTCTGGCTACGCGGAAGTGGACGAATTGCTGCGGCTTGCGGGCGCGGAGCCCTGAAATCCGAGCTGGTCGAGATAAAAGCGCAGGCTGCGTTCCTGGTTGCGAACGTATACGTTGACGCAGTGCAAGCGGAGGTGGGCATTCGTGCGGGAGCTGGGCATGGCTTAGTCTTTCATGGCTTAGTCTTTCATGGCTCAGTCTTCGGACCAGCCGAGTTCGGCGAGAGCGCGGGTGAGGCGGGCGAGTGGGAGGCCGACGACGTTGAAGTAGCAGCCTTCGATGCGGGGAATGTAGCGTGCGGCGCGGCCTTGGATGGCGTAGGCGCCGGCTTTGTCGTAGGGCTCGGCGGTGGCGAGGTAGTGCACGATTTCGTCATCGGAGAGCTGCGCGAAGTGCACCAGCGTGGATTCGACAAAGCTGCGGCTTTCGGCGTCGGGAAGGCGGATGAGCGCTACGCCGGTGAGCACGGAATGGGTGCGGCCGGAGAGTTGCTCGAGCATTCTGCGGGCGTCTTCGGTGGAGCGGGGCTTGCCGAGGATTTTGCCTTCGAGAGTGACGACGGTGTCCGCGGCGATGACGATGGCGGGACCGACCGCGCGCGCGGCGACGAGTTCGGCTTTGGCGGCGGCGAGGCGCTGGACGTGATCGTGGGGCGATTCTTCGGGGTAGGGCGTTTCGTCGACAGCGGAAGAGAGCACGGTGAACGCGAAACCGGCGGTGCGCAGGATTTCTGCGCGGCGGGGCGAAGCGGAAGCGAGGATGAGTTTCATTTGCGTGTGAATCTGAGTCCGAGTGCGAGCCGGGGAAGAATACTACAGGGCGAGCGCGGTGACAGCCTGGGCTTTGGTGCAGGGCCTTCTCGGACGGTTCAACCGTCCACACGACAAGGTTTCGCGATTAATTACTTTTTTCAAGTTGCTCGATAAATGCTGAGGAATGCTGAGGAATGTTGAGTTTCAGATGACGACGGATTCCTGGTATTCGCCGAAGACGCGGCGGAGGGCGTCGGAGATTTCGCCTACGGTGGCGTAGGATTCGACGGCGGCGAGGATGGCGGGGAGGAGATTTTCGGAGGTGGCGGCGCGGCGCTGGAGTTCGGCGAGGGCGGATT
Organism: Candidatus Dormiibacterota bacterium; assembly: GCA_035601655.1. GTDB lineage: Bacteria > Acidobacteriota > Terriglobia > Acidiferrales > UBA7541 > Acidiferrum. Next base: position 5,802 of record DATNNV010000006.1, read on the forward strand.
GCGTTCTGGCGGAGTCGCGCTTGGCGCGCAAGGCGTGGAGGCGGGCGATTTGCGTGCGCTCGATTTCGGCGTCGATGCGCAGAGTGGGGATGCTGCGCTCGCCATTTTCTCCAACGGGGGCGATGAAATCGTTTACGCCGACGACGATTTGCTGTTTCTTTTCGATGGCGCGCTGGAAATCGAAAGCGGCTTTCTGGATTTCGCCCTGCACGAAGCCGGACTCGATGGCCTTGAGCATTCCTTGTAAAGGGCCTCCCATCGCGTCGATCTTTTCCATATAGGCGATCGCGCCCGCTTCAATTTCGTTGGTGAGGTGTTCGATGGCGTAAGAGCCGGCGACCGGATCGATGGTATTGGTGACGCCGGTTTCGCTGGCGATGATCTGCTGCGTGCGGAGCGCGATGAGCGCGGCGTCCTCGGTGGGCAAGGCGAGAGCTTCGTCGAGCGAATTGGTGTGCAGCGATTGGCAGCCGCCAAGAACGGCGGCGAGCGCCTGAATGGCCACGCGCACGATATTGTTTTCGGGTTGTTGCGCGGTGAGGGAGGAGCCGGCCGTTTGCGCGTGGAAGCGGAGCAGCAGCGAACGCGGATCTTGAGCGTGGAAACGGTCGCGCATGATGCGTGACCAGAGGCGGCGAGCGGCGCGGTACTTGGCGATTTCCTCGAGGAGATCGCTGTGCGCGTTGAAGAAGAAGGAAAGCTGCGGAGCGAAATCGTCGACGGAGAGGCCGGCGTCGAGAGCGGCTTGCACGTACGCGACGCCATCGGCGAGGGTGAAGGCGACTTCCTGAATCGCCGTCGAGCCAGCTTCGCGAATGTGATAGCCGGAGATGGAAATGGTATTCCACTTGGGAAGATGCTGGCGGCACCAGGCGAAAATGTCGGTGACGATGCGCATGGCCGGCCGCACGGGATAAATGTACGTGCCACGGGCGATGTATTCCTTAAGGACGTCGTTTTGTACGGTGCCGGAAATTTTCGCCAGATTGGCGCCTTGTTTTTTGGCCACGGCGACGTAGAGGCAGAGAAGAATCGCGGCCGTGGCGTTGATGGTCATGGAGGTTGAGACTTTTTCGAGCGGGATGCCATCGAAAAGAGTTTCCATGTCTTCGAGCGAATCGATGGCCACGCCCACTTTGCCGACTTCGCCGAGCGCGAGCGGATGATCCGAGTCCATGCCGATTTGCGTGGGCAGATCGAAAGCTACGGAAAGACCGGCTTGGCCTTTGCCGAGCAGATAGCGGTAGCGCTGGTTGGATTCGACAGCGGAGCCGAAGCCGGCGTACTGGCGCATGGTCCAGAAGCGGCCGCGGTACATGGTGGGATAGATGCCGCGGGTGTACGGGAATTCGCCGGGGTAGCCGAGAGCGGCGTCGGGATCCCAGTGGCCGAGGCTTGCTTCGGTGTACAGGCGGTCTAGCGGAAGGCCCGAGAGCGTGGCGAATTCCTTTTTGCTTTCAGGAGCGGGCGATTTGGATTTCGTGTCAGACATGGTGCGCTAGGCGGTACACAGCCATCATAACTTACGGGAGCTGCGGAAGGAGGTTAGCGCGAAAAAGACGAACAGGGCGGCCAACCCCAGCGACGCAGCGAAGAGCCAGCGCGCGCCATCGCGGGTCCACGCACGGAAGGCGTAGTTGACCCAGGCGAAGGCGAGGAGCGCGAACATGGCGGCGACCACTTCGTGAAAGAGCTGGCGAAGAACGCGCCAGACGCGGCGGAAGCCGGTGACGCCTTGCCCCGAAGCCGCGGAATTTGCAACGGAAGACATACGGAAATTCTAGCGCAGAATGACGGATGGAGTTTGAACAGAGGCGGATACCGGGCGTTTTCTCAAGGCGCGGCGGCCCGGAAAAGCGGCAGCTGTGCTGCCGCACTCCCAAAAAACCTGCCCGAAAGGGCTATGAACAGATTGGAGACAACAGACTGAAGCTCTCTTGTATCCAACCAAACGTGAGCCTAGAATGACCGAGGAAGTGAGGAGAGCCGGCCTTGCAACTTGACGATCACCTGAAAAACCTGCTCCGTGAATTGGGACACGCGATTAACGATACGGTGTCCGAATCGGACCGCATCACGGGTGCGATTGCGGGAGTGCGCGCGCACGGCTACGACATTGTGCTGAAGCTGGACGCGACCATCGGGCTGGCCAAGCGCGACGCGGCGGCGGAAGCAGCAGCGCGAATGACGACGCTGGACAAGCGATTTCTCGAATCGCTGCGCATTCAGGTGGATCAGGAATCCTTCAACGAGGATCCGGACAAGAAACCGGCAGCGCGGCTGACCATGACGCCGCAGGATGTGCGCTTTTTGAAGTCGCTGCGTATTGCCACGGACGACATCGAATGAAGACTTTTTGCAAAGCCGCGGGGATGGGCTTGCCGGTGCTGATGGCGCTGGCGGGAGTGCTGGCGCCGCGCGCGTCGGCGCAAGGGCCGATACCTCCGGTGGTCACGCCGATCATTGTAGACACCGCAGTGCCGATCATCGTGAATGCGGTGAAGCCGAACAAGCAACCGGCCGGCACGGTAAAATTCGAAGGCTTCGTGCTGAACGCGAATGTCGCGCAGATCACCGCGCGCGCCAAAGGCAACGACATGGCCATTCTGACGTTCCCGCTATCGGAAGCCGCCGCGGCGAAGATGCAGGGAATTGTCGACAAAGGCGGCTATCAGTACGGCGATAAAGTGACGATTTATTACGACGCCGCCACCATGAAAGCGATCAAGATCAGCGGCAAACCCTCGAAGCCGGTTTGATTTGCGAAGCGCTGTACGTTTCGCTCGCCCGCCATCGCTGAAGCTTCTAACTTTCCCACCTAGTTGAAATCGTTCCACATTGGCAGACCTATCGCGCGCGCTACGGCGTGCGAGTCTGCGGGGATTGTTTTCGCGAGCACGCGGAAGGCGGCGTAAAGCCGCCCCTACAAAGAGCTGACCAGGCTTTGCGAAAAATTAGTGCGGGCGGCCGCCGCCGGAGGATGAGGGATGCGAGGACGAGCCGGAGCCTGCTCCGGAAGATGACGGATGCGAAACGGAGCCGCCGCCGGAACTGCCGCGGCTGCTTCCTGCGCTGCCAGCGCCTGAATAGCCGCCGGAGCGTTCGCCGCCAGAACTGCGTGGCGCCGGAGGCGGCGTCATCACGCGCACTGGTGGTGGTGGATTGGAACCGCGCGCGGAGGACGGTGGCGTCGGCGTCCGCACCACGACCGCGGAGCCATTTCCGCCTGCCGTATTTGTGCCAGCATTCGTGCCTGTGCCTGTGCGTCCGCTAGGCTCGCCGGTGCGCGCGGTAACTCCGACGTTCGTCGCCGCTGCATTCTTCTCGGAGCGAGTTTCGCCGTTAGCAGCACCCGATGGCGCGTTGGTATTGACGAACTTATGTTCGCGCGCATCGTAAGCAATCGAAGAATCGCGAGTCACGGTTACTGCGCGACTTCCCGCAGGTCCCGCGAGCAGCGTGCGGGAAAGCCGCTCGGGCGGCGCAGAGCGCACCAGACTGCTGGTCAAAGCTTCGCGCGGCGGAGTTTTCAGCACTTTCCACTCCGCGCCTCCGCCAGCCGGATGAATCGCCGCACCAACCGCTCCGCGATCCACCGGAAACACGCCATGCGCCAAATTCAGCGGCGTCTTGCCATGCGCATCGAGCGGATGAACGGGAACGACGCCGAGCAGTCCGCCGCGGCCGCGTACCCACACGCCGGTCGAAGGCCGCCAAAGCCCGAATCCTCCGGAGCCAAAGGCGCCGGGCAGCCACACCCACCCGAGGCCGGGCTCGAAGAGCCAGCTCCCGAAATGAAAGGGCAGCCATCCCCACGGCTGCGAGCCAATAAAGGACCAGCCGAACCCGGAATCGAAAAACCAGCCGCCATTGTCAAAGGGGCACCAGCCGAAGCCGACGCCGTAAGGCCGCCAGCCGTATCCGTATCCGCCAATGGGCGAAAAAGAGCCGTAGGTCGTCAGGTCGCCGTAACCCGAGGTGTAGCCGGAGTTCGAGGTGTATTGCAGCGCCGCGTTTGTGGCCGTGGTGGCGCTGTCGATGCGCCCGGAAACCCAGCGGTCGAATTCGTCGTTGTCCGCAAGGCGCCCGACAGCCAGCGAAGCATCGTCACCCGCTTTGATGGAGAGCGATTGGCCTTTGGAAAGCGCGGTGTTGCCGCTTTTGCGCACAACGCTCACGCGGCCCTTGGCCACGCCCACGCTGCTGCCATCGTCGAAATTGTCGACGCGAAATTCCGTCCGGCTCGTCGCTTCCACCGTAAAGTCCCCACCCGTTACGCTGAAATAATCGCCGCTGCCCGGATTGACGTGGAAAGAGGCAGAGCCTTGGCGCAGCACCAGACGCGTGGTCTTGCCGCCATCCTCGAGCGAGAGATCGTAGAACTCCAGAACCGTGTTCTCGCTGAGAAAAGCCATGGCGCCATTCTCGAATTCCACTTCCGCGCGGCCATTGTCGGTCGCTACGATATAGCCTTGGCGAATCGGGAGATTGAGCTGCGCGGCGTCCCACACCACGGAGGAATCGGCCAGCGGGTCCGCGCCATGCGCGTCGCGCGCGAAGCGCACATCGCCTTGCACCAGGCTGAGGCGAACAATGCGCGCATGGCTGCTATCGGCCCAAACGGGAGCCAAAGCAACGGCAGAGATGGCGAGCAGTAGAGAAAAGCGGCAGAGCAAAGAGCGGGAAGCCATGATCACACCCCTAACGGGGAAACCAGTTGCCAAAGTGTTAGACGCTGCGGAACGACGGCGCGTTACCTGGAGATCGCGTAGATGTTCTCGCGAGAAAGCCGCCGGGTCAATAGGACCTTGCCTGCCGGAATATCAATTCGGTGTCATTTCTTACGTTGAGGGCGGCACTGGGAAATTTTCGCTGCTGCACGTTCCAGGCGGCAGCACCAAATTGTCTTTCGGCTAATGGCGTTGCGATTTGGCCGGAGCGCCCCTTGTTTTTTGGGAAGTGATACCATCTCTCTTTTTGGGATGATCTATGAGACGAATCGCATCACGGGTGGCGCAGTTGAACGGAGAGGGAGCGCTGGCGGTGTTTTCGCGCGCCAAGGAATTGGAGCGGCAAGGCCGCTCGATCATTCACCTGGAATTGGGTGAGCCGGACTTTCATCCGGCAGCGCCGGTGGTGGATGCCATGCGCGATGCCGTGGCCGCCGGACGCGACCGCTATTGCTCGACGCGAGGGGTGCCTGCGTTGCGCGATGCCGTGGCCTCCTACTTGAAACGTACCCGGAGACTGGACGTTGCGGCTGAACAAGTGCTCATCGCGCCGGGATGCAAGATGGCGTTGGCGCTGGCCATGATGGCGGTGATCGAGTCGGGCGATGAAGTGCTGTATCCGGACCCGAGTTTTCCGATCTATCCATCGTTTACGCGGGGACTTGGAGCGAAAGCGATTTCTTATGCGCTTCTCGAGAAGAATCAGTTTCAGCCGGACCTCGCGGAAATTACTTCGAAGATTTCGCAGCGCACGAGCGTGCTGATTTTCAATTCGCCGAACAATCCGACGGGAACGGTGTTCACCAGCGAGATTCTGCGCGGCATCGCGGAACTTGCGGTGAAGCATGACCTGTGGATTCTGGCGGACGAGATTTATGCGCGCATTCTCTTCAGCGGCGAATACCAATCCATTTGGACGCTGCCGGGAATGGCGGAACGCACCGTGATCATCGACGGGTTTTCGAAGAGTTTTGCGATGACTGGGTGGCGGCTGGGGTACGCGGTGGCGCCGGTGCACGTCGTGGATGCCATGGATTTGCTGGTGCTGAACACGTTTACGTGCGCGGCGGAGTTTACGCAAGTGGCCGCCATCGAAGCGCTGAACGATTCGACGCATGCCGTGGATGCCATGGTCGCGGAGTACCGCAAGCGCCGCGATCTTTTCGTGGAGCGGCTGAATCGCATTCCGGGATTCCGCTGCCTGACGCCGGACGGCGCGTTTTATGCGTGGGTGAATATCGAAGATACCGGCAGGCCCGCGGAAGAATTGCAGCGCTTGCTGCTCGAGGAGGCGGGAGTCGCCGCTATCGCGGGTGCGGCCTTCGGAGTTGAGGGCAAGAATTACTTGCGATTCTCGCTGGTCAGCGCAGGCCATCTGCTGGAAGACGCCTTGGAGCGCATCCAGCGCGTTTCGCTGCACTGGCGCGCAAGCGGATCGCGTGCCACCGGAACGGAAACATTCGCGAGGGGGAAATGAAGCATATCGTGCGCTGGGTGCGTTTCGTGCGATTGGCGCGATGGGGAATCGTTTCCGCGGTGACGTTGCTGGCGGCAACTTCGGCAGCGGGGCAAGCGACGCCTTTGCCGGGCGGCGACGTGAACAAGCTCTACGAGAAATTGCTGAAGCAAATCGATCTGATTCCCATTTACGACAATCACTCGCATGCGACGTTCCCCGACGATTCGGACATGGACGCGATGGCTTCGCCGCCGGAGGCAAGCTCCGTGCTGCGCCTGCGCGACGACAATCCCGAGTTTGTGGCCGCGGCCAAGGCGCTCTTCGGCTATCCCTACGATGATTTTCAGCCCGCGCACGCGAAATGGCTGATCGACAAGAAAAAAGCCGCCGAGCAGCAGGGCGGGACCGCGTATTTCGACAGCATTCTGGATAAGTTGAACGTAGAAACGTGCCTGGCCAACCGCGTGGCTCTCGCGCCGTATCTCAACCCCAAGCGCTTTCACTGGGTTTTCTTTGTCGATTCCTTTTTGTTTCCGTTCGACAATCACGATCAAATCGGCAAGAACGGCGATATGGCCGTGTACATTCCGCTGCAGGAAAAAGTCCTGCAACGCTACAAGAAGCAGGAAAGCGTGACGGATTTGCCGAAAGATCTTGCGGGCTACGAAAGCTTCGTGCGCCAAACGCTGGCGGACAACCAGAAAAAAGGCGGCGTGGCGGTGAAGTTCGAGGCCGCTTATTTCCGCTCGCTGTATTTCAGCGATCCGCCGCGCGCGAAAGCGGAAGAAATCTACGCCAAATACCGCGGCGGAGACGTGCCCAGCGAGCAGGACTACCGTCTTTTTCAGGATTACATTTTTCGCGTACTGATCGAGCAGGCCGGAAAGCTCGGACTCCCGGTGCATTTCCACAGCGCCGTGGGCCCCGGCGATTACTTCAGCTTGCGCAACGGGAATCCGCTGAATCTGGAAAATGTCTTGCGCGATCCGCGCTACAGCAAAGTGAAATTCGTGCTGATTCACGGCGGCTATCCGTACACTCTGGAAATGATCTGGCTGACCGCCGCCAAAAACGTGTACACCGATTCATCGCTGATGGGCTATTACGTTTATCCTTCGGAGCTGAAGAACATTTTGAAGCAGTGGATTTCGCTGTTTCCTGAAAAGATGATGTTCGCCTCCGATGCGTTTCCGTTCAACGAAGCGGTCGGCGCTGAGGAAACGTACTGGCTCGCGGTGCGCTCTGCGCGAACCGCGGTTGCCGCGGCGCTCGCGGAACTGGTCGCGGAAGGCGCGTTCAGCGAAGCGCAAGCGCTGGAACTGGCGCATCTGTATTTGCACGATAATGCGGCGCGACTTTATGGAGAGATGAAATGAGCGGAAGCGGGCAGATGAAACACGTCGCATGGAAAAACGTGGAACGCGAAGCACTGAATCCGTTGATCGACCGCGAGATGGTGGTCGGCGAAAAAGTGATGCTGGCGCGCGTGCTGCTGAAAAAAGGCGCGCACGTGCCGCTGCATCATCATCACAACGAGCAAGTGACCTATATTCTCGAAGGCGCGCTCAAGTTCGCCATCGACGAAAAAGAGATTGTGGTCCGCGCGGGCGAAGTGCTGTGCATTCCGCCGCACATGCCGCACGAGGCCTGGGCCCTCGAGGACACCATCGATCTTGACGTTTTCAATCCGCCGCGCGAGGATTGGTTAAACAAGACCGACGACTATCTGCGGCACGGCCGCTGAAACATTCGTCGGAAACTTGCCGGAACGTCCTCGAGCCCCCAGCCTCGGCTCTGTGGCGTCCGTAGCCCGGTTCCTTAATTCGCCCCAGCCCAGCGAAAGAGCATTTACAAACAGCCCCGGTGTTGATTACCGTACTGAAGTGGTTGGTCCCAGGCGTGGGGTCAACCCTCTGAGGGAGCACAATGAAGAGGCTATTGTTGGGCACATTGCTCGCGCTGGGGAGCGCTGCGGCAGCACTGGCGCAGACACCGGCACCGGGCACGACAAACGACGAATCGCAGGGAACAGCGCCGATTGATTTTGCCACGACGTCCGGCGCGCAAACGACACTGCTGGAGCCGGCCCATTTTGGCCAGGTTTCCTTTCTGCCGAACGAAGCCGGCGATGCCGGAGCGCTGAAAGACTGGACCGGCACGGGCACCGCGGCCATGGCAACGCCCGAGCCAGCGCCGGCCACGCCGGAACCCAAGTTTATTTTTGGAGGACGCGACGACTTCCGCTGGCAACTGGGCATCGGTTTCGCGTGGACGCGATTCCGGTCGTCGCTATTTAATGCGAGTGCGGTCGGAGTGAACACCTCGCTGAGCTACTTCACGAATGACTGGTTTGCGCTGGAAGGCAACATTAATTCGACCTTTGCGCCCACGATTCTGGTCAACGAGCACGTCAAACTGATTGTGTTCGGGGTGGGCCCGAAAATCGCGTGGCGGCAACGCCGGTGGGAGCCGTGGCTGCACGCACTGGTTGGCGGCATCCACGAGCAGCCGCAAACCGCTGGCAACAGCAGGTTAGGGTTTGCCGCGCAGTTGGGCGGAGGGGCGGACTTCCGGTGGTTTCCGCGATTCAGCGTGCGGCTGGAAGCGGATTTGGTGAGGTCGAACCTGTTCAGCCAGAGCCAGAACAATTTCCAGCTGGCCGCGGGGTTTGTTTTTCACTTCTAACGGCCTCTCGTAGCCTGAAGTTAGCGTGAGAAGGACTATCGCCCGTCTCCCCGTTTGAAGGGGAGGCGGGCGTTCCAATTTAGGAATGCGAGAAACAAAGGATTAGCTTTTATGAGCGGCGAGGGGCTTAGGGTAAAACCGCCCTCCAAAGCGCCCGCTCGCTGCAAAAGACGCGCGGCCGTTACAAAGGCGGGCAGCGGCGGGCGAAGATCGAGCGCGCCAGGCACTGCGGTGCCAGGCTAAAGCCTGGCCCTACGTTAAGGCGGTAGTTTTGTTGAGCGGGCGGCGATGCGGGTGTTATTCTGCCAGCTATGGCGGACCATGCAATTTCTCCGCCGGAAGTGACGCTCCCCGCCCCGCTGGAACACTCCCGGCGCCAACTGGAAGCTCTGCTCGAAGTGAGCGAAGCCATTGCGCAGCAGCGCGATCTTCCGGCGCTGTTTCACGACCTGGCGGAGCGGCTGCACTGCGTGATCGACTTCGACTTCCTGACGCTGGTGCTGCACGATGCGGCGCGCAACGCGATGCGGCTGCACATCCTGGAAGCGCGTGAGGAGCACGAGAAACTGATCGGAACGGAACATGCGGTGGAAAGCCATCCGTCGGGGTACGTGTGGCAGACGCAGCAGCCGTTCGTGGTGAGCGACGCGGAGGAAGAAACGCGGTATCCGGATTTTTTGCCGCGGCTGCGCAGCATGGGAGTGAAATCGCTGGCGATCGTGCCGTTGACGACGGCGCGGCGGCGGCTGGGCGCGATGGGCATCGGGAGCACGGTGCCGCGCAGCATCAGCGAAGCGGAGCTGCAGTTCATGCAGCGAGTGGCGAGCCAGGTGGCGGTGGCGGTGGACAACGCGCTGAACTTTGAGGCTTCGCAAACCTACCAACGGCAACTAGCGCGGGAGCGGGACCGGCTGCGCGTTCTTCTGGAAATCAACAACGTGCTGGTGAACAGCCGGGAGCTGCCGGACCTTTTCCGGGGCATCGTATCGGCAATCGAGCGGGTGATTCATCTGGATTATACGAGCCTGGCGCTGCTCGAACCGGTCTCCGGACTGCTGAAGATTTATGCGCTGGATTTTCCGGGCGGGCAGCATCTGATCCAGCCGGAGACGGCGGTATCGCGGGACGCGTCGCCAGCCGGGGAAGCGATCGCCACGGGGTTGCCGGTGGTAGCGCGCGGGGCGGAGCTCGAGCGCTACTCGAGCGAAATCCTGCACATTCTGCGGCGAGAGGGCATTCAAACGATTTGCTGCATCCCGCTGGTCAATCACGGCCGCACGTTCGGCTCACTGAATCTGGCGAGCCGGCGGACGGATGCTTTCGCGGAGGAGGATCTGGAGCTGCTGCAGCAGGTGGGCGGGCAGATTGCCATCGCGGTGGAGAATGCCCTGGCGTTCAAGGAAATCGACGCGCTGAAAGACACGCTGGCGAAGGAGAAGCTGTATCTGGAAGAAGAAATTCGCTCGGAGCTGAATTTCGAGGACATTGTCGGAGAGAGCCAAGCGCTGAAGCGCGCGCTGGCACAGGTGGAACTGGTGGCGCCGGCGAGCACGACGGCGCTGATTCTGGGCGAAACGGGAACGGGGAAGGAATTGATCGCGCGGGCGATTCACAATTTGAGCCCGCGGCGCGAGCGTACCTTTGTGAAGATCAATTGCGCGGCGATTCCTTCGGGATTGCTGGAGTCCGAGCTGTTCGGGCACGAGCGCGGCGCGTTCACCGGCGCGATCAACCAAAAGATTGGGCGATTTGAGCTGGCGGACCGCGGGACATTGTTTCTGGATGAAGTCGGAGATATTCCGGCGGAGCTGCAGCCGAAGCTGCTGCGGGTGCTGCAGGAGCAGGAGTTTGAAAGGCTGGGAAGCAACAAGACGCAACGGGTGGACGTGCGCGTGGTGGCGGCGACGAATTTCGATCTGGCGAAGCTGGTGGCCGACAAGACATTTCGCAGCGATCTGTATTACCGGCTGAACGTTTTCCCCATCCAAATTCCGGCGCTGCGGGAACGGCGCGAAGACGTGCCGCTGCTGGTGCGCTACTTCGTGCAGAAATGCAGCCGGCGGCTGAATAAAACGGTGGAATACGTTCCGGCGGAAGCGATGGATGCGCTGGTGAATTACGATTGGCCGGGAAACGTGCGGGAGCTCGAGAATCTGATCGAGCGGGCGGTGCTGCTTTCGCCGGGGAAGGAACTTCGGGTGCCGCTGGGCGAGCTCAAGGCGCTGGCGGTCCCGGGAACAGGTTCAGAGTTTTCGACGTTGGCCGCGGGCGCGGCGGCGTCTTCGATTTCGACGCTGGAAGAAGCGGAACGCCAGCATATTCTTCGGGCGTTGCGGCAGACGGAGTGGCGCGTGGCCGGGGCGAAAGGCGCCGCGAAGCTATTGGGAATGAAGCGGACGACGCTGCAGGCGCGCATGCGCAAGCTGGGTGTGCGCAGGCCGGTGTGAGCGGAGTGGCGCGGCCCAAGTAAACAAATTCCTGGCGTTTCGTTGATACTCCTCGGCCCAGGCCCCTAACGTTTTATGATTGGGACGGATGCGTACATGATCGGCCAGATTCTGGGCCACTACCAGGTAATCGAACAGCTTGGCGCGGGCGGCATGGGCGTGGTGTATCGCGCGCGGGATGCGCGGCTGGAACGTGACGTAGCGCTCAAGGTGCTTCCCGCCGGTTTGCTGGAAGATGCGGCCGCGCGAAAACGCTTTCGCAACGAAGCGCTGGCACTGGCACGGCTGAATCATCCCAACATTTGCTCGGTCTTTGATTTCGATACGGCCGAGGGCATCGATTTTCTGGTGATGGAGTTCGTGCCGGGCGTTTCTCTCGACACCACTCTGGCTGACGGAAGTCTTCCGCTGGAGGAAGTGCCGCGGCTGGGAGCGCAACTGGCGGCCGGACTGGAAGCAGCGCACGGGCAAGGAGTGCTGCATCGTGACTTGAAGCCGGGCAATCTTCGGGTCACTCCGGACGGGCGGCTGAAGATTCTGGATTTTGGTCTGGCCAAACTGTTCCATCCGGGCGCGTCCGCGGAAGCGACACTCAGCCTGAATGAAACGTCGAGCTTCTCCGGAACCGTGCCGTACATGGCACCAGAGCAACTGCGTAACGACCCTCCGGACCCGCGAACGGATATCTACTCGGCAGGAACGGTTCTTTACCAATGCGCAACCGGGCAGCGGGCTTTCCCCGAGAAACAATTGGCGAAGCTGATCGACGCGGTGCTGCATCACGACCCGGCGCCGGCTTCGGACGTGAATCGCCGCATTTTGCCCGGGCTGGAAGCGGTGATTCACAAGGCGATGGACCGGCGGCCCGAACTGCGCTATCAAACCGCGAGCGAACTGCGGATTGATCTGGAGCGGCTGGGAGGAGGGCAAGCTCCGTTGGCTGCCAGACCGGCGAGAGCGGTGCAGCGGCAGAATAGGTTGCAAGCGGCGGCGTGGACGCTGATCGCGATTCTGGCCCTCGGAATTGCGATGGGAGTGTACGTGTCGCGGCGGAATGCCGCGGCCCGGCGCGCGGCCGAATCCGCGCCTGCCGCAGGGGTAGCGCAGCGGCGGTCCGTGGCGGTGATTGGTTTCAAGAATCTTTCGCCGCAATCGGACACGGCATGGCTGTCCACCGCGCTTTCCGAAATGCTGACGACGGAACTCGGTGCGGGAGAGCGGCTGCGCACGGTGTCCAGCGAAAACGTGGCGCGCATGAGGACGGACCTCGCGCTAAAGGATGAGGTGAGCTACGCGCCGGACACGCTGCAACGCATCCGCACGATCAGCGGGAGCGACGCGGTGATTCTCGGCTCGTATGTGGTGGTTCCCGATCGCAGCGGCGGAAAGATTCGAGTGGACCTGCGGATTCAAGAGACGCACAGTGGCGAAACGCTGAAAACGGTGAGTGAGACGGGCAGCCAGAACGAATTGCTTGAAGTGGTGGCCCGCGCCGGATCGAAGCTTCGCGATTCCCTGGGCGCGCCTGCGATCTCAGCGGACGAGGCCAATCGCGCCCGCGCCGCGCTCCCGAGTTCGTCAACGGCCGCAGAGCTCTACGCCAAGGGATTGGACAAGCTGCGCGTGTTCGACAGCGGGGCGGCGCGGGATCTGCTCGAGAAAGCAGCAGCCGCGGATCCTTTGAACGCGAAGATTCAAGTGGCACGCGCGGTGGCGTGGGGGCAGCTGGGATACGACGAAAAGGCGCGGGAAGCGGCGAAACGCGCGGTGGATCTTTCCGCGAATCTTTCGCGCGAGGATCGCTTGAGCATCGAAGCGCGCTACCGCGAATCGGTGCACGATTACGACCGGGCGATTGAGATTTACCGGTCGCTACGGGAGTTTTTCCCGGACAATCCGGATTACGCTTTGCGGCTCGCCACTGCGCAGACGAGCAGCAGAAAAGGCAAGGACGCGCTGGCGACCCTCGATCAGTTTCGCGCGACCTTCCCGAACGCCAAAGAGGATCCACGCGTGGACCTGACGGAAGCCTCAGCGGCGGATGGCCTGGCTGATTTCAAGCTTGAACAAGCCGCCGCGGCGCGGGGCGCGGAAAAAGCAAAGCGGCGCGGCGAGCGGCTGTTGGCAGCACGGGCGTTGTTGCTGGAGGGTTGGGCGTGGCACAACCTCGGCGACAACGCGAAAGCCACGGCGGTGAGCCTGGAGGCCAAGGCCGCTTACGATGAGGTGGGCGACCGCGTCGGCGAGTCCCGGGCGCTCCACAACCTGGGCAACATTGCTGCCGGGCAGAGCAAGTTGGAGGAGGCCGAGAAATATTTCCAGCAGGCCATCGCGATCCGCACGCAAGCCCAGGACAACGTGGGATTGGCGCGCGCGTACAACGACCTGGCGGTGATCAGCGAACATCGCGGCGATTTGGCGGGGGCCCGAAAACTCTACGAACAAAGCCTGGGTATCGCCAGGAGAGTTGGCGACAAGAGCGCGGTAGCGACGGCGCTGGTGAATCTTGGCAATGTTTACGGCGCGCAAGGAAATGTTGTGGAAGGACGCAAGAGCTACGAACAGGCGGTGGTCCTTTTTCGCGAAGTGGGCAACAAACAAGGCCTGGCGTCGGTGCTGGCGAATCTGGGCAACCTGGCGGTCAGCGCCGGAGACACAGACAGCGGTATCAAGATGCTGGAAGAATCCGCCAGCGGGCTCGAGCAAGTGGGCAATGCGAGCGGTGTGGCGCAAATTCGCAGCTTGATCGGCGAAGTCTACTTTCAGCGCGGCGAGTTTGCCCCGGCGGTGGAGAATTTTCGGCAATCGTGGCAGATGGCGGAGAAGGTGGGCGACGCAGTAACAGCTGCACAAGCACAGGCAGCGCTGGCGGTGATCGAGCGATTGCAAGGCGACTTCGCGTCGGCAAATACCAACAGTGAGGCGGCGCTAGTGAAAGCGCGTGCAGCGGGCGACGCCGAAGTGCTGGCTGATGCCGTGCTCAACCGCTCGACTTTGCTGTTGGCGACGGGAGACCTGGCAGGAGCGCGCAAGCTTACCGAAGAAGCGCTTTCTACCGCGCGGAAGTCCGGCGACAAACGCTTCATCAACGAGGCGCTGGCCGACCGCTCGGATATTTTATTGTTCCAGGACGATCTGGCGGGCGCGGCCCGGGACAGTTCGCAAGCGCTCACGCTGCAACAACAACTCAAGGATTCCGCCGGGGCCACGCAATCGCGGCTTGATTTGGCTCGCGTGGCTCTCGAACAACATCAGACAGCCCGCGCTGGAGAGCTGGCGCGACAAGCCGCAGCCGCCGCTCATGATGCGAAGAGTACGCAAACCGAGGCGCGTTGCTATTTGGTGCTTGCCGGCGTGGCGCTGAGTCCATCGCCTTCAGGCGACGGCGCTGCGGAGGCGCAGAAACTTCTCGCGCGGGCCTCGGCGTTGACCGGGAAAAATCCTGTTCCCGCCGTTCAGTTGATGACTGCGGTGCAAACTGCGCGGGCCCGTGTGGCTGCGGGTGGGAGTGCCGCGGACGCTCACAAGGGTTTGGAAGCGGCGTTTGCGGAGATGGGGCCGAAGTCCGGCTTCGATGTGCGGCTCGAGGCCCGTCTGGTACTCGCGGAACTTCGGTCCAAGGGCGGAGATTCGGCGGGAGCGGTTTCTGCGCTGGACGGAATTGAAAAGGAAGCTGCTTCGCACGGCTTTTTGCTTGCGGCGCGCAAGGCGAAGGCTCTTTCCGTAGCGATCCATAAATAGGACTAGCCTATGCACTTGGCTGCGGGCGCGCGGTGTGGTCTTCTAGAGTGGAATGTCATGACGTCCTTTGGTACATCCCTGATCCTCACGTCCAGGGCGCCGCATTGGCGGCTGCTCCTTCCGTGCTTTATCGCAATTGCTGCGCTGCTTCTTTGCTGCGCCCCGGTTGCTTCGGCGCAAGCTACGAATCCGCAGCAAGCGGTGATCCGGCTGGTGGGGCATCCCGAGCCGGCGCCGGATTTCCAGCTGGCCGGGTTGGACGGCAAGCCGGTCAGCATTGCCGGTGCAAAAGGGAAGATCGTTTTGCTGAATTTCTGGGCCACCTGGTGCGGGCCATGCCGCGCGGAAACGCCCGACCTCGTGGCGCTGCAGAACAAATATAAGGATGCGCTGGAAATCATCGGCCTGGCGGTGGACGTGGACGATCCGGAAGAAGTGCAGAAATTCGCCGCGGCTTTTGGAATCAACTATCCGATGGTCGTCGCGCCGATCGAAGTCCGCATGCATTATGGGGGCATCACCGCGCTGCCTACTTCGTTTCTGCTGGACACCGAAGGACGCATCGTGCAGAAGCACGTGGGATTATCGAATCCGCTTCTCTACGAGCTGGAGATTCGCGCGCTGCTGCATCTCGCAATTCCCGCGAGAGTGGAAACCTTCGAGGATACCGGACAGATTTTTCTGAAGAATGCGGAGCGTGCTACCGAGCTGCCGGGCGTGGACTTCTCGGGACTTACGGCGCAGCAAAAGCTCGCGGCGCTGCGCGCCTTCAACGGCGAAACCTGCACTTGCGGGTGCACGCTCGCGCAGTGCCGCATTTACGATTCCGCCTGCCCGATCAGCAGTGGGCGCACCGCGGCAATCGTTGCCGAAGTCGCTGCTGCGCCGGTTCCGGCAGAGGCTTCGCCGCCGAATTCCACGCCGAGCCCGCCTGCGGTTCCGAAAGAACCCCCGCACCGATAGCTCTAAACGCCGCGGACTAATGGCGGAGTCGCCGCTTTTTCCAGCAGCGCGGCGCTGGGATGCACTAGAATCGCTCGCTACGATTGGTGGTCAATTCTTGTCCGGCGGTGAATGATGTTCCGTGAAGACCTTCTGCAAGGCCGCGCGATTTTTATTTCGGGAGGCGGTACTGGCCTGGGGCGCTCAATGGCGCTTCGGTTCGCGAGCCTGGGCGCGCGCCTGTTTCTGGTGGGACGGCGGCCGGAACCCTTGCAGGAAGTCTGCGATGAGATTCATCGCGTGGGCGGCGCGGCGGCGCACGCTTCCTGCGATGTGCGCGACTACGCCGCGGTGGAAGCCGCCGCGGAGCACGCCGTGGAACAGTTCGGCCGCATCGACACGGTGGTCAACAACGCCGCGGGAAACTTCATGGCGCGCACGGAGAAGCTGTCGCCCAATGCGTTCAACGCCGTGGTTGGCATCGTGCTGAACGGAACGTTTAACTGCACGCAGGTGTTCGGCAAGAGGTGGATCGCCGAGAAGCTCGGCGGCAACGTCTTGAACATCGTTACCACCTACGCCTCGGCAAATAGCGGCTCGGGATTTGTGGTGCCATCGGCGTGCGCCAAAGCCGGCGTGCTGGCGATGACCACTTCGCTCGCGGTGGAATGGGCGAAATACCATATTCGCTTCAACGCCATCGCTCCCGGACCGTTTCCGACCGAGGGCGCGTGGTCGCGGCTGATGCCCTCGAAGCAGTTCGAGGAACACAACAAAGAAAAGCATCCGATGAAACGCTTCGGGCGCCACGAGGAGCTTGCCAATCTTGCGGCGTTCCTGCTCAGCGATATGGCGGAATATATCAACGGAGAATGCGTGGTCATCGACGGCGGGCAATGGCTGCGCGGCGCCGGCGAATTCAACGACCTGGCGATTCTGCCCGAGTCTGCGTGGGAAATTATGGAATCCGCGCGTCCGAAAAAATCCTGACGGGGGTTATTCTGGCAAGGCCCGCTTGCGTAATTCGACGCGCAGCTTCACGACGCCGATCGATTGGCCTTTCGATTCTGCCCGCACCGTCACTTCCTGCGCGTCCTGCTTGCGCACCGCGTTTTCCGCCAGAGCCGGCAGATTGATCTCCACGCGCGCCGCTGCAACCTGCTTGGCTGCTACGCTGAATTTTCCTGCGCCGCTTTGCACTGTCCACCCGGAGGGAAGGTCCACGGCCAGCGTAAATTCCTGCGCCGAGGCCGTCTGATTGCGAATCCACAGAGGAATTATCAGCGACGTCCCGGCTTGCAGCGCGATCTCCGGCGGCTCCGGATGTGGCAAATGAGCGAGTCCATGGACGCGGCGAAACTCCGCATAAAAATTCCAGGGGCCAGCAAGCTCGACGGAGAATTCAGGGCGCGGGGGCTCCGGCGAGACCTCGGGCCGCGCGAAAGGAATCGCATCCGGCGTGATTCCTTCGAAGATCTCGCCGGTTACGCTGCCGCCCACCAACGATTTGCCGCGCACGAAGTGCTGCGACTCGCCCCAACCATCGGTCTGCGCGAGCTTTTCGATTTCCGCGTCGCTCATCTTGCTGATGCGCCCGATGTAGCCCTTCGCCTGCGTCTGGTGCGCGAGAAAACCCTCGAGTGCCAGCCGCCAATAAGCTTTGTTGCTGGACTTGGCGATGTCTTTCACCGAATACGCCGGGCCTTTGTCCCGGAAGAGGTCATCGCGATCCGCATCGGGAAAGTAATAGATCTTTTTCGCCTGCCACGGCCACAGATTTTCAAGATAAGGCTCGAGACGCCGCAGCGGCGCGGCTACTTGTGATGGAAAGACGGTCGCGTCGCCGGCCAGATCGAACGCCTCGGTCGCCAGCACTCCGCAGGCTTGATGATCGCCATGGTCCTCGCCAATAAAGGTTCCGGGCAGAAAAGTGAGAATCACTCCAGGTCGCGTCAAGCGCACGATGCGAACGAGATTTTCCAGCGCCGCACCGTGCTCCCAGTTCGCTAGCGACTGCAGCACGTCCTGCGAGGCCGTATCCTTGCCGCCGAGAAACCAGACGTTAGTGATGCCAAAATTCGCGAGCGACCTCCGTGCTTCGATCTCGCGGATGTTCCCCAGCGCGCTGGCCTGTTCCGTTCCTACCTGATTTTCGCCGCTGCTTCCGCGCGTTCCGTAAGCCACGGCGACGCGCTTACCTTCGTCGAGCGCGCGGGCCAGGTACGGAGTGGCAGCGGCCTCATCGTCCGGGTGTGCGACCACCAACAAAATGTCGGCCTTGTAGCGCTCATCCGCCTGCCGCAGCGGCGTGGCCTCCTGGCCCGCGATCCGAGGAGCCAAGCCAAAAAGTGCCAGTAAGAATGCGAGCATCCGCCCCATGTGTGACCCTTCCCTGGATTCTCTCAACACAACACCGCAATGGTGACGCGGGTTCCCCTGTCGCGAACAAAACGACTGCGGTGGAAGCGCATCAGTCTAACCTCTAGATGCGCCGCGGCGAAGCGAGGGTATCCGTCCGGCAGAGCCAATGTGGCGCGCCCGCGCGGTCAAATACGGCGGAAATCGATTAGTGTTTTTGCTCCGGAGCCGCGAGACGACGGGCGTCGGCAACCAGCGCCGCGAAACGCGGGTCGCCATGCAGAGACTTAAGTTCCGGGTCGCTCTCCAGGCCGGCGGCCTGCGAGGCGGCCAAACCGTGGTCGAGAGCCTCGCGGAGAGCGGCGAGAGCTTCCTCACGCCGTCCTTCGCGTGCTAACAAACCGCCCAAAGAGTAGATGAACATGGGCGTATTCGGATCGTTAGGCCCAAAGGCGTGCCGCGCGCCTTCGATGGCTTCGCGCAGCGTTTTCTCGGACTCGGGGCGATGGCCTTGCTTGTCCAGAATTGTGGACAGGTTATAGAGGAGCATTGGGACGATATTGTTTCCCGGCTTGAGAACCTTGCCTGCAACCTCGAGACATTGCCGCTCCATCTTCTCCGCTTCGGCGAGCTTTCCTTCGTCCTGAAGCGTAGCGCCGAGGTTAAGCATGGTGCGCAGCGTGTCCCGGTGCTCCGTGCCGTACTTTTCCTGCTGCAACGCGAGAGTTTGCCGCCCGAGCTGCTCTGCTTCCTGAAGCTTCTTTTCCTCCACCAAAGTTGCGGCGAGATTGCTCATCGTGTTGAGAGTGCCAGCGTGGGCGGGGCCGAGAGTACGCCGTTGAATCTCGAGCAAGTCGCGCTGGAGCTGCTCCGCGGCGGCTCGCTGCCCGCTGCGATTCAGCAGAATGGCCAGAGTGCCGATGGTACGAAGCGTATCCGGATGTTCAGGACCCAGCATTCGGCGCTGCGTTTCGAGAACCCCGCGAAGCAAGCTCTCGGCCTCCGCGTCGCGGCCGCCCTCGGTTTGCAGGGTGAACGCCAGATTGGCGATGGAGCGCAAGGTGTCTGGATGATCTTGGCCTAGGGTGCGGCGGCGGGCCTCCAATACTTCGCGGTTGAACTTTTCGGCTTCCGCGTAGCGGCCGCCTTCGTCCCGCAGGACGAGCGCCAGATTGCTGATCGTGGTGAGCGTCTCGGGATGCTCTGGACCGAGGACACGCCGCTCGATCTCGACAATCTGCCGATCCAGCTTTTCCGCATCGGCATCGTGGCCTTGGCCATGGAACACGATGGCCAGGTCGCTCATGGACCTGAGCGTGGCAGGATCTTCGACGCCGAGAACGCGCCGCTGGGAATCGATCGTTGTGCGCAGCAGCTTCTCCGCGTCGGGGAAGCGGCCTTCGTTCCATAGCGTGGTGGCCAGCCCGGCGGCGGTCGAGAGCGTTTCCGGATCCTGCTCGCCGAGGCGCGCGCGCTTGATGTCCAAGGAGCGCGACAGCAGCGCTTCGGAAGGCGAATACAGCCCCAGGCTGCGGTACACCGTTCCCATGGTGTCCATCATCTTGGCTTGCAACTCGGGATCTTTGGATAGACCGGTATCGATGTCTTTGGATGACTTGTCCAGGATTTCGCGGGCGGTGATGGAGTTGCCGCGCGCCTCGCTGGGCTGCGAGACTTTGAACATATTGGTCATGAACTCAGTGATGCGATTGGCGCGGTCGCGCTCGCGAGTGATGCGCCGCAATTGCACGGCTTGCAGGCCCGCAAACACGGCGAGCAGCACGAAAAGCCCGGCGGCCACGGTCACCGCCACGCGATGGCGGCGAACGTATTTCCTCAGGCGGTAACTCGCGCTTGCGGGACGCGCGATAATCGGTTCGTTGCTCAAATAGCGCCGGATGTCCGCGGCGATTTCCGAAGGAGCGCCGTAGCGCCGGTTGCGATCCTTGTCCAGCGCCTTCATGGTGATCCAGTCGAGATCGCCGCGCAGCGCGCTGACCAGTTGCGCAGGCTCCGTGCCCCGCGCCTGCGCATTCGAGGTAGACGTGTCCCGGGCGCCGCTCACCTTGGTGCTGGGCCTTGGAGGATCGTCTTCCCGTAAATGACGCAGCAGTTCTTCGAAACGCAGTTTCTTCCATTGCGCCGTATCAAAGGGCAGGAACCCAGTCAGCAATTCATACAGCACCACGCCGAGAGAATACACGTCCGTCCGGGTATCGACGTCCTGAATGCCCGGGTCCGCTTGCTCGGGGCTCATATAGCCGGGGGTGCCCACGAAGCCTCCGGCTTGCGTGTTCATTGATTCGCCCGAGAAGTACGGCGTAACTGCTTTCGCGAGCCCAAAATCGATGATGCGCGGCACCGGCTTGCCGTCCACTTCCACAACCAGAATATTCGCGGGCTTCAGGTCGCGGTGAATGATGGCCTTCTGATGTGCGTGCTGCACTGCTTCGCAAGCGCGAATGAACAATTCCAGCCGCTCGCGAATCTTCAGCTTTTTCTCATCGCAGTACTTGGTGATGGCCACCCCCGGCACGTATTCCATCGCGAAGTAGGGCTGCCCATCCGGCGTCGCCCCCGCGTCAAACACCTTGGCGATAGCCGGATGATCCATGATGGCCAGCGACTGCCGCTCGGACTGAAACCGCCGTAGCGCCGATTCGTCGTACATACCCGCTTTGATCAGCTTGAGCGCCACTTTGCGGCGAACCGGAGCAGTCTGCTCGGCCAGCCACACCTGCCCCATGCCGCCTTCACCCAGCTTTTGCAGCAAGCGATAAGGGCCCACCGATTTCGAGACTTGCGCGGTGTCTGCGAGTTCCGTGGCAAAAGCCGACTCCGAGAGTCCGCCGGCCCCGGCATGCGCCGACAGCAATGATTCGACCTCCGCGCGCAGTGTCGCGTCTCGCGAACACACTTCGTCCAGAAACGCGGCGCGCTGGCCGGGTTCGCGCTCCAGCGCCGCGCCCACAATCTCCTTAATCTTTTCCCATTGACTGGGTTTCTCCACGGCTGCCTCTCTTCATTTGCCTGGCAAGCCAGGCCTTGGCCACGTTCCAATCGCGTTTGGCCGTCGAACGCGAAATGCTCAGCACCTCCGCGGCTTCCTCGGTCGTCAACCCTCCGAAAAATCGCAGCTCGACGATGCGGCTTTGTTGTTCATCCACTTCCGCGAGCAATTTCAGCGCATCATCCAGCGCCACCACATCTGTGTTCGGCATCTGCGGCATAGCCACCGCGGTGTCCAGCTCGACCTTGCGATCTGCGCCGCGCTTCGCCGCACCACGGCTTCGCGCATAGTCCACCAGAATCTGGCGCATGAGCCGTGCCGCCACGGCGACAAAATGTTTACGGTTCTCCGCCTCAAACGGGCGCTGCCCCACGAGGCGCAAATACGCCTCATGCACCAGTGCCGTGGTTTGTAGTGTGTGGCCTGGCCGCTCCCGTTTCAGGTAGGCATGCGCCATGGCGCGAAGGTCCTTGTAAACGAGCGGCACCAGCGCCTGCAGCGCTTCCGGGTCGCCGCCACGCCATTTCGCCAAAAGTTCGCCTACGATTTGCGATGGGTTTTGAGACACGCTGTCCGTCACAGAGTGCTGGATTGCCCGTAACGATAGTCTCGCCACCGGGCCAAGTCAATTTCCTTCCCGGCGGGCGCAATATCCGATTTTTTCTGGACCTTTTGGCGCTCGCTTTCCGCAGTTCTTAGTAAAGCAGCAGTCCCGCCCGATAGTGCAGCCCGGCACGAGAACGGGCCAGCCAAAAAAGGGCGTCACTCTGTACTGCCAGGAGAAAACACATGCTATCCGGTAGCAGTCTGTGGTTGCGCGGCATCGTCATTGCCGTGCTTTTTTTCGCCGTATCCTCGCCGTCTCTCGCGCAAAAGGACCCGGGCGTCCGTAAAGGGCCTCCCGGCGCCGGCACACCGCTCAAGGGCCTCACCGCCATCGAGTTGCAGATGTTCAACGAAGGCCAGCAACGCGCCATCCAACTGGAAGGCGTGTGCGACGACTGCAGCGACCTGACTCTCGGCAGCTTCACCGATCCCGCGAACGCCAACCTCGCCACCAAAACAAACTCATCCGGCCTCGGCGTGCGCTTCAACGGCGACCAGTGCACCGTCTGTCACAATCAACCCGCTCTCGGCGGCTCCGGCGGCTTCGTGGTGCCCAATCCCCAGGATCCTCCCAGCCAGCAACGGCCGCCGGAAAATCCCATGTTTGATCTGATCCCGCACCGCCGCGGCGCCAAGAATGCCGTCCCTTCTTTCATCGAGCAGTTCGGGCCCATCCGCGAAGTGCGCTTCGCCAAGAAGCCCAATGGCACGCCGGACGGCGGCGTTCATCAGCTCTTTACCATCGTGGGACGCTCCGACATTTTCCCCGCTGGCCAGCCGAACACCTGCACTGCCGACGCGCTTCCGCCCACCGACTTTGAAAAGCAATTTAAGAACGGCAACGCGCGATTCCGTATTCCTTTGCAGCTCTACGGACTCGGAATTCTGGACGGTATCCAGGATCGCGAAGTTCTCGACCGCCACAAATCCACCGAAGAGATTCGCGAAGAACTCGGCATTGCCGGCATGCCCAACCGCAGCGGCAACGACGGCACCATCACGCGCTTCGGCTGGAAGGCCCAGAACAAATCCATTATGATTTTCTCCGGCGAAGCCTACAACGTCGAGATGGGGGTCACCAACGATCTCTTCCCGCAAGCCACCGACGAAAGCCCCGCGTGCACCGCGGACAAGAGCGAACCCAACGACATCTTCCGCGCCGATCCTTCCGACGACCGCAACCAGGGCTTCAACAATCCGCTTCACGAACTTCCGGACTGGCAGATGTTCGCCATCTTCATGCGCTTCCTCGACGCGCCCCAGCCCGTTCCTCTCTCCGCCAGCGCGCAGCTTGGCCAGCAACTATTTGGCACCGACGCGCGGAACTCCGGCGTCGGCTGCGTCGCTTGCCACACCGCGACCATGATTACTCTGCCCAAGAGCGAAACCGCAGCGCTGCAGAATCTAACCGTGCATCCCTTTTCAGACCTGCTCATCCATCACATGGGCAAGGGCCTTGCTGACGACATAACGCAAGGCCTCGCCACCGGCGACATGTTCCGCAGCACGCCGCTGTGGGGCGTCGGCCAGCGCACCTTCTTCCTGCACGACGGCCGCACCAACGACCTGCTTAAAGCCATCCAGGCACATCATTCGCTTGGCGGCGATTGCGACGACTCTTCGCACACGCCTTGCTACGGCCCGTCCGAAGCCAACGGTGTCATCAACCGCTTCAACGCCCTATCCAAGGAAGAGAAGCAAGCGATTCTGGACTTCCTGCGCTCGCTCTGAAAGCCAATCGCCATCCCGGCAACCCGAAAGGAAGAAGAGGAACAACGCAGCGGCCGAGGGTCTCCCTAGCCTCGGTCGCTGCGTCTATAGTGAGTGCGTGAAATGCGCTCCGCTCATCGTTACGGTCAATAGGTGGTGCCCGGCCGCGTCAACCAGGACGCCGCGAAGGTGGCGACCGGTCCGCCCCGGCGTTATCCGTCGCATCGTAAACAAATCGCATCACCGCCGGCGTGTTCGATCGTCCCCTGACCATGTGCAGCGTCTCGTAAAGCTGCAATCCGTCCGCCGACAACTCGAACGTCCGGCTCATCTTATTTCCTAGCGCATCCTTTTCGTCCGACACCAGACGGCTCCCCTCCCAATGCGCCGCGATCTCCGCGTAACTCGAATCTTTCGGCTTCTGCAATTTTCGCCCGTCGGTCATGAACGCCCGCTTGCGATCCAGATTGTCCGTCAAGTCGACTTCCGCTCCGGTCGCGGCCAACTGCATCTCTCTCGCCGGGGTCATCAGCTCGCGCATCCTCGCGCGATCTTCCGCACTCTCGCCCCGCCCTCCATAGCCGCCGCGTCCGCCACCACCGCCCGGATAGCCCCCACCCGGATACCCTCCGCCGGGCCGGCCACCACCCCGGTTGCCCCGGGATTGCTCCTCGCGGTCTCGCGGCGCGTCGCTGTCCTCTCTATTCAGTATCCAAGCGCCAAGAATGGCCTGCCGCGGCTTGACCGCTGGCTTCACCTTAATGGGCGTGGCGGCGACCGGACCATCCTGGGGGGTGCCCCCAGGCAACGGCCCAGCAGGCGCCTGCGCCCGCAGCGTTCCCGGGGGCACCAGGCACAATGTCAAAGCAGTCGCGAAGACGAAAAAAGGTAAGGAGTGTCTTGCTCTCATCAAATCCTCCGCTCCTCTCCCGAAGTTGGCGAAGGCCAGCATACTCAAGAACTTGGAAGCCGGTTCCCGCTCACGGGATGCTCCGCTCACACTGGGCAGGCGCCGCCTACGGCTTTGCTGGCGCCGCCGCCTGCGCTTTCACCGCGTCGCACACTTCCCGGATCGCCGCGATCACCGTATCCGGCCGCTCCAGCGGAATCATATGCGTGCTGTCGGCAACAATCTGCTGTTTCCCGCGCGTGGAAAGATGCGCTTCGCGCACTTGCAAATCGTTCATCCACATCTTATGAAAATCGTCGAGCTCCCGCATATCCACGCCTTTTGGCAAATCCTTCGCGTCCGGATTCTTTCCCGCGGTCAGCACCACCAGCGGCCGGTCCCCCAGATTCCCCGCCGCGCGCACTTCATCGGCGCTGGCCGAGAAACTCTGAATCTCCGAAGCCGTCGCCTCGATAAACTTGGGCTGCAGAGACAAGTAGGTAATTTCGCGCAGAAAGTCCTTGGGCAGCTTCCCGGAAACATCTCCTTCGCCGCCGGTCAGCCGCGCCACTCCAAAGAAAATCAGGATGGGCGCCACTTTCCGCTGGAACTCCAGTTGCGCCGTCTGGTTCTTCATGAACGCTTGCAACGATGGTGGCATGCGGTTGTTTTGGTCTTCATGCGAAGTGTCCACCAGCACCATCCCGGCCACGTCTGCCGGATGTTCCTTGGTGTAGACGCGCACGTTGTACCCGCCGAAGGAATGCGCCACTAGGACGTACGGCCCTTTTTCTCCGGAAGCCGCCAGCAACGCGTGCAGCTCTTTGACGATCTCTCCGGTCGTCCGCGGCATTGGCCCCGGCGTGCTCCATCCATATCCCGCGCGGTCATACGAACAAACGCGCGCAAATCTCGCGACTTCCGGCTGCACAAATTTCCATCCCGCCGCAGGAACTCCCAGTCCGGTATCCATAATCACGGTGGGACTGCCCGCCCCGCTGCAATTCAAATTCAACTCGACGTTCGGAAACGCCGCCCCCAGTGGCACCGAGCGCCCCTCCTGCGGAAAACGCCGCGCGTCCCGCCAGTTCGCAATGGTCTGGTACAAAGCGCCACAGACGGCCACGAGCAGCACCAGAATCACGATGCCCAGCAACACGCGTTTCGCGATTCTCAGAACGCGTCCTTGTTTGGGAGAAATAGGCGCTGTCGAAGTGGGAGAAGTGGAAGCAGTAGCCAAGGCGGCTCCTTAGCGAGCGAACGCGGTGTACGTCGCAGGCATCTTAGTTCGCCGCTCGGAAGGCGGTCAATCGGTGCAGCATGCGCTACTTCACCAGTAGCTGATTCAGGTCGCGAGCCCGCGCCAGCAGCGCCAGAGCGCCCAACTCGCGAAATCGCGCGGCGCGCTCCCGGTAACCCGCATCTCGCGCAACAATCGCCGCAAAGGGCACTCCCGCTCCCCGTGCCGCCAGCGCATCATCTATATTGTCCCCAACGTACAGCGCCGTCGCGGGATCGCGTCCGTCGAGAATCATCCGCAACCCTTGCGGATCCGGCTTCTTTTTTGCGTCATCCATGGTGATCACGCTGCGAAAGTGCTTGGTCCCGGCCCAGCGCTTAAACGTAAACGAAAACTCCTGCCGGGTGCGCCCGGTAAAAAGATTTAATTCATACCGCTTCGCCCATCGCGCGACCTGCGCGGGAGTAATCAGCAGCTTCTCGTTGCGCACCAGCCCCGGCTTCCCATCCGTGCCCCAATAAAACTTCTCGAAAGCGGCCCTGGCCTCGGCGTAGGTAGTGGGCCGCCCCAGCGCCGTCAGCCACGCCGAGGTCATCGCCCAATCATCGTTATTCCCTGGCTTGCTCTTCCATTTGTGCAGCTCCGCGTAGGTCACGCGCTTCCCGCTCAACTGCCGCACCGTCTGCAGCGCCGACCGCCAATACGTCCCCCGCACATCCACCAGCACGCCGTCGACGTCAAAAATCAAGATCTTAGGTTGTATCTGAATTCTTCGCCGGCTCGGTTGCGGCACAAGTCCTCGCGCAATAAGTGTAGTGGCGGATCTTCAGATCCGCCAGCCGTGCCGTTTCTTCTTGCCCAGCCGCCGCGGGCGCACTCTGCCCCTTCTTTGCTAAACTAATCTGTTCCCAGGAGCGCTTATGCCCGGCTATAGCGGTGTGGACTTCATCGATTTCGACTCGCAGCTCAACGACGAGGAAAAACTGGTCCGCCAGACGGCGCGCCAGTTCGTGGAAAACGAAATCATCCCAATCATCGAAAAGCACAGCCGGGAGGCCACTTTCCCGAAGCATCTGATTCCGCAACTCGGCGAGCTCGGATTCTTCGGGGCCAATCTACAGGGCTACGGCTGCGCGGGCATGTCTAACGTGGCTTACGGCTTGATGACTCAGGAACTCGAGCGCGGCGATTCCGGACTGCGCAGTTTCGTCTCGGTGCAAGGCGCGCTGGTGATGTATCCGATTTACGCTTTCGGCAGCGAAACGCAGAAAGATAAATGGCTACCGCTTTTGCAGCAAGGTAAAGCCATCGGCTGCTTCGGTCTGACCGAGCCGCAATTCGGGTCCAATCCCAGCGGTATGCTCACCCGCGCCGTGAAAAAAGGCAGCAAGTATGTGCTCAACGGCGAAAAAATGTGGATCACCAGCGGGTCCATCGCCGACGTCGCGGTAGTGTGGGCCAAATGCGAAGACGAAAAAATCCGCGGCTTTCTTGTGGAAAAGGGAACTCCCGGCTTCAAAGCCTGGGACGTTCACGGCAAGTGGTCGCTGCGCGCTTCCATCACTTCCGGTCTTGCTTTCACGGACTGCGAAATACCCGAAGAAAATATTTTGCCCGGCGTTCAAGGACTCAAAGGCCCGCTTAGTTGCCTGAATCAAGCGCGTTATGGCATCGGCTGGGGCGCGCTCGGTGCGGCCATGGCTTGCTACGACACCGCGCTGCAATACGCGAAAACGCGCAAACAATTCGCCAACAAGCCCATTGCTTCGCACCAACTGGTGCAGGAAAAGCTCGCGTGGATGATTACGGAAATCGTCAAAGGGCAGCTACTCGCTCTGCACGTGGGCCGCCTCAAGGATCAAGGGAAAGTCGATCCTTCGCACATCTCCATGCTCAAAATGAATAACGTCGGCATCGCTCTGGATATCGCGCGCAAAGCCCGCGACATCCTGGGCGCCAACGGCATAGTGGACGATTACTGCATCATGCGGCACATGAACAATCTCGAAAGCGTGTACACCTACGAAGGCACGAACGACATCCACAAATTGATCATCGGCGAGCGCGTTACAGGCATCCCGGCGTTCTTCTGATCGGGAACGAGCGAGCGCCCACTACGGCGTCCGATCCGGAACCTACGGACCGGACGTATCGTTCTACGGGCACGGGGATATCCCCGCTGTGCATCCGCTTGCAGAAGGTGCTGCGGTGCTAGTGCTCGTCTGGATGGCTGTGGCGCCAATTCCAGTATTGCCCCTGCTCTCTGCGGTTGGACTTGGCGTATTCGTGATTGTCCCGGTGGTTTTCGTTGAGGTAGCGACCCCAGGCTTGATTCTCGTTGTCATCCCAGTTGTGATAGTCCTTGTGGGTTCGATCGTAAACGCGAACATGAACGCTGGCTTCTTGCGGTACCGGGGCGGCCATAATGGCCACTGGAGCCGCAAGGGCGGCGGTCAGAAGCAGTGAAGCGATGTAACCGTGTGTACGGTGCATGTTGAATCCTCCAATATCGAATTCCCGCCTTCCAAATCGCGGCAGACTTCACTATGCACCAACGGCCCGTTGATTCATGTCCCGTACCGCACACTGCAAAGCTCATGAAAACGCGGCTTTCGCTGTCTCTTTCGGCAGCGCCGGCATCCTGCCGGCCCCGGTGCGGGTCGCTCGCCAGGCGCTTCTACTCTGCGATACAAAGTACTTGACACGGCAAGACGGCAACTCTATCCTCCCCCTATCGCCAGTCATCGCAGGCAATCGGAGGCCCTATGCAATCAGCGCATCCTTCGCACCCTCTGATCGATCCACAACCTCCGCTGCGGGAAACCCTCGCGGCCGCCGCGCGCTTCTGGGAGCCGCGTCGCATCCTCTACAACCTCGTCCTCACCGCCATCGTTGCGCTCTGGGTCGTCGCTAGCTGGCCTCATTTCCGTCCCGCGCTGACCTGGTCTTCGCTCCCGCCCATGACCGTCCTCGCGCTGCTGGCCAACGTCTGCTACACGGCTGTGTACATCGTCGATCTTCCCATGCAGCTTTCCGTTTTCCGCTCCTCGTGGCTTTCGCGCCGCTTTACCCTCTGGCTGGTCGGAACGCTGTTCGCCGTCCTCCTCGAAAACTACTGGATCGCCGACGAAATCTACCCATTCGTCCAATAATTTCGAATGCGAAGGCTCGACGCAGCGCGCTGCCCTAATTCCTTTCCTTGCCGCGCATACAAATTTCTCGCGTGTGGCTCCTTTCTTTGCCACACTTGCGAAGAAGGCGAGTTTCCCTGGGGGTCTTATGCTGACCAGTTTCGCTTCATCCGCGCGACGCTGCTTTGTTGCCTGCGCGGCGCTGCTTGGGTTTGCGCTGGTGCTGGGTGCGCCTTTCGCTTTGGCTCAGGGTAAGGCTGGGTCCGCTGGCCAGGCTAAGGCAGCGACTTCGGCAGAAGTGAAGCCGAAGATTCGGGCGATCACGGCGTTCATCAATCTGGACCGCGCGACTTATCGGCAGCAGATTGCTGACGCGTTGACCATGCTCAAGCGGGCGCGCGTCACCTTTGAGTCGCGCGGGTATGAAGTGCAGACCATCCGGATCGCCACGCAGCCCTTCCCCGAATACACCAAGGGGCTTACGGTGGAGCAAGCCGTGGCGTTTTTCAAGGATTACGACGCGCTCGCGGCCAAGGAAAAGTTTGCTGCCTCCATCGGACCCGCGATGCTCAACCCCGGCGATCCCGAAGCGCAAGCCGACCTGCTCGCTGAAATCCTGCGCAACACCAAAACGCTCAACGGCAGCCTGGTGGTTGCCGGAGAGGACGGAGTTCGCTGGAATGCTGTGGGCGCCGCGGCGCGCGTGGTGAAAGCTCTCGAAGACACGGAGCACAGCCAGGGTAATTTCCGTTTCTCCGCGATCGCGATGGTCAAGCCGCTGACGCCGTTTTTTCCTGCGGCGTACCACACCGGATTCGGGCATCAATTCGGCGTGGCGCTGGAATCCGCCAACGTGGTAGCTGCCGCGTTCAAAGGCGCAGCCAATCTCGACGCCGCTCGCCAGCGCCTTAGCGATTCGCTCGGCGCGGCGGCTTTAGATATCGAGCGCCACGCCGGGCGTATCGATGCGGAGACCGGCTGGGCTTACGTGGGCATGGATCTTTCTCCCGCACCGCTGAAAGACGTCTCTATCGGCGCCGCCGTCGAGAATCTCACCACACAACCGGTCGGCTCTTCCGGCACGCTCACCGCTGCGGCCACCATCACTTCTGCTATAAAAGAAATTAAGGTCAAGCAAACCGGTTACTCTGGCTTGATGCTGCCGATTCTGGAAGATTCGCTGCTCTCGCAGCGCTGGAGCGAAGGCCGCCTCTCGATCGACGCACTGCTCAGCTACTCCGCCGTGTGCGGCACCGGTCTCGACACCATTCCTCTGCCCGGCGACATTTCCGCCGAGCAGATTTCTCTGATCATCGGAGACATGGCCAGCCTGGCGTTCAAATGGCGCAAGCCGCTCGCGGCGCGACTGCTGCCGGTTGCGGGCATGTCCGCCGGCGACACCACCGCGTTCGACGATCCCTTCCTGGTGAACGCAGTGCTCCAGCCGCTACCGGGCGCTGGTTCGGGCAGTCATCCGTAAAGATTTCGTCACGGCGACCGACGGGCGGATATTCGCGCTTCGCTAGGAGCAAAGCGCAGTGAATTGGCTCCCCGGTGTGGTACGCTGCGGGGCGAATTTAAATCTCCGATGCAAGTTCAAGCCGCCATGCAGAAAACGCTGCTTCCTATTCAGGATGTCGCCCGGAAACTCGGGATTCCGGGGAAATACTTCGAACAAGTCGGGCCGTACGGCGGGAAAGTCCGCTTGGAGCTGCTCGCCGATCCCGCGTTCGAGCTGCGCGGGAAATTGATTCTGGTGACGGCGACAACGCCGACCGCTTCCGGCGAAGGCAAGACCGTCACCGCCATTGGGCTGACGCAAGGACTCGCGCTGCTCGGTAAGAAAGTGGTGATCACTTCGCGCGAGCCTTCGCTGGGCCCGGTGTTCGGTATGAAGGGCGGAGCAGCGGGAGGCGGGCTCTCGCAGATTGAGCCGAGCGCCAAGATCAATCTGCATTTTCATGGCGATTTTCACGCCATTTCGTCCGCGCACAATCTGCTGGCCACGCTGATTGATGCGCATCTATTTCACGGCAACGATCTGAATCTGGACCCGGAGCGAATCACCTGGCCGCGCACGATGGATATGAACGATCGCGCTTTGCGGCGCATCGCTATTTCGCTGGACGGCAAGAAAGAGGGCGGCGGGCGCAAGACCGGATTCGTGATCACCGCGGCGTCGGAGATCATGGCCATTGTGGCGCTGGCGCACGACCTGAAGGATCTGCGACGGCGGCTGGACGCGATTGTGATCGGCGTGACGCGTGATGGGAAGCCGGTGCGTGCGCGGGATCTTCAGGCGACCGGCGGAATGATGGCGCTGCTCGCGGAAGCGATTCTTCCCAATCTGGTGCAGACGAGCGACGGCACTCCGGCGTTTGTGCACGCCGGGCCGTTCGGCAATATCGCGCATGGGACCAGCAGCGTGATTTCGCAGCAGATGGGGCTGCGCCTGGCCGACTATGTGGTGAATGAAGCGGGCTTTGCCGCCGACCTCGGCGCTGAAAAATATATGGATATCGTGATGCGGCAGTCTGGCATCACGCCTGCGGCGGCGGTTCTGGTAACCACGGTGCAGAGTATCCGCAATCAAGGCGAAGGCCAACTGGAACGCGGGCTGCCGAATCTGGGCAGGCACATCGACAACCTCCGAGGATTTGGACTGCCAACGATTGCGGCCATCAACCGGTTTCCTGCCGACACGGATGCGGACCTGAAGCGGCTGGAAGAGTATTGCGCTGCACATGGGACACCTACGGCGCTCTCTGAGGCTTTTGCCAAAGGCGGCCTGGGAGCAAAAGTGCTGGCAGAAAAAGTGGTTGAGCTGATCGCCCAAAATCCCGCTCCTGCGGTACGGCCAACATACGATCTCGAGGAGCCGGCCGCCGAAAAGATTCAAAAGGTGGCGCGGCAAATTTACGGGGCCGGTGATGTCATCTTCAGCGATCCAGCTCGCGCCAAACTGCAGCAGTTCTCGGATTGGGGCTACGGCAAACTTCCCGTTTGCATCGCCAAAACGCAGTATTCTTTTACCGACGATCCCAAAATACCGGGCGCTCCCAGCGGGTGGACTTTGCACGTGACCGATGCTTCTCTTTCGGGCGGCGCAGGGTTTATCGTGGTCATTTCCGGCAACATCATGCTGATGCCGGGCTTGCCGAAGATCTCGCGCGCCGTATCGATCGACGTGGATGAATCCGGCGAGATCAGCGGCGTTTAGCGTTTAGCAAGGACTCGCTCCCAAATAGAAGGCTCCTGTCAGTAATAGACCATGCTGCCGAGATTCTTGGCTGATGCGGGTGTGGTGCGGGTGTGGTGCGGGTGCGGGTGCGGGAGTCACCTAGGTTTCATTATGAGACTATCGTTCCGCAAGGGACCACAATTCCGGTGCACTCATTCAACCCCGGTATCCTCACCCGTTTTAACTTACTGAAACCTCTGCCTTTAACACGGACTACGAGTACGAACTTTGGAACCTCTTGTGCACCGTCGTAGTTTCTTCCCCTCTCCGTGTGTGCCCAAGGTCGGAACTAGTCCGGGAGACAGGCGGACCATCACTCTTATGCGTTCAATGGAAGCTTGGACCCGCCCAACGAGAGTACGTCCCGCACTGGTGTTGGCCGTTGCCTGCTGGGTGTTATTTTGTCCTACCGTGGCGCTTGCGGATGACCACCGCTTGCGTATCTCTGAATACGTTCACGATGTCTGGCAAACCGCCGACGGCCTCCCGCAAAATGCCGTGCAAGCCCTGGCGCAAACAATGGATGGATATCTGTGGATTGGAACACAGGAAGGACTGGTGCGATTTGATGGCCTTCATTTTCAGGTGTTTGACCGCAAAACCACTCCGGAGTTGAGCAGCAACGATATTCGCGCTCTGTGCGTGACGCAGGATGGCAGTCTGTGGATCGGCACGTTTCTGGGCGACCTGGTGCGTCTTAAGGACGGAAAGTTCACCGCTTACGCACCAAAGCATGAGCTCGGGGGCAATGCCGTCAGCGCGATTTACGAAGATCGGGAGACGAATCTATGGGTCGGCACTCGGGGAGGAGGGCTGTATCGATTCAAGAATGGAAGGTTCGACGCTTACAAGACGCAGGACGGCCTGATCAATAATTCCGTGTCGTCCATCGTTGAGGATCGCAGTGGAACATTTTGGATCGGCACGGACGGCGGCCTGAGCATTCTGCGGGGAGGCGTGTTTGCAAGTCTCCCGATGATGGAAGGGCTCTCGCATGAAATCGTGTGGACCGTTTATCAGGACCGGGAAGGGGCGGTGTGGATCGGCACGGACGGAGCGGGACTGGAGCGGTATCAAGACGGCAAGCTCACGGCCTATACGATCAAGGACGGGTTGCCCAGCAACTCGGTCCACACGGTATACAAAGACAAGCAAGGCAATCTGTGGGTCGGCACTGCGGGCGGCCTGAGTTGCTTTCACAAAGGCAGATTTGAAAACTATGCGGTGAAAGACGGCCTTTCCGACAATGCGGTGGGCCCGTTATTTGAGGATCCGGAAGGAAGCTTGTGGGTTGGCACCGCAAACGGCGGGCTGAACCGGCTGAGCAAAGGACGATTCGCCACTCACGGGACATTGGATGGCTTGTCGGCGCCGGTGGTCTGGAGCGTTGCGGAAGACGCCGCCGGCTACATTTGGGCGGGGACCGACGGTGGCGGACTCAACCGCTTCTCCAATGGAAGGTTCACGGCTTTCACCACGAAACAAGGACTTTCCGGCAACACCATCGGCGCGCTCTATCCCGCCAAGGATGGCAGCCTGTGGGTTTCGACGAATGCGGGGCTTGATCGGCTAAAGGACGGCAAGATCACCACCTATACCG
Organism: Candidatus Dormiibacterota bacterium; assembly: GCA_035601655.1. Taxonomy (GTDB): domain Bacteria; phylum Acidobacteriota; class Terriglobia; order Acidiferrales; family UBA7541; genus Acidiferrum. Next base: position 39,591 of record DATNNV010000006.1, read on the forward strand.
CCAAACAGGGACTTCCGGCACGCAGGGAAAGCTCCGGGCTAGCTCCTTCCGTTCTTGTTAAGGCTATCGCTGAAGACAATCAGGGTGATTTGTGGTTCGGCACCGATGGCGGCGGCCTCTGTATTTTCAAGGATGGAAAATTCACCACTTACACCACGAAGGATGGATTGGCCAGCAACGTGGTCTTGTGGCTGACGCCCAGACGCGCCGGGGGCATGTGGATTGGGACTACAAAAGGTCTGAACAAGCGCGAAAATGGAGTCTTCAGCACATTCAATAGCGGCAACGGCCTTGCGAATGACGCCGTTATGACCATGTACGAGGACACCGAAGGGGTCCTGTGGATTGGAACCGAAGGCGGCCTAAGTCGCCTCAAACAAGGCAAGCTAACTGCATACACGAGCCATGACGGACTCTTTGACGATCTCACCTTTCAGATTCTGGAAGATGACCATGGAAATTTGTGGATGAGCTGCAATAAAGGCGTCTATCGCGTCGCCAAGAAGGAATTGAATGCCTTTGCGGACGGCTTGCTTCGCGCCGTCACGTCTGTTTCCTACGGCGTGGCTGATGGCATGAAGAGCAAGGAATGCGATGGGGGCGTACAGCCGGCGGGCTGGAAATCCCGCGACGGTAAACTATGGTTTCCCACAATTCAGGGCTTGGTCGCTGTCAATCCGAACGAGATGGGGGCCAACACGCACATACCGCCCGTGCTCATCGAAAAGATCAGCTCAGGGCGGGTTGCTATCGAGCACCCAACTGAGGTTCGCCTCGAGCCTGGGCAAGGAAACTTGCAGTTCCAATTTACTGCTCCCAGTTTTGTGGCGCCGGGAAAGATTCAGTTTCGCTACCAGTTGCAGGGATTCGATGCGGATTGGGTGGACGCCGGGACGCGTCGTATTGCTTATTACACGAATATTCCGCCGGGAAGTTACCACTTCAGGGTCACGGCCTCGAACAACGACAGCGTCTGGAACCCCACCAGCGCGTCCGTTGGTGTGTATCTGGCGCCGTACTTTCACCAAACGCTCCTGTTCTACGCTCTTTGTGTTCTCGCTTTCGTGGCGGCGACAACGGCGGTGTACCGTTTTCGCGTAAGCGACCTCAAAGCGCGGGAAAGGGATCTCGCCAAGCGAATCGACGAGCGCACCGCGGAGCTCCAACTGGAAATCGCCGAGCGCAAGAAGGTCGAATGGGCCTTGCGGCATGCGGAGGAAAAGTATCGCGGCATCTTCGAAGAAGCCATTGTGGGCATTTTTCAGACTAGCCCGGACGGACGGTTCCTCAGCGTAAACCCGGCGGAAGCGCGCATGTATGGTTACGGCTCTCCGGAAGAAATGATGGCTGCTTGCCGTGATATCGGCCGCCAGGCTTATGTCGATCCGCTGCGCCGCGATGAGTTTAAATCCATCATGGAAACGAAGGGCGTCGTCGAGAGCTTTGAATACGAAGTGTACCGCAAGGATGGCGTGAAGATCTGGCTTTCCGAAAATGCGCGGGCGGTCCGCGGCGCCGCTGGCGGCATTCTTTGGTATGTCGGAACGGCGGAGGACATCACCACGCGAAAACGCACTCAGGAAGACCTGAAGCGCGAAGTGATCGAACGAAAGCGCGCTGAAGAAGCCGCGGAAACGGCCAACCAGTCCAAGAGTGAATTCCTGGCCAACATGAGCCATGAAATTCGCACACCCATGAACGGCATTTTTGGTATGACCGAGCTGCTCCTGGACACCGACCTGACCGCCGAGCAGCGAGAAAATCTCAGTCTGGTCCGACTGTCTGCCGAGTCGCTGCTTTCCGTGATTAACGACATCCTCGATTTCTCAAAGATTGAAGCCGGGAAAATGGACTTCGAGATCATCCCATTTGATCTGCGCGAAAGCCTTGGCGAAAGCATCACGGCTCTCGGCTTCCGAGCTCACCAGAAAGGCCTCGAGTTAATCTACGAAGTTGCGCCCGAGGTGCCTGAGGCAATCCTGGGAGACCCCGGCCGGCTCCGGCAAATTCTCGTCAATCTCGTCGGTAATGCCGTCAAGTTCACCGAAGCCGGCGAGATTCTTATAACCGTAGGCTGCGAATCGGAGACACCCGACTCCGTCACTCTCCAGTTTGCCGTCAAAGACACGGGCGTCGGAATCCCCGACGGCAAACAGAAGAAGATCTTCGAAGCGTTCTCCCAGGCAGACGGTTCCATGACCCGCAAATACGGCGGCACCGGATTGGGACTTTCGATTTGCTCGAAGCTGGTCGAGTTGATGAGCGGGCGAATCTGGGTCGAGAGCGAACTCGGCACAGGGAGCTCGTTTCACTTTACCGTCACGTTGGGTGTGCAGCGTGCGCCGTCCGTTCGTACGACGCCCCTGGAAGTCGAGCAGTTGCGGTCGTTGCCGGCCCTTATCGTCGATGACAATTCCACCAATCGGAGGGTTTTGCATGGCATGTTAAGTCGCTGGGGCATGCAGCCCACTTCCGTCGATGGTGCGCTCGCCGCCGTTCGAGCGCTCGACGCCGTCAAGAATACCGGGCACCCCTTCCGTCTGGTTCTCCTGGACGCGCAGATGCCGGAGATGGACGGGTTCGCGCTTGCGGAACGCATTCAGCACGATTCAGAGCTCCTCGGTGCCACGGTCATGATGCTCACCTCGGTCGGGCACATGGGCGACGCCAAACGCTGCCGCGAACTCGGCATCTCCGCTTACCTGGTAAAGCCCATCCGGCAAAACGAACTGCTGGGGGCCATTTGCCGCGTGCTCAACAAGTCGCCGCACGAGGTGGCCGTTCCGCTTGTCACGCGCCATCTTTTACAGGAAGAGGAGCACCGGGCGCGAATCCTTTTGGCGGAAGACAACTCCGTCAACCAGACTCTGGCCCTTCGCCTTCTCGAAAAGCGCGGGTACTCGGTGACCATCGCGGGCGACGGACGAGCGGCACTCGCTGCGCTCGAAAGAGCCTCTTTCGACCTCGTGCTCATGGATGTGCAGATGCCTGAAATGAACGGCCTGGACGCGACGGCTGCCATTCGCGCGAAGGAAGCATCGACCGGAGAGCATATTCCCATCATTGCCATGACCGCGCATGCGCTCAAAGGGGACGAGGATCGCTGCCTCGCTGCGGGAATGGATGCCTATATCTCCAAACCCATCCGAACCAGCGAACTTTTTGCCGTAATCGAAAGTACGCTCGCCAGACGCAAAGCCGAGCAAACGACGCTACACCCGAATGAGCTGCTGGGCCACATCCGGTAGGCGAGACGCAAAGATCTCAGATTCCGCAGATTTAAGGAACGAGTGTGCTGACCGCAAAAGAAAGAGCGCCGGCAACGCGAGGTGCGCTGCGCAGCGAACACAAATATCGCTCGCGGCCTGTTTTTGCCGTATCATTACCGCCGCCCGCTCCTAGCGGGGCTTCTCGGAGACACCCGGAACATGGAAGCTCAGCTTAGCCTGGAATTTTTGCGCGTTGTGGAAAACGCGGCCATTGCCGCGGCGCGGACCATGGGTGTGGGCGACCGGCATCATGCTGACGAAGTCGCCGTTGAATCCATGCGCTCGACGATGGACTCGCTGCAAATGGACGGCACCATCGTAATCGGCGAAGGCGAGCGCGACGAAGCGCCCATGCTGTACATCGGCGAAAAAGTGGGCCTGGCGAAAAGCGCGCCCAACGCTAATTTTCCCGCCGTGGACATCGCGGTCGATCCGCTTGAAGGCACCAATCTTTGCGCCACCGGCGCTCCCAATGCCATCGCCGTCCTCGCTGCCAGCGAGCGCGGCGGCCTGCTGCACGCTCCGGACCTGTACATGGAAAAAATCGTGGTCGGCCCGTCCTGCAAAGGCGCGGTCGATCTTGATGCTCCGGTCGCCGACAATCTCAAAGCCATCGCGCGCCGTTTGGAGCGCAGCGTGGAAGATCTCGTGATCATAGTGCTGGAACGCCCGCGGCACGAAAAGCTTATAGCGGATATTCGCAAAGCCGGCGCGCGCATCCGCCTCATCGGCGACGGCGATCTCTCGGCCGGCATCACTGCCGCCGTTGTCGGCACGGGCGTTCACGCCGTAATGGGCACGGGAGGCGCGCCGGAAGGCGTGCTCACCGCCGCCGCTTTGCGGTGTCTAAATGGGCAGATTCTCGGCCGGTTGGTGATCGCCAAGCCGCAGGATCAAGAGCGTCTCGAGAAAATGGGCGTGAAAGATCTCAAGCGCATTTACGATACCGAAGAACTAGCTCCGGGCAAGCGCATGATTTTCGCCTGCTGCGGCGTCACGGACGGCAATCTGCTCCGCGGCGTGCGCTTTTTCGGCGAGGGTATTCGCACGCAGTCCATGATTCTCACGCTCGACGATCGCCAGGTGCGCTTCGTCGATACGGTGCGTCTCGACAAGCGCCCGGACGTCAAGGTCCGCTTTAACTGAAGATAATTCTCGAATCACCGGAGGAGCCTAATGAAATTGCGGACGCTGCAAATCGCCTTCTGTTTGCTGCTCGCCTCGCCTCTGGCCTGCGCCGCGCAAGAAAAGAAGGCCGCGCCAGATCCGCCAAAAGATTCCGCCGCTTCGTGGCCTGCCGCTGATCCCAAGGACGTTGCCTCGCTCGACTCCATCGTGGCGGCGGTGTACGACGTCATTTCCGGCCCCGCCGGCGAGCGCCATTGGGACCGCTTTCGCTCGCTCTTCACTCCTGACGGCCGTCTCGTTCCGCTGGTCAAGAAACCCGACGGCACTTTTACGCATCACACGCTCGCCGTCGAAGAATACGTCAAGAACGGCGCCGAATATTTCCGCAAGGAAGGCTTCTACGAACGCGAGATTGCCCGCAGAACCGAGCAATTCGGCCAGCTCGCCGTAGTCTTCACTACTTACGCTTCCCGCCACACTCCCGACGAAAAGCCTTTCGCCCGCGGCATCAACAGCATGACCTTCTACAACGATGGCAAGCGCTGGTATTGCCTTTCCATCATTTGGGACTCCGAGCGCCCCGATAATCCGATCCCGGACAAATACCTGAAATAGCGCCCGCCTGACCGAACGAACAGGGACCTTTGCGGCACATGCGGAGCACTGCTCCCTTTCCCGCTATGGCACACCTGTCATACTAAGTACGGGCAACCCTCTGCCCCATTGGGAGCTGTACATGGCGGCATCCTCCGCTTCCGGAAACTCGTCGCAATCCAAGTCCCTGCTGTGGATGATGATCGGCTTTTTTATCGGTCTGCTCATTCTGGTTGGCGGCGGATTCTTGCTCGTCAATCGAGTGGTGCGCGCTTTCGGCCTCTCCGCCGCCAGCAGCAACAAAAACACCGTGCACACGCCCGGCGGCAGCTTCCGCCTGCAAAAACAGGATCAAGTCGGCCCGGGCCTTCCCGTTTTTCCTCGCGCTTCGCTCGAGCTGCCCGACGGCTCCGACACCGCCGCTACCATCAAGGAAGCGCAAAATGGCATAAATGTCTCGACCTACCATACGACCGACATCCGCGATTACGTCGACAACTGGTACAGCCAGCATCTCAGCCCGGAGTTCAAACGGCGCGACTCTGGCGAAAAACCGATTCCCGAAATTTTTAAGGACGCCAACGTCTCTAACAGCGACATCGCGTTTGTCGCCGAGCGCGGCTCGCAAGTCCGCATCGTGGCTCTCTCCATCGACGAAGGCGGCACCAAAATCTCGCTCATCCGCGTAGACAATTCCCCCGCGCCCACGTCCTCATCACCCACGGACAACTAGCGTCCGGCTGCCGATTCTCCAGCCGGCCTTTGCAAAGGAATAAGCCGCCATTTCTCTCGCCCGCTCGGCACTTCCGTGCGCTATCATTCACGCATCCAGCATCTAGCATCCAGCAACCAGGAGCCCGTCATGTCCGCAACCCCCAATCCCGCCGCCAATTCCATCCGTTCCCGCGTAACTCCTGCTGAATGGGAACAGCGCGTCAATCTTGCGGCTTGTTATCGCCTCGCCGCTCACTATCATTGGGACGATCTCATCTTCACGCACATCTCCGCGCGCGTCCCTGGCCCCGAACATCATTTCCTCATCAACCCCTACGGCATGCTCTTCGACGAAATCACTGCCTCCAGCCTGGTCAAAATCGACTTGAGCGGCAACAAAGTGATGGATAGCCCGTACGACGTGAATCCCGCCGGCTTCACCATTCACAGCGCCATCCACGCCGCGCGCGAAGATGCCAAATGCGTCCTGCATCTGCACAGCATCAACGGCGTGGCCGTTTCCGCGCAGAAACACGGATTGCTCCCGATTTCGCAGCACTCCATTTTTCCGCTGGCCTCGCTCGCGTATCACGACTACGAAGGCGTAGCGCTGCGCGACGACGAAAAACCTCGATTGGTCCGCGACCTCGGCGATAAGAATTTCCTCATGTTGCGCAACCACGGCCTGCTTACCGTCGCGGGCACCGTCCCGGACGCTTTTCTGCTCATGTACCTCTTCGAAGCCGCTTGCACCATTCAGGTCCGCGCGCAAACCGCCGGCGGCGAATTGATCTCCATCGATCCCCGCATCGTCGCGGGCGCCACCGAGCAAGCCAAGCAAGCCACGCATGGCGCCGGCGGCCAGCTGGCCTGGCCCGGCCTGCTGCGCAAACTCGATCGCCTCGACCCGACCTTCCGTTCCTGATCCCGCCGCCCGGTAGGGGCGGCCTGCTGCAAAGTAGCCCGTTGATTCTCCAATGCCGCGCATTTCGGCAGCGTAGCCCGGCACGTATGATTTCATTTTACGATTGTTAGAGTCCGCTAACCGCCATTAACCCCTGAGGCACAAAGCATCAAAAGTACTATAAGCCGCACCACACTTCTTCCCTTATCTTCGGTGCGCTACACGGAGCGCCTGGTTCACGGCGCTCCTGCTTTCCCACTCTTCAGAATTCAGATTTTTGATAAAGGCGGAAAAACAGCAATGAAGAAACTGTCCCTGCTACTCGCTTTTGCGCTCGGATTTGTGTTGTCCGGCTGTGGTTCCGGCTCTCCCACGCCGCCCATGATTACATTTACGCCCACGGGCGCTCAAGCCATCGACCAGGGGCAAAGCCTGAATTTGACGACGGCAGTTTCCAATGATGCGACCAGCAAGGGTGTCACCTGGACTTTGGCCGGGACCACCTGCACGGGCGCGGCCTGCGGCACGCTTTCCAATGTAACCACCACGTCGGTCACCTATACCCCGCCGGCACTTGCGGCGGCCGTTAGAGCGCCGTTAGCAAGTTCCCCATCCGCTTCACACTCCTCCCAGCACACGAATCAGGCGGCCGTATCCACCAGTCTTGTTGTCACCATCACCGCCACTTTGGTCGCTGACCCCACGAAATCGAACTCCGTGATGGTGACGGTCACACTACCGCCTACGATTACCACGACAGTCCTGCCCGCGGGAACCGAAGGCACACCTTACAACCAGACCGTCGCATCGTCCGGCGGCGCAGGAACGCTAACCTTTACCATCAGCGCCGGAGCGCTTCCCGGAGGCTTGACCTTGAGCAGCGCCGGGGTCATCTCCGGCACACCCACCGGCCCGAACACCACCGCGAGTTTCACCGTGAAAGCCACCGACTCCAGCACGGTCAGCCCGCAATCGGTCACCCAGGCTCTTAGTATTGCCATCAATCTGCCGCCAGCGCCTTCGATCACTACCACGACTTTGCCCAACGGCGTGCAAGGCACGCCCTACAGCCAGACCATCAGCGCCACCGCCGGCCTCGCGCCCTATTCATTCACCTTCACCGGAACACTTCCTGCGGGTCTCACACTCAGCAGCGCCGGAGTAATCTCCGGTACGCCAACGGCTTTTGGCACTGCGAATTTCACCGTCAAGGTCACCGATAGCAGCAATCCAGCGCAAACCGCTACCCAACCGCTTTCCATCAAGATCAACGCGGCGCCCGTAAGCATCACCACCACCTCGCTGCCGAACGGCGTGGTCAATGCCGGCTATAACGCCACTCTGCAGGCTTCCGGCGGCGCGCCCCCGCTCACCTGGTCCCTCGCTGCGGGCAGCGCCCTTCCCACTGGCTTGCTGCTGAGCTCCACTGGCGCGATCACCGGGACACCTACAACCGCAGGCACGACCAATTTCACGGTTCAGGCCGCGGACTCGAGTGTGCCGCAACAAACCGCCACCAAGGCTCTCAGCATCACTGTTAATCCCGTGCTGTCCATCACCACCCCTTCGCTCCCCAACGGCGTCACCAACACCGCGTACAGCGCCACGCTCGTTTCCAGCGGCGGCGTGAACCCGGTAACTTGGTCCGTCACCGGCGGCGCGCTGCCCACTGGTCTCACGCTTAACGCCAGCACCGGCGCGATCACCGGCTCGCCCACCGCCGCAGGACCCTTCAATTTCACCGTGCAGGCGGCCGATTCCGGCACCCCGCAACAAAAAGTCACCAAGGCGCTGAGCATCACCATCGTTCAGCAACTCGCCATCACCAACACAACGCTTCCCACCGGCTCCGTGACTTCACTCTATGCCGTAACGCTGCAAACCAGCGGTGGAACTCCCACCGTCTCTTGGGCCATGACCCTCGGCTCGTTGCCTCCAGGACTTAACTTGAACTCCGCAACCGGCGCCATTTCCGGCACACCCACAACCGCCGCCGGCAGCCCGTTCACTTTTACCGTCCAGGCGACCGATTCCGGAACGCCCCAGCAGATCGTCACCAAGCAATTCACTATCGTCATCAACCCTGTGCTCGCCATCACTACCGCTTCTCCTATGCCTAGCGGCACTGTTGGCACTGCCTACAGCCAGGCGGTGCAGACCGACGGCGGCGGCATCGCGCCCATTACCTGGAGCATCACTCTCGGCGCTCTGCCGGGCGGTCTCTCGCTGAACACCACCAACGGCGCGATTACCGGTACGCCGAACGCCGCTGGCACTTTCAATTTCACGGTTAAAGCTGCGGACTCCGGAACGCCCCAGCAAACCTCTTCCAAGGCACTGACTATTCAGATCTCCACCGCGCCTCTGTCGGTGGCCACTACCGGTTTGCCCGACGGCGTCGTGGGCCAGAGCTACAACAACGCCATACTGCAGAGCGCCGGCGGAAATCCTCCGGTCACTTGGAGCATCGTGGGCACAGGCACATTGCCCGCGGGATTGACGCTCACCAGCACCGGTGCCATCACTGGCACTCCGACGACGGCGGGCACCAGCACGTTCACCGTTAAGGCCACGGACTCCACCTCGCCCACTGCTCAGACGGCCACCAAACAGCTCAGCATTCGCGTGAACACCGTTCTTTCCGTTACCACCACCACTTTGCCGAACGGCATAGTCAACAACTCGTATAGCACCACGCTGCAATCCAGCGGCGGCGCGACACCCATCACGTGGAGTATCACCGCCGGTTCGCTGCCACCGGGGCTAACATTGGTTCAAAGCACCGGCGTCATCTCCGGCACCCCCAACACCACCACCGGGAGCCCGTTCAGCTTTACCGTTCAGGCGGCCGATTCCACCTCCCCGACGGCCCAGACAGCCTCGGCTAACCTCAGCATTACCGTCACAGTGGCACCGCTGGTGATCACCACAACGAGCCTGCCGAGCGGCCTGATCAACTCCAACTACAACCAGACCCTGAACGTTACGGGCGGCACCAATCCCGTAACCTGGGCCCTCACTGGTGGCACGCTACTCCCGGCCGGACTGGTGCTGAACCCTGCCAATGGCAATATCTCCGGCACTCCCACAACCGCAGGTACCAGCAACTTCACCGTCAAGGCGACGGACTCCACTACCCCGACCGCACAGACCGCCACCGCCAATCTGAGCATCACCATCAATTCCGCCGCCTGCAACACCGGCAGCGAATCGCTGCTCAAGGGCAATTACGCCTTCGTGCTCAAGGGCTTCGACAACGGAGCGGGAGCTGGCGAAACCAGCCCGCAGCCGGTACTCGTCGGCGGCGTGCTCACCTTGAATGGCACCCCTAACGGTGGGTTGATCACCTCCGGCACCATCGATATCAATGGGAATTCAACTGCGAATGCAACTTCTGGTGTGCTGACGAATACCGTGACCTCCGGTACGTACAGTGTGGGCTCAGATCATCGCGGCTGCATGGCCATTACCACCTCTGCGGGCACGCAGAACTACCGCTTCTCTTTGGGGAACATTTCGGCGGGTGTCGCTTCCACGGGACACGTCATTGCCTTCGACGCCAACGGACCGTTCACTTCCGGAGTTTTGCGCAAGCAGGACACAAATGCCTTCTCCATCTCGGTGGTTATCGGAAATTATGCTTTCGGCGTCTCTTCCGCCCAAAACACTGCCAATGGTGGCGGTAAGTTCGCTGCCGCGGGCGTCTTAAACTTTGTCAGCGGTGGTGTTGTCAACGGCGGCGAGGTAGACTTCAACACGAACGGAAGCCCCGACAACGGAACCCCCGGGACCTCTTTCCCGGCGAGCCCCGTTTCCATCCTTAGTGGTACCTACACCATCAACGCCGCCGACGGCCGCGGCACGCTCATTTTCACTCCGAGCGGCAGCACCTCGCCGGTTAAGGCGGTCCTCTATGTAGTCTCCGCGACGGACGTGCTCATCCTCGGCAGCGACGACCAAACCGCCAACAGCGCTTTTGCCGGTGAGGCCATGCGGCAGTCCAACACTGCGTTCACCGCCAACCCCTTGTCCGGTGCCTACATTGGGTACCAGTCGGGGCTGTCAACCAACCCGGCTACAGCGGGGGCAAGTCGCGCCACTCTTCTCCTGCTCAACGCCTCGGGCACCGGCATCAGCGGAAGCCAACTCAGGAACGACGGCGGCACCTTCCAGGCGAAGAACCTTACGGGAATAACATACTCTGTCGATCCGACAGGGCGAATGACGATAACCGGCGGAACCCAGCAACCGGTCTTTTACCTCGTGAGCGCGAATCAGGCATTTGAGTTGAGCGCAGACGCTAGTGTGGACTCGGGCTTCTTCCAATCCCAGACCGGCAGCTCGTTCACGAATGCTTCCTTGAACGGACTTTTCGCCTTTGGAACGGTTGATCCCGAAGATGCGAACGGCGGCGCCAATTCCGGCACCGCGACGTTCACTCCCGCTACCACGACGATCAGCTTAATCGAAGACAAGAGCGGCAACGGCTCTCTGAACGCGGATCAGACCCAGAGTTTCAGCTACTCCATTGACCCGACGACTGGCCTTGTGCACATCCCCTCGGGATGCACGATCTCAGCAACGCCTACCACCTGCCAGACTGTCCTGCTCGTCGTTTCGCCGACGAAGGCGGTTATCCTGGATACCAGCTCGACGAACCCGAAGATCCAGGTCGCGGACCAGTAAGCGGCCAACGCGGGATTCGTAGAAACCCGGACCAGCAATTTCAACCGGAGAGAGCCGGCGCAGCAATTGCCGGCTCTTTTCTTTGTACGCCACTTCTTTTCGCCCGAGCCTGCTGCGGGACCACTTTCAAAACTCGCGGGCTGCGGGCCAGATTTATCAACTGCGTCGGCGCATGCGGGGAATTTTTCCTTCCCTGGTGCGGTTATCTATCGGTGCGAGGGAGTCACGGAGCTTTCGTCACCACCTCCAAGCACTTTTGTAGACAAACATCAAGGGGACCATCCGCAATGGCACACCGTTACGTTCAACTGGCACTTCTGGGCGCCAGTCTTTTGGTGCAGCCCATCAGCTCATACAGCGCCTCGGCGAGCGCTAAACCTCAGAGTCCGCAAGACGGCTCTTCCCAGTCCGTTGACCCGGTTCTGCAGTGGAATCGAACACTTCTTGCCATTGTCCGCACGGCTGGAGCGCAGCCCGCCACGATCCACCCCACGCGCAGCTTTGCGATCCTGCACGCGGCGATCTATGACGCCGTCAACGCCATCGACAGAACCCATCGGCCCTACCTGGTCCGCCTTTCCGGCGTACCACGCGATGCTTCCCAGGAAGCAGCGGCTTCGGCTGCGGCGCATGAAATTCTGGTGGCCCTGTATCCGGCAGCGGTATTTAAGGCCACGCTCGATGCCCAACTACAGCAATCCCTGGCACAGATTCCAGATGGCCAGGACAAGGTGGAAGGCATCCGCATAGGACAGGCGGTTGCCGATGGCATCCTGGCGCTGCGCAGCAACGATGGCTCGAATGCCCCGCCGATTCACTACGTTTTCGGGAACGCCCCGGGAGACTACCAATCGACGCCTCCGAATTTTCCGCCTCAGCCGCAATTCACGCATTGGTCGCGCGTGACTCCCTTCGCGCTGGAGCGTGCCAATCAGTTTCGTCCTGGCCCGCCCCCGGCGTTGACCAGCGACGCCTACAGCGATGCTTTCAATCAAATCAAATCTTTGGGAATCGCCAACAGCACCACCGCCACGGCCGATGAGGCATTGACCGGGCGCTTTTGGAATGGCGCGATTCAGAACTATTGGAACGAAATTGCGCAAACTGCTTCGCTGGCGCACCATTTGACGACGGCCCAGAATGCGCGCTTGTTTGCCCTGCTGAACCTGAGTCTTGCCGACGACGTGATCGCCTTTTACGACGCCAAATACATTTACAATTTCTGGCGGCCCGTGACCGCTATTCGCGCCGGCGATGCCGATAACAACCCGGAAACCGTGGGTGATGCGAATTGGCTTCCGGCCGCCGGCAAGACCGCGCCCGATCCTTCCTATCCAGGCGCTCATGCGGTTATAAGCGCTTCCGCGGCAGAGGTGCTGGTTTCCTTTTTCGAGCGCGACCGTTTCGAGTTCAACGTGACATCCGAGGTTCTCCCGGGCGTAGAGCGATCCTTCATAAGCATCTCCGCCGCCGGCGAAGAAGCCACGTTAAGCCGTATTTTCGCTGGACAACATTTCCGCTTTGACCTCACCACCGGTCAACGCCTGGGTCGCGAGATAGCAGACTTTGTTTTGGATAACTTTTTAACCCCGGTACACCGGAAAGACGAATCCGACGACAGATGATCGGATAGGCCACCGTGCGCTGGTTCGCTAATCGCCATCACTAGCTTCAGAACCTATGTGACAAGCGCGATTTGCGGGAGGGCACGGCTTCAGCCGTGCCGTAACTGCCGCGAAATCAACAAGGCTTTAGCCGCTGCGGTCCGGATTTCTATGAGCTGACTTCGACTTACTCAGAAGGTCTTATGGAACGGGCCGGAACGGAGGTTGGCAGACCGGCCTGCGGTATTCGCGAACGCGTGGCCACGCCACCATGCCGATTCCGTGGTTTCTCTTGCGCAGTTTCTGAGCGTGCTATTGCTGCTTGATCGCGGCCAGGAACACTTGATCGTCGACCGCCACGGAATGCGTGAACAGCGTGGCTGCGGCAGCCCCCGAACTGGCCACGTGTTTCGCGTCTCCGCTGATCGCTGGCCCCGCGGGTTTGCCCGCCGCGTCGCTGCCGTCGCCCGGTAGCAGCGAAATGCGCGTGGTCTTCGGTGTGCAGTTGGCCGCTCCCAGGCACGTATCGCGTACGAAAACCTGCCGGAAGCCGCTATTCGCGCTGCCCGCCGATTTAGCTTGAGCAGCGGACGGACCGGACGACGGATTCGCCGTGTGGCTCTGCGTCACCGCAAGAAACGCCACAAACCGTCCGGACGAACTCACCGACGGCAAAATGCCTTCGGATCCGTTCAACGCCCCCTCGGAGTCCGTGGAGATCAGTTGCGTCGCTGCTTTGCACGAAGCATCGGCGCCCACGCACGTATCCCGCAGATAGATCTGCCTTCCTGAGGCGCTGCTAGCCGCGGCGATCCCCGTGAGGTTTGTGGCCGCGGAACTGAACGCCACGTACCGCCCATCCGCACTGATCGACGGAGCGTGGCTGTCCCCGTTCGCGACAGTTCCATCCGGCGTCGCGGAAATCAGCAGCGTTCGTGGCTGGCACGTCGTGGCCGCGCCCCCGCATGTGTCGCGCACAAAAATTTCCGATTGTTCGCCTTGCTCCGCGGAATACCCCACGTACCGGCCATCCACGCTGACTGCCGGCGTCTCTTCCGTAACCATCTGCGCCGTGGCGGCGGTGGCGGACTTTTTCGCGGCTGCTGCCGGACACGTTCCGCTCCCAATCGCGATCGGCCATTGGTTGCTCGAGCCTCCGCCGCTTCCCACGCTACCCGGCAAATTCGGCACTGGAGGCGACGCTGGATTAAAAACCGTGATATTCGCGCACCCGGATGTGCCCAGCAACGCATTCGGGATCGTGGTTGTAATCTGCGTGGCCGTGATGTTCGAGAGCATCGTGGGAGTAATGTTGCTTTGCAGTCCGCCGAAATTAAAGTTCACCGTGGATACCTGCGTCGCATCCGTCGAGCTGTTCAGAAAATCGGTGCCCGTGATGGTAATCGGCAGCCCTGTTCCATTCGCTGTGCCCGTGGTGATTCCGGTGATCGCCGGAAAGGGATTCTTCGGATTGTTCACCAGGAACGTAATGGTGTTCGAAAGCCCGTTGTTTCCCGCGCCCGAAAACGGGTTTTGCGTGAATACCAGCGCTTTCCCCGGTTTGGCAATCAGACTTGCTTTAACCACCGCCGTCAACAGCGTCACGTTGTTGTTGGCATCCAGCGTAACGTGGGTCTCCAGCTTCTGCTGGTTCCACTCCACCACCGTCGCCGCCACGAAGCCCCCGCCGTTTACGGTGATCGTCGTGTCTCCGCTGCCCGCCGGAATGTTGCTCGGCGAGAGCGATATCAGTTGCGCTCCGGTGTTCCCCTGAAACGTGTTGCCATAATCGTTGCAGCCGCTCGCCGCCAATATCGCAGCCAACCCAACCGCTCCAGCTGTCCAATACCGCTTCATCACCACTCCTTGAGCTCACCACGTGAGCGCATCGCAAACTCACCGCCAGGCAGGCCCGGCCCTATCCCAGGACCAGAAACCCGCACCAAACCCCGCGCCAAAGCTAGAAGCAAAACCGGGATCGGACCCGCGCGCCTCCAGGAATCCGGGCGCAGGCTGATGCAGGGTTGAGATGCGCGTTTTGCGCGGCACGTTGACCGGCCGTTGCCAGCATTGCCCGGCGTGACCGCCTCGTTGGCCGGCCCCTTGGACCAGCCATTGGTCCTGCCCTCGGTCCAGCCTTTGGACCAGCGCATTGGCCAGCAACTTACCCAGCGCTACCGGGCGACCCCTGACCGCATGGACTCTCCACGGGCGGGACGCAGACTCGCTTGCCCGGAATCAGTCCCCGCACAGCCCTATATCCTTACCATCCCCCTCGCTCCGCGGTCAATGCACGCTCCGTGTAGCGGCGACTTTACGTCGCCATCCTGAGCTAGCGACCCCCAAACCTGAGCTTCGAAGGGCCCGTGCCCCTGCTCCTCCACCGCCGCGGCCGTTCCCATTTCGGGAACTCTGGACTCGTTAGCACCCCGCGAATTCTCTCCTTTAGTACTAGCCCTTCCCCGGGGTTTTCTGCTGTTTTTCGCAGTATATTTCCTTGCTTTTTATTTTACCATTCCGTATATTTCGTCGCACCGGAGATTCCCGCATCTCCAATATTACATTACAGCTAACACGCCACGAAAGGAGCCGCCCCCATGCTCATGAAATCAGGACAGCGCTGGCATTGCACCAACTCTGCTTGCCGCGCCGAAGTTGTCGTCTGCCAAGGTTCCCTCGAAGGCAGCAATCCGCGCTGCACTTGCGGCGCAGTCTTGAAAAAGGAATACGCTGCTCCCGTTTTTCGCTACCTCGATTTCCTGCACCTCGAAGAACCGGTCCTCTCCGCAGTTGCCATCTCCGAACCCGCCCTCTCGGGCCGCGCGTCGCCGGAACCCGCGCCGCGGAAAGACTGAGCCATGCACACCCGCGCTCACCCTCACACTCGGGTGCTTCCGCACCGTTCCCCGTGGAAAGCCAACCGCACTCTCGTCGTGCGCGGAGGCGCCGCGCGCACCTTCGGCGGCTTGGTGGCGTTCATCGCCGCGCTGTTTTTGGGCTGCGGCGTATACCTGATCGGGGATGCGTTCGTGCATCCGGTCACCGCGCACGATACCGGCGTCCTCGGCGGCGCTCTCACCATCGCGCTGGGGTCGGTTCTTTTCTTCTATTTGCTGCGGCCGGGTGGGACTCGTCATGCCGGGCGCGGCGTGCCGCGCCGCGCACTGGATGGCGTGGCCGAACACGATCCGCTCCTCGTCTACAAAGGAGGCGGGCACGAGAGCGCGCTGCATAATGGAAACGGGCACGACGGCACAGACCGCAACGGCAACGGTCGCGATACTTCTGCTACGCCCGGGGAATCGCCGGAAAATAGCGTTCCTCTAGTATCCGCCGGTGATGCACCTCGTGGCCCGCGATGATGTAGGCCAGAGCGCGCACGGTTACTTCATTCTTGTTGGCAACGCCGCGGCGCGTCCACGCTTCCTCCGCGAGGGAACGGAATAGCGCCAGATTCGCGGCGCGCACTGCCGCGTACTCCGCAGCTAAATCCGCGAGCGTGCGTCCGGATGCGCCGCTGCTGCGCACGTAGTCATCCTGCTCGAATCCGGAAAGCGGTGTGGCGTCCGCGCGGGCAATGCGCAGAGCGCGGTAGGCAAAGATGCGCTCAGAATCGCTCAGGTGGCCGACAACTTCTTTCACACTCCACTTGCCGGGCGCATAGCGGAAATTGCCTTCGCGTTCGCTGCGCGGCGCAAGGAGTTGCGCGGTTTGCAGACGTTGAGTTTCCAGCGCGCCGAGAATGTCGTCCCCAGGAATCAGGGAAATGTAGGTTTCGTAGAAAGAGGCGTACTCGCCGGCGGCCGGACGAGCAAGCGCTTGGCGTGGTGCAGTCATGCGAGGCATTATAACCCTTCTACGCTGCTGCGGTGATTACCGCCGGTAGCAGCGCCCGAAGCCGAGGAGGACAAATTGGAATCTCGCCCCGTGTCACGCAGCCCTCTGTCAGATAGCGCTGGGCGGCCGCGCGTGGCGTTTCAAGGGGAGCCTGGCGCTTTCAGCGAGGCGGCGGCGATGCAGCTGCTCGGCGAAAGCATTCGCACGGTTCCGCGGCCGACCTTCGATTCTGCGTTTCGCGCCATTCCGGAAGGTGCGGCGGATGCTTTGCTGGCTCCGGTCGAAAATTCGCTGGCGGGTTCGGTCGTGCGCGTTTTCGATTTGCTGCTGGAAAGCAATCTGGCCATCGTCGGCGAAACGATTCTGCGCATCGAACATCAACTGATCGGCTGCCCCGGCGCCACGCTGGCTGGCTTGCGTTCCGTGGCTTCGCATCCGGTGGCGCTGGCGCAATGCGAACGATTCTTTTCGTCGCATCCGGAGCTGAAGCGCTTGCCTGCTGAAGATACCGCCGGAAGCGTTCGCGAAGTTCTGGCGCGCGGCGACCGCTCCGCTGCGGCGATAGCGGGGCGGCGCGCCGCGGAACACTACGGCGGCACCATCCTCGCCGAAAACATTCACGACAATCCCGAAAATTTTACCCGCTTCGTTCTGCTGGTCCCCGCGCAGTCCGCATCACGCGAATTCTCCCGCCGAGAGCTCGACTCCCTTCATTTGCCGACGGATTCAGCATCTGCCTGTTCGCCGGCCGTAGCGGACCTCCTGGTCGAGTTGCACGTGAGACTAATGCGCGAGCAGGCGTCTCCGAGCACGCTCAAGATGTCGCTCGCGTTGCGGCTGGCGCATAAACCCGGCGCGCTGCTGGCCGCGCTGGAACCGTTTGCGCGTCACGGAGTGAACCTGCTCAAGATCGAAAGCCGGCCGATCCATGGCCGCCCCTGGGAGTATCAGTTCTTTCTGGATATCGAGGCCGGCGAAGGGGCGCCCAGGCTGAATACCCGGCGCGACGCCCCGCAGGATGCCCTCGCCGCCGCGATGTCCGAGAACGCCGGCAGGCTGCAGGCCGCCGTTGCCGCCGTCCGTTCGGCGACCAGTGACCTGCGAATCCTCGGCGTGTATCCTCCGGCGCGGACTGGACCTCTGGGTCCTAGTTAACAATAAGGTCGAGCACCACCGTGGGGAAAACGGGCAATTGGGGAATTGGCGTTCCCCGACGACCGGAGGCTGGCGCTACTGGTTAGTGGAAGCCTACGGCGCCGGCTACGGACGTAATTAGCTTTTGGGGGTCGTAGGCGATGCCGTCTTTGAAGACGAGTTCGACGTTTTCGATGTCGGCGATTTTGCGGCTGGGGTCGCCCTTGATGACGACGAGGTCGGCGCGATGGCCGGATTTGAGGGAGCCGATGGTATCGGCTTCGCCGAGGAAGGTGGCGCCGTTTTGCGTGGCGATGTGAATAGCTTCGATCGGAGTGAAGCCGGCTTCGACGAGGAGTTCAACCTGGCGCTGGTCGCCGTAACCGGCGAGGACGCCGCCATAGCCGGTGGGATCTTCGCCGGCGAGGAGCAGGCCGCCGGCTTTGACGAAAGCGTGCTCGAACTGCATTTCTTTTTTAAGTAGATCGGCGCGGGGAGCGGAGTCTTCCGCGACTTTGGCGCGGACGGTGAGATAGTCCACGCGAGAGGGAACCGAGAGAGCTTGCAGAACGCGAGCCTGGAGCGGAGGGCGATTGGGCGCGAAAGTCTCGAAGATGACGAGAGTGGAAGTGACGGCGACGTGATGATCGACGAGCTTGCGAATCATGGTCTGGACCGGTTCGCTGGAGATTTCGAGATTTTCGACGGAAGGATGATCGTTGGCGTTCGGCGGGCACTGATCGAGCTGCTTGTGGGGATTGAATTCCTGGTCGACGATGATGCCGTGCTCGAGATTGTCGATACCGAGTTCGGCGGCTTCGGTGAAACCGACGGAGCAGAGATGTCCGGTGACTTTGATGCCGCGGGCGTGCGCGGCTTTGATGGCGGCGCCTAGTTCGGCGCGGGTGATGTGCATATAGGCTTTGAAGGAAGTAGCGCCGGTGTCGATCCAATAGTTGACCAGGCTGGTGGCTTCCTCTGGGCCGGCGAGTTCGTGAAGCTGCGGGCCGAAAGAGCCGAGGCCTTCGAGATACGGGCCGGTGATATGGATTTTCGGGCCGGGCTGTTGGCCGGTGTCGACGAGCTTTTTCAGGGCGAGATCGGTGTACGGCTCGAGGCTGCCGCCGGTGCGGATGGAAGTGACGCCGCCGGCGAGATAAAGGCGCGGGAAACTGAAACCCATTTCGCCGTAAAGGGGAGGCGCGCCGGGAACCGGGCCGGAGCCGGAGGGCGAGGGGTAAAAGAGATGTTCGTGCATGCCGACGAGGCCGGGAATTACGGAGCGGCCGGCGAGGTCGAGGATCCTGGCGCCTTGCGGGATGGAGACGGAAGAGTCGGGCGCGATTTGCTGGATGCTGCCGTGATCGATGACGATGGTTTGGTTTTCGGCGGCTGGTGCGCCGGTGCCATCGATGACGCGGACGTGCTGGAGGGCGATGACCGGGGAGTCGATGGCGATGAAAGATCTGGTTACGGGAGAGAAGGCGTCCGGATGGTCCTGGGCGCGGAGAGTCGTAGTGGTGGCAGCCAAGACGAGCACGAGAAGCAGCGTGGTGAAGAGTTGGCGCATGAATTTTCCTTTGTAAATTTGATGAGGGGAGCGCAGGGGCGCGCTCCCCTCCGGTGGTGGGTGGCAGTGTAGCAGGGGTTAGAAGGTATATTTCAGCCCGAACTGGATGAGCCGCGGCGCCACGGAAGTGGCCTGGATTCTCCCAAAGCTGCCCGCTAGCGTCGGCTGGTTTGGCTTTGGGAAGGTGATGCTGAGGCTAGTTCCAGGATTTGCGAATTGTGGATGATTGAAGGCATTAAAGAATTCAGCGCGAAACTCCAGCATCGCTCCTTCGCTCAATCCGCCGACTTTGGTGGATTTCGCCAAGGAAGCATCGAAGTTGGCCTGATGCGGTCCCCGGAAGGCGGCACGTCCGGTGTTGCCATAGTCAGTGCCATCTCCGATTTGGGGAAATGGGCAGCCGGCCAAATCGGGTACCGCAGCATTGGCAAACGCGGCGGGGTTGAAATAACCGTTAAGGCGAGATTCGACACCACCGCCGGTGGCCACCTGGGCTTGGCTAAATCCAGGACAGAGTTGGGCTCGAGAGGTACTTGCACTGCCGAAAATGCTTCCACCGACTGGGTCGGTGATCGTCAGAGGCAGGCCGCTCTGGAAGGTAGTGACACCCGAGAGGGCCCAGCCGCTAAGCAACTTGCGGTTGACGAAGCTCTCCCCGGCCGGATGCGGAATCTCCCAAAGATAGGTGAAGACGAAACGCTGGGCACGATCGAAGTCGGCCGGCCCCCAGCGTTGATGACGGTTGTTGGGGTCGTTGCTGTTGCCGTCACCACCGAGGAATACAGACTGGAAGCCCACGCCCTCGACGTCCGTGAGGTTTTTGCCCCAGGTGTAAGCGCCTTGGAATTGAATGCCATGGCTCAACTGCCGCTTCACGGTGACCTGCAGGCCGTTGTACATGGAGAAGCCGTAGCTCTCGATGCTGGTCAAGCCGTTGGGAGCGAAGCCCAGGATGGGCACGCGAAGTCCGGCGTTGGCCACGGTGTTGGTGGTGATTCCGTTGACGGGGTTGGATGGGCTGGCCAGCAGAGCGGTGTTGGTCAGGCGAGAGTCGGCGAGCCGTGTGCCTCTGGTTCCGACATAGCCGACTTCGAGCACGGTCTTGGGCAGGAATTCATACTGCGCGTCCAGGCTGTACTGCTGAACTATCGGCGAATCGTAATTCTCCGCTACATAGTCCGCCGATAGCCCCGAAGTGAGTGTGCGCGTCGGGAAAATAGCCGGCGCCGGAGGCGGATTGAACGGAACCTGGAAGGTGGCCAAAGCGTTGCCCTGGCCTGCGCCCACGCCGAAACTCACGAAGGGCGGCGATACCACCGTTTGCAAAACGGAATTGCCGTTCGTGCGCGTATAGAAGACGCCATATCCGCCGCGCAGGACCAGACGGTTGGAACTGGCCAGCGGGCGCCAGGCAAATCCGATGCGCGGACCAAAGTTATGGAGCGGCGCGCCGTTGCGGGCCAACGTTTTTCCGGGAAGCCTGGTGACGCCGTCCGGTACGGGCAGCTGGAAGTTGGAAGGCACAACCCAGCCCGCCAGGGTGCCAGTGGCGACCTGATTGTTGCTGGCCAGGGCCAGGCTAGGGAACACGCTGCTGAAGCGGCCCTGATCCTCGCTGACGCCGCCGTTAATTTCCCAACGTAGCCCAAAATTCAAAGTGAGCCGCGAATTCATTTTGAAGTCGTCCTGGACGAAGCTGGCGTAATTATTTGCGCGGTAAGCCTTCGACAGAGACCCGGCTACGCCTTCGCTTACGTTGATATTGCTGAATTGTGTGCCGTTCTGTGCGGCACTCAGCCCAAGAAGAAAATCGGGGAAGCTGAGGAAATCCAGGATTCCGCGACGCGGTCCGGGATCATTGAAATCGAACTGCGCGCGTTCGAACTGGAACCCGGCGCGAATCGTATGACGCCCATGCGTCCAGGCAATCTGGTCGGAATACTGGAACTGATTCACCGTGGAATCGGAATCATCGTTGAAATTTCCACCAACGCTGAAGAGTCCGTTGACGGCGATGGTGGGCATCTTGTCAAACGTCGGGTCGCCGGGGGTGATCCCCAGACTGGTGTCGGTGATCTTGCTGCCGCTGGTGAGTACGCCGCGATTCCGGGAATAGTCCACCATAGCTTCGTTGACGAAGGTGCTGGACAAGATGGAGGTGAGCTTCAAAGATCCCACATGGTTGCGGAAGAACGCGCCCTGATCGGAGCCTGGCGTGCACGGCGTGGCGAAGAAACATTGGCTGAACGGAACGTCTTGCGGAGCGCGAGCGTAGAAATAGCGCTCGGAGAGCCGATGTTTGGCGGAGATTACATAGTCACCGTTGATGAGGAATTGGTCCTCGGTGAAGCGGCCGGGCAGGCTGAACGCCGAAAAACCTTCGCCCTTCGTAATCGTTTGCGGAGTGGGTATGAGGAATGTGCCGTTCGGGAGCTTCACGTTCAGCAGCTTCTGGGCGACTGGATTGATATTGGAACCGTCACAAGCTACGGCTGTTCCACCCTGCGCTCCTTGCTGTCCGCAGAACTCCTTCCCGAGCGTTGCCTGGGAACGATCGTCGGTCAGCGGCGGCAGAAAGTTGGACGAAAGAGAGCCGGCACTTAGCCCGTTCACCTGCCGAGTGCCTTGGTAAGAACCGAAAATAAAGAACTTATCTTTGATGATGGGTGCACCGAAGCTGGCGCCAAACTGATTCTGTTTCATGACCGAGCGTGGTTGATTTTGCTGATTGAGGAAGAAGTCGTTGGCGTCGAGTTTATCGTTGCGGAGAAACTCGAACACGGAACCGTGAATCTGATTGCCGCCCGACTTGGTGATCACCTCGACGTTGGCACCGGCACCGCGGCCGTAGCCGGCATCGTACAAAGTGGTCTGGATCTTGAATTCCTGGATGGCATCGGGATTGGGAATCGGAATGCCGCCTTGCTGCAAGAAAGTTCCGGCGCGACCGCTGCCGAAGTTGTTTACGTCGGAGCCGTCCATCTGGAAATTGTTGCTGGTATTGCTGGAGCCGTTGACGTAAAAATCCTGCGTGCCATTTCCAAGATTCGCGGCATTGCTCACGTCCGCAACGACACCGGTAGACATGGTCAAGATTTGCGTGTAGTTGCGGGTAGAAAGAGGTAGCTCGTTTATGGTGAGGCTGTCCACCACCGTGCCCAACGTGGCGTTGTCTGATTGCACGGTCTGAGCGGTCGCGGAAATCTCGACTGTTTCCTGGGCTTCGCCGACGATCATCTGGACGTCAAGCGTGCTGCTTTCCGTGACCACGACACGGACATCCGGCGGGACCACGGCCTTGAAGCCTTTCGCTTCAAAGCGGAGTTGATAGTCTCCTGGCGGAAGCAGGCTGAAACGGTATCCACCATTCGAATCCGTGGCGGTAGTGCGCTTCGAGCCGGTGGCCTTTTCGGTGACGGTGACGCTCACTCCCGCGATCACCGCGCCCGACGGATCGGTTACGGTGCCGGAAATAGCGCCGCTGCTGACGGTTTGCGCGCTAAGGGGCGCATGAAAGAAAAGCGCCTGTAGCATGATAAGAAGCGCGAGCAGGGCCGCCCCTGTACGCCACAAAGAAAATGGAAGAATTGTAAATCTGAACCCCACGTTACACCTCCCCGAGAAGTAGGCGCTGGGAGCCCCGACTCCCATGTGCCGGAAGCGCAGCGAACCGCACGTTCGCGCGTGGGGGCTTTTTACACGCGGGAGTTTCGGGTGTCAAGCAAATAATTTGGAACGCGATTCCGCATTGCGGAACAGATACATTGCATCGAAATAACGGATGCCAGCGACAACCGGCGCGAGATCGGCGCGATGGCGTGGTGCGGGAGTGCGGCGGAGGAAAAGCTAGCTGGCGGCTTTTCTGGAATCGGGGGCGAAGCCGAGCTTTTGCGACAAGTCCGCGCCGGCCTGGAGCAAGGCGGACTTGAACTGGGCGCGGCGCGCCGCGGTCATTTTGTGCTTGAACATGGAGAGACTCATGGCGGCAACGATTCTGGCGGAGAAATCGCGCACCGGAGCGGCGATGCAGCGAAGTCCGGGCATGTATTCTTCGTTGTCGCAGGCGATACCTTCGCGGCGGACGGCGGCGAGCTCGGAGATGAGATCATCGAGGGCGGTGCGCGTGTGGGGAGTGAGGCGCTCGAGCTTGCGCTCGTTTTTGTAGAGCATGCGAATTTCCGCGTCTGTGAGGCCGGCGAGAAGCGCTTTGCCGAGCGCGGTGCAATGCGCGGGCGCGCGATGGCCCATGCCGAAGCTGATGCGCACGGGATCTTTGCTTTCTTCGCGAGAGATGTACACGACTTCGGTGCCTTCGAGAATGGCGAGGTGGCTGGCCTCTTTGCATTTGTGAGTGAGCTGCTCGAGGGTGGCGACGCCGAAGGTGAGCAGAGGCGATTGATAGTTCAATTGTTCGCCGAGTCTGGCGACGCGGCTTCCGAGAATGTATCGGGCAGTGGGAGGATCGAAGACGGCGTAGCCGGCGGCTTCCAGAGTGGCGACGAGACGATGCACGGTGCTCTTGGGAGCATTGAGGGCGGCGCTGAGATCGGTAATGCCGAGGCCGCCTGGACGGTCGCCGAGAGTGTCCAGAATGCGCAGGGCTTTGATGAGGGATTTTACGGGACGATGACGATTGCGGGAGTTGCGCTTGGGTTTGGTCGGCATAAGAACGGCTTTCCACAAATTGACGCGGCAAAAGCGCGGACACTCTAGCGCAATCGGGTCGCTTCGGCAAATCGGCGATTTCTCGCCGGGCCAAGGATGTTTGGAAAAACCCAAAATATTAGACGCGGCTTAAAGAAGAAAAGAAAGTCCGGATGGCGACGTAGAGTCGCCGCTACACGGTCAGGGTAAGCGCGAATTAAACCAGGCGAGGAGGCGCTGGGTGACGTCGCGCTGGTGCTTGGGGGCGGCGAACATGTGGCCTTCGTGATCGTAGACGACGAGCTGGGTTTCGACGCCTTGGGTTTTCAGGGCGTGCCAGAATTCGAAGGATTGCGGAGTGGGGCATTCGCCATCGGAATCGCCGACGACGACTAGGGTGGGCGTTTTAACTTTCTTGATGAAGGTGATGGGAGCGCTTTTTGCGTAGACCTCGGGATCGTCGTAGACGGATTTGCCGAAGAAGGGAATCATCCACTGATCGATTTGATTTTCGCCGTAGTAGCTTTGCCAGTTCATGATGCCGGCGCCGGCTACCGCGGCTTTGAAGCGATTGCTTTGCGTGACGCCCCACATGGTCATGTAGCCGCCGTAGCTCCAGCCGAAGAGACCGAGGCGATTGGGGTCGATCGGCGCGGATTTGATGGCTTCGTCGACGCCGGCGAGAATGTCGCGGAAGTCGCCGTAGCCGAAATCCTTGACGTTGCCGCGAGTGAAGGCTTCGCCTTGGCCGTAACTGCCGCGCGGATTGGGTTGGAAGACGAAGTAGCCCGCCGCGGCGAGAGGAAAGGCGTAGTCGTGCGTGCTGGGCCAATCGGAAAGGGCGGCGTAGCTGGGGCCGCCGTGGACGTCGACTACCAGAGGATATTTTTTTGCGGGGTCGAAATCTTTTGGATAGATGAGCCAGCCTTGGACTTCGTTGCCGTCGTTTTTCCAGGTGAGGCTTTTGGCTTCGCCCCAGTTGGGCTGCAAGCCGGTGTTGCGGTGAGTGAGCTGCTTCCAATCGCCGAGTGGGCCGGTCCAGAGTTCGGGTGCGGAGGCGAAGCTGCTGCGGACGATGGCGGAATTTTTGCCGTCCGCGGCGAGCGCGAGTGTGGGGCCCCAGCCGCCGGCGTTGATGCGTTCGGAGCCGCGCCAGAGTTGCTCGGACTTGCGAGTGGCGGGATCGAGGAGGGCGATGGCGGAATCACCGGCGGCGTATTCGGCGAGGAGAATCTTTCCTTGTGTGGTCCAGGTGAACCAACTGGGAGAGGATTTTCGGTTGGGGGTGAGATTTTCTGGTTCGCCGCCTGATGCGTTGATGGAATGGATGTCGCCGCCGGTCAGGCCTTCGTCGCTCATTAAGCCTTCGATGAAGGCGATTCTGGCTCCGTCGGGAGACCACTGCGGCTGGGCGATTTGGAGTTTGGGTTTGTAGATGGATTTCATCAGGCCGGTGGCGGGGTCGAGCGTGGAGAGTTCGGCGAGCCACCAATTGTTGTCGCCGTTGCCGAGGGCGGAAGAGACGACGAATTTCGTGGCGTCGGGAGACCAATCGTATTCGTAGATGTAAGTATCGGCGGGAGAGATTTGGCGGAGCTTGCCGGTGGCGAGATCGATGAGGGCGAGGCGCTGCTCGTAGAAAGAGTCTTTGATTTCGCCGGTGGGATGCTCTTCGGCAGCTAGTGGGCCGGCAGACTTGGTTAAGTTTTCGGTGAAGAGGATGGCGATGGTTTTTCCGTCGGGAGACCATGCGGGGGATTGCAGGAAGCCTTTGACGCTGGTGAGCTTGCGGGCAGGACCGCCGGCTGCAGGCGTGACGTAAAGCTGGAGCTGGCCGCGTTTTTCGGCGTCGGAGAGGAAAGCGATTTGTTTGCTGTCGGGTGACCAGGCGACGCTGCCTTCCGAGTGAACGGCATCATAGGCGCCTGCGGCGATGCGACGGGGATGTACCGCAAGGCCGGCTGTGTCGACGCTAAAGATGGTGGTGTCTCCAGTGGGCGCGCCGTTTTTGGCGATGACGGTTTCGACCCAGGCGACTTTTTTGCCGTCGGGAGAGATGGCGGCTTGTTCGAAGCGACGGGTGCGGAAAAGAGTTTTTAGCGCGTCATCAGCGGGACCGGACTGCGGCTTTTGCGAGGATTTGAGGCGCGCTTGCACTTGCTTTGGCTCAGTGGGCTTTTCTTGCGAGCGCGCGGTGGGCAGACTCAGAAGCGTGAGGATGGCGGAGCAGAGTGCGGTTGTTTTTCGCGAGCGTTGCATCATCGATTCGTTCCCCTATAAAAGCGAATGAAGTATTTGAAATTGCCAAACGCTGGGAGAGAAGCCGTACCTTTGTACTCCTGTCGTGAAGCTTTTTGAACTTTCATCTTTGCAGAGGGTGCTGGGACGCATAGAATCCGTGGCGGTTTGCTCTGTGGAGGCGCCATGCTGGATCGCCGGAATTTTTTGTCATCGATTGCTGCGTTGGCTGGCGGAGCGCCGCTCTCAGCGCGATTGCTTACGCTGGACGAGCAGGGAGCGAAGCTGCCGGACGACGCGCTCTACGCTTCGAACGAGGAAGCGTACTGGGGCGAACTGCGGAAGCAGTATTTGATTCCGGAAGACGAAGTGTACTTGAACAACGGGACGGTGGGATCGTCGCCGAAGCCGGTGCTGCATGCGATCGTGGAGGCGTATCACGAGACGGAGCGGATGGCGCAAGCCGATCCGGAGGATTATCCGATCTGGGGATATGCGGCGTGGAATGAGTTTCGCGATCCGCTGGCGGCGTTTGTGGGATGCAAGCGCGACGAAATCGCGCTGCTGCGCAATGCTACGGAGGCGAACAGTTACATCGCGAATGGCGTTGATCTGAAAACGGGCGACGAAGTGCTGATGACGGATCAGGAGCATCCCGGAGGCGAGCACCCATGGAATTTGCGGGCGAAGCGGTACGGGATCGTGGTGAAGAAGGTGACGCTGCCGCGGCCACTGGCGAATGCAGCGGCGGTGCTGAATCTGGTGAATGATGCGATTACGCCGCGAACGCGGGTGCTTTTCTTCAGCCACATTACGACGGTGACGGGAGTGGTGCTGCCGGCCATAGAGCTTTGCGCGCTGGCGCGAACCAAAGGAATTTTGTCTGCCGTGGATGGGGCGCATGTGCCAGGGATGATGCGGCTTAATGTGCATGAGCTGGGATGCGACATGTATTCGTCGAGTCCGCACAAATGGCTGCAGGCGACCAAGGGCAGCGGCTTCTTGTATGTGCGGGATGAAGTGATCGATCGCGTGTGGAACACGATTGCGACGGAGGGCTGGGACGATACGAAACTTCGCGCCGAGCGCTTTCAGCGGATTGGGAGCTCGAATGTGCCAGCGCTGCACGGGCTGCGCGCGTCGATTGCGTTTGCTAATCAGATCGGAATGGAACGAATCGAGCGACGGCACCGGCAAATGGCGGACTACATTTTGAAGCAGATGATGGATCGCGGGGCGCAATCCTGGACTTCGCCGGATGCGGCGCTGCGCTGCGGGATCGTGACCGTGAATGTTCCGCCGATCGAGCGGCTGCCGATGGAGAAGTGGTTGTGGAGTGAAAAGAAAATCCGCATTCGCGGGGGCGAGCCTTCGAAACTGCGGCTTTCTACGCCGTATTATTTGCTGCGCAAGGACATCGACCGGTTCCTTGCCGCGTTTGACGAATATCGCTCGCAGCATCACGCCTAAGCTGGACGCCCAGATAAGTTCGCATGTAATTCCTAGTGATTCTCCACCGAGGAGGATGTTGATCTGAATTTCTGGATCAGCAGGACGAGCGGGGCGCCGATGAGGACGAACCAGCCGAGGGCGGTGAAACAATCGGTGAAGGCGAGGAAGGTGGCCTGGCGCTGGAGGAGGTCAAACGCTTTGGCTTGGGCGTGGACCAGCGCGTCGGGATGAGAGAAGCCGTGGGCCGAGAAGTAGGTGGTGAGGTTGTTGAGGAGCCGGCGATAGCGTTCGTCGAACGGCGTGGAGTGAGCGACGAGGACGGACTGGTGATATTGCGTGCGGCGGGCGAGAAGCGTGGTGACGAAGGCGATGCCGAAACTGCCGCCCTGATTGCGGAAGAGGTTGGTGAGGCTGGAAGCTTTGTTGTTTTTATTTTTGGGCAAGTTGGAATAGGCGAGCTGGCTTACGGGCACGAATAGCGTGGCAATTCCCAAGCCTTGCAGCGCGCGCGCCCAGGCTTCGTGGGCGTAGTCGGTGGTCAAGTTAAAGCTGGCGAAATACCACATGGCCAGCGCGAAAACGCAATAGCCGAAAGCCACCAGGCGTTTTACGCCGATCTTCGGGAGAATCCGTACCACGACCGGTGCGAGCATGACAATGACGAAGGCGCCGGGACCGAGAACCAGCCCTGCATCCGTGGCCGTATAGCCGAAGAGGCGCTGCAGCATCTGCGGAATAAGCACGGTTGATCCGTACAGAGTGAATCCGAACAGAAAATAGAAAATATTGGCGAGCGCGAAATTGCGGTCCGCGAGGAGACGGATTTCGACTACGGGGTCGGGGTGGTGCCACTCCCAGATGATGGCGAACACCAGCGCGATCATGGCGATGGCAAAGAAAACGATGATGAAGTTGCTTTCGAACCAGTCTTCGGTCTGGCCGCGATCGAGCACGACTTCAAGGCAAGCGAAAGCCATGGCCACGGAGAAAATACCCCAGCCGTCGATCTTCAGCTTGCCATCCTTGCGCGCTGCCTGAACTTCGCGCGTGAACTCCGGCGGATCGGAGAGCAAGCGGCTGGTGAGGATCAGCGAAATGATACCGATGGGAATGTTGATGAAGAAGACCCATCGCCAGGTCCAGTGATCGGTGATCCATCCTCCCAAGGGCGGGCCGATCGCGGGCGCCGTGACGATAGCCATGCTGTAAAGAGCGAATGCAGCAGCGCGCTTGGCGGGCGGAAAAGTGTCCACGAGGATGGCTTGTTCGACCGGAGCAAGTCCTCCACCACCGATGCCTTGCAGGACGCGGAAAAAGATGAGTGCGCCGAGGCTGGGCGCGAAACCGCAAAGGAGCGAACTTACCGTGAAGAGCGCCACACAGATCATGTAGTAGCGTTTGCGTCCAAAGAGGCGGCTGAACCAGGCGGAGAGTGGCAAGACCACGGCATTCGAGACTAGATAGCTGGTCAGCACCCAGGTGCTTTCGTCGGCGCTGACGGCGAGGCCGCCGGCGATATGCGGAAGAGCGACGTTGGCGATGGCGGTGTCGAGCAGTTCCATGAAGGTGGCGAGCGTGACGGTGATGGCGATGAACCAGGGGTTGATGGCCACGCGGGGAGCGGGCAGGCTAAAGGCCGCGGCTGGTGCGAGAGTCTCGCTCATGGTGTCTCTGGGCGGTTAGATGCGCAAAGGACCGTTCGGTCTCATCCATTCTATGCTATGATTAAAGAAAAGACCAGTCGGTCTCATGGGAGCCAAAGGGAGCCAAGCCATGACCAAGGGAGAACAGACCCGGCGAGAAATCGTCCGGAAGGCCGCGCCGCTCTTCAACCAAAAGGGCTACGAAGGGACTTCGCTTGCGAACTTGATGAAAGCGACGGGACTGCAAAAAGGTGGGATCTACCGGCATTTCTCTGGCAAGGAAGAATTGGCGCGCGAAGCCTTCGACTATTCGTGGGAGCGGGCGGTCAGCGAAAGGCTGGGCGGCGTCGCGGAAGTGGCGGACGCGGTAGACCGCTTGAAGAAGATGGTGGCGAATTTTGTGGAGAAGCGGACCGGGCTGGTGCCGGGAGGCTGTCCGCTGATGAACACGGCGGTCGAAGCGGACGACGGAAACGCGGCCCTGCGCGCGCGGGCTCGCAAGGCGCTAAAAAGCTGGACGTTGCGGCTATGTAACATCGCTGCAGAGGGGCTGAAAAAAGAACAGATTGAACCGGAGGTTGACCCATTAGAATTGGCGCAACTGATTATCGGCTCGCTGGAAGGGGCGTTGCTGATCAGCCGGCTGCAAAACAATGACCAACCCTTGCGCAGAGCGCGCCAACATCTGGACAAATATTTGGAAGAAAACGTTCGCGCGAAGAGCGCCGTTCGCGGATGAGCCTGTTCGTGCCGGGAAGCACCTGCCATTGCGGGTGGTGCTTCTTGGCCTAGTCGTTGGCGTGGTGTTTTTTGTTCCGGCGGCGATAGCGCAGGAAGAGTTTTCGCGCTTTGAAATCGGCGGGGAATTTGCCGGGTTTCGAGGCGTGTCGGATGCACAAGCCGACGTTTCGTTTTTCCCCGGGCTAGGAGCGCGGTTCGCGTACAACTTCAACCGGCGCTTGGCGTTCGAAGCGCAAGTGGACGGCGTGCCGCAAGGACTACCGCCGACGATCCTGACGCAGGGTGGCAAGACGTTGTCCGCGGTGTTCGGTACGCGAGCAAAGGTGCTGCAATCGCGGCATTTCGCCGTGTTCGGGCTGCTGCGACCGGGACTCCTGCGTTTCAGTTCGGTGGGCGACACCAAGAACACGGTCATCGAACTTCATCCGCATACCTTCTTCACGCTCAACCTGGGTGGCGGAGTGGAATATTATCCGGCCCCGCGCTGGATTCTGCGCTTTGACATTACCGGGAACCCCTACCGGATTCCCAATAGCTTCGAGCAGGTGATTGCGATTCCGAACGGAAAGCCCGTAAGGTTGGGCCTTCCCGGCGAGATCAACGACCAGTTCCGGCTGACGTTCGGCGTGGGCTACCGGCTGGGCAAGCTGCGGGAGAATGAGCGGGAGGGTCCGGTTTCGGGCAAGTGGGAGTTTGGGCCGCAGTTTACGACCACGCTGATGCAGCGGCGGCTGAGCGCCACGAGCGTGCAGACGGAACCGGGCGTGGGCGGATTTCTTTCGTATCAGATTTTCCAGTTTCTCTATGCGGATGGCGCGGTGACTTATTATCCGCGTGGATCGCAAGCGGGATTTCAGGATGGCGGAACGCTGCTGCAAGGAGTGTTTGGTCTGAAGGGTGGAATCCGGCGCGACCGGCTGGGACTGTTCGGTAAGTTGCGGCCCGGACTGGTGCGCTCGTCGAACGTGGTCACCGGATTCGAGCAAATGCAAGTGGGAAATGTCCTGGAAACGCGCAAAACTTTGGATACGTATCACACCTTCGCGCTGGATTTCGGCGGCGTGATTGAGATTTACACCACGAAGCGGCAATTGATCCGGCTGGACCTCGGCGACACGCATCTCTACTACCACACGACGTTCATCAAAAACCCCGACGGTAGCGTGACGACGCTGCCGGGCGGAACGCGGCAGCATTCGATTCAGATGAGCGTGGCGTACGCCTGGCGGTTCTAGCGGGCTTGCGCGACTGCGCGCGTTCCTTGACCCTCTGGTTGCGCCTCGCATAAACTATTTAATTCCAGAACAACCGATGCATCGGTTGTGTAAACGCAAGGGGGATTGCTTTGCCAAAGCGCACATATCAACCGCGGAAACGACGCCGGGCCAAGACGCACGGCTTCCGCGTGCGGATGAAGTCCGTCGGCGGCCGTAAGGTGCTTGCGGCACGCCGCAAGAAGGGCCGCCATCGCCTCACGCCCGAGTGAAGCGGGGGCACTGAGCTTTCCGCGCGACGCCAGGCTGGTGCGGCGCGGCGAGTTTGACGCGGTGTATCGCGCGGGGAAGCGGCGGTCGAACGCACACTTTACGGTGTTCTGCCGGGCGAACGGTCAACCGGCCAGCCGCTTCGGATTCAGCATCAAAAAAACGTTGGGCGGCGCGGTGTTGCGCAATCGCATACGGCGGCGCGTCCGGGAAATCATTCGCCTTCACCGGCAGGAGTTACCCGCAGGATGGGACATCGTCATTCACCCGAAGGGCAGCGTGGCGCGCGGTGCGTTTGCGACGCTGACGAGCGAACTGCTGCGTCTGCTGCAGAATCTGTAGCCGGCGGCGTGGACCACGGGCCAGTCGTGAAAGTCGCGCTGCTGGCGCTGCGTATCTATAAGTCGTACCTCTCGATGCTGTTTGCGGGAAGCTGCCGCTTTGAACCGACGTGCTCGCAGTATGCGTATGAGGCGATTGAGCGATTTGGCGTGCCGCGCGGCATGTGGCTGGGGATGAAGCGGCTGCTGCGCTGCCATCCGCTTTCGCGAAAATTCGGTTACGACCCGGTTCCGGAAACCTGGCGACCAGAAACCCAGCCAGACGTTGCGCCCTGCTCACCGGAATCCGCGGCTATGCAGACTGAGGCACATTCGTGAACGATTTTCAGAAAAAGCCCAAGTTCACTCCGGAGCTGCGCATTCTTGTCGCTTCGCTGCTATCTATGGGCGTGATTTTGATTTGGGTGCGATTCTTCGCACCGAAGCCGCCGGTACAGCCGCCGCAAACGAATCCACCGGCGCAATCAGCACCGGCAGCGGCGGGTGGTACGTCTTCCTCTCCTCTTCCTAGTGCGCCTACGCAAAAGGCTTCAACCACCGGCAGGCCATCCTCGTTGACCGCGGCTGCGGCAACCACTACGCCGCCGAAAGCTGGCGCGCAAGAAATCGCCATCGTCGCCGAAAACGATCTTTACCGTGTGGAGATTTCGAATCGCGGCGGCGTTGTCAAGAGCTGGCAACTGAAGAAATATAAAGACGACAACAAGCCGCAGCGCGTTCTCGACGTCGTGCATCCGCAGAGTTCGGAACAAACCGGCGGCTGGCCCTTCGCGCTGGTGCTGGACGATCCGGAAGCGGAGCAATTTGCCAACACCGGACTTTATGTGCTTGATGCTGCGGGAAGCCCGGGCTGCGCGGGACCAGACCAGGGAAGCCCGCAAGCGGCGACGGACGCGGCTTCTGGAAAAATCACCAATCACTTCAGCGCGCCTGCGAGCTTTTGCCTGACCTGGAGCGACGGCCATCTGGAAGTGACCAAGCATTTCAGCTTCGATCACAGCTACGTGGTTCGCGCGGACACCTCGGTAAAGCTGAACGGAAAGCCGATTACCGCGGGCCTCGGCTGGCTGGGCGGATTTGGCGATTTGACGGTTACGAATCCTGCGCCAGTGGAAACCATCGAGACGTATTACACCGAGGGCGGAAAGATCACCGCGCTGCCGCACAAAAAACTCGAAGGGCTGGACAAGTGGCCGCGCGGCGTTTGGCAGGGTGGAAAAGATTTTACGGGCATCGAAGATCGCTATTTCACCGCGGCGTTTTTGCCGGCGAACGGCACAGCGCCGGGCACGTTAGAAACGCGTTACTGGAAGTCCTTCTATAACTATAAAGCGAATGGACAGGACACCTCCGAGCCGGTGCCGCAAATTGCCACGGCCACTTCCGCGCAGCCGACGGCGTTGCGCGTGTACGTCGGCCCGAAAGACTACGACGACCTGAAGAAGATGAACCCGCCGCTCCACGGGCTCGTCAATTTTGGATGGCTCGAGTTCATCGCCGATCCGCTGTTCCACGGGCTGAAATGGCTGAACAAATACATCCCCAACTGGGGATGGGACATCGTCGTGCTGACGCTGGTCGTCAACATGCTCCTCTTCCCGCTGCGTATTTCCAGCTACAAAACCACGCTGAAAATGCAGCGCGTGGCTCCGGAAATCAAAGCGATTCAAGATCGCTTCAAGAAGTACAAGTTCAACGATCCGAAAAAACAGGAAATGAACAAGGAAGTGATGGCCGTGTACCAGCGGGAAGGCATCAACCCCGTGGGCGGCTGCTTCCAGATGTTCCTGCAGATGCCCATCTGGTTTGGATTGAACACCACGCTGCGCTACGCCATCGAATTGCGCCATGCGCGGTGGTTCGGCTGGATCACCGATCTTTCTTTGCGCGATCCTTATTATGTTTTGCCGGTGACCATGGGGCTGTCGATGTATCTGGTGTCCAAGATGACGCCGATCACCACCACGGACCCGCAGCAGCAAATGATGATGAAGATCATGCCCATCACCATGGCGGGCATCTTTATCGTTTCTCCGATTTCCAGCGGGCTTGCGGTGTATATTCTCACCAGCAGCCTGGTCGGAATCATTCAGCAGTGGTATCTGAATCGCACGCATCCGCTTCCCGCTGCTCCGGCGAAGCTAACCAAAGGGAAAAAGTAGCAGCGGATGTTGCGTTGGTGTTGCGCGAGGAAAGGTGAGTCGTCAGTCCCATGCTCCCCGAACTAATTCGCGATGGCAAACTGGATCGCGCGGCGACGGCGGACGCGTTGCGCCGCTTTCTCGAGGACAGCATCCGCGCAGCAGGCTTCGAACTAAAAGTAAACGTGCGCAGCGTTGCGCCCGGCGAAGACGGAGAAGTCGAGGTGCTGGCGGACCTTGACGGCCGGGACAAAGAGATTCTGCTTGAGCGCAGCGGCGAAGTTTTGAAAGCAATAGAGCACCTGGCGTTTAAAGCGCTGCGGCTCGAACCTGCGTGGCACGAACGCGTTCACATCGATTGCGGAGGCTACCGCGCGCTGCGCTTTGAGGAGTTGCGCATGACCGCGCGCGTGGCCGCGGAACGCGTGCAGACTTCGCACCAGCCGTTTCGCTTGAATCCGATGTCATCGCGGGAGCGCCGCATCGTGCATCTCGCGCTGAAGGATATGCCCGGCGTGCGCACGGAGAGCGTAGGCACCGGCGAAGAACGCCAAGTGGTGATCCATCCGGCGAGCGCTCCGGCCGATGCGCATCCGCCGCGCTAAATCAATTCTTCAGCCAACCTTGCGACACCATCTTTCCGGAAGCATCGAAGCGCACTCGGTAGGTGAAAGAGGCGGGACGGTCACGCCGCACTTGCGGAAACCGCAGGTCGCAAATCTCCACCACGGCTTCCGCCCCTTCCTGGTGGAATCGTATGACCGGAAAGCGCGCGAACCATAAGACCTTCTGTACTTCCGGCAACTCCCTGGCTCGCTCGATGTACGGATTGCTGCGCGCATCCGGGTAGAACTTGTATTCGATGGCGCCCTGCGTGGATGGTGTGGCGCTTGCGCCTACGCTCGTCTGCCGAAAGGCCGCATTCTCTGCGAGGTCGGTGCGGAATTCGTAGACGCCTCGCGGTGTGCGCACCAGTCCATCCCAATGCCAGAGCGATGGCGGCAGTGCTAGCGCACCCAGCGCGTTGACGTCGAGATGTTCGAATGCGGCGAATTGCTGGATGCGCTCGAGCGCGCTGTGGTGCGCAACGGCCGCCGCGGCTAGATATGCGCACGCCGCGAGTAGACCGGCGCGGTTCCATGCCGCGTACGAAACGCGTGAACCCCAGCTGCCGATAATCGGAAGCAAGAAGAGAGCGGCCAGGAAGGCCGTTACGAGCAGGATCGTCAGCGTGGATATCGGCGCGCCGACATTTTGCAAAAGAATCGACACGACAAATGGCGCGGGAACAAAAATCGCACACATCAAAAGCATGCGGCGCGGCGCTTTTTCGTGATTTGCGTTCACCCAAGCGACCAGTTGCGGCAACAAAAGAATGGCGGTGAACGTCAGATCGATGATGAAGATCACATCCCAGGCGGGACGTGACCAGCGCAGCGGCGACCAAATCATCGTGCCGAATGAAGTGACCAAATCGAGAAAAATGTGACTGAGAATTCCGAGCGCGTAAATTCCCGTGAGCGCCCAGAACGATGGCGCTTCCCATTTTCTTGAGCGCGCCAAACACCCCGTGAGCGCCGCCAGCGCGAGCGCCCAGATAGGCAAACACACCAGCGAATGCGTCACGCTGCGATGCCAGGTCAGGATCAGCATGGGATCCTTCGACAACATGTCGCGAAACACGTCGGCGTCCGGGAATATCGCGCCCAACATGAGCGACCAGGTGATGACGCGCTGCCGAGTTGCCGGACCTTTTGTAACCAGATCCTGACCGCGGAAGAGTGCCTTACCGATCAGCGCACCTGCGATGCCGTGGGTGATGGTATCCATGCGCAGTAGTGTAACGGAGAGTTAGCGAACGGTCAGCGCACGGAGATAAGCGGAGAAGTCTTGGCGATAACGCGGCCGACTTGGCGGGCTTTTACCTTGTGGTGCCGCAGTGCGTCGAGAGCCGCATCAACGTGGCCAGACGCGATGGAAATGAGCAGGCCGCCGGAGGTTTGCGGATCGAAGAGCAGGTCCTGATAAGCAGCAGGGACGCTCGCAGCGAAAGCGGCGCAATCGGAGACGAAAGCGCGATTATTTTTGAGACCGCCGGAGAGATGGCCTTCTTGCGCTGCTTCGACGGCGCCGGGGAAATAAGCGAATGCGGCGTGGTCGATCTCGAAGGAAACTGGCGCAACATTCCGCGCGGTATCGCCGAGAGCCATTTCCCGCGCGTGGCCGAGCAAGCTGAAGCCCGTTACGTCGGTAACCGCGTGGATGGGTTTCGCGCCACCAGCTTTGTCCTCGACTTCCTGCAAGGCGGCCGCAGCATCGCGATTGAGCGTGGTCATCGCGGCGACGGCGGCGCTGAGCGATTCTGCCGAAGCACGATCCTTTTTTAGCGCCGTGGTAATGACGCCGGTGCCGAGCGGCTTGGTGAACAACAGAGCGTCGCCGGCGCGCGCGCCGACATTCCGCCAAACGCGCTGCGGATCGATTACGCCCGTCACCGCGTAACCAAACAGCATGTCTTCATTCCGAATGGAGTGGCCGCCGATGACGCTGCACTTCGCTTCGCTCATCATGGCCAGCCCGCCGCGAATGATTTCTTCGAGAATGGCGGGATCGCCCTTCTCCGGAAACCCTACAATCGAAAGTGAAGAGACCGGCCGGCCACCCATGGCGTAAACATCGCTCAGCGCATTGGCGGCAGCAATTTGACCGAAGAGAAATGGATCATCGACGATGGGCGTGAAGAAGTCGACGGTTTGCACCAGCGCGAGGCCCTCGCCGAGCAAGTAAATTCCGGCATCGTCATTGGTGTCGAATCCGACTAAGACATTGGGGTCGGACTGCCTCGGAAGTTTGCGGAGTACCGCATCGAGCGTCGCGGGATTCAGTTTCGCAGCACAGCCGGCGGCTTTCGCCATCGCGGTCAGTTTTACAGTCTCGGCCAAAGACCACCTCGTGAAATAAGAAGCCATTATACGATGCCGAACAATTCTCGCCGTGACATCGGGTCAGCCCGCAGTTCCTGCGCAGTTGCGCGAACGGACCGAACATGATTTCATCGCGGCATGCCATGGGACGTCTGGCTGATTTTCTTGGTGTTGGCGGTGTTCCTGCCGTGGCGCGGTAGGTTGCGCATGAAAAAGTTGCTGGCCCTGGAGCGGGTCAGCACGATGGACCGTCTGGTTCTCTATACTTCGACGATTGCGTTTCAGTGGACTGCCGTAGCGATAGTAGGTTGGCGCGCATGGGCCCACGGCTTCACTCTGAGCGAACTTGCCTTAGTCTGGGGGGACAAGAGCAAAACCGTTCTGGTGGCTCTCACCGGTTCCGCGCTTATCGGTGCGCTGCAATGGCTAAACCTGCGCCGAGTCGGTCAGCTCGATGTGCCAACCCGTGGCTTCCTACAGGTCCTTGCCGAGCGGATCCTGCCGCAGACCGCAATCGAGCGGCTGCCTTACTTCGCGTTGGCGGTAACAGCGGGCCTTTGCGAGGAGTTTCTCTATCGAGGATTTGCCATGGCGGCATTACGGCGAGCAGGACTCCCCGTTTGGACGATTGTGCTGATTTCGGCCGTTTTGTTCGGGTTAGCGCATCTTTATCAGGGACGAGCCGGGTTGGTGAGCACACTGCTCGTCGGTGCCGTATTCGGAAGCGCGCGAATCGCGTACTATAGCCTGATTCCGGTGATTGCCTGGCACGCCACGCTGGACGCGGTAGCCGGCCTGGCCGGGCCGAAGTATCTGGTCCGCAGCCCGGACGGGGCTGCGAAGAAAACTCTTTGAACGAGAGGAAGTGCATTTACTCTTATGTCAACCGCGACCCCAGCCATTCCCACGCCCGAAACGATTCGCCGTGCGCTCAGCGAATTCGATCTCACCGTCAATGACAAACAAGTCCAGCAAATTCAACGATATATAGATATTTTATTGACTTGGAATGACAAAGTAAACCTGACCGCCATTCGCGATCCGCTCGAAATACTACACCGTCATTTCTGCGAGAGCATGTTTGCGGCTGTTGCAGTGCCTGTGGAAAACGGTCGGCTGGCCGACGTTGGCTCCGGCGGCGGATTCCCCGGTTTACCGCTCAAAATCATGCGCCCGGACCTGCAAGTCTTTTTGATTGAGTCAAATATAAAGAAAGCGACGTTTTTGGCGGAGGTAGTTCGCGAGTTGGGGCTGAACGACGCCCGCGTGCTCGTGAACCGCTACGAGGAGTTGACCGAGGACGTGGCACCTCTGGATTTCGTCTGTTCCCGAGCTTTGGGAGACTTTGAGCCCTTTCTAGAATGGGCTGCCTCGGAGCGAGTCTTGGCTTCCCAGGTGATCCTCTGGATTGGCGCCAGGGACGTGGAAGAAATTCAGAAGATCGCGTTGTGGGCGTGGCGCGAGCCGATTCCGGTGCCGAATTCCCTTCGGCGCCTCTTGCTCGTTGGAACCAAGAAGGTCCCAAGCGTCGGCGCATCGACCTGAAAGTAAAAGAGTTGCATTGCTTTGTGGCAATTCCGGGATGCGCTGACGTTTGAGCCCCTCGCAACCGATTCGGGCGCGAATCTTCGCTGTTCCACGTGGAACAATCCAGCTTCGGCGTTGACCGTCTTGAATCAACGTTCCACGTGAAACAAAGCCCGGCGATAGCGGCCCGCAGCGGCCCCTCCAAAACAACGTGCGGATTCATGGAAGCCCGGCGGAGAACCTGAAACCTCCGTAGTCGGTCCGATGTTCCACGTGGAACACAGTCGCTATCCTAGCACGGTTGGACGAAGGCTAATTCTGAGCCAGGCGCACTGTTCCACGTGGAACAAACCACAATACTCACAGCCGAAGCCCTTGTTCCACGTGAAACATCTTGCATACTTCCCATCCCTTTGTTAGATTTTCGCCCGGCGGGGGTCTGCTTGGCTCGAATTATCGCAATTGCAAACCAAAAAGGCGGAGTTGGCAAGACCACTACGGCGGTCAATCTCGCCGCGTGCCTGGGAGCTGCCGAACAACCCACTCTCCTGGTCGATTGCGACTCGCAGGCCAATGCCACCGCCGCCATCGGCTTCCCCAAGGACCCCTCCCGAAGAACCCTATACCACGCCCTTATCTTGAACGAACCTTTTGAAAAGATTGTCCAGAAGTCTCAAGTCGATAGCCTAGATGTCGTCCCCGCCGACAAAAACCTTGCCGGCGCAGCCGTAGAGCTCGTAACTGCAGAAAGCCGAGAGTATCGCCTCCAAGCCTTCCTCGAATCCATCCAAGATCGCTACAAGTTCATTATCCTCGACTGTCCTCCCGCTCTGGACTTGCTTACCCTGAACGGACTAGTAGCAGCAAACGCGGTCCTCGTGCCCATCCAATGCGAATACCTCGCGCTGGAAGGAGTCTCTGAGCTCCTGGATACGCTCATGCGCATTCGCCGCACCCTGAACCCGAAATTGGAGATCGAAGGCATCCTGCTGACAATGTACGATGAGCGGACCACCCTCTCACGCCAGGTCGCCACGGATTTACGCAGTTTTTTTGGTTCGCAAGTATTCCAGAGTGTGATTCCGCGCAATGTTCGCCTAGCAGAAGCGCCAAGCTTTGGAAAACCGATCATTTTTTACGATATTCATAGCAAAGGGGCGGAAGGCTACACACAGCTCGCCCAGGAGGTCATCGCCAATGCCGAGAAACGCGCTGGGACGGGGGCTCGGAGCGCTCATTCGGGAGCCTGAACCGCAGGTTCCGGTCGCTCCGCCGCCACAAACTGCTCAAGCCGTCGCCCCGAGTGGTGCCGCAGTGGTTCCTGCACGCGAACCCGCGCCAAGCGGTCCGCTGCAGGTCGACATTGACCTGCTCGAGCCAAGCCCGTATCAGCCAAGAACACGCTTTCGAGAAGAAGCGCTGGATGAGCTGGCGCGCTCGATCCAGGCCAGCGGAATCATTCAACCGCTGGTCGTACGGCCGATCGGCAATCGCTACCAGCTCATCGCCGGCGAGCGCCGCTGGCGCGCCTCGCAACGCGCCGGCCTGCAAAAAGTCTCCGTAATTGTCCGGCAGGTCTCGGACGAGCTGGCGCTGGAAATGACGCTCGTCGAAAACATCCAGCGCGAAGATTTGAATGCGATGGAAGCCGCGCGGGCCTTCGAGCGCCTGATGGACGAGTTTCAGTTGACCCAGGAAGCCGTCGCCGAACGCACCGGAAAAGAACGCGCGACCGTGGCTAACTCGATTCGGCTGCTCAAGCTCGAGCCGCTCATTCAAGACTGGATCGAAGAAGGCAAACTAACGGCCGGGCACGGCCGGGCGCTGCTTGCGGTGGCCGATCCGCAGTTGCGCATGCGCTACGCTCAGCGCGCCTCGCGTGGCGGCCTGACAGTCCGGCAAATCGAGCGGCTGGCCTCCCGGCGCGCCCGCGGCGCCGCCAGTACGCCGGCTGAAGTACACGTGGACGCCAATATTCGCGCCGCGCTCGATGAGTTGCAGCGTCATCTCGGCACCAAAATCCTGCTGCGCCAAAAGACCAAGCTGCGCCCCGGCCAGCTCGTCGTCGAATTCTATGACGATGCACAATTGATGGGCATCTACGATCGCCTGATGAAGTAAGCCGTCGCACAGCGCCGCCGCGGCGCGACTGCCCGTCCGTCCAGTCGCATCATTCGACAACTCGCGACAGTTGCTCCGTTGACTTGCGCGCGAACGCAGTTACAGTGGAAGAGTCTGCGGGGGTGGTGCAATGGCTTTGAAGTGGCTAGGTTCGTCGAAGAGCAGCGGCTCGAGCGAAGAGTGGACTGGATTTATCGATCAGGGCGTAACGCTGGAAGGCACGCTCCAGGTTACGGGAACGTTCCGCATCGACGGCAACGTCAAAGGAAATATCATCTCGGAGCAGACCGTAATCCTCGGCGATGCCGCCAAAGTCGAAGGCCAGATCGAAGGCAACCGTGTGGTCATCTCCGGGCGCTTCGACGGCGTAATTTTCGCAAAAGGTCGAGTCGAGATTCAGGCCAAGGGCGTAGTCACCGGAGAAGTCCACTCGCCCTGCATGGTCATCGATCCCGGCGGAATCTTTGATGGACGCTGCCACATGCTAGCCTCGTCGGATTCGGCGGCCACGGTAACCATCCCGATCCGCGCCGTAAGCCAGGCTTAGCAAGCGGCGAGTCTAACTTATAAAATAACATATAGTGGTTAGCGGCGCTCTTTCCGTGCTCGCGCGCTGGAAATAGCAGAATTACGACTTTACTGCCGGATCGTAAGGGACGCCTGGCGCTTTCTGTGCCCTGCCCAATCCCTGGAGTCATCGTCGGCTCCAATCGAGAAATGTTGGAATCAGCGAAGCCGCTGCTGCTTGATAAAACTTCAGCGCACACTGCAGATCCTGCTGATCGTCGATTAACCAGCAAAGGTCCAGCCAACCTGGGCGTGGCCGAGGTCCACTCCCAGCACGCCGCACAAAACTGGTATCCTGACGGCAATAG
The DNA here is from genome assembly GCA_035601655.1 of Candidatus Dormiibacterota bacterium. GTDB lineage: Bacteria > Acidobacteriota > Terriglobia > Acidiferrales > UBA7541 > Acidiferrum. The sequence continues at coordinate 81,162 of DATNNV010000006.1, forward strand.
AAAACGCGGGAGCGCGAGATGAGGATGGAACGTTGGCGATGAAGATTCTGGTCGTGGGCGGTGGCGGGCGAGAGCACGCCCTGGTCTGGAAGCTGCGCGAAAGTGTGCGCGCCGAAAAGCTTTGGTGCGCGCCCGGGAATGGGGGCATTGCCGCGGAGGCGGAGTGCGTCGTCGTGGACGCCGGAGATGTAAACGGCTTGCTCGCGCTCGCGGAAGAGATTCAGCCGGATCTCACCGTAGTGGGGCCGGAAGTGCCGCTGGTCAATGGCCTGACGGATGCGTTTCGCGCGCGCGGATGGGCCATCGTAGGGCCCTCCCAACAGGCCGCGCAGCTCGAAGGCAGCAAGATCTTCAGCAAAGAGTTCTTGATGCGCCACAATATTCCCACTGCCAAGATGTATGGCGCATTTGACTCGGCTGTGGACGCTCTCCGCGCGCTAGATAGCGTGCGATGGCCACTGGTGATCAAAGCTGACGGGCTCTGCGCCGGCAAAGGCGTCTGCCTGGCAGCAAATGCCGCCGAAGCCAGAGATTTCATTGAGCGAGCGATGTTGCGCAACGAGTTTGGTGCCGGCGGGCACAGGATTCTGCTCGAAGAAACGCTCGAAGGGGACGAGCTGTCGTTCATTTTAGTGACCGACGGCGAGCGCTATGCGCCCCTCGTCCCGACGCGCGATCACAAGCGCGTCTTCGACGGCAATCTCGGACCCAACACTGGCGGCATGGGCGCCTATTCGACGGACGATTTGCTCTCCGAAGCGATGCGGCAAACCATCCTTTCCTTGATCATCGAGCCCACGCTACAGAGCTTGGCCGCGGACGGAATCCGCTACCAGGGTTTCTTGTATGTGGGCTTGATGCTGACGGCGGACGGTCCAAAAGTCCTGGAGTTCAATTGCCGATTGGGAGATCCCGAGACCCAAGCCATCGTGGCCAGAATGGATTTTGACCTGGCGGATGTGCTCGCCGATGTCGCAGCCAGCAGGCTAGATCCGTCCAAGCTGAAATGGAAGTCAGGCGCGAGCGTCTGTGTAGTCATGACATCGGGCGGGTATCCGGGTAAGTTTGAGGTTGGAAGGGTCATTCAGGGCTTAACTGGTGTTGATAGTATAACCGGTGTCAGGGTGCTTCACGCCGGCACTCGGCTTAAGGATCATGCCATAGTCACTAGCGGTGGCCGCGTTCTTGGCGTGACTGCCGTCGGCCCCTCCCTCGACGCTGCCTTACACAGCGCCTATGATGCCGCGCACAGGATTCATTTTGAAGGCGCGCACTATCGTAAGGATATAGCCGCTCACGCACAACAGCCCTTGGCGGCGAGGCGGTAATCTGTATGGCGACGGTACGACACCTCTTTCGAGCGGCGAAGCACCGTCTGCCCATGGAAGAATTGCCCGAGGCGCGCCTGGTGACGGACTCTGGCATCGAAGGCTGCGCACATGCCCGGCCAGGCGGCAAACGCCAAGTGCTGCTGGTGGACCGCGAAACCTTGCAGGCTATGGACCTCGCTCCGGGAATCATTCGCGAAAATATCACCACGGAAGGCTTGGCGGTCAATAGCTCGGAGATGGGTCAGCATTTGCGTGTTGGGGAAGCCCTCCTGGAAGTGGGTATGGTCTGCACTCCCTGCGATCAACTCGAAAAGCTTCGACCGGGGCTGCGCCGTGAGATTCGCGGGCGCCGCGGCATGTTGTGCCGGGTGCTGGAAGGCGGGGTAGTACGCGTAGGCGACCGCATTGAAAGGAAGGCCAGCGCCCCTGAGGCTACGGCCGGAGCGTCGACCTAAGGCTGCGGCTTGGGTCGGCGCCGCAGGCTGGGCGCCTCTGGCGGCCGATTCTTGTCTTCCTTCACTTTCTCAATCGGCTCGTCCGGAGCCACGATCCACTCGAAGCCGCGCTGATCTTCCATTTTCCCGATCACAAAGCGCGCATTCCCGGCAATGAGCGGCAGCACAGCGCGCAGAAAGTCCCCTGAATCGATCCCCACCGCTTTCTGGGCTTGCCCTTTCTCGATGCTCTCCAGCACTTTCGCGAATTTAGGTTCGCTCGAGCGAAACCGCGCGATCCCGGGATCGTTCCCTTGAATGAGGTCGAGTAGCGTCGCGCCCTTAAGATCGGCCGGATAGCGCGTCTCCACCAGCGTTCGGGGCGCGTGTTTCTCCGGCGGGTAAATCTGCGTGAACCGCGGGCGCAACACGCGCGTCTGCCAGAAATCGCCACGCGTGGCGATCTCCTCCTGCTCGATGCGGTATTCGATGGTCCACACTTCCGGCCCGTAATCGTTCGGCGCATAGCCGATGACCACGACTTCGAAAAGTGGCAGGTCGGAAGGAAAATCCAATTTGTGATGCAGCCGCGCGACCAGCGGCCGCAACTTTTCGAGAAAACCGATTCCGATGGTTTCGAGATCCGGCTCGGCCTCGCTCGCGTACCCCTCATACTTGGGATCTTTGCCGCTGATGCGCGGGAGATCGCGGTCCATCCGCACTGGCTTCGGTTCATCGGGCCTCTGCCACTCCGTCGCGCCAAGGACCACTCCGACGTGCCTCGAATCCAGTTCCATGACCCGCGGAGGAATCGAGCGCGTCTCAATCGGCTGATCGATCGCGGCAAAAAGAATGACGTCTCTGGCCACATGCACGATCACGCGGCCGCCCGCGAGACTCGCCACGATCTCGCCTTCGCGCTCCTGCTGAGCCAGCGCGCTGGCCGAGAAAGCCGCCAGCGCCGCTCCCAGAAGCACGCCCGGAAGCAGGTAATGAACTCGGGAAATGACCGGGAATCTCACACGCCTCACTTTGCCGGAACTTGCCGCCGCTTTCGCCTGCCCTAATAATCTATCCAAAGATGCGCGATCCAGAAAGACTCCTTCACGAATCACCGCGTTGATTTTGGAAGTGTTCGCAATGTCTTCCAGCGGATTCGCGTCCAGCAAAACCAAATCCGCATGCGCGCCAGTCGCAATCGTGCCGAAGTCCTTCTCGCGCCCCAGAAAACGCCCTGCATCGCGCGTGGCGGATTGCAGCGCTTCCAGCGGCGTGTAGCCGTTGCTCTGCAACCGTTTCAATTCCTCATGCAGGCTCGATCCGGGAAAAACAAAGCGATCCAGCGAATCGCTGCCTGCAAGCGTCGCAACCCCCGCTTGATGCATCTCGCGCGTGAGCTTCTGGTCGTTGGCAAACTGCCGCGACCACCATTTCAGATCCGCTTCCGAAGCCTGATTGTCCGGCAGCCGTGGATCCCACTGTTTGCGCAATGCCTCGGGCACAAATTCCAGTCCAGGATCCTGCGCCTGCTGTTCCGGCGTCCGCTTCGAAGGCGTCTGCACCGCAATCGACTGCAGCGTCGGCACCACCCAGGTACCATTTTTCTTGAAATGCGCCCAAAGCTCCGCCGCTTTCGCCGCGCTGAAACTGTCCGCAGCATCCGCAAGAACCTGCGCCCCGGCTTTCGCGTCGTGATTCGCGCGCGCCGTCAAAGCAACTTCGCGCAATTCCTTCTCCTGGCTCGAGCAATCCAGAGCAAGCCCGCTATACACAATATGTTCGATGCTGCGCATCCCCGCATCAGAGGCCTCGCCAGCCGTAACCACCGCCGGAACATGGCCCACAAACGAAATCTCCTGCTTCTTCGCTTCGTCCGCAAGAGCAAAGAACGCTTCGCGCGAAGGCATGCCGATAACCTTGATAAAATCCGCGCCCCGCTGCTTTAGCTCGCGCACCGCCTGGCGCGCTTCGTCGGCATTTGCCACCGGATACTGCTCGGCGTTCTTCTTGCCGCGCGGCACCAGCATCGGCCCCGCCGCCACGATGTGCGGCCCCATCAGCACACCCGCCGCAATCTCGCGCTTCCATGCCAGGAGCGCATCCAGATCCCCGCCCATGTCGCGCACACCGGTAATGCCATACGCAATCAGCTCCGGCAGAATCACTTCCTTGCTCCACGCCGGGTCAGCGCTGATCCCGGCAATGTGCACATGCATGTCCCACAATCCGGGAATCAGGAATTTACCGCGCGCATCGATCACCCGCGCCCCTTTCGGAACACGCAGCGTCCCGGACGCTCCAATCGCCGTAACTCGCCCATCGGAAACAATCACCGTCTGATCCGCCTGCGCCGGACGCCCCGACGGATCGATAACAGTGACATGCATAAGCGCGAGAGTCGCAGAGGTCTCCGCCAGGCCACCAGGCACGCCCGCAAGAAACAGCGCCGCCAGCAACGCCAGCACCACGAAAAACACCGCTTTCATCTTGGCCTCGATTCGCAGAGCACTCACCCGCGTCTGGCGCCGCACAGTAACACAGACGGCCCGCGCCCAGCTTCGCGAGCACTCCTTCTGAATCCCCTTCACTTCCGGTAAAATAGTAGCCAGCAAACCTACAGGTGCAACCACATGAGTCTGAAAAAACCAAAGAGCATTTCGCACAACGGCAAGCGTCTCTCCGACATTCTTGCCGCTCATGAACGCTTCTTCCTCGGCAAAGAAGCCGGCGAACGCGCCGATCTCTCCGGCGCCGATCTCTCCCACGCCGATCTCCAAAGCGTCAATCTCAGTGGCGCGATTCTGCGCCAAGCAAACCTCGAAGGCTCGGATCTCCGCCGCGCCAAGCTTCCGCACACCGATTTCTCCGGAGCCAATCTGCACCAAGCCGATCTCCGCAACACCGACATGACCGAGGCGGTCCTGCCCGGCGCCGATTTGAGCGAAGCCCAGGCCAGCGGCGTCGAATTCTTTCGCTGCGATCTCTCCAACGTGAATTTTCAGCGCGCTCATCTTCGCAATGTTAATTTGCGCCTCGCCAACGTCCACGGCGCCAAATTCACCGGAGCAGACATGGGCATCGCCATTCTCCGCGAGACCGATCTTTCCGGAGCCGACCTCTCCGGCGTGGACCTTTCGACCGCGTTGCTTCCCCGCGGCTACACCGCCAAACAAACGGTTTAGCCCACAGTTTGCAGGGCGAGCGAGCATCTCGCCGGTCGCGCCGTCGCTATTGCCCTTGTTAATGGCAAACCGCGGCATCGCGTGGTAGCCTCTCGCCAAAGCTGCTGAACACGCTTTCGACTCTCGTGGCCACACAACCCGCACAACTCGGCCGCTCTAACGTCAGCGAACGCGTCCTCGATGTAGTCCGCTCTTTGCTCGAAGAATTGGGCAGCCAGGGCGCGATCACCTTGCTCACCGCCGGCGCTCAGTTCGACCGCGATCTCGGCCTGGGCAGTCTCGAACGCGTCGAACTCCTTTCCCGCCTAGAAAAAGAATTTGGCGTACGCTTGCCGGATCGCGTCGTCGCCGAAGCCAATACCCCGGAGGATTTGGCCACCGCCATTTTTGGCGCGCCCGCAACCCCCGCCGAAGACGAGGCCCCATCCGCCACCTCCGGCTTACGCGCCGCCGCCACCGCGCACCAACTCCACCGCGACGCCGCCGAGCAAGGCATCGCTGCTGCCGAAACTCTCGTCGAAGTTCTCCGCCATCGCGCCGCGCACGACGCCGAGCGCCAGCACCTTCTCATCACCGAAGACAGCGGCCAGAGCTTCTCGCTCACTTTCGCCGAACTCTACTCCGCCGCACAACGCTGCGCCGCAGAACTCGTTCGCCGTGGCGTCCCCGCTGGCGGACGGGTAGCGCTGATGCTTCCCACTTCTCGCGCTTTCTTCGTCTCCTACGCCGGAATCCTCCTAGCCGGCGCGATTCCCGTCCCCATCTATCCCCCGTTTCGCGCCGACCGCATCGAGGAATACGCCGCGCGCCAGGCCGCCATCCTGAAAAATGCCGAGGTCTGTCTCCTCTTAACATTTCGCCAGGCCGAAGCCGTCGCCAGGCTCCTCAAGCCGCGCGTCTCTTCCCTCGCCCACGTTGCCGATGCGGAAAAGTTTATCGAAGCCGCCGACAAAGCGATTCCCCCCGCTCCCGGCCTGCTTTCGCTGCATCTCACCGGCAGCCGCACCCGCAAATCCACCGACATCGCGCTCTTGCAATACACTTCCGGCTCGACCGGCGATCCCAAAGGTGTCGTACTCACGCACGCCAATCTCCTCGCCAACATGCGCGCCATCGGCGAAACCGTCCGCCTTACTCGCGACGATGTCGGCGTAAGCTGGCTCCCGCTTTATCACGATATGGGCCTCATCGGCGCCTGGCTCACGCTGCTGCTCCACGGCATGCCCCTCGCCGTAATGTCGCCGCTAGCGTTCCTCACGCGCCCCGAACGCTGGCTCTGGGCCATGCACAAACATCGCGGCACGATTACCGCCGCGCCCAATTTCGCCTACGAACTTTGCGTCCGCAAAATCGCCGACAAAGATATCGTAGGCCTCGATCTCAGTTCCTGGCGCGCAGCGCTCAATGGCGCCGAACCCGTCAACCCCGAAACTCTCGAGCGTTTCGCACAGCGCTTCGCCCCTTACGGCTTCCGCCCCACCGCGCAGCTCCCCGTCTACGGCCTCGCCGAAGCCTCTCTCGCCGTTACCGTGCCGCCCCTCGATCGCGGCCCGCTTGTCGATCGTGTCGATCGCGAAGTCTTCACCGCGCAAGGCTTCGCCGTTCCCGCCACTCCCAGCGACTCGGCGGCGATTTCTTTTGTATCTTCAGGAGCGCCGCTGCTGCGCCACGAAGTCCGCATCGTCAATGAAAACACCGAAGAAGTTTCCGACCGCACCGAAGGTTTCCTATGGTTCCGCGGACCTTCCGCCACCGCCGGCTACTACCGCAACGCCGAAGCCACCGAAAAACTCTTCCCGCTCGGCCCCGCGCAAATTCCCGGCGAATTTGCGTGGGTAAATTCCGGAGACCGCGCCTACCGCGCCGACGGCGAAATTTACGTCACTGGCCGCGTCAAAGACATCATCATCAAAGGCGGCCGCAATCTCTATCCCCACGAAGTCGAAGAGCTCGCCGCGCGCGTCGCAGGCATTCGCAAAGGGTGCATCGTCGCTTTCGGCTTGAAAGACGAAGCTTCCGGCACGGAAAACCTCGTCGTCGTCGCGGAAGTGCGCGACCGCGAAGCCGCCAGCCGCGCGAAAATTGTCGCCGCGGTCACCGACCAGGTTTCCCAGGGTCTCGGCCTTCCGCCCGACCGCGTCGAGCTGCTTCCCCCCGGCAGCATTCCCAAAACTTCCAGCGGCAAGCTTCGCCGCGAAGAAACCAAGCAGCTTTATCTCGCGGGCACCCTCGCCGACGCCAAATCTCCCGCCTGGGTGCAAATCCTCAAACTCGGCGTCGCCGGCGCCTCCCGCGGCACTGCGCAAAAGCTGGCTCACGGCCTTCGCCGCGTTCTCGAAATCCTGTACGGATTTTATTTCGCGGTGGTCTTTCTTCTCTGGATCGTGCCCACCTGGGCCATCGTCCAGCTCTTCAAAGATCCTCGTGCCGCCGGTCGCTTCACTTCCGCCGCACTCAAAGTTCTCTTCCCGCTCATCTTCTGCCGCGTCCGCGTCGTCGGAAAAGAGTATATGGACACCCCCGGCGCAAAAATCTACGCCTCCAATCACACCAGCTACTTCGATGTCCCGGCGCTCATGGGCGGCCTCGGTGTTCCCTACCGCTTCGTCGCTAAAATGGAAGTCCAAGAAATGCCTTTCATCGGCACTTTCCTCCGCCAGATGCACCACCTCTCCTTCAATCGCACCGACGCCGAATCCCGCCTCCAGCAATCGCAGCAGATGGAAGACTTGCTCCGCAAAGGCGAATCCGTTTTCGTTTTCCCCGAAGGCACTTTTACTTCCGAAGATGGCTTGCGCCCATTCCAACTCGGCGCTTTCAAAGCCGCGGTCGCCACCGGCGCGCCGATCATTCCCGTCTCCCTCGCTGGTTCACGCAAAGTCTTGCGCGACGGCACCTACCTCCCGCGCCACAGTTCCATCGTCGTTACCCTCTCTCCACCGATCTATCCTCATCCCTCGCCCACCGCCGATTCAGACTGGCACGAAGTCATTCGCCTCCGCGACGCCACCCGCGACGCCATCGCCCGCCACACCGCTGAACCCGTCCTCTAAACACGCCACCAATCCGATGCACACCCATGGAATACCTGACGCGCTATCGTAGGGGCGCAGCACTGCTGCGCCCCATCTCGGCAACGCGTAAACCGCGCGCCGCGATCCTTTGGAGTGCGGAAGCCTTGCTCCGCTTTTCCCAAGCCTCACATTCTTCTGAAAGAAATCACACTCGCCCGATCGAAGAGAAAATCTCAGAACACTGTCATTCCGCGGGCCGCAGTTGCCCGCGGAATCTGCTTTTTTCAAACCTGGCAAATGCCTTATTTCGATTCCCGTCCGCGCCGCAAAAAATCTTTTAACCATGATTGGCATCCGCGCGTTACAAATCTACCCACAAACATTTCTCTCTCCTCTGCAACCGCTCGCCGCCACCTCGCATCTTTATTCTGTAAGAAAACACAAAGAGCATTGCGGATCGCTGCCTTCCTGCCTAAGGCACACCGCCAGCGCGGCCACGCCGGATCATGCGGGCCTGCGCGCATAACTAAATCAAGGGAGGATGTATGAAGGGTAAGGTCGTAGTGTCTTTGCTGGCATTTCTCACGCTGTTCGGGGGCCTAGCCCGCGCACAAGAGGACGCCTCCAAGGTGGATATCTTCGCCGGCTATTCTTATTTGCGTTTTAGCCCCAGCACCGCCGGCGTTGGCAGCTTCAACACCAACGGCGGCAGCGCCTCCATCGCTTATAACGCCACCCACTGGCTCAGCGGCGTCGCGGACTTCGGCGCCTACCATAACGGCAACATTCTCAATAGCGGCGTGGACGGCACGCTCTCTACTTATCTCTTCGGCCCGCGCGTCAGCTACCGTCATTACCGCCGCATCACTCCCTACGGACAAGTGCTCTTCGGCGTGGCCCACGTCAGCGCCAAATTCGGCGGCGCCAGCGGCCCCGGTGGATCAGACAACGCTTTCGCCGTGGCCCTCGGTGGCGGCGTAGACGTCGGCGTCAGCCGCCACTTCGCCATCCGCCCCGCACAGGTCGATTATCTCCTCACCCGCTTCAACGAAACCGGTAACGGCGGCCAGAACCAGAACAATCTCCGCGTCTCCACCGGAATCGTCTTCCGCTTCTAGGTAGAACCGACTTCAGTCTGTTCCACCTTCTTCAGTCTGTTCCACCTTTCACCCTGGTTGGTTGCAATGGTGCAACCTGTAGGCGCCGTCCTTTTAGGGCGGCCAGTCTTTGCTCAAGCGTTACCGTTGGTTGCAATGGTGCAGGCAGAAGGGCCGCGCAGGCAGGCGCGGACCTTTGCACCTGTCTTTGGAGTGCGGCGGCTCGACGCCGCTTTTCGTTCGGCCGACCAACTCCCATCACGCAACGACTCCCAGCTCGCGCCACCCACGTTCCGCCTAGCCACGTTGGGGCCGCGGCTCGTGAGCCTCGAAGCGCCCGGCCCGCGTCAACACCGCCCACACTGCCAACCACCGCCAAACTCCCCTAATTCAGGCATCTACCCTTGCTTCGAAACTAATCCTTGCCTCATAAGTTACTAATCTCCACGAAACACTCTCATACAACCCGCTCTTCCCCACTCCGAATCCCACCTATCATCAATGTGTACCCAAGTCTGTCGTTACGGGCGAATCGCTGCCGTTCCCAAAATGGAGCGGCTTGGGTGGGGGTCATCCTTACGGGCCGTTCTTTCCCAAGAACTCGTGCCTGGGGGAAATTTTAGGAGGCAAGTGTTATGCGCAAGTTCTTTCTCGTTGTTGCGGTTCTCGCTCTTTCCGGCGTCGCCGCCAAGGCCCAGACGCCTCGCGTCGAGCTCTTCACCGGCCTTTCCTACGGCCAGTTCAATCCCGGCGGCTTGCTGAGTGAGAGCGCAAGCGGCGTGGGACGGCATTTCTCGATGCCAGGCTTTGAAGTCACTCCACAGTTCAACTTCAGCAAGTGGTTCGGCGTCGTCGCCGACGTCAGCGCCTACGGCGGCACGTCGGATGTGGATCAGTCGGCCGAGCACGCCCGCTTCTACAACTATCTTGTGGGGCCGCAACTAACCGCGCGCAACATCGGGCCTTTCAACGTATTCGTTCGTGGCCTGGTGGGAACCTCCCACTCGCACATCACCTTCACGGGTGGCGGTTCGTTTAACGATGCGAACAAACAAACCCGCCTAGCCTACGGCTTCGGGGGTGGAATCGATCTGAACGCCTCCAAGCACATCGCTCTGCGCCTCATTCAGATCGATTTAATTAGAAATGCCTTCACCAATTGCCCGCCGGCGGATCCAGATTTCGGCTCATGCGCTACGTCCACCAATACCACCATCACCAAGCCCGGCCGCCAAAACAACGCCCGCATCGCCGCCGGCTTCGAGTGGCGCTTCTAGCTCGCAACCCACTTACAGCCGCATCAGAAACGAAAGGGCCGCGACCCGCTGCGGCCCTTTTTCTTGCTGCACACGGCACTTCGCTGGAAGCCATCTCGTAAAGCGGCTCTTTAGGGGGTCGGGGCTTCAGCCCCGACATAAAGCGCTGCAAGGATTGGGCTTTAGCCCCTGAAGATACCCTTTGATTTCTTTCCAGCACTCATGAGATGGCCTCTAGTGCCCCAGCGTGTAAATGACCGTTATCGTCGTGTCCACTTCGACCGCACGGTTATTCAAATACGTCGGCTTATACCGCCACCGCAGCACCGCATCCTTCGCCGATTCGTAGAACAGCACGTCGCCGCTCACCACCTGCAGCGCTTGAATCGTGCCATCCGTCCCGATAATCGCGTGCAATTCCACGCGCCCCTCTCGCCGCGTCTGCCTAGCCAGCGTCGGATACACCGGCTCGATCCGCCGCGTCAGCATCGCCGGATCCAGATGCGTCACCACGATACGCTTCGGAGTCTTTGGCGTGGTATCAACCACCGGCGCGATGGGACCGCGATTGTTGGTGCCGATATCGATGCAACCGGCGATGCACGGGGGACCTGCCGGACCTTCCGGACCTCCAGGCCCGAACGGATCTTCTGGCCGATCCGCTGTGCCGCTGAACGACCGCGCCGGAGCATTCGGCGGCGCGTAGTGCAACCAAAAGTCCCGGATCTGCGCCGTCTGAATGGGTTGAGACACGGTTCGCTGAACTTGCCCTACCGAATGATAATACGGAGGAAGCGGCATCACCGTGGCAAACGCAATGCGCTCCGGCCGCCCGAATAGTGGAATCAGTATGATCGCAGCCAGAACGAAAGCCTGCAGCGAAATAGAAATCGCTAGGGCGCGCCTTTTCACCCGCCGCTCGCGCTTCTGCTGCTCCGCATCGCCTCCAACAAAGCATCCGCCCAACGCCCCAAACTCTTCCCGCCCTTTTTCTTCTTCCACGGACATCACACACCTCCTCAAAAGTTCTGCGAGGTCCATCAGATTTTTGCGGCGCAGACTTCCTGGGGTTGCTCAAAAACTCAGGAAGCCCGCGCCGCGCTCGCAGGGATGTGAGGGTGCGCGCGTCCTCCCTCCGTTGGACACCGCCAACCCCCACAAGTTCCCCGCCCTGTAGCCTCACCCCTTCAGGGGTGAGGCGTGTGATCCCGTTCCCGGCCCGCGACTCGCCACTGGGTTTTGCAATCCCGAGTCAGACGACAACCGTTCGACCAAATCTCACTTTTCTCTTGACAAAACCGGCAACTTGTGCTACTATTTGCGATGGGTAATCTAGCGCTTCCTGCCCGCACTAACTCTCTTTCACTCTTTACCAAAAAGCGCATTTCTTAAATGTCCTGTTTCCCATAGTTTGCGCACTCTGCTGCATTCTCTTGCAAAAGAGCGCAAGCTATCTCTCGGCAAATCAATCACTTGCGCACTCTTTGCAAAAACACCGGGGGTGTACCCCCCTGGCGCGTATACCGGTTCAATCGCTTTCACACTCTTCAGCGCTCTTTGCACCCCCAGATCGCAAGCTAACTCTCAGCGAATCAATCGCTTGCATACTCTTTTGCTGAAACACCGGGATACCCCCACTGAGCGACCACCCCTCCGGGGCTTTTCCCGGAATCACTGTATCTACCGCGCTTCTCCCCGCATCAGATGCCTTGGGGACGTGGATCTTAGGAGGCAGTAGCCATGGATAGGCGCATTTTGGAAGTTGTCGGCGTGCGCCGCACCGGCTGGGCCGCTCTGGACCGCGATCCGCAGGAAGACAAGGTGGAATTCCTCTGTCCCCACTGCGGCGCGCGCGATCAGAAGAACGCCCGCCGCGAACGCACGCTCTATCGTTTCACCGACGGTTTCTTACAGGACCTGCAGGGCGAAGTCACGCAGTGCCACGCTTGCAAACAATCGTTGCGCGTCGTGCCCGTAGTCCTGCTGCACGATCAGGACGAAACGCGCCGCTTCGAGGCCGTCTTCTCCGAGGAACTCGCCGGGGCCGCGCACTAATCTCTTCGTCAAAAATAAAAGCGGGGCGCGATCGTGCGCCCCGCTTTTATTTTGGCCGGCGATTTCCGCTCGATCCTTGTCTTGATGCGTCGCTGCGAGAAAGCGCTTCAGTACGTCTGCAAAAAGGGATCCACTTCCATGTGGTACTTCTCCAGCGTCGCGCGTACCACTTCAAACGCTTCATCCACCGTATCCGCAAACTGCAGCAGCTTGTACTCGTCCGGGTTGATCATTCCCCAACGCTCCATGGCCCGCAAATTCAGCACTTCGTTCCAATACTTTCGCCCGTAGATCAGGATCAAATTCTGCTTCGGCAGCTTTCCGGTCTGCAGCAGCGTCATCATTTCCCAGAGCTCGTCCATGGTCCCGAAGCCGCCGGGGAAAACAATCAGGGCCTTGGCAATCTGCGCAAACCACAATTTGCGCATGAAAAAATAATGGAAATTCAGGCTCAGCTCCGGGCTGATGTACGGATTCGAGTATTGCTCGTGCGGCAGTTCAATCGAAAGCCCGATCGACTTCCCGCCCGCCTCGTACGCGCCGCGGTTCGCCGCCTCCATGATTCCCGGCCCGCCGCCCGAGCACACCACAAACCGCCGCGGCCGCGGACCCAGCGAACTCGCCCACGATGTAATCTTGTGTGACAGTTGGCGCGCCTCTTCGTAGTACCGCGACATCTCCAGCGCGCTCTTCGCCTGCCGCAGCGCCACGCGGTGCTGCGCACGCTTCTCTTTCGATAAACGCGCCGTCTTCACGTTCTTCAGCCGCGTCACCTTCGTCTGCATCACGTCCCGTGGACCGATTCGTGCCGATCCAAACATCACAATGGTGTCGGCAATGCCTTCTTTCTTCAGTTGCACCAGCGGATGGAGGTATTCCGCCAGAATGCGCAGCGGCCGCGCCGCGGTGCTTTGCAGGAAGTCCATATCTTCGTGAGGCGCCTTGGGCGCGTGCTGTTGCTTTAACTTTTTCCCGTCGGGCATGGCCTGGTCTCCAGAGAGGACGAACCTTTAATTGTTAGGAATATGATTGTAGGAATCGCCGCCCCGCCCGGCAACGCCTTCCGCGCACTGTGCGTCGAATCAAGTACACTCGTCGAGGAGGTCTTCGTGAACCCAGGCAGGCTCTACCCTCTAATTCTCCTCTTTATAGCGTTTATAACGGCCTTCTGCGCGCCCAGTTGGGCTCAATCGCCCGCCGGCCCCGTTGCGCCTGCGCCCGGCGTCGCCCCACAGGCTCCGCCTCCACAGGCCACCGTCAAAGTCCGCGTCGCGCTCGTCAATACTCCCGCCACCGTGCGCAACTCCAAGGGCGAGATGATTCACGACCTCGAAGCCCGCGACTTCACTGTCTCGGACAACGGCGTCCCGCAGCGCATCGTGCACTTCGATCTCGGCGGCGATCCGCTCTCCTTTGTGGTCCTGGTCGAAAACAGTTCCCAGGTTGAACCTATGCTACCGGAGATTCGCAAGTCCGGCATTCTCATCTCGCAAACGGTCATGGGTCCCACCGCCGAGGCCGCCATCGTCGCCTTCAATGACGACACCGAAAAGCTTCAGGACTTCACCACCAGCGGCGACCTCATCGAAAAAGCCTTCGCCACTCTCAAAACCGGCGTCTCCGGCAACAAGCTTTATGATTCCATGGCGCGCGCCGTCGAAATGCTCTCGGGGCGTCCCGAGCCTACGCCCGATTCTCCCGGCCGCCGTCGCATCCTGCTGATCATCGCCGAAGCCAAAGATCAAGGCAGCGACGCCAAACTCGGCGAAGTCCTCCGCCAGGCGCAGCTCGCCAACGTCACCATTTACAGTGTCGGTCTCTCCACCACGCGCGCCGAATTGCAAGCCAAGCCCAAAGACACGCGCGTCCACGTCACGCCTCCCGGCACCTTCGGCAGGCCCGGCCCTCCGGGCACGATACAAACTCCGGACACGGATTCCGCCCTCTACGGCGAAGGCAATCTTATGAATGCCGTCGTCTGGGCCGTCACTCATGTCAAGGATGCACTGAAGGACAATCCGCTGGAAATTGCCACCGCGGGCACCGGCGGCGCACACCTTCCCACTTTCAAGGACCGCTCCATCGAAAACGCCATCGATCAAATCGGCGGCGAACTGCATTCGCAATATAGCCTCAGCTACATTCCCAACGGCGCGGAAGCCTTCGGCTACCACGAAATCAAAGTCACCGTGGACAAGAAAAATCTGAACGTCCGCGCCCGCCCCGGCTACTACCTCGGGGAGAATTAGCGTCTATCCGCTAGCTTGAAGCATCGGAGCGAAGTGCCGGAAAGCACGAGAAGGCAGCGCGAGAACAAAGGACTAGAAGGAAGCAGAACGAACCGCAAAACAAAAACGGAGTGAATTGCCAGAATGAAATGACCTCTCGCGAGCGCTAAATCGCGCGCGGCAATGTCCTTCGTTAGGCGATCTGTGACCAGAACGTCGCATCGCGCGAGGCCAGCAGCGCATCCTTCCGCGCATTCCAGCGCAAAAAATGCTGCGTTCGGGTGTGCTGTGTGTGCGCTTCGCGGCTAGCCCACACTTCATGCAGCAGATACGCTGGCGGCGGGTCCGCCGAGCGGTGCAAATCGTAAGTCAGGCAGCCTTCTTCCTTCCGCGTCGGGCCCACCAGCGCCCGCAACTCCGCCTCCAGCAGCAGTTCCTGCCCCTCGCGCGGATGCAGCAACACTACCAGCGTCACCGCGCCCTTGGGTAGCTTCCCGGCTGCGCGAGCCCCCCGCGGTCGCATGCGCCGCCTTGCTGAACCACGCCGGCGTCTCGCAGGCGCCTTCTTGACCTTGCGCTTACGCATAGTGGCCGGGATTGTAACGCAAATCCGCCAGCGCGCAAGCGGCGCTGGATTCTGACCGGTCTAAAGACCCGCCATTACAGTGACTGGACCGGGCCGGTTATTTTTCGCCGCTCTTCCGCGGCATTCAAGCACGCGGCTCGGCTAGTTGGCGCAGCGTGCCGCGCCACTATAAGGAAGGCTAGGCTCCTACCGCTTTCAGGCCGAGCCTGTGCAGTGGCGGGTCTTTAGACCCGTAAGCGCCAGCTACTTCTCGGCGTCTTTCCGCCCGGCACTCAGGCTGTCGAAATTCACAATCGCGTTGAGCACCATCGCATACGTACCGCGTGTCTCACCCCGGTACACCGGATTGATCGAGAACAGCACCACGTGCCCTTTCCCCACCGGCGCGTCCACCACGGCCGCGTGCTGCGCAATTTCCGCGCCGCCCTCGGCGAGACCCGAGATCAGCAAATCCTTGGCGTCCGCGTAGCGAAAAATCACGCGCGGCCGGTTCGCCGGAGGAATCACGCGAAAGCCGTTGCGCCTCTGCTCGTCCGTCACCGGCGGCGTTTCCCAAATCTCGGACTTGGCCTCTTCCGGCGCTTCCACCGGCGTGCGCCCAACCACAAAGTCCGGATCGTCTGCCGTACCGCGTCCGGTTGGCCGCGTGTGCGTCTCTTCGCCGAGCCGCCGCCGTCCGCGCGCTCCGGCCAGGCTGCCCAGCGAAAAGATCGGTCCGTTGTCGCAATACACGGAAACTTTCTCCGAGTAGCCGTACGCAATGGGGCTCGCTTCGTCCACCATCCGCGCTCCCAGCACCGCGCCCACAATCTTCATCTTGTCCGATCGCCCCGCGCTCACGCCGTCTCCCAGCCCAATGGAAAGCGCAAACTGCGAAGTGTCCGTCGCCGTCAGCAGCAAGCCGCCGTTCTGCACAAATTTCTGCAGCTTCGCCACGCCTTCCCAGCCGAGTCCCGGCCGCATATCGTCGGTCGAATCGTTCTTGCCAACCAGGTTCGGCGTCTCCGGCGTGTTCTTCCACGGCAGCGCATTGCCCCACTCTGTCGGCAACCCGTTGATCATCATGGTCGAGCTGGCTGCGAATCCCACCGGCGGAAATACGATCACGTCGTACTTCGCATTCAAATCCTCGATCTTTGCGAGTGTCTGCGTGCTCATGTACTCGTACGGAATGCCGATGCCATCAAATGCCAGCCGCCACCAGCCTTCCGTCTGCGTGCTCAGCCAGGTGTGTACGTACGCGATGCGCGCCGCTTTCACCGCATGTGTCTTCACGCTCGGCGCACCGCCGAGCGCCACCGCATGTAGACCCAGTTCGGCCGTTGCGCGATCGAGATCGCTGCGGCTCACTCCCTTCACCAAAAATGTCCCGCGATGGAATTTCGTCCCGCTAGCTTCAAATGCTTCTTCTGCTGCTTCGATCGACGCATCGCGCAACTTGTAGCGCAGCGCCGCCAGCGCCGGCTCTGCATGGTTGTTGATCGCAAAGATTGTCCCTTCGCCCTTTACTCCGCCCGACGGCTTCACCTCGCTGACACGCTCCATGGCTACGCTCAGCACTTTCGCATCCGTCACCCGCGTCACCTGCACGCCAAACAGTTCCCCGAACGTCCATCCCGTATCGTCGTACGGGGTCTTCTGCGGATCGTCCGGGCTCCAGAACTGATAATCGAGCAGCGCATCTGCAATCCGCGAATACGGCTGGTCCATTCGAATGATGTAGCTTCCGGCCGGAAACTCTTTCGTGGTCGGCGCGGGAGTCTTGTCCTTATCCTTCTCCTGTTCTTTCCCATCCTTCTTTTTATCCGCTTTTTTCTCCTTCTTCACCGGCAACGCCACGCTGAACCCTGCTGTGGCGCGCGAAATCTCCACCTTCTGCTTCCCGAGCACCTGCAACAATTCCGCCTGCAACGTGCCGCGCGGCTCGTCCCCGGGCAAAACGTACGCCACGGGACCCTCGGTCTTCGGCTTTTCAATCGAGCGCTTGGCCTTCAAATAGAAATTCTTGAGAAACAGCCGCTTGTTCTCGTTGAAATAGTGCAGCGAGGTCAGCAATCCGGTCTGCTCGTAATTGTTGTTGTCGCGCTGCGACCAGATCGCCTTTGGCAGCGGCGGATTCTGGCGGTACCACGTCCGCGAATATTCCTGCGGATCCAGCGTGCGCTCCTCGGTATCCGCGCCGCCGTTGCCGAAGGTTTCATACAGCCGGCTGATTCCGTTGTGCATGGCCGCGATAAACATCAAATAGCCCGGCGACCAGGTATCGAAATCTCCGTGCGCAAACACGCCGGGCATTCCGAACTTGGTCATGTCCGCAACGTTGCGCGCGCCGATCATCTGCCATTCATCCGCCAGAATCGGATCGATCCAGGCGTTGTACGGCCCGTCGCCCACGGTGTTGTCATACAAATACGGCACCGATTCGTGCAAATCGTGCAGCACCTGCGCTTTCCAGCCTACATAGGTGTTCAGCACGTTTTCGGTCAGCTTCAGCGTTACGCCCATGGCGTCGCGGTTGTTGTCGTGGGCCACGTACTTGCCCCAGTAAATCAGCGGCGGGAAAAAATCCTTGGGGTGCGCCAGATGCCATTTGTAGAGGTCCACCATGCGGTCGCGCCCGTCCACTTCCACCACCGGGGTGATCAGCGTGATGACCCCGTCGCGAATCTCGCGGATGTACGGGCTTTCGTCCACTGCTAGGCGGTAGGCCATCTCCATCAGCGCCGTCGGCGCGCCGGTTTCCGGCGAATGAATCGTCCCGGTGATGTAATACACGGGCACAGCGGCTGCCACCAGCTTGTCTGCCTCCGCGTCGTCCATGTGAATGGTGCGCGGGTCGGCCAGCTTCGCGAGCCGCGCGCGGTTTTCGTCCAGCTTTTTCAGATTTTCTTCCGAAGACACCGCCACCGCGATCATCTCGCGGCCCTCTTCCGTCGTCCCAATCGAAAACACCTTTACTCGCGGGCTGGCCTTCTCCAGCAGCCGCATATATTTGTAGATATCTTCGGCGTACGGCAAAATCCCCGGCGCTCCCGCCACGTCGCCCAGCACTGCCTCCGGCGTCGGTACATTCTTCGACGCCGGCAAATACTCCACCAGCGGCGAAGTAAACGCCGGCTGCGTCGTATACTTCTTGATCTTCGCGGTGTACGCCTCATCCACCGCCTGCTTCGGGTCCCGCCCCGGCGCCGTCTCCCCATCTGCCCGCACATCGGGCGCAATCCAAAACGTTAGCAGGCATAGAGAAAGCATCAGCCGAAAAGGGCAAGTCATCGATGTCTCCAGAAAAACTTGAAAAGCGGGATTCTACCGCAGTTTAGACGCGCCAACTCCGCGTTTCGGATACTGCGAATTCCTCACTGATAGCGGCAGTACGTGGTTTGCGCGGGCGCTCTTCCCTCGCAACAGACTATTTTGCCGCCGCAAACGTCACACAAACCGGCGAAGGCACGCTGACAACCGCGCCCGTCGCAGTCAGCTTGCCGGTGGCCGCATCGATCCGGAACTCCACAATATTGTCCGAAAGCTGATTCTCGGCCACCAGGAATTGTCCGCTGGGATCAATCGCGAAGTGGCGCGGCTCTTTGCCGCCGGTCGGAACATGCGCCACCAGCGTGAGCGCGCCATTTCCGGGATGGATGGCAAACACTGCGATGCTTTCATTCCCGCGGTTCGAGACATACAGGAATTTGCCGTTCGGATGTAGCGCAATCTCCGCCACCTCATTGCGCCCTGAATAGCCCGCCGGCAGCGTGGATACCGCACCAGTCTGCTTCAGCGCGCCCTTTTTCGCATCCCAAGAAAAGGACGTGATCGTCGAATCCATCTCGCTGGCTACAAACACAAACTTTCCGTTGCGGTCGAACGCCGCGTGCCGCGGCCCCGCTCCGGCTTTGAGCCTAGCGAACGCCGGCTGGTTGGGCGCAACCGAGCCCGTGACCGCGTCAAACCGGTAGATCAGCACTTCATCCAGCCCCAGATCGGCAACCAGTAAGAAGCGGTTGTCGGGCGACGCTTCGATCCAATGAGCATGCGGCCCCTCCTGGCGTTCTTTGTTCGGTCCCAGGGTGCCGCTATCTTGGACCGCGGCGGTCGCTCTCCCCAGCTTGCCGTCGCTCAGAATCGGAAAGACGGCAATGTTGCCAGCGCTGTAATTCGCGATCAGGGCGAATTTCCCGGTGCGGTCGAAGGAGATGTAGCAAGGATCTTCGCCGAGCGCGGGGAGTTGATTCAGCAGCGTCAGGGCTTTGCTCGCGCCGTCGATCGCAAACGCGCTGACCACGCTGCTCTTCCCCGCTTCGTTCACCGCATAAAGATACTTCCCGCTGGGATGCACGGCCACAAACGAGGGATCGGGCGATTCCGCCGCCACTTGCGCCGGCGTCATCTTTCCGGTTGCCGCATCAAACCGGAACGTGTTGATGCCCTTGCTTTCCGTCTTCGTGGTGTATGTCCCGACGTACACCACATACTGCCCGGCCGCTGGCTTCTTATCCGCCGCGCTCCCCACCGGCAGCGCAAACGGCGCCGCAGCTACCACGAAAAATGCCAACACCCTCCGCATAATGTTCATGAGCAACTATATTTTCTCCTGTTGGATTTGCCTGTTCGACCTGCTTGCACGAATCACCGCACCAGCCACACCGCGACCAATCCCGTAATCACGAATCGCGCCAGCCAGCCCAGCGAATGCGACATCCCAATCAGCGGATGCATCTTTGTCCAGATCACATTGCTCAGGATCACCGGCACTGGCGCCGCGAGCCAAGCCAACGCCGCCATGCGCAGCTCTGCTCGTGGCACCGTGAGCGCCCCGGTCCACACGCACAAATAGGTAAACGCGGCGCAGCTCACCAGTCCGATGATCGACGACGCCACAATCTTGGAGGTCTCGCTCTCGCCCGTCTTCAGCCGCCAGATCTCCGGCGTCTCCAGATATTTCTTGTGAAACAGTATGCCCATGAACAGCCAGTCCGTAAACGAAGCCGCCACCCCCGATACCACCACCGCCAGCACGAACCTCATCCAGTTCATAGCCGCCCCTCCACGCCGCGCATTCTAGCCCGAAAAACCCGCCGCTGCGCGCCACACCGTTGTACCGCACGCCCGCGCGGGCGACGGGTAGCCCTGATTTCGTTACGCAATAGTCTGTGCAGAGGCAGGCACGGCCGCAAAGGAGACGCGGGAGTGCGAAAAAGTACCGAAGGAAAAGCTACTTTTTCTCTTCTTCTTGTTCTTCCTGCAGCATGGCGGCGGCGGCAATGGAATCGTCGTCGTCGAGGCGCAGCAGCCGCACGCCCTGCGTGGACCGCCCGGCTTCGCGAATTTCGTTCGAGTGCACGCGGATCACTTTTCCGTGCTCGGTGATGATCATCACGTCGGACTCTTCGGTAACCTGCAACGTGCCGACCACCGCGCCGTTGCGGTCCGTGGTCTTCATGTTGACCACGCCTTTGCCGCCGCGCGAGGTGATGCGGTATTCGGCGAGAGCGGTGCGCTTGCCGTAGCCCTTTTCGGCGACGGTAAGCATCAGCGTGGTCAGCGAATCTTTAATTTGCTCGTTTTCCAGTTCTTCGAGGTTTTGGCTGGTGGTTTTGTGTTCCTTGGCGATGATCTCGAAGTCCGGCTGCACCGCGTCCATACTCACCACGTAGTCGTCTTTGTCCAGGTCCATGCCGTTCACGCCGCCGGCGTTGCGTCCCATCGGACGCACTTCGGTCTCGCGGAACAGAATGGCCTGGCCTTCGTGGCTGGCCAGGAAAATCATTTGTTTGCCGTCGGTCAGCTTCGCGCCGATCAGTTCGTCCTTATCTTCCAGATTGATGGCGATGATCCCGCTCGGCCGGGGATTCGAGAATTCCGTCAGCGCGGATTTCTTCACCGTGCCGTTCTTCGTGGCGAAGAAGACGTACTTGCCTTCTTCTTCTAGATTCGTGGCCGCGACGATGGCGCTCAGCTTTTCATCTTCCTGGAAACGCACCAGGCTGGCCATCGCTTTGCCGCGCGTAGCCGCCGCCGCTTCCGGAATTTCGTACACCTTCAGCCAGTACACCCGCCCCTTGGTCGTAAACAGCAGAATGTAGCTATGCGCCGAAGCGATGAAGAGATGCTCGACGAAATCTTCTTCCTTGGTGCGCGCGCCGATGCGTCCTTTCCCGCCGCGGGACTGGTGCCGGTAGGTATCGGCGGAAGTCCGCTTCACGTAGCCGGCGTGGCTCACGGTGATGAGCATTTCGGTGTCGGCGATCAGATCCTCGAGCTTGATTTCGTCGACTTTGTCGACGATTTGCGTGCGCCGGTCGTCGCCGTATGCTTTGTGAACCTCGCGCAATTCCGCGGTGATCACCTGCTTCAGCTTCTTGTCGCTCGACAGGATTTCTCGCAGCTCCGCAATCAACTCGGAAATGGACTTCAATTCCTTGAGAATTTCATCGATGGAAAGCTGCGTCAGGCGATGCAACTGCAATTCGAGAATGGCGTCGATTTGCGCGTAGCTCAGGCCGAGGCCAGCGCCGCGTCCGGCTCCGGCTGCTTCGATTTCGGGTGCGCCCACCGAGCGGTACTTCCGGCCATCCAGCTTCACGCCTTCCAGTTTTTTCTGCTTGCCGTTTTCGGTAATGGTGACGTCTTGCTCGCTGAAATACTTGAACAGGTTTTCTTTTGCTTCCACGCGGCTCGCGGAACCGCGAATGATGCGAATCACGTTGTCCAGATGATCGAGCGCGATGCGATATCCGATCAGAATGTGCTCGCGCTGCTCGGCTTTCTTGAGCTCGAAAATGGTGCGGCGGCGCACGACCTCCACGCGATGCTCGATGAACAGCTTGATCATCGGGATCAAGCCGAGTTCGCGCGGCTGCCCGGCAACGATGGAAAGCAGGATCATGCCAAACGATTCCTGCATCTGCGTTTGCTTGAAGAGGTGGTTCAGGATCAGCTGCGATTCTTCGCCGCGCTTCAGCTCGATGACGATGCGCATGCCCTCGCGCGAGGATTCATCGCGCACATCGGAGATGCCTTCGATCTTCTTGTTCTGCACCAGTTCCGCAATGCGTTCGATCAGCCGCGCTTTGTTCACCTGGTAGGGAATTTCCGTGATGACGACGCTTTCGCGATCCTTGCTGACTTCTTCGATGGCGGCTTTCGCGCGCATGGTAAAGCTGCCGCGGCCGGTTCTGTAAGCGGCTTCAATGCCTTCGCGGCCGGCGATGTACGCCCCCGTCGGGAAATCGGGCCCGGGCACGATCTTCATCACTTCTTTCAGCGAAGCGTCCGGCTTTTCGATCAGCAGAATCGCGGCGTCCACGATCTCGCGCAAATTGTGCGGCGGAATGTTCGTGGCCATGCCCACGGCGATGCCGCTAGCGCCATTGACCAGCAAATTCGGAATGCGCGAAGGCAGAACCACGGGCTCTTCACGCGTCTGATCGAAGTTGGGAATGAAGTCGACGGTCTCTTTTTCCAGGTCGGCGAGAATATCTTCGGAGATCTTCGCCAGCCGCGCTTCGGTGTACCGCATGGCCGCCGGAGGATCACCGTCCACGGAACCGAAGTTTCCCTGGCCATCCACAAGCATGTAGCGCAGGTTGAAATCCTGTGCCAGGCGCACCATCGCGGGGTAAATCACCGCTTCACCGTGGGGGTGGTAGTTCCCGGAAGTGTCGCCGCAAATCTTGGCGCATTTGCGGAAGCCGCGGTTGGAGGCCAGGCCGAGATCGTTCATGGCCACGAGGATGCGCCGCTGCACCGGCTTCAGGCCGTCGCGCACATCGGGCAGAGCGCGCGCGATGATTACGCTCATCGCGTAATCGAGATACGACTTGCGCATCTCCGCTTCGATATCGATCGGAAGCAGTACTGATGTATTCGTCTCGTCCGCCATTTCCCCTCACCGCCCGTCTTGCGGGCCGAAACCGTGATCCTGAAAATCTTGCTGGGCTAGCCTACTTCCGCTACGATTCGGATATGACTTATCGCTTCTCGGTGCTCATCACCAAGGAAGACGCGTGGTACGTCGCCCGTTGCCCAGAGCTGAACGTTACCTCGCAGGGCAAAGATGTCGAAACTGCCCGCGCGAACCTTGCTGAAGCCATCGCGCTGTACCTCGAAACCTGGGGCATCCCTGAAGAGCGGCCAACCGAAGGCCCATCGTTCTGGACGACCGTCGAAGTTTCGCACTGAAATGCCCAAGTTGCCGAGCATCTCGGGCGAACGTGCCATTCGAGCCCTTAAACGCGGAGGCTTCGTCGAGTTGCGGCAAAAGGGGAGCCACGTATCCCTTGAAAAGAAGGTTGGTGAGCAAGTTTTCAAGACCGTTGTTCCCATGCATTCCGAGTTGGCAAAAGGCACCCTTTCCGACATTCTCAAGCAGTGTGGCCTCAAGCTAGAAGAATTCCTCGACCTCCTGTAATCGTCATCGCTCAGCCGCATGCTGCAGTACATATGCTTTTACGGTGTCGAAGGCGTCGGCGGCGTTGCTGAAGCGGCGCGAAGCAAATTCGGCTTCGATCCGCTGCAGGAACGCATCGCGCTCCGCTTCGTTTGCAAATTCGATCGCCACACCGCCAACATTGTCGGGCGCTGATGTAGGCGCAGCTCGAAATTCGCTTACGCTTAGCCCACGCAGCCCCGGCAATGTGGTCCAGCCCAACTGCCAAATCATTTGGCGCTCTTTGTCCGCGGCCGCAGCGCGTAGAACACCACGATGCCGATCGCGAGCACAACCAGCGCGCCGGCGCAATCAACCAGCAAAACCGCGCGCCAGCCTTCCGCCGCTGTGGCCTCGCCAAGACGCAGCGCGCCGCGCCACTGCCGCAGTTCGCTGACCAGCCGCGGCAAACGAAATCCAATCGTTCCGATCGCCGCCAGCAAAAAGCCCCATCGGATGGCGTTTCGGATGGAGCCTTGATTCGTGTCAGCCTGCTCCACAGCTCAAATATCCAGGTTCACGACTTCGAGGGCGTTCTCCTCGATGAACTTGCGGCGCGCTTCGACGTTTTCGCCCATAAGCGTGGTGAAAATATCTTCGGCAGCGACGGCGTCTTCGAGCCGCACTTGCAGGAGCGTGCGCGTGTCCGCATTCATGGTCGTGTCCCACAACTGCTCGGCGTTCATTTCACCCAAGCCTTTAAATCGCGTGATGGTGAAATCTTTCTTCGCGTCTTCGACGACGTAATTCAGCACGTCGGTGGCTTTTTCCTTGGTGACCTTGTCGCCGTTGCGCGCCACTATGAATGGCGGGTGGTTGAACTCTTCGATCTGTTTCGCCAGGCCGCGCAGGCGTTTGTATTCCGCGGTGGAGGCCACCGCCCAATTAATTTTCTGGCTGTGCGGAGGCCCAAACTGAATTTCGTACAAGCTGTGCTCTTCGTCAAAAACGATTTTGCCTTCGAGTTTCAGCTTGGACTTTTCCACTTCCTTCAATAGCTTTTCGAGCGGCTTCTTGTCTTCGAAATCCGACTTTTTTTCGAGGCCGCTTTCGGAGAGCAATTCGACCAGCACCGGTTCACGCAGACGGCGCCCCAATTTCGCCGCTGCCGCTTCGTATTCCTGCACGTTGAGCAGAAAGGAAGTAAGGCGCGCGCCTTCCAGATTCACGCCTTCTTTGGCTTTCACCACATGGTCTTCGGTGGCGCGCTTCATCAGCTCGCGCGCGAAATCCTTTTCATCGCGAATGTATTTTTCCGTTTTGCCGCGCTTCACGCGGTAGAGCGGCGGCTGCGCGATGTAAATGTGGCCGCGCTCGATGAGCTCTTTCATATGGCGGAAGAAGAAGGTGAGCAGCAGAGTGCGGATGTGCGAGCCGTCGACGTCCGCGTCGGTCATGAGAATGACTTTGTGGTAGCGGAGCTTGCCGGCGTCGAAATCGTCTTTGCCGATGCCGGTGCCGAGCGCGGTGATGATGGCGCGAATTTCCTCGTGGCCGAGCATCTTGTCGTAGCGGGCTTTTTCGACGTTGAGGATTTTGCCTTTGAGCGGCAGGATGGCCTGGGTTTTCCGGTCGCGCCCCATTTTGGCGGAGCCACCGGCGGATTCGCCCTCGACGACGAAGAGTTCGCAGCGCGCCGGATCGCGTTCCTGGCAATCGGCGAGCTTGCCCGGAAGGCCGCTTGAATCCATGGCGGATTTGCGGCGCGTCAATTCGCGGGCTTTGCGGGCGGCTTCGCGGGCCCGTGCGGCGTCAATGCACTTGCCGATGATGCGGCGGGCCACGGTGGAGTGCTTGTCGAACCATTCGCCGAGCTTTTCGTTCACGAGCTGCTCGACGTCGCCTTTGATATCGCTGTTGAGCTTGCCTTTGGTCTGCCCTTCGAATTGCGGCTGGGGCAGGCGGACGCTGACGACGGCAACGAGGCCTTCACGCACGTCATCCCCGGTAATGGTAACTTCGTCTTTCTGTTCCTTCAGCATTCCCGCATTGGAAGCAAAATTGTTGATGGTGCGGGTGAGCGCGGAACGAAAGCCGGAAAGGTGCGTGCCACCATCGACGGTGTTGATGGTATTGGCAAAGGCAAAGACATTTTCGCCGTAACTGTCGTTGTATTGCAGCGCGATTTCGATTTCAACGGTGCCCTTCTTGCCTTCCATGTAAATGGGAGAATCGTGGAGCGTGGTCTTGCCGCGATTCAGATGCTTCACGAATTCGGCGATGCCGCCGGTGAAGCGGAACTCGGCGGTTTTTTCGGTGCGCTCGTCGGTGAGCGTGATTTTCAGGCCTTTATTGAGGAAGGCGTATTCGCGCAGGCGCTGCGAGAGCGTATCGAAGCTGAAGACAATCTTTTCAAAGATCGAAGGATCGGGATGAAAGGTGATTTTTGTCCCGGTCTTGCGGGACTTGCCGGTCTGTTTCAGTTTCGTGGTGGGCTTGCCTTTTTCGTAGGACTGTTCCCAGACGGCGCCATCGCGCTGAATTTCGAGCTCGAGCTCATCGGAAAGCGCGTTGACGACGGAAACGCCGACGCCGTGCAGACCGCCGGAAACTTTGTAGGTGTCGCTATCGAATTTGCCGCCAGCGTGCAACACGGTGAGCACAACTTCGGCAGCCGGACGCTTTTCCGTGGCGTGCATGTCGACAGGGATGCCGCGGCCGTTGTCGACGACGGTGACGGAATTGTCCGCGTGGACGGTGACGTTGACTTCATCGGCAAAGCCAGCCATGGCTTCGTCGACGGAATTGTCCACCACTTCCCAGACGAGATGGTGCAAGCCGGTTTCGCCGGTGGAACCGATGTACATGGCGGGCCGCAGACGCACAGCTTCGAGGCCGCCGAGGACTTTGATGGATTTTGCGTCGTATTGATGGCCCGGGGCTTTTCCGGTTACGTTTTCTTTATCGCCCATTTAGACTCCCCAGTTATCTTCTCGGACGCGCGGGCCGCGAAGCGGGGCGCGTGGCTCTTGCAACGGCGTGCCGAACGCGAGACGGACCGCGAGAATTGCGGCTGCGGGCCGCGTGCGTTCTTCAAGCTTTTGTGAAGCGAGGAAGGCGTGTTTGCGGAATTTTGCGTACGTCGCCTTACCCTGTGATTCCGGATTTGGTGCAGCAAAATCCAGAACTCGTAGGGTTCCTGCTCCATCCCATCTCGCGCAGCGAGACGTGGCGAAGACTCATTACTCTCCAGGCTCGCAGCTCCCTCACTCCTGGCGCAGAGTGTGAAACGGAACCGATTTTGCCTGGCGGACGTGTCGATCAGAGGAAACAAAACAGCGAATCGACAACCGAAAAAGTATACCCGATCAAGGGCCTTTTCTCAAGCGCGAGATGAGGCTTGAAGTTTAGGTAAGTGGTTTATCTTCAATAACTTGAGTTTATTCAAGAAGACTCGGGGTGGAGGTTTTTCGAGAAGGCGCTGGCATCAAAAACGGGTCAGATGCGCATGGGCATGATGATGTAGCGATAGCGGTAGGATTCGTCGGCGAGGGGGCGGAGTTGGCCGGCGGATTGTTCGTCCTTGAGCTCGATGCTGACGGGGCCGTCGGCGGCTGCTGCTAGAAAATCGAGCATGTAGGTGGAGTTGAAGCCGATGGAGATGGGATCACCTTGGTAATCCTTCTCGATATTTTCTTTGGCTTCGCCGTATTCGGGGCTGGAGGCGGAAATCTCGACGCCTTCTTTGGAGACGGAGAATTTGACGGCGTGGGAGCGCTGATCGGCGAGTTGGGAGACGCGGCGGACGGCGTCGCTCAATTCGGTACGCTCGAGAACGACGCTCTTGTTGTTCTCGCGGGGCAGGACGGCTTCGTAGTTGGGGAATTGTCCGGTCAGAATTCTGGAAATGAGCAGGCGATGGCCGATCTCGAAGAAGAGATGGCTCTCATCCTTGGCGAAATCGATTTGCGCTTCGTCGCCCGCGACTCCGGCGAGCTTCTCGACTTCGTCCATGGCTTTCTTGGGGATGAGCACTTTCACTTCACCGTTGAGTCCGGCGAGCTTCTGATCGGTCTCGGCAAGGGCGAGGCGGTGGCCATCGGTGGCGACCATGGCGAGAGTATCGGGCTTGAGGATGAGCAGGCCGCCATTGAGCGTGTAGCGGGATTCTTCCATGGAGATGGCGAACTTGGTTTTGGCGATGAGGCTTCCGAGGACCGCGGCGGGAACTTTTACCAGCACGTGAGGCATAGCGGGGAGCGCCGGGAAATTTTCCTTGGCCATACCGACAAGCTTGTACTTTTTCTTGTCGCTGACGATCTCGATCCAGTGATTTTCCAGAAGTTTGAATTTAATTTCGCCCTCAGGCAGCAGGCGGACGAGCTCGAGCAGCTTTTTTGCGGGGATGGTGCCGGCGCCTTCTTTCTTGATCTTGGCTTCGCAAGACGTGCGGACGCTGAGCTCGAGGTCGGTGGCGGTGATGGTGAGGCGGTTGCCTTTGGCTTCGACCAGCAGGTTGGACAGAATGGGAATGGTGGTCTTGCGTTCGACGACGCCTTGCGTGGTGGAGAGTTCATTCAACAGCGCTGATTTTATAACGCTGAATTCCATCGCTTGATGTTCCTCGCGTGCGGTGCCTGGTGCGGTCATCGGGAGCCTCGCGTCATTTTACCGCTGGTGTACTCTACTCGCTTTCCGGCCAACTATAAAGCCCTGGATGCAATTGGGCCTGTGGAAATGCGGGTGTGAAGGGCTCTGCGGCGCCAGGCGTATAACCAAACTGCTTTTCATCAACAATCATCAGAGACAACAAAAGTTCCCAATTAGAAATAAGTCGTACACCCTTGTTGTTGTGATGATGGCTGTGAATCTGTGGAAAGGTGAAAAGCAGCCTTTGGCAGCAACACTTTTGGGATGGCCGGCGAAAGTGGCGGTTTGTGGGAAAGGCGGAAAAATAGGGTGCGGCGAGAGGACGGTGCGGTTCGGTCAGATTTGGCGCACAGGTCTTCAACACAAAATTCAGGTGATTGTCAGGGGTTGTGCACAGGGCGAAAGTGCGATGGCGGAGCCTGTTTGCGTGACGGAAAAGCGGGAGCTTGGCTCCCGCACTCCAAATCGGGCGCGCGCACGAGTGTGCTGTGAAGAATTGCTGGTGAGGACGGCTCGAGTTACTGCAGGGCATCCATCAGGCGAGTGATGGTGCGGTTCAACTCTTTGTCGGAGCGACGCATTTCTTCGATTTTGTGGATGGAGTGCAGCACGGTGGTGTGATGCTTGCCGCCGAATTGGCGACCGATTTCGGGAAGCGAGGCGGTGGTGAGCTGCTTGACGATGTACATGGCCACCTGGCGCGGGAAAGCGATGGCGCGAGTGTTGCTGCGGACTTTCAGATCCTGTTCGCGCAGATTGAAATGCTCGCTGACGCGCTTCTGGATGAGATCGATGGTGACACGCTTTTCCTGCGACGCAATGATGTTGCGGAGGACCTGCTGCGCGGTGGCCAGGGAAACCACGGCGCCGGTGAGCGAAGCGTAGGCCATTAGGCGTGTCAGCGCGCCTTCGAGCTCGCGCACATTGGATTTAATGGCGCGAGCGATGTACTCGGCGACATCATCCGGCAAATGGAAGCGGTCATTCTCCGCCTTTTTCTGCAGGATGGCGATTTTGGTTTCAAGATCGGGCGGCTGAATGTCCGCGATCAGGCCCCACTCGAAGCGCGAGCGGAGACGCTCTTCGATAGAGTTGATGTCCTTGGGCAAGCAATCAGAGGAAATGACGATTTGCCTCTGCTGTTCGTAGAGCGCATTGAAGGTGTGAAAGAACTCTTCCTGAGTGCGCTCTTTGCCGGAAATGAACTGGATGTCGTCGACGAGGAGGACGTCCACGGTGTGGAAGCGGTCGCGGAAACTGATCATGCGGTCGAAGCGCAGCGAGTTGATGACTTCGATGGTGAATTTTTCGGCGCTGACGTAACTGAGGCGCATCGCTGGATTGCGCTTCTTGATGGTGTGCCCGATAGCGTGCATCAAGTGAGTCTTGCCCATGCCCACGCCGCCATAGAGGAAGAGCGGATTGTAAGATTTCGAGGGCTGCTCGGCGACGGCGCGGGAAGCGGCGTGCGCGAATTCGTTGGACTTGCCGACGACGAAAGAATCGAAAGTGTAGCGGGTGTTGAGCTGGTGATCGCTGTTGTCGAAATCGAGTTTGGCCTGCTTGACGCCGACGGCCGCGGGAGCTGCCTGCACGGGCTCTTCTTCGGTGCAGACGTACTGCACTTTCATCTGCGGGATGCCGAGTTCGAGAAAGACGGCCTTGACGATGTCTCCGTAGGTGCGCGTGAGAACCTGGCGGAAGACGGTGCTGGGAATCTGGACGTGCAGGGTCTCAGCATCGGCCTGGTTCAGGCGCGTGGGCTGAAACCAGGTGGTGAAGGTGTTGATGCTGACGCGGGACTTGACGCGCTCGAGAAAACGGTCCCAAAGATTGGTCGAAGTGGTCATCGCAAAAGGAAAACAGACCCTACCCTATTTCCACAGATGTGCAAAAGCTGTGGAAAGGAGGCCCTTTCAGTTTTTTATCAGGCTTCGGGAAACACGCCCGCGCCGGAACGTCAATATGCCCCTGTCGCTCCGCTCGCGGTCCGTTCTAGGGTTGTTGGCCCACGTACCGCCGCTATGAGACAGCGCGGGATTGTCTCTGATTGGTAGGAGGAGGGCAAGCGAAAAGTGTGCGAAGAGATGCACGGGCGTGCACACACGATGCACAATTTTTCCACAAGCACAAAGGTGGTGCAAGCGCGCGCGTGCGGCAGAGCAAAGCCGCATTATTGCTAGTTAGAATCGCAGCAAACGCAAAGCGCGAGTGGCGCGTCAGAGCGCGAGACAAAAAAGTAAGCAAAGGCAGCTGTGGAAAAGTTTGCGAGGTAGTTGCGCGGCCAGTACTAAACGAAGAGAGGCGCGGCGCGAAATTGCGTCCAGGCTTGTTCGGGCGATGTGTGGGGAGCGCTTGGGAGCCGTGACTCGATCAGGGTTCGGGCGGTAAAAATCCCTTATTCTCAGGCTTGGGAAATTCATATAAGCCGAGGGGATCGCCGCCGATAATGAGGCGGTCGTTTTCCACAAGGATGACGGTCGCTTCGAGGCGCGCGCCTTCGGGAGTGTGCAGGAAATAGCTGGCGCGGCGGTTGCCGTCCTTGTCGAAATGCAGTAGGGAATTGTGCAGCGCGATCCAAACGTCGCCATTGGCGCGGTCGATGCCCACGGCAGTCAGGACACGCTTGAAAGCGGGAGTGCCGCCGCGGCTTTCCTGGCGCTGGATCTCGCGGCGCATGGCTTGCGCTTCAGGAAAGGCGTTGAGATTGGTGAACTGCACGTCCTGGCCGGCGTAGCCGAAGCGGTCATACTGGCGGACGGTGGGCTCGGGCAGGTATTGGAAAGCGTAGTAGAGATGGCCTTGCGGGTCGCTGGCAAGCAGACCGACGTTGAGGAAGCGATTGAGCTCGGGTTGGTCCGAGATTTGTTCGGGATCGCCGAATTCGCGGACGTCTCGGCCGTTTTTATCGTAGACGACGACAAGATGCGGCTGGTGCAGCGTTGCGACGGCGACTTCACCTTCGGGGAGCGCGGCCACGGAAACGGGATTGGGCACGGGAATGGAGCGCAGTAGGCTTCCGTCCGGAGAAAAGATGAGCACGAGGTTGGCGCCGCGGTCGGCGACGTAAATGCGGCCTTCAGAGTCGACGTCGCAATCTTCACCGTAGAGAATGTTGGCCGGGCGGGCTTTAGTGCCGGGATTGGCGGCGAGGCCTGCACCAATTTGCAGCACCGGCTTGGCGCCTTCGGCGAAAACGATGATTCCAGGCACGGGGGCTTGCAGGGTGTAGACGCGTCCATCGGGGCCGCGCTTGATGGCGCGCAATCCGGGGCCGACTTCGGGGAAGACGCGTTTCTTGGCCGTCAGTTCGCCTTCGGTCTGCGAAATGGCGCAGGCCGGAAGCAATGCAAGCAGACATACCGCTGATAGGAGTCGCAAAGCTGAAGTCACCCTCGTTTGCTGCACACTGTGATTAAGATGGACGTTCGCCGGTTGCCTGGCGTTGCGGTTCACCGTTTGATGGTGCCGATCAGTCAATGCGGAAGCGCAGGCGCTCGATGGAGCGCGCGCGCAAGCGGCCGGCGGCATTGCGCGGAGCGTCGTCGTCGGTTTCGATGAGGACGCAGTTCATTTGCACGTCGCCCTCGGCCACCTCGAAGCGAGCGGGCAGGCCGTCGAGAAATTTTTTGATGATGCCGCGGCGATCCATGCCGATGACGCCGTCGTGCGGGCCGGTCATGCCGACGTCGGTGATGTACGCGGTACCTTCCGGTAAAATGCGCTCGTCGGCGGTGGCTACGTGCGTGTGTGTGCCGACGACGACGGAGACGCGGCCATCGAGATACCAGCCCATAGCGATTTTTTCGCTCGTCGTTTCGGCGTGCATGTCGACGAGGACGAAGGCGACGTCCGGGGGGAGAGTGGCCAGGAGTTCGTCGGCTTTGCGAAAGGGGTCATCGATCGGAGTCAGAAATACGCGGCCCTGCAGATTCAGCACCGCGTAGCGCAAACCGTTCTTAGCGGTACCGACGTAGAGGCCGCTGCCGACGTTGCCTTCGGGAAAATTAGCCGGGCGGAGCAAGCGCGGCTCGTGAGGCAGGAACTCCACGATTTCCTTGCGGTCCCAACTGTGATTTCCGCCGCTGAGGACCGCGATGTCCGTTCGCAGGAGCTCCTGAGCGATTTTGGGCGTGATGCCGAAACCCGACGCGGAATTTTCCCCGTTGGCAATGACCAGATCGATGCGCTGCTGCGCGACGATGTCCGCGAGGCGCTCCTCGACGATGCGCCGCCCGGGCGATCCGACGATGTCTCCGATGAAGAGTACGCGCATAAGTAGTGTGGCGAAAAAATGGAGCGGACTGCTGGGCCGTGGGGAACTAGGCCGTGAACCTCCGAATTAGGTGGGCACCACGAGACAACCATTAGGCTTTCCTGCCCCGCTCGCGCTTCCTTGGTCAGCTTTAGGAAACGCCAGGGGGACAGGCCGTGCACACCGGCTGTCTATCCGCAGCACCCCAGAGATTCATTACGGTTCAAACGGCTTTCGCTCCCGCACCTGCTTCGAAGTACCGCTCCGCCTTTCATTTTAGCTGCGATGCGAAGCGGCGTCCAACCACGGCGGCTCGTACCTTCAAAACCGCGAGAGACTCAGGCTTTTCGTTCCTCTTGCCGATCAGCGCCGAATAGCGGCCGCGGCCGAAGTAGCTCAAGAGCAGCTCAGTCGACGAAGTCGATAACGGCCCCGTCCCGACGGTCGAGGAAGCCCGCGAACTGCCCGAAATTGGGTGCGGTGACGTTGTTGAAGACATCGTGGAAATTGTGATGATTGGTGACGTTGGTCGAGTAAAAGCCGAGGCGCACGTGATGAGCCTTGCCGCTCTTCGTGCCCAGGTAGGGAATGCGGAATTCGCGGTAGAGCTTCACATCCAGCGAGAAATAGGTGCCAAAACGCTCTCCGTTCGGAACACCGACGTAGTTCTGGAGCACATCGACCTTCGAGTAAGGCTGCCCGGTATGCACGTCGGCCAAGGGGCTGAACGTCATCTTCCAAGGCAACGCAAAAATTCCCCAGCTGACGAAGCGGTTCGGTACGTCGAACGGCGAGATACCGTAAACGTTGGGGCGGATGACCGGCTGCTCGAACGGAATAAGCACGGCGGAGAGATTGTTGAGGTCTCCGCGGGTGCGGCTCCAAATATAGGATGCGTTGACTTGGTCATGCTCGCGAAGGCTGAAGCGCACGGTGCCTTCCACTTCGCGATAGTGGGAAGAGCCGGTATTTGCCAGTCCAAGGAAAGAATTGCCGCCGGCCGGGGCTTGAAAGGGATTGACGACGAACAAATAGGTGGTGTGGCTGTCCAGGTAGCCGGCGCGCAGTTGGACATTCTTGCGCACACGATGGTCCATTTCAATGTTCCAGGTGAAATTGCGCGGCGTGGTTCCGGGCTGGAGCGGCAGAGGCGCGCCGGACAACGGGTTCACATTGCCGACGTAGACATTGGTGAAAGTGGTTGGCGGCGCCAGCAGCGCGCCCGCCGGATCGAACAGACTCACGGTGCGCGTCGGATTCGCCGCGAAATCGCCGGCGAGCAGAGGCAGCACGCTGTAAAACAAGCCCGCTCCGGCGCGAATGACGGTCCGACCGTTGTTGTCCGGCGCGAAGCTGATACCCACGCGCGGAGCAAGGGCAGCCGACCAACCGTTTGTTTCGCTCGAAAGCCGCGCTCCCAGATCGGCCGACCAGTGCTGATCGAAGATCCAATGATCGTGCACGAATTCGGCGACGGCGGTATCGGAAGCGTTTTGCGCGCCTAATCCCTGAAAATTAATCCGCCCGGTCAGCGTGCCATCCTGCGCGAGAAGTTGCACCGGGTCCGAAACACTGGTGCCGGTATAGGAGCGATGATTCACATCCACGCCGACGCTGATCTCGTGCTTGCCCAGCCAGTGTTTCGCCGGGAATTGGTAGCTCGGAATAAACTGCAACTCCTTGCCTCTGCGCGACCAGCGATTGAAATAATTTCCGCCGAATCCTTCCGGCGTAATCAGCATGTCGTCGACACCCTGGCCGTGAGCATTGCTGTCGAAGCGGGTGTACTGCGCGATGGCGCTCAGGACGGCGCCCGAACTGAATTGATATTTGTCGGCGACCGCGACGGCGCCCCCTTTTTGATCCAAATCGTTCGAGGCGGTCAGCGGAACCAGCGAGTTAGCGTCGTAATGCTGCTGGCGAAACGGGAAAGCGTTCACCGTGACGGTAAGAATCTGCTGCGGCGAAAGAATCGCTTCGAGCGTGGTGAACGAATCGAAGCCCTGGCGTTTGCTGATGTCCTCTGGATACGGCAACCCGCGCACCGTGCGCTTCTTGACTTCGTACTGAAACACTTCGGAATAGAACACCTTGTGGCCGAGGATCGGTCCGCCGAACTCGACGCCCGGGGTGGCCTCTCCGATGCCGGAGATCTGGTCATTCTTTCCCAGAATGAAGGGAATCGGGTTTCGGATATGGAAATGGAGTTGATCTTGCGGAGGCTTGGTTTCCACGGTGGTTACGCCGCCCGAAAAGCCGCCGAAGCTGGCGTTGTAAGGAGTCTTGTACACGGCGAAAGATTCCACCGCGGCCGGAGGAATCGGAATGGAAAAACTTCCCGTGACCGGGTCGGTGGTTTGCGCCGAATTCACCAGAAACAAGCTCTGATTTTCGTCCGCGCCGCGGAGGCTGAGCTTGCCATCCAGGGTGCGCACCACACCCGGCGTGATGGGCAGCACATCCTTGATCTTTTGCATAGGCGTCGGAAGCGCTTCGAGTTGGCGCTCGGTGACGTTTTCCTCGGGAGCCGAAACGCTCTCCGTGGCCATGGCCTCGTTCTGCTCGTGGACCTCCACCTTTTCCGCGACGGTTTCGAGTTCCAGCGGCAGGTCCAGCACCGCGGCTTGCCCGGGAGCGAGCGACGTCGCTTTCGTCAACGGCTTGAATCCGGCCAGTGTCACCGAAATCGCGTAAGCGCCGGGCTTGAGGCCTTTGAATTCGTACTTACCGGCCTCGTCCGTATCCACCGTTAGGGGGTTTCCGGCGGCCGGCTGTGCGGTCAATTTAACGGTCACTCCGGCGACGCCGCTAGTGGAGTTCTCTTGCTTGGTCGTAACGGTGCCGCGGACGGACGCGCCAGTGTCGCCGTTACCGCCTGCTTGTTGGGCGGACACGGCCAGGCCGGTCAACAAAGCCAAGCCAACAACAGTGCCAAGGCGCAGCCAGCCCCGTAAAATGCGGAGCGACGGAGCGCCTGCGGGATTGAGAAGCCGAATCCGGCGGCTTACAGGTAGAAATAGCCTCATGGTCTGAGCTGAGTAAGATGCGATTCCCCCCTAATATGTTAGTTGGAATCGCCCATCCCACAAGCACACAGTGCGAGCGAGTTGCGGCCCCCGCAATTGTCAACTTAAGTCTTTAGATTCAGAGTGTTACGCGCCTACAGAAAGATATTTTGCGGCGTACATCTGCCAGGCAAACCCAGCACCACCGCCGCCCGCGCCCTCAATCGACGCCAAATACGGCTGCCAGGCCTGGTTGGCAGCCGGTCCGGGTGCCGGGACGCAGAGGTCTCCTTTAGAAGTGGAAACCCACTTCCGCCGTGTACGCCCGCGGCGTAACGAAATGCGTTCCGCTGAAGGTAGACAAGAAGTTGTAGACCGCCACCTTGTTGGTCAGGTTGATGACCGTCAGCCGCAAGCTCCATTTATAACGGTCGCCATGGAAGAGGTTGTCGTCGCCCACTGCCGCGTCAAACAGATTGCGCGGTGCGACGCGTGACGGATTGTGGTCGGAGTCGTTGGTGCCGTTAGCGGCAAGATGCAGGAGCGTGGAGCCCTGCGGAGTCGTGAGCGGGCAGCTGGTGATCGGGTTGCTCGGAGTCGCGAAGGTATTTCCGCAGAAAAGCCCGATCGCCGCCTGCTGATCCCCATCGAGAGGAGTGCCCCCGTTTGCCCCGATCGCCGTTTGGAAATCCGCGACCAACGGGCTGCTGGCCACCAGCCCGCTATCGTATCTCCAACTGAAAGAGATCCACGGGAGGGTCGTCCAAGGCTGATATTGAAAATGAGTGGTCTGATTGAAAGCCTGGTCATGGTCGATGCGAAAAACTTCTCCGCCTTGCACGGTAGATCCCAATCCGCCGACCTGAGGCGGGAAGTACCGCGCCCGCACATGCGCAAGAACCGCAAAAGCCGTGAAGCCGTGATAGTTCGGGATGCTCACTCGCACGGAGGGTCCATCGATCTTGGAGCTCTTCCACGCAATGGGGAAGAAGATCGGTGTGTTGGCAAACGCGCTGAAATCATACGCATTGTGTGTGTACTTCCACAGGTAGTCGGCATCCACGACGATGTGCTTTCCAAAGGCTTGCTGAAAGCCGGCATTGAACTGATTGCGTTGGCCAGAGCGAATCGGGGATTGCAAACTCGAAGTGCCGAAGACATCGGCGATCACCGGGTTCGCCGCTCCCAAGCTGGCGAGAATCAAGTTCTCGTTGAACGGCGTCTCCAATATTCGCGAGTAAGAGACGCGGAGAACCGAGTTGGTCTTCTTTACGTTGTAGGCGAAACCCACGCGAGGCTGTGGTTGACTGTCGTGGACGATCCCGCGGTACAGGTCTTCTCGAAATCCAACATTGAAAGCCCAGTTGCCCAAGGAGATGGTGTCCTGGAGGTATAACGCCAGCTCCTTCACGTCGGCGTGACCGTGAAACGGGAACACTTTCCCCCCTTGCGTTAGATCGAAGGGCGGCAAGACCGCGCATGGGTCAGGCGATGGGTTTCCGTTCGGGCAGCCCAGCGACGAAAGGAAGTTCGGATCGGTGATTCCAAAGTTGAAATTCTCCGTCAGGAACGTATGCTGAAACACCACTCCCGCTTTAACGTTGTGAATTCCTTTCACGTAGCTGACTTCGGTCCGAAGTCCCGCGTTGGTCAGTTTACGCTGCTGGCTTAACGTCGCCGACGAGCCCGCCGGAATAAATCCGGTCCCGTCCGCAAAAGCATTTCCGCTCGGATAATAGTTAAAGGTGTCGCGGCGCACAAACCCGCCAAACGTAAACAGCGTCGTCGAGCTGATCAAGCGCGTCCAAACCGGCGCGATGTTGAACGTCTGGATCTGTGCACGCTGGTCCTGTGCCGGCAGTTGCATTCCCGTGACGGGATCAGGTATGCCAACGTTCAGGTTGTCGATCGTGTTTGGCGTCTGGAACCACGAACGCGTGTACTGAAAGTTGCTGTGAATCGCGTCTGCGCTGGTCAAATTGTAGTCGACCCGGTCAAACAGGTTTTCCTCGTTGCCCTTGTCGTGGATTGCATGCAGCTCGGGCGGGTCCAGGAACCGGCTGGTATTCAATCCGCTCGCGGCGATAAAATTGCCCCACTTCTGATTGCCTGCCGCGAATCGAAAGCCGCCGCTCACGGAACCGAAGCTGCCGTAAGAGGAATAAACCGTCCCTCTCACCGGCGTCGCGCCGAGGCCCGATTGCGTGGTCACCTTGATCACCAGGCTGGTCTTGCCGCCGTATTCAGCCGGCGGCCCTCCGGATACCGCTTCCAGCGACTGAATCGAATCCAGCGGAATCTGGTTCGAAAAGACTTTGCTTTGCTGATCCGTGATGGGCTGGCCGTCCACGTTGAACGAATTCTCGGCGTGATCCCCGAGACCGTGAAACAACCCGTTCGAGTCCGCCACTACCCCCGGCGTCGCCAGTGTCACCAGCGAACTCACCGAAGACGATTGACTCTCCAGCGGCAGCCGGTCCGTCAACGACGTGTCCACGTCCGTATGAAAGCTGGGGTCCGTCTCTACCAGATCCGCACCCTTTGCTTCCACGGTGACGCTCGTTTGTGCGGCGCCAATCTTCAGGTCGATCTGCAATTTTGTTGGCACCGTGGAACGCACCTCTACGTCCTGCGAATACGAAGCGAACCCCGCCGCCGCAACAGTCAAGTGATACGGATTGAACGGCACGTTTGCAAAATGAAAGCTTCCATCGCTCCCTGTGGTGGTCTGGCGTTGATAACCAGTCACCGGAAAGCTGATCTCAACCCTCGCGTCAGCAACCACTGCGCCGGATGGATCCTTGACCATGCCATCAACCGATCCGGAATTCCCCAACTGCGCACTGGCAGGGTCGGCCGCAAAAGACAACAACAACGCCAAAATAAAAACCACGCCGATACTCAAGCTCTTTAACATTTTTTCCATCCCTTTCGAGGCTATTCGCGCTTTCTGTGGATAGGGCCGCCGGCCTAAGCCAACGGTGGCGCCGCCGCCGCAAGCGGAATCAGCGCGCTAATTGACACTTCGGGATTGGCGAGGAACTACGCGGAAGGAGGGGCGCGCGAAGCGCGATGCAGATCAAACGATTCGCACGGAGCGGCGTGCTCGCGTTGCGAAGAATACCACCTAAGAAATTCAGGTTCCGCGAAGGGGGCTAAAGCCGCCGGAGCAAGAGCCGGCATGTGCAGCGATTGACAGACATGGCAGGCGTTGTCCGGCCCGGCCGCATGCTGGTGCAGCAGCGCCCCGCCGGCAGCAAAGTAGAGCAAGGCCGCGCAAGCCAGCAGTGCCAGAGCACGCCGCGCCGTCGTTCGTCCGAAAATAGATCTCACCGCTTGCATCCGGTTACACTTTACCTTAGCACGGTAGACGCACTGAAAGCCAAATCGGTTTCCTACGAGTATCGAGGCCGCACACCGGCAAATCCTTGACCCAACAACCATTCCGGCCTAATCTACGTCTTATCAAGCAGATGCTGCGCAAGCCACTCAGCCTCCCGTTTTTGGTATTGCTCCTCGGAGTCCTGCTCCTGGGGGCGCAGCTCCACTTTTGCATGGACATGACCGGCTCGCCGTCAGACTCGCATATCTGCCCGGTCTGCTCCGTCGTCGGCTCCGCGGTCGCCGCGCAATCTCCGACCGTCGAAATCGTTCGAGTATCCAACCGGCTGGAAATTACCACGCCGATTGTCACGACTTCTTTGGCAGTACCGCACGCCATCTCTCCGCGTGCGCCTCCCGCCCTCTAGCTGATTGCCCTTTCCCTGGCTGGTTCCCCATCCAAATCTTAGGAGATGTCCCTTTTCCCCGGTACGCGCGAGGAGTATCCACTTGAGAAGAGCATTTGCATCGGTTTTCGCTCTGCTGGCCGCAGCGGGTTTCACCCCGGCGCAGCAGAGCCCGGCCACCCCCCCAGCGCCGCCGCAGCGCCAGCAGCCGCCTGCCGCCCTTATCACCCTGGACGAGGCCATTCGGCTCGCCCTCGAACATAACCATGCCTTGCTGGCCGCCCGTACCACTATTCTCCAGAATCAAGCCCAGGAGACCACCGCCAATCTCCGGCCCAATCCCGTGCTGACCTGGGACGCGCAATTTCTTCCGATCTTCCAGCCCAATAAATTCACCGCTGACTATATCGACAACCAGGCGCAATTCGACCTCGGCCTGGGCTATGTCTTCGAGCGCGGCAGAAAACGCCAGCACCGCCTGCAAGCCGCCAAGGATGTGACTGCAGCAACGCGCTTGACCGTCGAGGACAACCAGCGGCAGTTGGTGTTCAACGTCGCGCAACAGTTCGTCGCCGTCCTTCTCGCGGAGTCCACCGTCGCGTTCACCCAGCAGGATCTAGAAAGCTTCCAGAAAACCGTGGACATCAGCGAAGCCCGCCGCAAAGCCGGCGACATGAGCGAGGGCGACCTGCTCAAGATCAAGCTGCAGATGCTGCAATTCCAGAACGATGTTTTTGCAGCGAAGCTGGCCAGGGTGCAGGCGCTGGCGAGTTTGCGGCAGTTCCTGGGCTATGAATCTGTGCCCGACAATTACGACGTCGACGGCGACCTGGGCTATGAGGCGGTGCGCGGCGGGCTCGACGATTTGAAGGCGCTGGCCTTGCGCACGCGGCCGGATTTTCGCGCCGCGCAGCAAAATGTCGTCGCCGCGCGCAGCGCGGAATCCCTCGCCGAAGCCAACGGCAAGCGCGACCTGGGCGCCAGCTTCAACTATTCCCACGTGGCCGCCACCAATACCGGAGCTTTCTTCTTCAATATCCAACTGCCCATCTTCGATCGCAACCAGGGAGAAATCGCACGCACCCGCTACGCCATCACGCAATCGCAGGAACTCGCCAGCGAGTCTTCCCAGCAGGTGCTTACCGACGTGCTCGACGCTTACCAGGCGATGCGCACCAGCGAACAGATCGTGCAGCTTTATCAGGGCGGCTACGTTGACCAAGCCAAGCAGTCCCGCGACATCAGCGAATACGCGTACAAGCACGGCGCCGCGAGCCTGCTCGATTTTCTGGACTCCGAGCGCACCTACCGCGCCAATCAGCTTGCGTACCGCCAGGCGCTCGCCACTTACATGAATACGCTCGAACAGATGCGCCAAGCCGTGGGAACGAGGATTCTGCCGTGACAAACTTTTCTATAAAGCCTGCGCATTTTTCCGCGGCATTGATCGCAACCCTCACTGCGCTCATCGCCGGAGTGGCGCTCGCCGGCTGCGGCTCCGGTCCTTCCGAATCCAAGATGACTTCCTATTCCGCCACCGAGACCAAGGCGGACACCGCTTCCCTCTTCACCGTTCCGCAGGACCAGATGGCGCATATCCAGGTCGTGCCCGTGGAAAAAGCCCGGCTCCCGCGCCTGCTCCGCCTCACCGGCAGTGCCGCCTACAACGCCTTCAAAACCACGCCGGTCTTCAGCCCCATCGGCGGCCCGGTGCGCGAGATTCTCGTCGCGCCCGGCGAAACGGTCCACGCCGGACAGCCCCTCCTCACCGTGAACAGCCCGGACTATTCCGTCGCGCGCTCCGCCTACGGCAAAGCGCGCGAGGCATTTTTCCTTGCTGACAAGATCTACAATCGCGCGCAGGACCTCTACTCTCACGGCGCCATCGCCGAGTCCGACCTTCAGCAAGCCGAGTCCGCCCGCGCCCTGGCGCAAGCCGACATGCAATCCACCGAAGACGCTTTACGCGCGCTCGGCCTGAAAGATCCGGAAGCGCTGATCAAGAATCCCCAGAAGCTGACTTCACAAATTCCCGTCATCGCTCCCGTCGGCGGCGAAGTGGTCGAGCGCCTCGTCGGTCCCGGCCAATTGCTCATGCCCGGCGCAACCCAGATTTTTACCATCTCGGACATGAGTACCGTCTGGGTTCTCGTCAACGTCTACCAGAGCGACCTCGCTTATGTGCATCCGGGCGATTCCGTCGAGATCACCACCGATTCCTATCCCGAGGTTTTCCACGGGAAAATTTCTTACATTGCTCCCGCGCTCGATCCCACAACGCGCACCCTGCAGGCGCGCATCGTCACTAATAACCCCGGCAAGAAACTCAAGAAAGATATGTACGTCACCGCCGCAGTGCAGGCCGGCGCGATTCGCGATGCGCTCACCGTTCCCGATGCTGCCATCCTCCGCGACACCGAGAACCAGCCATTTGTTTACGTGCAGTCCGGGTCCAACCAATTCGCACGCCGGCTCGTCAAGGTCGCGGACAGTCAAGGCGGCCGCACGCAAATCACCGATGGCCTCAAGGAAGGCGAGCGCGTCGTCGGCGACGGCGGCCTGTTCCTGCAATTCAAGAATTCTTTGCAGCACTAACGGGAGACGCGGCCGAAAAATCACCATGATCCATCGCATCGTCCAATTCGCTCTCCAGCAGCGCTTCCTCGTGCTCATGGTGACTGTGCTCATCATCATTGCCGGCGCCGTTTCCTTTCAGCGCATGCCCGTGGACGCTTATCCCGATCTTTCTCCGCCGATGGTCGAGCTCATTACCCAGTGGCCGGGCCACGCCGCTGAAGAAGTCGAGCGCCTTACCACCCTCCCGCTCGAGTTGGCCATGAACGGCACGCCGAATCTTCACGTGATGCGCTCCATCTCTCTCTATGGGCTTTCCGATCTGCGCCTCACCTTCGATGAAAGTGTCGATCCGTACTTCGCGCGCCAGCTCGTCTTCCAGCGCATCAGCGACGCCACCCTTCCCACCGGCGTCGTGCCCAGCATGGCGCCGCTTTTCAGTCCCAGCGGCCTCGTGTATCGCTACGTCCTCGAAAGCCCCGATCGTTCTCCGCAGGAATTGAAGACCTACAACAATTGGATCATTGCTCGCGCGTATCGCAGCGTCCCGGGCGTCGCGGACGATTCCGGCCTCGGCGGCCCCACCATGGAGTATCAGGTCCTGCTCGACCCCGCGCGCCTCTACAGCTATCACCTTCCCGTTGTGCAGGTGCTCACCGCTCTCACCGCCAACAATGCCAACACCGGCGGCGGCTTCTATTCGCAGGGCGGCCAGTTTTATTACGTCCGCGGCCTCGGCCTTCTCAAAACCACCGAAGACATCGGCGAAGTCGTCGTCGGCAGCAACAATGGCGTTCCCATCCGCATCAAGGACGTCGGCCACGTCGAAATCGGCCACGCGCCCCGCCTCGGCATTTTCGGTTTTCAGACCAGCGCCAAGAAAGACGATGACGCCGTCGAAGGCATCATCCTCATGCGCCGCGGCGAACAGCCGCAAACCGTTCTGCAAGCCGTTGAGAAGAAAACCGCAGACCTCAATCGCAACATTCTTCCCCCGGACGTGAAAATCCGCCCGTTCTACGACCGCAGC
Source organism: Candidatus Dormiibacterota bacterium (assembly GCA_035601655.1). Classification (GTDB taxonomy): domain Bacteria; phylum Acidobacteriota; class Terriglobia; order Acidiferrales; family UBA7541; genus Acidiferrum. The sequence goes on from DATNNV010000006.1 coordinate 123,955, forward strand.
GACCTGGTCCGCGTGACCACCGATACCGTCGAATGGAACCTCATTCGCGGCATGGTCCTCGTCCTCATCGTGCTCATCTTTTTCCTCGTCAGCGTCCGCGCCGCCGTCATCACCGCTCTTACCGTCCCTCTCGCCCTGCTCTTCGCCTTCATCTTTCTTCACGCCACCGGTGAAGCCGCCAACCTTCTCTCCATCGGCGCCATCGACTTCGGCATCATCATTGACGGCACCATCGTCATGGTCGAGAACATTTACCGCGAGCTCAGCCTCCGTCATGGACAAACTTACAAGCTCAACGAAGTGATTCTCGCCGCCGCCCGCGACGTCGACCGCCCCATTTTCTATTCCGTCGCCGTCATCATCGCCGGTTACCTTCCCATCTACGCTCTCACTGGCCCCGCCGGCAAACTTTTCCACCCCATGGCGGACACCATGGCCTTTTCGCTCATCGGCGCGCTGGTTCTCACTCTTACCGTTGTTCCCGTCCTCGCCTCCTACTGGTTCAAGAAAGGCGTTCAGGAAAAACACAATCGCATCTTCGATTGGGTCCGCGATGCCTATGCCACACGCCTCGGATGGTGCCTCAATCATCCCAAAATGACCTTGCTCCTCGGCACCCTGGTCTTCGCCGCCACTCTGCTTCTCATCCCGCTCATCGGCGGCGAATTTCTTCCCCACCTCGATGAAGGCGCTTTGTGGGTTCGCGCCACCATGCCGTACACCATCTCTTTCGAGGAATCCAGCAAGTTTGCCCCCAAAATCCGCGCTTTGCTCTCGCAGTATCCGCAGGTCACCGTCGTCGGCTCCGAGCTCGGCCGCAACGACGATGGCACCGATCCCACCGGCTTCTTCAACTGCGAGTTTTACGTCGGCCTGAAGCCTTACGACGACAGCACTTGGAAGAAGGGCTCCATCCATTCCAAGGAAGAGCTCATCGCCGACCTCCAGAAAAAACTCGAAGCCTACCCCGGCGTCATCTTCAACTACACGCAGCCCGCCGAAGACGCCGTCGACGAAGCTCTCACCGGCCTCAAGAGCGCCCTCGCCGTCAAGATTTTCGGCCCGGATCTTGAGGTCCTCGAGAAAAAAGCCGTGGAGATCAAAAACATCCTCGCCAAGACCGAAGGCTTTTCCGAACTCACCGTCGTTCGCGAACTCGGCCAGCCCAGCCTGCTCGTCGAAGCCGATCGTCAGAAAATCGCGCGTTACGGCATCAACGTTGCCGACGTCGAAGCCGTCGTGCAAACCGCCATCGGCGGCCAGGCCGCCACCCAGGTCATTCAGGGCGAAAAACTTTTTGATCTCGTCGTGCGCATGGAGCCGCAATATCGTTCCAGCACCCGCGAAATTGCCAATATTCTCGTGCCCGCCCCCGCCGGACAGCAGATTCCTCTCTCCGAGCTCGCCACCATCCGCGAAAGCACCGGCGCTTCCTTCATCTACCGTGAAAACAATTCCCGCTACATCGGCATTCAATTCTCCGTGGAAGGCCGCAACCTCGAAGGCGTCGTCAACGCCGGTCAAGCCGCCGTCGCCAAATCCGTCAAACTCCCCGAAGGTTACACCCTCGATTGGGGCGGCGAATATAGCGAGCTTCTCGAAGCCAAATCGCAGTTCATCATCATTGGCCCGCTGGCGCTTCTTCTCATCTTCATGATTCTTTTTGCCCTTTACGGCAATTTCAAATTCCCCATCACCATCGCCCTCGGCGTAGTGATGACCGAGCCGGTCGGCGCGCTCATCGCCCTCAAGCTCACTCACACGCCCTGGAGCGTCTCCAGCATCCTTGGCTTGCTCGCTCTCCTCGGCGTCTCCGTGGAAACCGCCGTTATCCTCGTCAGCTACATCAACAAGCTTCGCCTTGAAGGCAAATCCGTCCGCGAAGCCACCCTCGGCGCTTCCCTGCTGCGCCTCCGCCCCATTATGACGACCGCTCTCGTCGCTTGCCTCGGTCTTCTTCCTGCCGCCATGTCCACCGGCGTCGGCAGCGACACGCAAAAGCCTTTCGCCATCGTCGTCGTCGCCGGACTGCTCTCCCGCCTGCTCCTCGGCATCTTCATCAACCCGGTCCTCTACGAAATCGTTGCCCGCGATGGAGACGTCCTCCAGGTGTAAGCGCAGCTGCAGCCGCATACAAATCTGCGCGACTCATATTCTAGATTTCACTTTTTTCGTCCGAATCAAACGCGGCAGGAAAACTAGCGGGCAATCTCTCGCGCAAATACACGCAACAAAAAAACTGGAGGCGCGGGGCGGAATCGAACCGCCGATAAAGGTTTTGCAGACCTTTGCCTTACCACTTGGCGACCGCGCCTTGGTTTGTACCTACAAACTGCCTGAAAAAAATCCTAGAGTCCGCCGAGCGGCGAGAGCCTCCCTCGAAGCTCTCGCCATCTCCGCAGCCCAAGGAAAATCAAACTCACTGCCAATCAAATCCAATCGGCTCGACCGACCTACCTCCCAGCGCCGCCGGCAGCCACGCGCGCTGCTTCGATCTGTTGATTCACAATCGGCGCGCCGATCAGATTGCCCCATTCCGTCCACGAGCCGTCGTAATTCCTCACGCGGTTGTATCCCAGCAAATACTTCAGCACGAACCACGTGTGCGAACTGCGCTCTCCGATCCGGCAATACGTAATCACCTCGTCCGTCCCGGTGATGCCCTTCGATTGATACAGCTTCTGCAATTCGTCAAACGCCTTGAACGTTCCATCCTCGTTCGAAGCCTGCGCCCACGGAATGTTCGCCGCGCTCGGAATATGTCCCGCGCGCTGCGCCGTCTCCGAAAGTCCCGGAGGCGCCAGAATCTTCCCGGTGAACTCATCCGCCGACCGTACATCCACCAATTGTCCCGGCCGCCCTCCCTGCAAAATCTTGAACACATCATCCTTGTGCGCGCGCACAGACTCATCCACGCCGCTCACCCGATAGCTAGCCGCCGCCACTCTTGCCGGCTCGATGGTCAGTTGCCGCTTCTCCTCGATCCACTTCTTCCGCCCGCCATTCAGCAGCCGCACATTTTCGTGCCCGTAATATTTCAATTGCCAGAACGCGTACGCCGCAAACCAGTTGTTGTTGTCGCCGTACAGCACGATCGCTGTATCGTTCGAAATCCCCGATTCCCCCAGCAGCTTCTCCAGCGTTTCCCGGTCGATCAAATCGCGCCGCACGCTGTCCTGCAGTTGCGTCTGCCAGTTCCAGCCCACCGCGCCCGGGATATGCCCCTGGTTGTACGCTGTGGTGTCCACATCCACTTCCACGAACCGCAGATTCGGATGGTTCAGGTTGTGCGCCGCCCACTCCGTCGATACCAGCACTTCGGGATGTTTGTATTCGCTCATCGTCCTTCTCCTTTTTCTCTCGAAATCTTCAATCCAAAAAACTCGCTCCGAAAACACAAAACCCACCGGCCAGCTTCTGGCGGTGGGTCTGAAGATCCGTCTCGGTTGAGTTCGGTCTCTAGATATTCATTTCTCCCGCGCCAGAAGACACACGTGTGCAACACAGACAGCAGCAACACATCATCTTCTGCGCGTTACTCAACATATTTCGAGCCTACCACACCCGCCCCAATTTGCAATAGCCCCAAGCACCAGCCCCGCGGACAACGCCCCGTGCACAACGCCACGCTAACCCAGCTACCGAAAAGCGCATGCGCTGTCATCCCGAGCGAAGCGAGGGACCTGCTTTCCTCAGCCCAACCCTCAATCCTTCTTCGGCTGCGCCGTCGGCGGCAAAATCCCATTCAACCGCAAATAAATCGCCTGCGTCGCGTAGTGATCCGTCCAGCTTCCCGCCAGCACCACCATCGCCGCCCCGCGCGAAGCCGGCCGGTTGCCGAACAGCACCATCGGCTCGCCGAGCTTCGCATCATCCGCGCTCGCCAGCACCGTGGTGCAATACGCAAACGATTCCTTCAGCGCCGCCACCAGCTTGTCTTTCGCATCGCCCTCGGAAATTTTTGCTTCCGGCGCCGCTTGTCCCGCGATCTTCGAGCAAAATAGATTGTTCGATTGCGCGATGTGCATCACCAGATGCCCGTACGAATTCATGTCTGCCGTCGGCTTGTATGCATACTTCTCGGCCGGCATCGCTTCCGCCGCCCCCACCATATTCTTCTCGAACCGCCCCAGCATCGCCTTCACCGTCGTGCTCACCGGATTCGCCACCGTCTCGCCTTGCGCCGGAGCCGCCGCCGTTGCCTGCCCGGCCGCAGCTTGTCCCGCCGCCTTCGCCGACCAAATCCCCGCCAGCATCATGACTACCACCATCCCCATCCAAGCCCCACGCTTCATCGCCGCCTCCATTTCCGCATTCTTCCCGCCCCGCGAGCATACTCTCCCGCCCAATTCGCAACAACTCCCTCGCATGTAGCGACCGCGGCTTGCCCGGCCCGCCTTCTGCTAGCCTACGGTCAGGGGGAGGAGGCCCGCTTTTTGGAGTGCGGCGGCCCGACGCCGCTTTTCTTCCAGCCGACAAACCCCAATCACGCCAGGATCTTCCCCGTTCAGACCACCGTCCCGCGTCCCAACCCACCCTGTCCCTTCGTCCAACGTGACCAATTGGGGGAGTACTTTCGCACCGCCCCCTGCACCCCACCAAACCGCATGGCCTACTACCACCAAGGAGCCGTCCATGAAAAAACTCATCTCGCTAGCAGCAGTCGCCGCCATCACTCTCACTTTCGGCACAACCAGCGCCTCGGCACAAGGCCCCGCAGGCAATGGTGCCGGCAGCGCCGCCGCCGGAAACTCCACCTCTTCCGGGTCCTCACGTTCCTACAATCCCCTCCACTGGGTCAAGAAATCCAAGCCTGCCGCCGATGATCCGTCGGCTTCCAACGCCGACCGCGACAAAAAACTCGCCGCCAATCTGCAAACCGCCGGCGTCCTCGCCCCCAACGCTTCGCTAACTGAAACCTGCGCGCCGTTCACCGCGCTGCATGACTGCCTCGCCGCTCTGCACGCCAGCAAAAACGCCGCCATCGAATTCAATTGCCTGCGCGCCAACGTCACCGGCGTCCAGACCAACGCCGACCTCTCCTCCTGCAAAGGCGCGAGCGACAAGCGCATGGACCTCCACAAAGCCATCCACCTCCTCAAACCCGAAGTCAACGCCAAAGCCCAATCCAAAAACGCCGAAAAACAAGCCCAAGACGACCTGAAAGACGCCGCCTAACCATAACTCGGGCCAACTGTAGCTCGGGCCTTCAGGCCCGAGGCTTTTCCGCGCAATTCGCAATCGATCTGTAGAGGCCGTCCTTTTAGGGCGGCCTCTCTTCTTTCCGCTCTTGCCGTCGTAGGGTCGGCCTTCCGAGGCCGACCTTCGGTGTCCACATCAGCACAACACCGCGTCAACGGCCACGATTCGCGCCCGTCCTCCGCCGTGTAGGGGGCACGATACATCGTGCCCTTCTTGGCTAGCTCATAGCGCCGACCCCCGCCGTGTCATCCTGAGCGAAGCGGCGGGCCTTTTTCTTCCGCTCGCGCCTTTAGCGAACGGCCCGCTGCGCAGTCGAAGGACCCTGGCTTGGTCCCTCACCGTCGCAGATCGATGAGACCAACCGCCATCTTCCCCATCACTTTTCGCTTCGATTCGCCGAAACAATCCCGGGCGACAGTTCCTATAGTTCTCCGTCGCTCACCGATACGTTGCTGGTTAACGCTCCCTACACATAATCCTCAATAATGCAGTCAGCTTGTTATATTACTGTAGCCTAAAACCCTTGAAGCAAGGGCAGTAGCCTCGTCTTCAAAAAGGCTTGGGAAATGAAGAGTGACCAACCGCAAGGCGCGTCTGAGATGGTGGCCGTCACCACGCGTACTCTGCTAGCCGCAGGATACGCAATTTCGGGCGTACACCGGCAGCCAGGCCACATCGAGTTCAGATGCGAGCGAACCAGCCGGCTGGGACCCACGGTTCAATTCCTAATCGCCGTAACCGACCAACATGATTTCACCGAGGATGACGCAACGGACATCGCTCACGCTGCGGCCAATCAGAATCGGCTCCCAGTCCTAATCTCAAACTCCGGCGGACCACACCGACTTAGTTGGACAGAATTCCTAGAAATCATGGGAGGGGCGGTGCCCTCATGGAAGGCGCTCACAGACGAATTCCGCGATCACCTTGAGAAGGCCTCAAAGAATGAGTTGCCAACCGGACTAAAGGGCGAGGCGTGGTGGATTTTCGAGTGTTTAGTAGCCGATGGCTTGGAGTTCTGTTTTGGGCGGAGAGTGAATCGGCTTGGCGGGCAAAAGCGCGGCAAGAGAGTCAGCGATATGGTAGCGCCACTACCCGATTTCCGCGTTGTGGTCGTCGACGCCAAGGCGTCGGGTCAAGGTTTCGATGCAGGCGCGGGATCGCTCCGAGCGCTCACAGAATACGTGAACAAGCAAAAACAACGCCAGCAAGGTGGCGGCGACGTCGTCGCGGCACTGGTCGTGTCATCCGGGTTCGTGCAAGACGAGTCTGAATTAGCGGCGGTGGCCAGAACGTTTCTCGGAGATACTCGAACGCCGCTATGCTTCATGAGCGCTGGAGACCTTTGGCTCACCGTAAAGGCTCTGCGCGACAAACCAGATATTCGAAACAGCGTTAGATGGCACATGCTTTTGGCGGGAGGCTTACTCCAGTTCGGCCAGATCGAATCGGAGTTTCGGGCAGCGACTCAAGAGCGCTGTGAAACTAGGGAGATGTAAATGGGAACCTCCCGCAACGACCCTTCGCCCAGAACACCACCATGGCGTATGGCTCTCGCAGTAGTTGGCACGCCAGATGTGAGCCCGGCGAGGCAATGCACAGAAATCTGGAAGGCGGTAGCAGCTGATCGCGGCGAGCGATTATTAAGAGACTTCGCGAACCCCACACTTGTCTCAGCTTGTCGATATGTCACTGAGAGCCTCCCAGTTCAAGATGCACTTGAGAGTTTCGACCGGTCAACATTGCACGAAAGCGATGCCGGGTTGGCTCTCGAAATGGGGCGTCGGGCACTAGCGCGCTGTGCGGCACAAGGGACCAATGCTGCAACATTCGTTGGGGAGCTTTTTGCGGAAGCTATCTCCTACTACGCGTCACGAGACGTACCGAGCTTCGTCGCTGCCGAAGGCAGGATCGCCAACACCAGCAGTGCAATTCGCCTGAAGGATAGCTTACGGCAGATAACAAGGGATCAAATTACGGCCCTCGGTAGTCCGCGACTCACTCCAAGGGAGTGGAAGAGCCACATCGCAAAGGCGCTAAAGGCCCTTCAGGGCGAAGGCAGGAAGCCTTGAGGGCACGTAGCGTTTTCGTTAGAAGAGGCGGAAAACAGACAGGTGGCTGTTCGATTGTTCTTGAAGCAGGGTCGAATCTACAGACGGGAGAACGCAAATTCCTCACGATTTTCGGGGGACTGACAACCCTGGAAGCTGATTTGTTACTGATAGCCTCTTCCATATTCGCCGCTGATCGATGCCTGGCCCGCGGAGAGAGAGAGGACTTCGCAAGGGGAGTCGAGATTTCGATACCCGTTATAAACGCCGGGCTTCTCCAGCCGCTTGGAGCATCATTGGAGGAACTCTTACGGACTCTCTCCAATGACGCTTGGCGCGTCAGCTTCCGTCAAGAGTCTGGGGAACCAGAAACACAGCCGGTTGCGCAGCCCGCGCAGGGCGCAACTCTTCTGTTCTCGGGAGGTTTGGATTCTCTCGCGGCAGCAATCGAGCTAGGGACGACGATTCCCTCGCTCCAACTAGTCAGCCACACTACGCGAAATCAGCGCACCAGTGTGACGCAGGACGAGCTCATAGCCCTTCTAAAGACAATAGGGATAGCACCACCTCACCGGAAGTTTCAGGTCTCGGCCACGTCTAAGGAACCGGCGGCAAATATTTCTTTTGATACTGAGAGCAGTCAGCGCACGCGGTCCTTCTTGTTCCTCACGCTTGGGGTTTTGTGTGCACGACGCGCGGGCCATACGGATGTGGTTTACCTTGCAGAAAATGGGCAGATGGCCATCCATCTGCCTCTGACATCGGCCAGAATCGGAGCTTTCTCGACTCATACGGCACATCCGGACGTTCTGGCTAGGGCCAAGAGATTCTTCAACCATGCACTGCGGACGGATCTGCATATCGCCAATCCGTACGTTCACAAGACAAAAGCAGAAGTGACAAGAATCGTGCTGGACAAACTCCCCTCGGCAATACCAAAGACGATCAGCTGTTGGAAGACATCCCGACTCGTGAGACAAGCAACTCATTGTGGCGCCTGCATCCCGTGCATTGTTCGACGAGTCGCCATCGAATTCCATGGTGCCGACCCGACAATCTATGAGCGAGACTTGTTCGCCGAGTCATTCGCGAGCCTGAATGAGGCGGATGATGGTCGCCGGAACCTTGCTGATTTCGCAGAGTTTACAATGCGCATCGAGCGATCACTCGATATCGACATCATGGCAGAGTGGCCCGATCTATATTCTCCTCAAATACTCCGGTCCGAAGCTATTGGTATGTACAGGCGTGCGTGCGCCGAAGCGCGCAATGTCCTGAGCAAATATCCGAATCTCGCTCCGATCCTGGCATGAGAATTTCGCATACCCAACTCGAATCATGCCTAGCCAATCCACGAGCGTGGTACCGGGCCTCTCTCACAGACCAGTCCCACCCATATCCAATGGGATATGATCGGATTCTCCGTCTCTCGATTCTTCACTTTCATAAGTCGACGGCGCTCGCAGCCCGCAAGTACATGGCCCAAGTCATCCGAAAACACGACTTGAGAAATGCCAGCCGAATCAATGAAATTGAAACGAGCCTTGAGCGATACATAAAGTGGGCAACCGAGGACCGGACAAAGGTGGCGGACACAAAGGTAAACCTCGCACACCAAATCGGATTTCTAGAACTACGTGGGGAAATTGGTCGCGTCGATGTAACCACGGCAGGCTACCGAGCAGTGCTTTTCGGCAAGGCACCAGACGGCTGGGAACAACAGCTGAGAATGCCACTGATTCAGGTCGCTATAGCCTCTATGTATGGGCGACCACAGGACGAAATGGAAGTCGGCTTTCAGCAATTGGACGGGAACAACCTGACAACTAGGAATTACAGTGCGAGACGAATTCAAAAGGCAGAGGATACGTTCACAGAACTGGGTCGCACAATTAGAGGGCTCGAAACGGAAAACAAGCAACGTAGCGTGACATAGTCGGATCCTGCACGGAGACAGGACAGTAGCCGCCCGATCGAGCCTACCGCGAGTACTAGTAAGAACTCTTGCGACACATCCCGCCCACAATTTCCTGGACAAACCGATGTCGTTATGGTATAGTGTATTTAGCCTAATCCAGCCGAGCGGAACTGGAACAAAGCACACTCCATGTCCGCCCAAACACATCCCATCCCCAGCCCAGCAACCCCATCCTTGTTCCCGGCCGTCATTCCGGCGACTTTCTCCCAACCTTCCCACCTACAAACCTGCGCACTCTCAAACGCCCTTCTTGCTGCACTGTTTTGCCGCCTCGTGCAAAAGAGCGAAGCCGATCCCTTTTCCTTTCAACCACTTCCCCGCTCTTTGCAAAAACACCGGGGGTGGCACCCAGAGCGCTTTTCAACCTCGCCACTCGGCACTAGCCACTCGCCACTTTCTTTCCGCAACTCCTTTAGAATCCGCACTTACGCAAAATGCGCCCGCAAGTCCTTTACAATCCGCACTTACAAAAACCGCCTCTGTAACCCCTTTAGAATCCGCACTTACGAAAAAACCCGGGGGGTGGGGCACATTACGTTAACCAGCACTAGCCCTGTAGCCGCCGTCCTTTTAGGGCGGCACGTCTCCATCCCATGCAGTGGCAGATCTTCACATCGGTCAGCAGTCTCTGTACGTCTCGAAGCACATTCGTGCACCCCTAGCTCCGCCGCTCGTCATTTCCCCGCCTGCCCCGGGCCACGAACGGTAAACTATCAACGTGCAGCGCAAAGTCTTCTGGCTCACCTTCACCGCTCTCGGCCTTCTCGCCGACGTCACCCTGCCCTTCTGGTGGGCCGTCGCCGCCACCATTCCCCTCCTGGCCCTCAGTTGGTGGATCGCTTACCGCTCCGACTGGTTCTGATCTTTTCGCCGGGAGCCACCACGTCGCCCCGCCAAATCTTCTATCATTACCTCGTTACTTCCTTACTTCGTTGCTTCGCCTCCGCCCTTTATACTGTCTCTCCCAAATCATCACGTCCAGGAGAGCACGCCAATGCGCTACAGAATCTTCGGCCGCACCGGATGGCAGGTCAGCGAAATCGGCTACGGGATGTGGGGCATGGGCGGCTGGACCGGCTCCGACGACGCCGAATCTCTCGACTCTCTCCAGCGCTCCATCGACCTCGGCTGCAATTTCTTCGATACTGCCTGGGCCTACGGCAGCGGCCACAGCGAACAGCTCCTCGGCAAAGCCCTCAGGGCGAATGCCGGCAAACCAAATGTCGGCGGACCCGACCACAAACTCTACGTCGCCACCAAAGTCCCGCCGAAAAATCGCCAATGGCCCAGCCGCCGCCAATTTTCGCTCGACCAGTCCTACCCGCCCGACTACATCTTCGAGTACGTCGACAAAAGCCTCGCCAACGTCGGCGCCCCGGCGCTCGACCTCATCCAACTGCACACCTGGGAAGACCACTGGATCGACGATCCCCGCCTCCCCCGCGCCATCGAACAGCTTCGCGCGAGCGGCAAAGTCCGCGCCGTCGGCATCAGCCTCAATCGCTGGGAGCCCTGGAACGGTATCCGCGCCGTCCGCTCCGGCCTCATCGACGCCGTGCAGGTCATCTACAACATCTTCGACCAGAATCCCGAGGACGAACTTTTCCCCGCCTGCCGCGAAAACAAAGTCGCGGTCATCGCCCGCGTCCCGTTCGACGAAGGCTCGCTCACCGGCACGCTCACTCTCGATTCAAAATGGCCGCAAGGCGATTGGCGCAACACTTATTTTGTCGCCGAAAATCTCAAAGCCAGCGTGCAGCGCGCCGAAGCCCTCAAGCCGCTCGTCCCCGCCGGCTCATCGCTCCCCGAACTCGCTCTCCGCTTCATCCTCAATAATCCCGACGTCAGCACCATCATCCCGGGCATGCGCAAACGCAAAAACGTCGAATCCAACATCGCCGCCAGCGACAAGGGTTCTCTCGCGCCGCAGCTGCACACGCAACTCCGCCCCCACCGCTGGGACCGCTCGCCAACAAAATGGAGCCAGTAGTTTTGGTATCTCTAGAAAAAATCGGAAGGAGAACGTCTACGCGGTCTGTTTCAGCGCGCGCTCGACCAGCGTCAGGCAGCGTTCCGCTTGTTCGCGCAGCAAGTCTTCGCGTTCGCCGCGGTCGCGCTGCGCGCCGTGCAATTCATCGGCAATCGCCAGCGCCGCGAGCACTGCAACTTTCTGCGTGTCTACCGTGCCGGTCGCATCCGCAATCGTGTGCATTTTTTCATCGACCAGCGCCGCTAGCTTCTGCACATACGCCGGCTCCAGATCGCCCGCGATCGAATACGTCTGCCCGAAGATTTGCACTTTCACCGGCCCGCTCATGTCTCAGGATTGTAGCGCAGCGCGAAGCAAATCGGCGCTTTTCTGCGTGTGGGAGGGAGGGCGTAGCGCTAGCCTTTGGGCTGGGGACTAACTAGCGCGAAGCTGCGCGCCGAGGTTTTTCTCGAGCGTAGCGATAATTTTCGCGGAGGCCTCGCTGATTTGCGCTTCCGTCAGCGTGGCTTCGCGGCTCTGGAATGTCACGCGCACCAGCAGGGAATATTTGCCAGCGGGCACATTCTTGCCGCGGAACAAATCGGTGGCTTCGACCGAAGTAATCTCCGGGATGCCGAGAGATCGGATCGTCTTCGTGACGCCGGAAAAGTGCGTGCCGTCCGCGAGCAACAGCGAGAAATCGCGCTCGACTGCGGGGAAGCGCGGCAGCGGCTGGTAACGCCGGCTCTCTTTCGCCGCGTGAATGGCAGCGTAGAGAGGATCGAGCTCGAGTTCGGCGAGAAAAACGTCTTGCCGCAGCTTCAGCCGCTCGGCCACGCGCCGCGCAAGTTGCCCGGCGACGCCGATTGCAGAGGAACTCAGATGCACCGTTCCGCGCCGCGCAGTATGCAACCAGTCGGATCCGCCTTCGGACCAAGCGAAGCCGCCGCCCAGCGCGCCGATGGCGTCGAGGTCGCCTTTGAGATCAGCGAAGGCGTACTCGCGGGAGCCGTCGTAGAGACCTTTTTCGCGCGCTTCGCCGGTAGCGCCAATGGTGAGCACGCGCGTCTCAACCGATTGGCTACCGTTGAGGCGGTAGTGGCGGCCCATTTCGAAGAGCCGCACATTGCGCTGGCCGTGATTGAGATTCCACTCCAGCGTGTTCGCCATCGTCACGATGCCGGTGGACCTGAGCACGTTGGCTTCTTCGGAAAGCGGATTGGTCAGGCGCGCTGGGGCGACGTCCGCGGGACGGAAGATCGCGTCGCGTTCTTCCGAAACGTGCGGAATGCTGACGATTTCGCCGTAGCCGAGACCGACCAGCCGCTCGCGCAAACGCGTTTCCGCTTCGTAGTGCGGCAGGCGCTGCGCGCCTTGACGCGCCGCCGGCAAACGCGCCGGAAATTTGTCGAGTCCATAGACGCGAGCGATTTCTTCAATCAAATCGATTTCGCGTTCGACATCGGCGCGCCAGGAAGGCTGCGTGCATTCCCAAGCCGCCAGCAGCGATTCCGCCGCGCCGCGATTCTGGTCCACGCGCACGGGCGCAAATCCCAGAGCGCTGAGATTGCCTTCGACTTCTTTGTCCTGCACTTCCGCGCCCATGATGCGAAGAATTTCCGCGCGGGTGACGCGGATTTTCTTGGGCGCACGCTTTCCCGGGTACACATCGACAACTCCGGAGAGGAGTTCGCCGCCGGCGACTTGCAGAATCAATTCAGCGGCGCGGCGCGAAGCGACTTCGGCCATTTCCGGATCGGCGCCGCGGCCGAAGCGCGTGGAGGCTTCGGTGTGCAGTTTGAGCAACCGCGCGCTGCGTCGAACCGCGATGGGCTCGAACCAGGCGCATTCAATCAGCACGTTTTTGGTGGAAAAAGAGATTTCGCTTTCCGCGCCGCCCATGATTCCGCCGATGCCAGTGGCTCGTGAACCGTCTCCGTCGCAGACCACGGACATGCTGGAGTCCAGGGTACGGTCGATGCCGTCGAGCGTTTTCAGTTTTTCGCCAGATTTCGCGCGGCGCACCACGATGGAGTGGTCGCGGACTTTGTCGTAGTCGTAGGTGTGCAGCGGATTGCCAAGCTCGAGCATAACGTAGTTCGAGATGTCCACCACGTTGCTGATGCTGGCTACGCCCGAGGCTTCCAGGCGGTCTTTCAGCCATTTCGGCGACGGCGCGATTTTGACGCCGCGAATCACTCGCGCAGTGAAACGTCCGCAGAGTTCCGGCGACTGGATTTCGACGCGTACAGCGTCGCTTGCTTTGCTGGTTGAACTCTCGACAGGCTTCGGCGCGGTGAATTTCAGCGGCAGTTTGTACACCGCCGCAACTTCGCGGGCGATGCCCAGATGGCCAAGGCAATCGGGGCGGTTGGAACCGACTTCGGCGTCGATGACCGCACCGTGCGCGCCATTTTCGACGCCGGCGATATTTGTGCCGGAGAGAGCGAGGCGCGAGGCGAGTTCCTGCGGCGACGCGGAAACGTCGCCAAATTCCTTCAGCCAGTTGTAGACAATCTTCATTCGTTGCTCGCAACTACAATCGTGCCGACTCAGCGAAAAGCCTCGGGCCTAAAGGCCCGAGCTACAGGGCGCGCTTCGCGCTCACGAAAACTGGCGCAAGAAGCGCGCGTCGTTCTGGAAGAAGACTTGTAGGTCGTCGATGCCGTATTTGAGCATGGCGAGGCGATCGATGCCCATGCCGAAAGCGAAGCCGTTCACCTTTTTCGCATCGTAGCCGACGAATCCGTAGACCGCTGGGTCGACCATGCCCGCGCCGAACAGTTCGATCCAGCCCGCGCCTTTGCATTTGCCGCAGGTCGCGCCGCTGGCTGCGGTGCCGCTGCCGCCGCAGAAAATGCACGAGACGTCAAATTCGACGGAAGGTTCCGTGAACGGGAAATAGCTGGGACGAAAGCGCGCTTTCACGCCTGCGCCGAAAAATTGCTGGATGAAATATTCGATGGTGCCGGTGAAATCGCAGAAAGTGATGTCGGTATCGACAGCCAAGCCTTCGACCTGGTGGAAAGCGAAAGAATGCGTGGCGTCGGGATTGTCGCGGCGATAGACCCGGCCGGGAACGATCACGCGCACCGGCGGCTTGCGTTTTTCCATGGTGCGAATCTGCATCGGCGAAGTATGGGTGCGCAAAAGAAGCTGTCCCGGCGCGCCCTTTCCATCGGGCGAGGGCGGCAGCTCGATGTAAAACGTGTCCATGTCGTCGCGTACCGGATGATGCTCGGGAATGTTGAGCGCTTCGAAATTGTAATAAGGCGTTTCGATTTCCGGGCCTTCGACCACCGAGAACCCAATCGACACGAAAATGTCTTCGATGTCCTGAAAAACCTGTCGCAGGAGATGTCGCGAACCGATAGGGCGAATGACTCCGGGGAGAGAGAGATCGACGCGTTCACGAGACATCGCGGCGTCTTCAGCTCCCGCTTCGATCGTGGTGCGGCGCGCCTCGATTTGCGCTTCGACATGCGCACGCAGTTCGTTGAGCGCCGCGCCGACGGCGCGTTTTAGTTCCGCCGTGGCGGGTTTCAGCCAATTGTCGGTGATTTGGGTAAGGACGCCGGATTTGCGGCCCAGCCAGTGGTCGCGGAAATTCTTCCACGCAGATTCGTCGTGAACGTTGGCGGATTCCGCCTCGAAGCGCGCGTGGATTTCGGCGAAGAGCGGCGCGACCTGGCCGGGTTGCGCTACGCCGAGGTCGGCGAGGGTGCGAGCGGTTTTGTTTTCCGAGGAGGTCATCGCATCATCATTCGTTGCCGAGATGGGGCGCAGCAGTGCTGCGCCCCTACGGGAAGAGAGTGTATCGCAACGGCATTTGCCAAGACGCGGTGGCGAGCGGGGCAAGCCCCGCCCCTGCACTGTCAGGCAAACGCGTTAAGAGTGGCGCTGCAAGCATCGCCACTGCAGAGAGGCGCGCCCCCTAGTCCTTGGCTCTTTTCGCTTTGGTCGGCGGCGGGGCGGCAGCTTTGGCTTTTTCGGCCAGCAACGCGAAGCCCGGAGCATCCTTGACCGCGATATCCGCGAGGACTTTGCGGTCGAGCGCGATGCCGGCGACCTTCAGGCCGTGAATCAAGTGCCCGTAAGTCAGGCCATTGAGCCGGGCAGCCGCGCCGACGCGCTGAATCCACAAGCGGCGGTACTGGCGTTTTTTTACGCGGCGGTCGCGCTTGGCGTAGCGGTCGGCGCGATTGGCGGCTTCCTGAGCGGACTGGTACAGCTTGCTCTTGGTGAGAAAAAAGCCTTTTGTCCTTTTGAGATACTTCTTGCGGCGGGCCCTGCGTTTGGTCCCGCGTTTTACGCGTGCCATGGGTTTGTCTCCTTAGTTTTATCGTAGCGGAGGGATTTCAGGGAGGAGGATTCGCCGAGCGGTCGATGGTGATAATCGATCGGAAAAGCCTCGGGCCTGAAGGCCCAAGCTACAGACTTTTTCTGGGAGGCAAACAGGTTGTGCGCGCGCGAAGAGACTCGCGCTGCACAACGGGTTTGTCTCCGGTGATGCGTTGCAACTGCGAGCCTTGCGGCTCGATTCACGCGCGGTGCGCGTGAATTGGCGGGAGTGACGCTGGCGGCTGGTTACGAAACTGACAGACTTAAAGGTCCGCCACTACATTGCCGTCCCGCTGCTGCAGAACCTGACTTGCGTCAGGCCATTCGGCCGGCAGGCACCCGTGAAGCGCTGCCTGGCTCGAAAATTGGCTTCAGGGGCTAAAGCCCCCTAAAGAAAAATCGAAGCTACGGCTTAGAAGCCGTAGGGAAGCATTTGCTTGGTCTTGAGCATATCGGCTTTGCTCACCAAGGTCAGCTTCTTGAGCTTGCGCATGCGCCCGGGCTTTTTGGTGCCGAGCAGGTGGCGCTTGCCGGAATGCCCGCGCTTGATTTTGCCGGAGCCGGTGATCTTGAAGCGCTTGCGCGCGCCGCGATGGGTTTTTAGCTTGAGTTTTGGCTTTGTCGAGTTGCGTGGCATTGCTGGAAATCTCTCCTTACCTCGATATCTTTTGGGGCGGAAAATCCGCCGCTACCACTGGCCGCCCTAAAAGGATGGCGTCTACAGAAATGCTGGCGCAGCATGCTGCGCCACTACAAAGAGCCTGGCCTGCCGGCTAAGAAGGCTTGCCGGTGGTGACGCTGCCCGAACTCTTCTTCGGCGCGAGCAGAGCTACCAGGACGTTGCCTTCCATGCGCGGCATGGTTTCGATCTGGCCTTGGTCTCCGATTTCGCCAAGCAACCGCGTCATCTTCGCGCGGCCCACTTCCTGGTGCGCCATTTCGCGTCCGCGGTGAAAAATCATGGCGCGCACTTTGTGCCCTTCGCCGAGGAAGCGGATAATCTGATTCTTGCGAACCTGATAATCGTGCTCCGCGGTATTGGGCCGAAACTTTACTTCCTTCAGGGCGGAGCCGCGGCTGCTTTTGCGCTGTTCGTGCGCTTTCTTGTTGGCCTGATAAAGAAACTTGCCGTAATCGGTGATTTTGCAAACGGGCGGGTCAGCGGTCGGCGAAATCTCCACGAGATCCAGCCCTTTTTCTTTCGCCATGCGAACCGCTTCGAATGGCTGCATTACGCCTAACTGGCCGCCTTCTTCGTCAATCACCCGGACTTCACGAGCCCGAATCCGTTCGTTCACCCGGACTCGGTCGGTCTGCTGCCGGAAATTCCGCTCTGCGATGATTCCCCCCTGCCAGCCTTAAGCTGTTCGCCTGGTAATACGAGCACGAACAGCCCCGATTTCAACCACACTGCCCCGGCGAGTTACCGCGTGGGGACAGGGTGAAAAGTATAGCACGCACAGAGGCTTGCGCTGCAAGAGGCACAGGGGCTGCGGCTATGGTCAGGAAGTGAGGATGAGGTCGCGTCCGGCGCAGGAGATGGTGGCGCGGAGTTGCGCGGTGTTGCCTTTGCTGATGGCGACATCGAGGCCGAGTTGCTTGGCGGTTTTGGTTAGCGCGTCGGGATCGGGGGTGAGGATTTCGAAATTTGCGAGGTGACAGCCCCTCTGCGCGGTGACAGAAGGATGCGGAGAGTCGGCGCTCCATTCGATGAAGAAGGGGAGCAGGCCGTTGGCGTTGTCTTTCAGATTCAGCGTTTGCCATTGGAGGAGTTGGCCGTCGGGGCGTTTGCGAGACCCGGGGGTGGGGCCTTCGGCGGCGATTCCTGCTGTGGCGAGGCGATCGGCCAGGGCTTGGATGTTCCCGGAGTGGGCGGCCCAGGTGATTAGGCGCGGCTCATCAAGTTTTTGTAGGCCGTAGTTGTCGGGCGCGTTGGGTTGTTGCGGATCTGGGGCGATGATTTCGAGGTAGCGGCGCTCGCCGAGAGCGAGGAGGGCGTTGCGGGTGCCGCGTCCGGGATGGATGCCGCCGAATGCGGCGCGGACTCGGGTGTGCTGTTCGACGAAAGCGATACCGTGGTCGAGATCGTCGCAGCCGAGGAGGATGTGGTCGAGCGAGGAGGGTACTTCGTCCTTGGCGATGGCGAAGCGGGGCGCTAGCGCGAAGGCGGTTGTGGCTGCTAGAAGAAATCGGCGCGAGAACATTTAGGCCTCGTGAATCGGCGCGGCGCCATGATAGCAAAAAGGGGGGGCTTCGCGGGTCGGGCTGGGTTGCGCTTCGGCTGCAAAAGCGGCGTCGGGCCGCCGCACTCCAAGGGGCGCTTCAGCCGATGGCGCGGGAGTCGGATTCTTGTTTTAGGGCGGCGATGGCGTCGGCTAGGGGACGTGGGCCGAGGTCGCCCTTGGTGCGGTGGCGGACGCTTACGGAGCCGGCTTCGGCTTCTTTGGGGCCTACGACTAGCATGTAGGGAATTTTTTGGAGCTGGGCGTCGCGGATTTTCGCGGGGAGCTTTTCATTGCGGTCGTCGAGATGGACGCGCAGGCCGTGGCTCTTGAGTGTTTCGGTGAGGTGCTTGGCGTAGTCGGCCACTTTTTCGCTGACCGGGCAGATTTCGGCTTGCACGGGGGCGAGCCAGAGCGGAAACGCGCCGGCGTAATGCTCGACGAGAATGCCGAAGAAGCGTTCGACGGAGCCGAGCAGCGCGCGATGGACCATCAGCGGCTGATGCTTCGCGCCGTCTTCGCCGACGTATTCGAGACCGAAGCGCGCGGGCAAGTTGAAATCGAATTGCACGGTGGTGAGCTGCCAGGAGCGGCCGATGGCGTCGATGAGCTTGACGTCGATTTTTGGACCGTAAAATGCGGCTTCGCCGGTAACGGCTTTGTAGGGAATGTTCAGGCGCTTCATGGTTTCGGCTAGCGCGGTCGACGCCCGATGCCAGTCTTCCGGTTTGCCTGGGTAGTTTTCCGGATGTGAGGAGTCCCAGTCGGAAAGCTCGACTTCAAATTTGTCGAAGCCGAAATTTTTCATGACGGCGAAGGCGAAATCCATGCAGGCTTCGATTTCGGCCTCGATTTGCGAAGGCATGCAGAAAATGTGCGCGTCATCTTGCGTAAAGCCGCGGACGCGCAGAAGGCCGTGGAGGACGCCGCTGCGTTCGTAGCGATAAACGGTGCCGAGTTCGCCGAAACGTACGGGAAGATCGCGGTAGCTGCGCAGCTTGGATTTGTAAATCAGGATGTGGCCCGGGCAATTCATGGGCTTGAGCTGATAGAGAGCTTTTTCGACTTCGATGGGGCCGAACATGCTGTCTTTGTAGAAGCCGGTGTGGCCGCTGGTTTTCCAGAGATCGAGGCGCATGATGTGCGGGGTGTAGACGAGATCGTAGCCGCGCTTGAGGAGTTCGTCGCGCAGCCAGGTTTCAATGAGATTGCGGACGAGGCCGCCTTTGGGATGCCAGAAGATCAGGCCGGGGCCGGCTTCTTCCTGAATGCTGAAGAGGTCGAGCTCGGTGCCGAGCTTGCGATGATCGCGGCGCTTGGCCTCTTCGAGACGGTGGAGATATTCGTCGAGCTCTTTTTGCGTGAAGAAAGCCGCCGCGTAAATGCGCTGGAGCTGCGGATTGCCTTCCTGGCCTTTCCAGTAGGCGCCGGCGACGCTCATCAATTTGAATGCGTGGATGCGCTTGGTGGAAGGAATGTGCGGGCCGCGGCAGAAATCGATGAATTTGCCGGTGGTGTAGAAGGAGACCATCGGCTCGGTGGCTTTTTCGTCGACGAGTTCACACTTGAAGATTTGGTTGGTCTTTTTGTAGAGCTCGAGGGCTTCGGGCTTGGGGATGAGTTTGCGCTCATTGGGAATATCCTGAGCGGCGAGCTCGTGCATTTTCTTTTCGATTTTCGCGAGGTCGTCGAGAGTGAACGGTTCTTCGCGGAGAAATTCGTAGAAAAAGCCGTTGTCGACCGGCGGGCCGATGCCGAGCTGGACGTTGGGGTACAGCTCCATGACGGCGGCGGCGAGAAGATGCGCGGCGGAATGGCGAAAGACGAAGAGAGAATCGGGATCGCGATCGGTGAGGATTTGCAGCTTGACGTCGCGATCGAGGGGGCGCTTGAGGTCGACGAGTTCGCCTTCGCCGTTGTTAAGCTGGGCGATGCGCGCGACTAGCGCGGCGTCAGCCAGGCGCGGCGAAATGCCTCTGGCGATGTCGGCAGGCGTGGTCCCTTTGGGGACATCTTTGACGCTGCCGTCGGGCAATGTGACGTGAATCTGGTCCATGATTTGGTTCACCTGGAAGGAGAAACATCAAGCTTATCGGCGGCTGCCAATAGAATCAAGCTGCGGGCTCCGTGTTTTGATGCACTTGACCAGTGTTGATTCTAAGGTGGTTATCGGCCTCCGAATGGATCGCCGACTCTCGTTCGAATTTCACACAGGCTCAACCGCTATTCGTCTGCCAGACACGCGTTCAGCTTGTCTAACCCGCCCCAGGCCATGAATAGCCGCGTGGAGTTGGCGATGATCTCTTGCAGCGGCCGGGGCTTGCCGTTGCCAGAACCAGGATAAATGAGATAGGCGACGGCTCCATCCTTCCCGCCAGACCGCGGACTGGAGTCAATGCGCAAGGCTTTGGCCAGGGCGATCGAGCCTTCGCCGACGGGAAGGTCTGGCGCGCTTTCGTCGGCCACCAGCGCCGCGGAAATTCTTCCGTTCTGAAGATTCACGACCGTGGCGAAGTCACCTAATCGAGCGTGATTTAGGGCGCGGGGATGAAGCACCACGTAGGGAATTTTCGCGGCGTCCACATAGCGGTGCGGATCGCGGGGATTGGGATTACCGGGATCGTAGAGAGCGGTGGTGGACACATAATATCCTGGAGCCGGATCCGACTTCTTCTGTACGACGGGGCGTCCGCTGGTCTTGCCATCCTCGGTGACCAGCGCCCACCAGTTTCCGCGATGCCCCGCGTGGTCCAACGAATCAAGTCCGAGCTTGTCCTTAGGATGGTAAGCGCGGAACGCGCCGTCCGCATCGATCGCCATGCCGGACTTGTAGAAAAAACCCGGCACCCGAGACGGAGTGGACCAGAAAACGACGCTCTGGGCCTCGAAAAGCTGGCTCTTCTTACAAGTAGCGCGCGGACTGCGGATCGATGGTTCCGAAGCACTCGGAACTAAGAAGGCGAGGAATAAGATCGCCATTCCGCTCTTCATGTAGCGAACCTTCTGCCTGGCTTTCTGGCCGCTTGCGCTCATTTCGACTAGGGTACCGCCTCCACGCTCTCAGAGGAATGGAGGATTCACTTCGTCCGATGCCTGAAACGATTTCGCCATCTTCATCATCGGGGTTGGGCACCGGTTGCGGGCAGGCGCCGTGATACGGACGCTGGACGTTTCCTTGGAGGGCTGCAGGTCCCCAAAGTTTAGCGCAAGTGTTGATTCTAAACGGGGTTAAAGTCGCTCTGTTGATATCTTCGAAATTGGAGCGTTGGAAGGCGAAAAGCAAATCCCGCGCCCCGCCAAGACCGCGGAGATTCAGGATGACAGCTAGTCGGCAACCCGCTCTTAAGACTGGATGTTAATAGAGCCGGTTAAAGTCCTTTGTTTTGCTATACTTCTTTAAGTGTTCATTCTAAAGGAGTTACGGGATTGGGCGTAACTCGTTAACAGCGGATTGTTTCGGGTCTTGCTGGTTGCGGCTGTGGCTTCGCGATACTGGCGCAGGGTTATAGTGGCGCGGCATGCTGCGCACTACAAGGGAATCGGCGGGCTTTGTGGCGGCGGGGCGCGTTTGACGGGAAAGGCGGGCGATGTTATAAAGTTTAGTTTCGAAGCGGCTGCTTAAAGCTCACCGTGCCGGGGTCGTGAGTGGAACGCGGTGTGGCTGCCAACCTAGCGGTGCTGGCGAAACATTTCAAATGCAAGGTATCGGTCACCAACTTGGCGATCTCTTCCTTCAGGCTGTGCCCACAGCGCTGATTATCCTGCTTTTTTACTTCATTTTACGGACACTATTCTTCGCACCGCTGCTGAAAGTGATGGCGGAGCGCGAAGCGCGGTCGGCGGGCGCGCAGAAGGCGGCGGAGGCGGCGCAAGCGGCGGCAGCGGAGAAGATTCGGCAGTATCAGGAAGCGCTAAAACAGGCGCGAGCGCAGGTGTACGTCGAGCAGGAAGCGGCGCGGAAGAAGCTGCTGGATGAGCGCAACGCGCAGGTGAAAGCGGCGCGGGCAAAAGCGACAGCGGAAGTGGAAGCGGGAAAACAGCGCATCGCTGGGGAACAGGCGGCGGCGCGGCGGGACCTGGAAGGTACGGTTGGGCAATTGGCGGCGGAAATTGCGAGCAGGATTTTGCAAGCGGCACCGCGGCCTGGCGGTTCCACGAGAGAGGCGCGATGAGGAAGACTCGGCGGGAGCTGCGGATGGCGAGCGTGTGCGTGATGTTGCTGGTGGCGACGCTGTTCGCTGGGGTGGCGAGTGCGCGAGCAGCGGAAGGTGGCGCGAACGCGGCCACGGAGCATTTCAGCGAGATTTTCAAGTGGATTAACTTCGCGATTGTGGCGGCGCTGATCGTGTGGGTGTTTGCGAAGAAGCTGCCGCCGGTGTTCCGCAAGAATGCGGAGAGCATCAGCGCGGCGATCACGAAAGCGACGGCGGCGAAAGCCGAAGCGGACCGGCAGTTGCGCGGAGCGGAAACGAAGCTCGCGAATCTGCAGAAGGAAGTGGCGGCGTTGCGCGAGGAATCCAAGAAGGAAGCGGCGGCGGAAGTGGAGCGGATTCGCGCGGCGACGCTGAGCGACGAAGAAAAGATTGCGGCGGCGGGGAAAGCGGAAATCGAAGCGGCGGAGCGTACGGCGCGGAAGGAATTGAAGGAACTGGCGGCAAAGCTGGCGGTGGATGGCGCGGAAAGCCTGCTGGTGAAGCAATTGACTCCGGCGGCGCAGGAATCGCTGATCGACAATTTTGTGAAGACGCTGGAAGCGAGGCCGAATTGAAGTCCGCGAGCCTGCAGTATGCGAATGCGCTGGCGGATATTGCGCTGGCGCAGGGAGCGGCGGAGCCTGCGGCGAAACAGCTCGCTGATTTTGGCGGGGCTTATGCGGAATCGGCGGAGCTGCGGAATTTTCTGGCGAGTCCGGCGGTGGGGCGCGAGGCGAAGCATGGAGTGATCGAGAAAATCCTGGCGCGGTTGGGGGCCAGCAGGATTATCCGGAATTTTCTCTTCGTGATTGTGGATCACCGGCGTACGGCAATTGTGCCCGAGATTGTGGAGCGGTTTCAGGAAGTGATCCGGCAGCGGCAAGGGATTGCGGAGGCGGAAGTGCGCTCGGCGGTGGAGTTGAATGCGGCGCAGAAGGCGGAACTGGCGGGGATGCTGGCGCGGCTGACGGGCAAGCGCGTGGAGACGCGGTATGCGCTGGATGCGGCGTTGTTGGGTGGAGCGGTGGTGAGGATTGGGGACACGGTTTATGACGGGTCGCTGCGGCATCGGTTGGACGAGATGCGGACGCGGCTGGCGGAGTGAGTCTTAGAAGTGGCTTCGGGGACTAAGGCCCTTTTTTTAAGGCGGGCGAATGTCGGAGCTAAAGCTCCGACCCCCTAAATAGAAATCG
>DATNNV010000007.1:0-33727 GCA_035601655.1 Candidatus Dormiibacterota bacterium
AGGGGCGGAATCCCTTAGGACTTCGCTTTCTTCGAAGGTTTCGACTTGCCAGAACTGTTGAGGGCGACCGCTTGGCGAACGAGCGCCTTGAAGGCGGACTCGTCAACTTCTTCTCCTTCGTGGATGTCGATCGCGCGGCGTACGTTTCCGTCGAGACTCGAGTTGAAGAGACGGGCCGGATCCTTCAGCGACGCGCCCTTGGCGAAGGTAAGCTTCACGACATTCTTGTAGGATTCGCCAGTGCAGATGATGCCGTCGTGCGACCAAGTCGGAGTGCCCATCCACTTCCACTCCTCGACGACGTCCGGGTCGGCTTGCTTGACGAGCTTGCGCATTCTGCTGAGGGTTTCCCCGCGCCAGCCGCTTAGCTCCTGGATTCTCGCGTCAATCAGTCGAGATGCAGATTCGACTCTCTTGGTACCACTCTTTTTCATGATGAGTGCTTGCTTGCCCCCTTGAGCTTCTCTTTTTGGGCCTTCTTGGCTGCTTTCGCTGCCACAATTTATAATAGAAAACTAATCTTTAAAAGGGCGAGTGGCGCATCCTTACCTCGCGTGAGCCGGCACACGTGACGTCATCGCGGGCGATAGTCAGTAAGCCGATGCTCGCCGAGGAGATCAGCGAGAATCCATGCTGCTCCGGCAATCGCGAAGGTCTCGGCGTTTTCGCTCCAATTGGTATGATTGTGGGGATCCGAAAGAACCAACGGTACCCACACGAGTAGCCCAAAGCTCACGACCATCACTGTCAGCAGGCGAGCCGCGAGAAGGGCCAAGCAATTCGCAAGAAGAGCCGCCGCCGCGAGTGCGAACAAAACAGTCGTCGCTACCGCCCAAAACATCGGACTTGGCGGAATCCACTTCGGGACAAAATTGGCGGTAGCGCCAAGATAAAAGGCCTGTTCGAGAGCAAAAGAAGCGGCACAGAGGCCCAATAGAATGCGGCCGATCCAAGGAAGCGTTTCCGGTGACCACGCCGATGACAAGCGAGCATAGACGATCGCCGCTCCGGTCACGAGAGAGAACTGCTCGAAGAAGTTGCCCCAGCTATTGTAGATTCGCGGTGCGGCGACGATTCCTGGCACGCACAGTAAGGCCAAGACAAGATACGCCGCACTAAGAACGGCTGCGCCCGCTTTCGCGGTCCGACGGAACTGAATTGCAGCGCCACCGAAGATCTGGGCAGCGGCGGCAGCGTAGACGATGTAACGCAGTGCATGCCCGCCGTTGTAGTCGTGCCAGGCCAGCGTGATGAGGCCAACGGCCACAGCCGCCACTCCAAACACGTGACGGCCGAGGTTCGAACTAGGCGTTGATACGGTCATTGATACGGTCATTTGTTTTCAGCGTGTGCCGACGCGGTCTCTGGATGCAGCTGCCCGGTCAAAAGAATCCAAGCGCAAAGGGCTCCCAAGGGTATCCACGACAAAACCCCGAGATAGCTGACGAAAGTAAAACCTGGTCCACCAAGAAAAAGCAACAACAGCAAGGATGCGCCAAAACTATTGGTCCCGCCATGGGCGATGCTACTGGCCCAAACACTTCCCGTTCTTATGCGCAGCCATCCGAAAATGATCGAGAGCATGATGGTGCTCAATGGGAATACCAGAAGCCCCACGCCAATGTTTTCGTAATGCTCGTACCCGAGAGCGATTAGCGGGTAATGCCACAGGCCCCAGATAAGTCCAGTGACGACAGCAGCGAGCGCCGGCCGGTCCGCGCAAAGGCGAATTTGAAGATAGCTGCGCCAGCCGAATTCCTCACCCCAGGTGATAAGCGTTCCAGCAGGCACACCTACAATCATCTGCTGGAGTAGGAGCAGAACCCAGAAGGCTGGGGTTACTCGCAGGGAAGGAAGCTTTAGCTGCGGCAGCAGTGCGCTGAAGGATCGCTGCAAGGTAAAATCGGGGCGGCTGATGTCCAAAAGAACCGCGAGCCCCATGATGCTTCCGACGACCACCATCGGCAAGAGATACCCGGCAAAAACGTAGTATTTCCAGTTCTCCTTACAGCCGAGCCGGAGACCGGCGTCAGAAAATCCTTCATGGGTAATCCACTTCCGGACGATGATCGCCGCGATCGCCGGCGTGAAGGCTCCCGGAAGGAGTACGAACTGAAAAGCAGGATGGGATGGCGAAATCAGGAGGACGCGGGTAGAAATAATCCATCCAATCAACCACAATCCCCAAGCACCCACGAAGGTCATCAGAAGATATGCGGCGATCCCTTTTTCCTTTTTGAACTCATTGTCCATTCAAACGGTCCGCGCGATGGCGCTCAAAACGATACGGGTTACTTCGGGCCGTGGTCGCCTTGACCAGTGCCTTTAAGAAATGCGTCGAGTTTTAGGAATTTGCGGGATAGGGCGTTGCTGTAGGTGGACCAGAGAGGATCGCCGGATTCGGTGGCTAGAGCGGAACGGACCGCGGCTAGTTTCGAGTCGAGGTCGTCCATGTAGTGGAAGACCAGGGCTTCGCGGATCATGGGGAGTTTGGGGGAGCCGAATTCGTATTGGCCGTGATGGCTGATGAGCAGATGCTGGACGACCGTTTTTAGCGCCGATGGGAAGCCGGGGATGGCGTCGATGGCGCGGCTTACCGTGTCGATTTCCATGACGATGTGGCCGAGGAGCTGGCCTTCGGGGGTGTAGCCGATGGCGCGGTCGTAGCAGAGTTCATCGAGTTTGCCGACGTCGTGGAGCAGTGCGACGGTGAGGAGTAGATCGAGATTTAGCTCGGGATAATGCGCGGCGATTTGTTTCGCCAGACCGCAGAGTCCGACTACGTGTTCGAGGAGGCCGCCGAGATAGGCATGGTGCATGACTTTGGCGGCTGGGGCGCGCTTGAAGCGTTCGGCGGTCGTGGGGTCGGTGAGTATGCCGAGAGTGAGTTTTTGCAGCCAGGGATTGCTGATGGAATTAGCGAAGTCGAGGAGTTGGGACCAGAGTTTGCCGATGTCTTCCTTGGTGTGCGGGAGGTAGTCGGCGAGATCGATTTCGTCGGGTTTGGCGATGCGGATTTGCGTAAGAGAAAGCTGCGGACGGTCGCGGTAGATTTCGACGCGAGCCTGGACTTTTACGAAGTCGTCGCGGCTGATGTCTTTGGCTGGGGCTTCGAAGAGATCCCACATGCGCGCTTCGATGGTGCCGCTGCGATCGCCGAGAGAGAGGCGGAGGTAGGAGCGGCCTTCGCGGGTGTTGCGGATTTCTTTTTCGTGGACAAGGAAGAAACTGGTGATGGTTTGTTCGCCGGCGAGATCGGAGATGAAGTTGGTTTTCATGGATTGGTCTTGGGGAGAATAGCAGAATCTGGCGGGGGGTGACGAGGGCCGCGCCTCGAGGGACGGAGTATGAAAGGGGCGGAAGAAGCTGTAACACAGAGGGCACAGAGGACACGGAGGAAGAAAAGAAGAGAAAGAGCGTCGACGGCGGGATCGTGCCGAGATGGGGCGCAGCGGTGCTGCGCCCCATCTCGACTGGTAACAGCGACAGCGGTTACGGCGGTTTAGGGTAGGGAGGATTTGGCGGTTTCGCCGGAGCGTTTGCCGAAGAGGAGGAACTTTTTGCGGCTCTTTTTGGACTTGGCGGCGGCTTCGGGGGTGGCGGAGACTTCCTGAATTTCGGAATTGCCGCCGCCGGCGATTTCCTGATAGCCGGGCGCGATGACCACGTAGCTTTGTTCGCGAAGAGTCTTTAGATATTCGCGGAGAGCGGGCTCCATGCGCTGGCTGTAGAGATGGTCGGTGATGTCGCCTCGAACTTTTTCGAGAGGCTGTTCGCCCTCGTCGTAATGTTCGAGGACCTGCAAGATCAGGTAGCCCTGCTTGGTTTCGATAATGTCGGTGAGGTCGTTGCGCTTCATTTTGAAGACACGATCCTCGAGTTCTTTGGAAAGCTCGCCGCGTTTGTAAGTGCCCAGAAAGCCGCCTTCCTTGCCGGTGGCGCCGTCGGAGAAGCGCTTGGCGATTTCGCCGAAATCTTCGCCGTCCTTGACGCGCTTGAGAGCAGTCTCGGCTTTTTCTTTCAGCTTGGGAACTTCCTCCGGCTTCTTCCCTTCCGTATTGACTTCGATGGCGCGAAGAGCGACTTGCTCGGGGCGGACGAACTCGGTTTTGTGCTCTTTGTAAAATTTCTGGATTTCGTCGTCGCCGATGGTGATATGCGAGCCGACTTCGCTGCTGATGACGCGCTGCGTGAGAATCTGGCTGCGAATGTTGTTGCGGAAATCTTCCCAGTTCAGCCCCTGCGAGGTGACCGCCTTTTCAAGCTCTTCCATGGAAGTGAGCTTGTTCTGAATGCGAATGGCATCGAGGCGCTTGATAATTTCGGGTTCTACGCTGACTCCCATGTCCTTGCCGCGCTGTACGAGAAGGGACTGATCGATGAGATCGCGGAGAGAGTTTTTCTGGCGGTCTTCGATGGAGGTCTTGAGCTGTTCGGGAGTGCACTTGCCCTGGCACTCCTGGCGCGCGTCGTCTTCGGCGGTGGCGCGGGATTTGTCGTACTCCGAGCGGGTGATGATCTCGTTGTTGACGCGGGCGATGATTTCTTCGACGACTTTGCCGCTGGCGGGATTGCTGGCGGGTTTCGCCTTCGGCGCGAGAGGTTTGGCCTGCTTGACTGGCGCGGCCTTGTCTTTGTCATCGGCTGGTGCCATGCCGGGCTTCTCGAGAACGGGGGGAGCAGGCTTGGGTTCCTGGGCCGGGGGCGGGTCCTGAGCAAATAGCGGCAGGGCGGCAAAAAGTGCCGCGAGTACAACTAGTTTTCGCATCGATTCCTCACCTACAGTTTAGCCTTGAGCCTGAAGGCCGAGCAATACGTTTCTGACGGCCGCGGGCACGGACTCGCCCTTCTTCGTTTCCATCCACAAAACGCCGCTGGGATCGAGCTTAATGCCCTGGCGCGAGCGGATCACCTGAACGAGATGAGCCGGATCGAGGGGCGTTTCCGGATGAAAGCGAATGGCCACGCGGTTGCCCTGGCGCTCGACCGCGGAAATACGCAGGCGCTCGCTCATGGATTTGAGGACGGCATACTCCAAAAGGTTTTCTACGGTTGTGGGGAGGGGGCCGAAGCGGTCCGCGAGCTCGCGGCGGACGTCCTGCTTTTCGTCCTCGTTGGCGATCGTGGAGATACGCTTGTAGGTGCGCAGGCGGAGGTTCTCGCTGGGGATATAGTCCGGCGGAATGCGTACGTCAAAGCCGAGGCTGAGCGTGGTGTGGACTTCGGGGGCGACTTCTTCGTTCTTGAGCTTGGAGACGGCGCGTTCGAGCATCGAGCAGTACAGGTCGAAGCCGACGGCTTCGATATGGCCATGCTGCTGGCGGCCGAGCATGTTGCCGGCGCCGCGGAGTTCGAGATCGAGCGCGGCGATACGGAAGCCGGCGCCGAGTTCGCTGAACTCCTTCATGGCGGAGAGACGCTTGCGGGCGATTTCGGAAAGAATGGTTTCCTGGGGAACGAGGAGATAGGCGTAAGCGCGTTGATGCGAGCGGCCAACGCGGCCACGCAACTGGTAAAGCTCGGCGAGGCCGAGGCGATCGGCGCGGTTGATGAGGATGGTGTTGGCGCGGGGAATGTCCAGTCCGTTTTCGACGATGGTGGTGGCGACGAGGACGTCGGCTTCATCGCGGATGAACTTGAGCATGACGGCTTCGAGTTCCTTTTCGCCCATCTGGCCGTGCGCGACCACGACACGGGCTTTCGGAACAAGTTTGCCTATGAGCGTGGCGAGGGAGTAGATGGACTCGATGCGATTGTGGATGAAATAGACCTGGCCCTCGCGGGCAAGTTCCGTTTCGATGGCGTGGGTGACGAGAGCTTCGTTGAAAGGCTGGACGACGGTTTGAATGGCCAGACGGTCGCGGGGCGGCGTTTCGATCAGGGACATGTCGCGCAGGCCGACGAGGGACATGTGCAGAGTGCGAGGAATGGGAGTGGCGGAAAGCGCGAGAGCGTCAACGTTCTGGCGAATTTCCTTGAGGCGTTCTTTGTGCGCGACGCCGAAGCGCTGCTCTTCGTCGACGATGAGCAAGCCGAGATCGGCGAATTTCACGTCTTTTGATAATAGGCGATGCGTGCCGATGACGATATCGACTTTGCCGGATTCGAGGTCGGCGAGAATTTTCTTTTGCTCGGCGGCGGTGCGAAAGCGGCTGAGCATCTCGATGCGCGCGGGAAAGGGAGCGAAGCGGCGCTTGAAAGTCTCGAAATGCTGGAAACTGAGTACGGTGGTGGGAGCGAGGACGGCGACTTGTTTGCTGTCGGCAATGGATTTGAAGGCGGCGCGCATGGCCACTTCGGTTTTTCCGTAGCCGACGTCGCCGCAGAGGAGGCGATCCATGGGCGAGGGGCGCTCCATGTCGCGCTTGATGTCGGCGACGGCGGTGTTCTGGTCGTTGGTTTCCTCGAACTCGAAAGCGTCTTCGAATTCGCGCTGGAAGTTTCCGTCGGCGGAGAATGCGAAACCGGGGGCGGTTTTGCGCTGGGCGTAGAGGGCGAGAAGCTGCTCGGCCATATCTTCGACGGATTTGCGGGCACGCGTTTTGCGGGTGTTCCAGGCGGTGCCGCCTAGGCGGTCGAGCGGAGGATGCATGCCTTCGACGACGCGATAGCTTTGCACCAGGTCCATGCGTTCGAGAGGAACGTAGAGGCGGGCATCGTCGGCGTAACGCAGGAGCATGAACTCGCCGCGGCGTCCGTCGGACTCGATCAGGCGGAGGCCTTCGAATTGGCCGATGCCGTGATCGACGTGGACGATGAAGTCTCCGGCTTTCAGGTCGGCGAAATCGCTGAAGAAGCCGGAGGTGCGAATTTTGCGGCTGGGGCGATCGACGGTGGGGGTGACGTCGAAGAGATCAGCGTGGCCGAAGAGTGTAAGCGAGGCATCGGGAAAGGCGACGCCTTCGGGGAACGGCGCGCGAATGAGGAGCAGGGCGGCGGATTCGTGCGCGCCTTCGGCAGTGAAGCCGGCGGCGGCATCTTCGGATTCGCCGAGAACGTAGGGGACTTCGTATTCGCGGGAAATGTCGGCGAGGCGTTCGAGTTCGCCGGTGCTAGCGGCGGTGAGAAAGACTTTGCCGCCGGCGGCGAGCTGCGATTTGACTTCGCTCATGCACGCGACCACATCGCCATGAAAGCGGGCGCTGGGACGGGAGGAAAGCTCGAATTGTGGCGTTACGCCGAGACTGAGGGTGAGTTGTTCGAGATGGATTTGCGAAGTCTTCTGAAGCGCCGCGGAGAATTGTTCTTCGGTCCAAAAATAATGGGTGGCGGTGGGAGAGTTGGCACGGCCGTAGCGTTCGTAACTTGCAGTGGCTGCGGCTAGGTGCTTTTCGGAGGTCTCGCGGAGCGTCTGCGGCTCATCGAGGAAGACGATAGGGCGCAGCGAGCTTTCGGCGAGTTCGAACAAGGAACTGGAGCCGGGCTCGGCCGCCGGACCGAAATAAGAGGCTGGCGCAAAGCCAGTATCTTCGGCAGCGGAATCTCCGTTGCGGCTGCCGGAGTAGGTCCATTCGGTGAGCGGAAGGAGTGTGGTGCGGACCACGGGAGCCACGGAGCGTTGCGTGCGCGGATCGAATTCGCGGACGGACTCGACGGTGTCGCCGAGGAGTTCGATACGAACGGGGCGCATGGCTTCGGGAGAAAAGACGTCGATGATGCCGCCGCGCACGGCGAACTGGCCGGGGAGTTCGACCATTTCCGTACGGGCGTAGCCGACGCCTGCGAGATGGGAGATCAGCGTGTCGTGCTGGATTTCGGCGTCTTTGGTGAGCGAACGGGCCAGGGATAAGTACGTGACGGGATCTTGGTAGCGCCAGAGCGCGGCCGCTACCGGCGCGATCACCAGGGAGATTTGGCCGTCGGCCAGACGAAAGAGCGTGGCGGCGCGGCGTTCGAGAATGTCGGCGTGAGGATTCTGCGATTCCCAAGGGAGCGCATCGAAGGCGGGCAGAGTGGCTACGCCGCCGGTCGAGCCGGGGAAGATGGTTTGGAAAAAGCGCAGTGTGTCCGCGAGAGCTTCGGTGCGGCGATTCGAGGCGGTGACGAAATACGCGGGGCGGCGCAGTTCGTGGGTGATGTACGCGGCGACCAGGGCTTTAGCGACGTCGTGCAATCCGGAGAGCGCGACGTGATTGCCGCCGGTGCGCAATGCCGCGAGCACGCCGTCCATCGATGGGTGGCGCAGCACCGCTTCCAAACGCTCTCGAACCGCAGGGAGAATCATGTAAGGATGATCAGGAGGGCGCCTTCGCGGGGCTGGCTCCTTGACGAATTTTCTCAAGAATCGCGCTGGTGGAATATCCGGGCACAACCGGAATCGAGACGACGCGGCCGCCGGCGGCTTCCACTTCTTCCCTGCCGATGATTT
Organism: Candidatus Dormiibacterota bacterium; assembly: GCA_035601655.1. Lineage (GTDB taxonomy): Bacteria > Acidobacteriota > Terriglobia > Acidiferrales > UBA7541 > Acidiferrum. Next base: position 8,369 of record DATNNV010000007.1, read on the forward strand.
GATCACCCGGCCAGTCTCCGCCCTTTACGAGCACATCGGGGAGAAGCGCGGAGATGATTTCGCGCGGCGTGAGCTCGGGGAAAATGACCACGGCATCGACGGATTCGAGCGCGGCAAGAATTTCGGCGCGCTCGAGCTCGGGAAGTACGGGCCTTCCGGGGCCTTTCAGAGCGCGCACGCTGGCATCGCTGTTGAGGCCGACGATGAGCGTATCACCGAGAGCGCGAGCGTGTTCGAGGCTGCGGATGTGGCCGGGATGCAGCAGATCGAAGCAGCCGTTGGTGAAGACGATCTTGCGGCCGTTGCGTTTCTCGCGCGCAAAACGCACAATCGCTTGCTCTAAAGTCAGAATGCCGGAATGCAAGGAATCTCCGTGACGCCGTGGAAGACGACCAGCCCTGAAGACTTATTTTATCATGCGCGGCGGTTGCGGCGTTTTTGCGGGCGTTGGCGCGGCCGGTGCGCGGCCTGCGGCCGGAGATGGCGATGAACCGGAGCGACGCAGCAAGAGGCGTGGCGGGAGTGGTGCTGTTCGCCGCGGGGATGCTCATCGCGCTGCCCACGGCGTACCGCGAGCGCAGCGTGGTGTTTGAGGCTGGCGGGTGCAAGCTCGATACGGCCGTGATCGAGAGCAAAACGGGAAGAGGCAAGGGCACGGTTTTGCTCCTGCACGGGCTGGCGGCGAACAAAAAGATCATGACGTATGTGGCGCGCGGGTTTGCGGCCCAGAATCTGCGCGTGGTCGTGCCCGATTTGCCGGGTCACGGACGGACGCCCGGGCCATTTTCGCCGCTGCGCGCGGAACAGTGCAGCATGGCGCTGCTGCAGGATTTATTTGTACGGGGCATGGCTCAGCCACAGACGACCATACTCGCGGGGCATTCGATGGGCGCGGCGATCGCCATGCGCTTGGCGGACAAGCAGCCGGTGGCGGGAGTGGTGGCGTTATCTCCGGCGCCGATGCGGGCGGCACACGGCACGCCGCCCGAGGCGGTGCTGTTAGACGGCGCACCAAGCCAGCCACGAAACACTTTGGTGCTCAGCGGACAATTCGAGCTGGAGTCAATGCGGGCTAACGCGGCGGAGCTTGTGGGAGTGCCGCCGGCGAGCGGATCCAAGCATGAAGTCGTGCCGGGCGCGACGCATGTCAGCCTGATATTCGATCCGCGAGTGGCGCGAGCGTCGCAGCAGTGGGCAGCGCAACTGCTGCAACTCGAGCCGACCGCCGCTTTGCCGTCGCGCTGGCCGATGCTGGCTGCGATCGGCGGCCTGGCCGGCATTCTGCTGATTGCGGCCCCGTTTCTTCGCGAGGTCGCAGGCGCAAAGGCCAATGACACGGTGAAGGCGCAGACGGACTCGCCGAGCTTGAGCGCCGCATTGGTATTGCTCGGAGCAGCCGCGTTGGCCGCCGCGGCAATCCTGCACTGGTGGAATCCGCTGAGCAGGCTGCGCGTTTTCGAGGGCGACTACCTCGCGGCATTCCTTCTGCTCGTCTCAATCGTCGCGATCGTTGCAAACTGGCGCGTCGCCCTTGGGTCACTGAAGGCCCCGCCGAAACAACTTTTGGGCGCGATTTTCTCCGGGTTGGTGCTGCTGCTCTTGATTACCGGCTGGTTCGAACTGACGTTGACGGAAGCGTGGCTCAACGCCGCGCGGTGGGCGCGCTTCCCGTTCTTTTTCGCAGCGGTTCTTCCCCATCATTTCGCGGAGGAGTTCTTGGTGGGGCCGCCGCCGAAGTTAGCCGGATGGCGCCGGCTGGCCGCCGGTTTGTCTTTTCGGCTGGTGATTTGGGTGGCGATACTGCTGGGCCTCTTTTATCTGCACAGCGGTGAAATCCTGTTGGTCTTGCTTTCGCCTTACTTCGCGATGCTCAGTATTCTCCAGAGGCGCGGCATGGACGTTGTCCGAATAAGCACCGGCTCAGCGACGGCAGCCGCCGTTTTCGGTGCTATACTCCTCGCAGGCTTTTGTTTGGTGATCTTCCCCATCACTTGAGCGGGCTCCGTGGCAGGACCGGGCGGGGCCAACAATCGCCGCGCCCGTAAAGAAACACAAGTTTCACGAGACAGGCCATGGCTGAGATTGCGATTGTCGGTGGCGGACCTGCCGGTGCGATGTGCGGCGAACAGCTGGCGCGCGCGGGCCATCAAGTAAACATTTTCGACGAGCATCTGGCGTGGGAAAAACCCTGTGGCGGCGGACTCACCCATAAAGCCATCGAGTGCTTCCCTTTCCTGCTCGATAACCCGTACCCGAAAAAACTCATTCATTCGGTCGAACTGGTCAGCAGCGACGAGCACCGCGTACAGTTGGACATGCCGCATCCCATCGTCGTCTATTCGCGCCGCGTGCTCAACGGCATGCTGCTCGAACGCGCGCAGGAAGCAGGCTGCCGCGTGCATCATTCGCATGTGATCGCGGCGGACACCACTGGCGACAAGCCGCGGTATTGCGTCGACGGCGAGTGGCGCAAGAGCGATTTTCTGGTGGTGGCCGCGGGCGCGCGCAACCAATTGCTTTCCGGAACCCGCGCACTGCAGCGCGACGAACTGGAAATGACCCAGGGCTATTTCATTCCGCAAACCGCTGACGCCATCACCGTGAAGTTTCTTCCGCACTTCGAGGGCTACATCTGGTCGTTTCCGCGCTGCGATCATCTTTCGGTGGGCATCTGCGGCAGCATGTCTGCGCATACCAGCGCGGAGCTGAGAACGCATTTGAATGCGTTCGTGGCCAAGAACAATATTTCAACGGAAGGCGCCAAGTTCTACAGCCACGTTCTGCCCTCGCCGACAGAGAGCACGCTTTCGGAAAGAACGGTGGTGGGCAAGAACTGGGCGATGGTGGGAGACGCCGCCGCATGGGTCGATCCCCTGACCGGCGAAGGGCTGTTCTACGCGATTCGCTCTGGCGAACTGCTCGGCCGCTCGCTTGCGGAAGGCTGTCCGGAGAAGTATCCGGCACGAGTGAAAGCCGCGTTCTCGGCAGAGCTGGAATTCGCGGCGCGCATCGTACGGCGTTTCTATCGCGGATCGTTCCTGGGCACCGCGGTTACCACGCGCATGGTGCAATTCATGCGCCGCAGCCCGGTGTTTCGCCAACTGGTGGGCGACCTTTTCAGCGGCACGCAAGACTACACCAGCCTCAAGCGCCGCTTGTGGGGCCATCTAGGATTTACCGTCAGCGAATTCATTTCCAGCGTGTTGAATCTGGAGCGCCCCGCGGTGGCCAGCGTGCCGCGCGTAGGCACTTCCGGAGATTAACCGCCAGCGCAGCGAACCTGCTTCGACCCCAGCGACCTGGCGTATAGTTATCCCACAACCACGCGCATCCAATCGTGCGAGTGTGCCGTGCGAGTGTGACCGCCCGTCCATATGGCCCAAGAACAGGATAAAGACGCCGCCAAAAACGCTGCTGGCGGAAAGCGCAAGAGCAAGTGGAAACGCCTCCCGGAAGCCTGGGCGCTAGTTGGGCCGCTGATCCGTCCGCGCCGAGGACTGCTGGCGGCGGGGTTTGCATTGATGGCCGTCAACCGGCTTTCCGGCCTGGTTCTTCCCGCTTCCACGAAATACTTGATCGACGATGTCATCGGCAAGAAGCAAGTCCATCTGCTGCTGCCGATCGTGCTGGCCGTCCTTGCGGCAACATTAATCCAGGGGCTCACTTCCTTCACGCTGACGCAATTACTCTCGAAATCCGCGCAAAGAATGATTACCGAAATGCGCCGCCAGGTGCAGGCGCACATCGGCCGCCTGCCCATCTCGTTTTACGACGCCAACAAAACCGGCGTGCTGGTGTCTCGCATCATGAGCGACGTGGAAGGCGTACGCAATTTAATCGGCACGGGGTTGGTGGAGTTCGCGGGCGGCTTGATGACCGCGGTGTTCGCGATGGTGATTCTCTTGCGCATCAGCGTGACGATGACGCTGGTCGCGGCAGCCGTCCTGCTCACCTTTGCCTTCGGAATTAACAAGGCCTTCGCCACCATTCGACCGATCTTCCGCGCGCGCCCCAAAATCAACGCTGAAGTAACCGGCCGGCTGACGGAAACTCTTGGCGGCGTTCGCGTCGTCAAGGGCTATCACGCCGAAGAACGCGAAGAAAAGGTATTCGGCGCGGGCGTGCAGCGGCTGCTGGACAACATCCTCAAAACGCTGACGGCAACGTCCTTCATGAGCTTGTCGGGTTCCGCGCTCATGGGCGTCGTCAGCGCACTGATCATGTTTCTCGGGGCGCGCCAGATTGTCGCCGGGCATATGACTCTGGGAACGTTCGTCACCTACACGGTCTTTCTCGGCCTGCTGGTCGCCCCGGTTTTTCAAATTGTCGGTATCGGCACGCAACTCACCGATGCCGTCGTAGGGCTCGAGCGCACGCGCGAAATCCTCACGGAGAAGCAGGAAGACGAGTTGCCGACGCGCACCGTCAAGCTCGGGCGCATCCAGGGCCGCGTTGAAATGGAAGAGGTGAGTTTTTCCTACGACACGCGCAAAGAAGTGCTGCATGGCATCAGCTTCCGCTCGGAGCCGGGAACGGTGACGGCACTGGTAGGCCCTTCAGGCGCGGGGAAATCGACGATCATCGGACTGGTCGCGGCGTTCTACGTGCCATCGAGCGGGCGCGTGCTGGTCGACGAAGTGGACCTCGCTACCGCGCGGCTGGACACCTACCGCACACAGCTCGGCGTGGTGCTGCAGGAAACCTTTCTCTTCGACGGAACCATTCGCGAAAACGTGGCGTTTGCGCGCCCCGACGCCAGCGAAGCGGAAATCCTGGCGGCTTGCCGTATCGCGCGCGTGGATGAATTTGCAGAAGGCTTCGAGAAACAGTACGACACTATCGTCGGCGAACGCGGCGTCAAGCTCTCCGGCGGCCAAAAGCAGCGCGTCTCCATCGCCCGCGCTATCCTCGCCGATCCGCGCATCCTGATCCTGGACGAAGCAACCTCGAGCCTGGATTCCGAGTCCGAAGCGTTGATTCAAGAAGGCTTGCGCTACTTGATGCGCGGGCGCACGACTTTCGTGATCGCGCACCGTCTCTCCACGATTCGCCGCGCTGACCAGATTCTCGTCGTGGAAGACGGGCGTATCATCGAGCGCGGCACGCACGAATCACTCTACGCTGCCGCCGGCCGCTACTACGACCTGTACACCAAGCAGCACGCCGTGGAGACGAATCTTTTTCTTGCGCCGGGCGAAGGCAGCGGAGGCGAAGAAGCACGCAACGGCGAAGCCGCAGGCACAAACGCCGCTGGCGACGCCGGTCTGCCGGAAGCGATTCGCTTGATTCGCGGAGGTACCAGCTAGCGGGGCCGCTGCCTGGTGGTTCGTTACGCGGTGGGACGCCGCACGAGCACTTTTCTCACTACCGATGTCGGCGGCAGCAGCGTAGCCATCTTGCGGATCATGGCCAGCACCAGGCGCTTGTCTCCGTCCGATAGCGTCGTGCTATATCGCTTGATTTCCACCAGAAACCGAATTTCGTCCTGCGAAAGCTCGCCCAGCATTTTCTGGGTTTCGCGGTCGCGCGGCGTTTCCGTTCCCGGGAAAAAGTCGGCCAGCGAAATGTCCATGGCTTCGGCGATTTTCGCGAGCGTCTCGAGCGAAGGCACGGTGTGCCCGTTTTCGACGCGCGACAGATAGCAGCGCAGCAGCCCGGTCCGCCGTTCGATATCGCCCTGCGAGAGCCCTCTCTGGCTGCGGTAGGTTTTGATCACTTCCCCAATATTGACGCGTGGCTTTTCTTTCGGCATGGTGTCTCCAAGACTAGAGGGGGTATCTTAGTCACTAACAGCAGGAGTGGCAAGGATTTTATGGGGGGTACTTGTGGCCAATCGGTTACTAGGGGCCAGCGGGCGAAAAAAAAGCCCAGCCAGGAAGCTCGCCTCCGGCCTTAAATTTCCAGGGAAAGCCGCGCCTTTTACCGCGAACTCACCGAAACGGCAGCAGGCTGCTGCAACCGGAATTCGAGCAGCGTCTCGCTCGGCACTTTCACTTGCTGGCCGCGGGTAAGCACTTGCACCGCCCCTCCCGCGCCGGCGCCGACGCCCGCGCCAATCGCCGCGCCCTTCCCGCCCCCGGCAATCGCGCCGATGATGGCACCCAAAGCCGCCCCGCCCCCTACTTTCTCCGCCGTATTCTTGCCACGGCCCTTCCCTTTCAAGGTGTAGTCGCTGCTGACGATCGGATAATCCCTCCCATCAATCACGATCCGCGTCAGCTCCAGCTGCAGCTCCGAACTCCCCGAGATGTGGCCCGCTTCCTGCGCATTGGACAGGCGCCCGTAGACGTCCGTGCCCTTCCGCGCCACCACGGTATCGCCGACCACCAGGTCCGTCTCCAGGCTGGCCTTGAACACGTCACCCACGTTGTTCTTCGAGGAATCCACGCCGTCGATCATGCGCACAAGAAGGCTTTGCCCCGCAGGCAGCGTCACGCCGTCCCCGCCGGACAAGGGAGCAGGAGTTTGGTCAGGTGGCCGCGGTGTGGACGCTTGTGGCTCCGGATTCGCCGGATACCTGTCGGGCGAAGCAGCGCCGCTTGCGGAACCGTTGGTAAACGTCACCGCCACGATGTCGTTGGTGCTGAACGTTTGTACCGCGCCATCCACTTCAAAGCGCAGCACCGCTCGCGTCCCGCCGAGATACCGGCCCTGGAAAACCCGGCCGTCTTTCAGCTCGAGTGTGTCGGCGGCCGCGGTCGTTGCCAGCAGCAGGCCGCAAGCGGCTACCATCAAAAATCGCTTCCACTTGTTCATTTCGTCCCTCTCAAGGCGCCAAGTGCTGCGGCGCGCCGGCTTCCCTGGTGGCCGCGCAGCTTCACAATTCTAACGCATTGGATGGCCTCCTGCCTGCAATGGTTGCGCTGTATCCGGCGCCGGTCTTTGTGCCATGTATAGAAAATGCAAAGGCTCGGACGCTCTCGCGTCCGAGCCTTTGCGGCGGCCCGTTGTGGTCCGCAGAAACGGACCATGCTGCAAGCATTGCTAGAGACTGCGACGCGCCTCGTCCGCTTCCTCCGCAAGGCCAAACACGACCTTCGCGAAGTTCTTGTCTTTCTGGCCGATGAACAGCCCGTCATCCACAAAGCTCTGGATGGCCGCCACGGCACCCCCAAGGCGCCGGCTTGTCGGCCGGATGATGGCGACCGGACCCAAGCTCTTGTGCAGGAAGTCACAAGGTTCCGGCATGATCAGGTTCGATTGCAGGTCCTCGGGCTGGTTCTGCGTCAAATCCACAAACGTCGCCGTGGACTTGTTCACCGGGTCGGTAAACGTCAACGGAGTGGCGTTGCCCGCTTTATCCTGCCAGGTCTGGAAGTGCATGATTTCCGACCCGCCGATGCTGATCAGGATGCGCAACACTTCCAGGCTGCTGGCTTGCTGTGCCAACGCGCCGTAAAGGCTCGCTCCGCCTTGCTCGATGAACGCAAAGTGGAATCCCGCCGTGAAAGCGATGGCTTTGAGGCGATCGGCAATCGACCCCGCATTATTGTCGCTCAGGAAGCTGTTGCCCAGATCATCATTGGTCCTGGGAATGGCCGTAAATTGGCCTTTCACCAGGCTCGGCAAGGCATTCCTGAACGTGGCGCCGAGATCCGGGTTGGTGGTGCTGCGGTACCGCGTCCACCAGCTGGTGTCTACCGAGAGCTGCGTCAGATTGGTCAAGCGTCCCACTTGCTTGGCTCCGGTGGCCTGGCTGCTGGGCAACGTGGCAAAGTGCGACAAATCCACCGGCTCCGCACCTTTCGAGATCAGGTAGTTGTTCAGAAAGGCGTGGTGAGAGATCTCATCATCCGTGTTGTCGTGAATATATTGCGCCATATCTCCGTCGAGAAGCTCCAGCGCCCCAATGTAAATTGGGTTGCCGCCGTTCACGCCCGAAACTTCGTCGTCCTGCGTGCCGCCCAGTTCCGAGTATTGCTGCCACAGGTCGGCTTCGATCTGCTCGGCTGCTGAAGCCAGCCGAAGGATCGCAATATCGCCCTTGGTTAGCCGGGTGTCTTCGTCATCCCCGCCCTGGGCAAACAGCTTGCCCGGTATCACCAGACCCGCCGCCGTCGCTGCCCCTACCGCTGCCGTCCCCTTCTTCAGGAACGACCGCCTGCTTGAAGCACTCTTGAGCACATTCCCCGCATCTTTCATCGTGTTACTCCTTTTTCATCCGACCATCGTTTCGGCGGTCCCTTGCCGTAAGCGCTTGCGTCTCCGCCTCGCATCCACCCAACGGCAGCCATGCATGCTCCGGGCGGTACAAGCTGCTTACTTAGATGGCTCCTGGAGGTCGGGAATAAATCAAGCGTGGGACAAGTCTCTCTAAGCGAAAAGACAAGTGAGGAGGACGCTTTATGCATGACGGCTCAGCGAAGCCTGTGGCAGCACCAGCGGTACCGCGCCCGAATCAGATTCGCCGAACTCCGCTCGCGGCTGTCGAACGGGAAGCTGCGAAGTCCAAAGTGCTCTTTGGCAATTTTGAAGCGGATTTGCCGTCCCGGGAGCTACGGAAACATGGCATCCGCATTCGCCTGGCGGAGAAACCCTTCCAAATTCTGGAGTTGCTCCTGGAGCGAGCTGGGCAAGTAGTCACTCGCCAGGCGCTGCGCCACAAACTCTGGCCAGATACTTACGTGGGCTACGAACACAGCCTGAACACTGCCGTGAACACGCTGCGCGAAATGCTCGGCGATACCGCGCAGAACCCCCGCTACATCGAGACTTTGCCGCGCCTCGGCTATCGCTTCATCTGCGCCGTCACGCTGCCGGAAAGTGCCGTGCTCCCCGTTGCAAAGAAAATGCTCGCCGTGCTGCCCTTCGAGAATCTCAGCTCCGACCCGGACCAGGAGTACTTCGCCGACGGACTGACCGAAGAGATCATCTCGCGTCTCGGCCAGCTCGATACCCGCCGGCTCGGCGTGATTGCCCGCACTTCTTCGGTCCAATATAAGCGCACGCAAAAGTCGATACTCGAGATCGCTGCGGAGCTGAGCGTGGATTCTGTTCTCGAAGGATCCGTCCGCAGCTCGGGCGGGAGTCTGCGCATCACCGCTCAATTGATCGATGCCGCCGACCAAACGCATCTCTGGTCCTCCAGCTTCGATCGGAACTTGGGCGACGCTCTGGCCATGCAGTCGGACGTCGCGCTGGAAATTAGCGCCGCACTGACGCGGGAATTGCTCTCTGAAAAAGGCGTGCTGTCCGGAAGTAATCCGCCGGAGATGGACCAGCAGCCCCGTGCTGCGGCCGTTGCCGGTTAATCCGCCGTTAGAACTATTGAGCCACCGCTAGCGTGCCGGCGGCCACGTTGAAGCCATCCAGTTCAACCACCGGCTCTTTCCCGTGCAGCGCGGCCGCGTTGTAACGCACGGAAACTTCCTTCGATTCTCCGGGCAGCAGCGAAAAATAGTTGTCCTCCCAGAAGACCGGCGCCACGTCATCGCCGCCCTTTCCGCTGGTCAGCCGCAAATGCACCATGAACGCCACGCCCTTGGTAGGGTTCTTGACGCTGACGCGCTCCGCTCCGTCCGCCCCGCGGCTGGCTTTGGCCTCGAGCTTGGCCGTTCGCAACGTGGCCAGTCCCGTAAGATCGCCGAAGTCTTTCTGCGGCGTGTACACCGTATCCTTCCGCTTGTCCCACGCCAGGGTGTCCAGCTTCGTCGACAACCAATAAAAATTGTCGCTCACCAGCTTGCCACTCGCGTCATGCAGTTGCAGCCGCAGAAAATAGGTCGGCGTCAAGCCCGCGGCCGTCGGCACATCAAACGCTCTCGTGCTGCTGTCCGGCGCGAGATCGAGCGTGGCATCCTTGCTGGCCATCTCCGTCGCGTCGATGTTGTACACCTTCGCGATCACATGCACACCCTTCAACGCCTCGTACGTTCCGTTGATCACCGCCACCGAATTATCATCGTAGGAATATTGGACGTGCACCGGCTCGCAGGCTTTCTTCGTCCCGAAGTATCCGCCCGCCGGCGCCAGGTAGTAGTCATAGAGATGCCAGATCAGCGATGGCCAGCCGTTGTTCAGCATCCACTGAATCACGCCCGTCGATTTATATTTGTTTCGCGCATAGGCTTCGAACATCGCGCGCTCGCCGTCGTAGGTCATCGCCTGCGACTTCCGCAAATAGTCGTCGAGCGATGCCGGCGCTCCGTACCTCCGCGTCAATCCGTCGGTGAACACATTCACGGTCGTAAACCGCTCACCTCCGGCGTGAAAGTTCCACACCTCATCGATCGGCCACAGATGCTCCTTCGGAATAAATTTCTCGAGACTCTCGCGCGGCGGAATGGCCGGCCCCGGGCTGGTCTCCGTGTTGTAACCATGCGCCCCGCCGTAGTGTTGGTCCGCCAGCCAGTACACCGGCGGCACGTATTCGTACGGCCCGGTCATCTTCACGCCAGACTTTCCCGTCACCGTCGTGGACGTCTCGCTCGCGGACGACACCACCGGATTCGGCCAATCCAGCTCCTTCTCAATCGCCAGATACGCTTTCTCCACCACCGCTGGCGGCGGATTGTCGCTCCCGTTCAGCCACACAAACACGCTCGGATGCTTCCGCAGAATGCGCATCTGGCTCTTCAACGATTCACCCGCGATTTTGTGCTGTTCGTCCTTCCAGTTGCTCCACTTTTCCCAGGCGTCGCAGCACGTCCATCCCGGCATCACCAAAATCCCCAGGCGATCCGCCTTCTCATACAGCTCTTCGCGATCCAGCCGCCCTTCCAGCCGAATCGCATTCATGCCCATGTCCTTCACATACGCCAGATCCGTCGCGACCCTCTCGGACGACCATCGAAAAAACAAATCCGGCGCCCACGCCGCTCCACGAATCAAAATGTTCCGTCCGTTGATCTTGAACAGACGATGGCCGTCCGACGTCAGCTCCGAACTAATCTGCCGGATGCCAAACGTCGTGCTCGCCGTGTCGCTGGCCTGCCCACCCGTTTCAAACGTCAGCTTCGCTTCCTGAAGATACGGCTCGCCGATCGTGTACGGCCACCACAGCCGCGGATTCTCCAGCTTCAGCTCCGCAAAAGTCTCCGGCGCGAAGCGCACCGTCTTACTCTCGCCCGCGCCCAGCACCACCGGCTGACTCACGCTCACGCCAGCCAACTCCGCGCGCAACGTTCCCTTAACCTCCGCCTTCGATACGTTCCGAACGTCCGCCTCTACCGTAAGCGCCGCCGACTTCACGTCCGCGCTCACCTGCGACGCCACGAACGGATTCCGCACCGACACCGGCCCGCTCTCCGTCAAAAACACTTCCTTCCAAATCCCCATGTTCTTGTCCGGAGGCGTGGGATTCCAGTCCACCCACGTAATCCCCAGATCGTTTTTCCGTGGCGCCGACACTTCCACCGCCAGCGTATTCACTTTTCCGGGCGCCAGCCCTTTCGTCACATCAAACTCGTAGCTGCGATACGTTCCCGCCACATTGTCCGCGTCAGCGATCTTCTGCCCGTTCACCCAGATATTCGCGCGATAGTTGATGCCCATGAAATGCAGCCAGCGGTTTTTCTCGCCGTCGCTCGCCGGGACACTGAATTCCGTCCGGAACCACCAAGCGCACGCAAACGGGCTCCCTTTCGGAAAATCCTGATTCGCAAACAAACTTTTGTTCGAATAATTCATTCCCGGAAAGTCCCGCAGATTCGTCCCATAGTTCGGATCAGGATACGTCTTGTCCGTGATCAACGCGCCGACCACCGTCGCCGGCACATCCGTCTTGTGCCATTTGCTGGCGTCAAATCCCGCCTTGGAAATCTCCTCGCCTTTGGCCTTCACGTCACAAGCTGATTGCAGTTGCCAATCTTTGTGCAAATACGTCCGGCCATCTCCCGCCGCTTGCGCGTGGCAAACCGTAGCGCCAGCCCCCATCAGAAAAATAGCCATGCCCGCCGCAAAACCGCCCACAACTAGCCTCTGTCCACGCAGCATAGCGCTCGTCACCTCAAGAAGATCCCTTGCTCAAGCTCGATGTACTCTGCAGTTTCCCCATATTAAACCGTTTCAACTCATTCGCAGCACTCTTTTTTTCTGCCTTCGCCGATCATGGGAACCGATGCTTTCGGTTTTCCGATTGACTTGACCTCCGGCGCTGCCTACCATTCCCGCACAAGGCGGCTTGCCCCCACATGCTAGGCCACAGGCTCGGCCCTTATCTTATCCTTGAGCAAATCGGCCAGGGAGGCATGGGCATCGTGTATCGCGCACGCGACGAGCGCCTCGAGCGCGACGTGGCCCTCAAGGTCTTACCCCCCAACTCCCTGGCGGACGATTCCGCACGCCGTCACTTTCGTAAGGAAGCTCTCGCCCTCGCCCGTCTCAATCATACGAACGTAGCGGCGGTTTACGAATTCGATCGCGATGGCAACAACGACTTCATCGTCATGGAGTTCGTCTCGGGTAGCACCCTCGCCGAACTCATCGCCCACGCGCACGGCGCTCTTCCGGAAAAGCAGGTCCTCGACCTGGGACGCCAGCTCGCCGAGGGACTCGCTGCGGCTCATGCCCAAGGCGTTATTCACCGCGATCTGAAACCTTCCAACATTCGAGTCACACCGCAAGGCCATCTCAAGATTCTGGACTTCGGCATCGCCATGATCTTTCGGCCTGGCGCCGCGGACGATACCGTGACCGCAACACAAGCGCAATCTGGACTCATCGGCACGCTTTCCTACATGGCCCCCGAGCAGCTCCGCGGTGAACTCGCCGACGTACGCACCGATATCTTTGCGGCGGGAATTCTCCTCTACGAAATGTGTACCGGCTGCCGTCCCTTCGTGGGCACGCAAACGACTCGCTTGCTGGAGGCGATTCTCGGGCCGCCGCCTGCTCCGCCCAGCTCCCTCAACGGAAAGGTTTCTCCAGCGCTCGAGAACATCATTCTTAAGTCGCTCGATAAGGAACCGGACCGCCGTTTTCAGTCCGCGAGAGAATTGAGCGTCGATCTTGAACGCTGCGCGCAGCCCACTTCGTTTTACTCAGCCGCCCCGGTACGCCTTCCACTCTGGAAGCGCATCGGTCGAGCCGCTCGCGCCCACCCGCTTACTTCAGCGTTCTCCGGGCTCGCCACCGCCGCGCTTCTCGTCCTGGCTTGGTGGATTTTCGGCGCGCGGCCCGTTCTCTCCTTCGCGCCGCGCGATTTCGTCCTCATCGCCGACTTCGACAATCAGACTGGCGATACCGTCTTCGACCGCTCCTTGCTTACCGCTCTCAGCGTCAGTGTCGAGCAGTCCGCGCATGTCAACGTACTTCCTCCGGCTCGCGTCGCGGAAAGCCTCAAGCGCATGGCCAAGAATGCCGGCGACAAAATCGACGAGAGCACCGGCCGCCAGATTTGTCTCCGCGAAGACCTCAAAGCCCTCTTGGTGCCCTCCATCTCTCGCGCAGGTCAACAGTACGCTCTTTCCGCGCGCCTCATCAATCCGCAAAGCGGCGTATCCGCTTGGTCCGATATCGAGACCGCCAGGTCTCAGGACGAAATTCTGCCCGCTCTTGGCCGTTTAGCCTCGCGCATTCGCCGGGGCCTTGGCGAGTCCTGGCTCACCACCCGCAAGCAGGATCGTCCCCTGCCTCTGGTCACCACGACTTCGCTTCCTGCGCTTAAAATGTTCGCCGACGGCCAGGACCTTTGGCGCCGCGGCCAATACCACCAGGGAGTTCAACTCTGGCAATCAGCGCTTCAAGCGGATCCTGATTTCGCCATGGTGCACGCGGCTCTTGGTGGCGCCATGTACAGCTACATCTACAACGATCCCTTGGGCGGTAAGGAGCATTTTGAAAAGGCATTGCAGCTCTCCGACCGCACTACCGACCGCGAGCGTCTGCTCATTCGGGCTGAGTTTGCCAGCAGTCAAAACCACTTTCCGGACGCCCTCCAGCTCCTTCAGGAATATTTGCAGGAATACCCCGACGACACCAACATGCGCCTCTCCTTGGCGCATCTCCTTCGCGGCAATGATCGTTGCGATGCGGCTATCGAGCAATACAAAGAAGTTCTGCGCGTCGATCCCCGCTCCGCCGCTTCCCTGATCGATATCGCTACCTGCAACGCGCAGCTCGGCAATTTGCCACAAGCGCTTCAGTATTACGAGCAAGCTTTCCAGGTCGAACCATCTTGGAAGGTCTCCGGAGTCATCAATCACGAATACGGTATGGCCCTGACCAGAGCGGGCCAGGAAGACAAAGCTCGCGAGCTGTTCACCAGCGTCTCGGCGAATCCAGATATGCACGGCCGCGCTCTTCGCTCCCTGGCCTACCTCGATCTGTACCACGGCCACTATCGCGCCGCGAAAGCCGCATTCCAGGAAGCGCTTATACAGGACCAGGTTCACAAAGCCGCCCTCAGTATCGCCCGCGAGCATTGCCTTCTCGCGCTGGTGTACGAAGGTATTGGCGACAACACCTCCCGCGTGCGCGAGCTAAACGAAGCGATGCAAATCTACCCGTCTCTCGCCGACAAGGTTTTTAGCGGCCTATGGCTCGTTCGCGGTTACGCTCGTGCCGGCCAGACCGAAAAGGCCGTGCAGGTTCTTGAGGCCATGAAGAAGCAGGCCGATCCGAACAATACGACGCAGGCGAGCCTCGTCAATTTCTCCGAGGCGGAAGTCGAGATGGTGCGCGGCGCCCGAGCCCATGCCATCGAACTCCTGCTTCTTGCCGAGCACCAACACCACAACGCATGGGTCTTGGACGGTCTCGGCCGCGCGTACGAAGCCGCCGGCGACACCGAGCAAGCGGCCCGCTGGTCGAAAGCATTCGCGGATATGGGCGCTCTTGGCTATGAGCCGCAACAGGACTGGTTCGGGTCGCTCGTTCGGCTAGCCAGGCTCAGCCTTGCCCGCGGATACAAAGACGATGCTCGCGCGGCCCTCGAGAAACTCTTCGCCCTCTGGAAAGATCCCGATCCGAATCTGCCCTTGCTCCGAGAAGCCCAGCGCATTCAAAAGCAACTAGTTCAGTAGCTTGTCCGCTGCGCCTGATCCTTCGTCATCGCAATGCGCATCATCGGACGATTGCCGCGCGCTATACGCTGCACCACCATCTCCCATCCCTTGGCCAGCCCATACAAGCTCGCGGCTTCGAAAGCCGCACCCTTTCAACCATATCCGAATAGATAGCCCGGCTATCCGACCAGATAGAAATCCACTCGCTTATTTCAGCTCGCAGGGTTGGCGCCGCACCCGCGCTTTGCGGCTATCTCATTGTTACTCAAGCTTTTCCAGGTCAAATCGCAAGTCGCTCGATGCTCGCCCGCAGCCCGGCCCTCAACCTGCTCTCCTCACTGCGTGCGGCAAGATGCAAAAGCAGCCAGCCGCCGACACAAAGTCTCAGAAGGAGAGTCCCCATGAATTCACTTCGCAATCGCATCCTCGCACTAACCGTCCTCGGCTTGGCATATCTTGGCAGCAGCGCCATCCCCGCTGCGGCGCAAGGCGCCGTTTGCAAGGGCAGCTTCACCCTCCCGGTTGCTACCGAGTGGCAAAACGCTAAGCTGCCTGCCGGTCACTATACTTTTTCCATGAACTCTGTAGGCTTCCCGATCCACATCAGAGTGGAAGGTGAAAATGGCGCCGTATACGTCGGCTCGGTTGGCACCTCGCAAGACAACTCGGGCGACAAGAGCTTCCTGATTCTCGAACAGCGTGGCGACAGCAAGTACGTCCGCGAGCTATATCTCGCGCAACTCGGCCTGCATGTCCCGCTACTACGTCCCGTCGCAACCAAAGGACGAGCTGCTCGCCAAGCTCCCGGCAAAGACCGAACGCGTCTCCGTGCTAGCCGCTTCCAAGTGATCTCCGCAACATCCGGCGCTGCGCTTCGGAACACCCACCCACTTCCTTTCCGGAGCGCACGCCGGTTCCCCGATCTGCAAGACAAATCTCAGGGTCGGCCTTCCAAGGCCGGCCCTTTGTTTTTTCTGGGGGAGAGAAAGCGATTGAGAAATGGTCCCGGAGGAGGGGGTCGAACCCACACGGTACTAAGTACCACTGGATTTTGAGTCCAGCGCGTCTGCCAGTTCCGCCACTCCGGGTGTACATCTGAAAATAACATGGCGCTCCGTCGCGCTCAAGGCTCCGCCCGCCCATCGCCGTCGACTGCCCCTGGCAGCACAGTTTCCTCCACAGTTTTCCACAGCCCGCTATCTGGACTCTGGCCTCCGTGAGGGTTAGGCTGTGTTCTCCCGTCGGACAGGGGCCGCATCCCAAAGGCAGCGGCGCCTGCGGAATCGTCGAGGCATGGCATGGCCAGCATTACTACCCTTCCCGGTGCTCACCGCGAGCATCGCGGCCTGGATCACTGGATTCGTCGCGTTCTAGCCGAGCTCGCCAATCTCCGGCGCGCTCCCGACAAAGACACCGTCCACGATCTTCGCGTGGCCATTCGGCGTTGCCGTTCCGTCGCCGCCGTGATGGCGGAAGTCGATCCCAACCCTCTTTGGCGCGAATTCCGCCACCTTCCCAGAAAACTCTTTCGCCGCCTCGGCTCGCTGCGCGACGCGCAAATCATGGGCGACTGGGTCAAGGCCCACGGCGCGGAAAACGACCGCCTGCGCATCCTCCTCCAGGAACATTTCGGCGCCCGCGAGCCCCGCCTGCTCAACGCCGTGATTCGCGCTGCCGAAAAGTTCGACGAAAAATCCTGGAAGCGCCTCGACCGCAAACTCCGCAAACGCATCCGCCTGGTCCCCGCCGGCAGCCTTGCCGCCGAATGCCTCGCTCTCGAGCGTCTCGAAGAAGCCAAGCGCCTCCACGCCCGCGCCATTCGCGAGCAGAAGCCGGACTCCTGGCACGCCCTGCGCATCGGCATCAAAAAATTCCGTTACACGGTGGAAAGCTTTCTCCCCGGTCGCTACGAAACGTGGAGCCCCCAACTCAAGCGCCTGCAAGATATCTTGGGCGAAATCCACGATCTCGACGTGCTCGCCCTCCTCGTACGCGACAAAGCCCAATCCGACGTTCCCGAGCTTCTCACCGAATGGGACCGCATGATCGACCGCGCCCGCAACAAGTGCCTCGACCAATACGGTGAACTCACTTTCGGCAAGTCCAGCGTCTGGACCGACTGGGCCGCCGGCCTGCCGCAAGACCAGCGCGCACAGACCGCGTCCATGGCTCGCATCCGCGCCACCGCCCGCGCCGCCGACCCGCGTCCCCGCCGCACCGCACAGATCTCCCGCATTGCCGTGGCCGTCTTCGACGCCGCGCGCCAGGCCCGTGTCACCCCTTTCTTTCGCGATCGTTCCTCGCGCCGCATCCTCCGCTCCGCCGCCCGCCTCTCCGGCATCAGCACCAAAGGCGGCACCTGCGACTCCCGCAAAGCCGCCTGGCGCTACCTCAGCGGTCTTCCCGTCCCGCCTTCCTGGACTCCCGAAGAATGGCAAGTCCTCGCCTGGTCCGTCCGTTACCATCGTGGGGCCGAGCCCAAGCTCAAAAACGCCGCCTTCGCCAAACTCCCCGAAGACCAGCAGCAAAGCGTCCGCGCCGTAGCCGGCCTCCTCCGTCTCGCTCGCGGACTTCGCAAGTGCGGCATCGAAGATTGCTCCGGCATCCACGCCGACCGCTCCACCGAAGCCGTCCTCCTCGAAATCCCCGGCCTCGCCGATTCCGTCGACACTGCCGCTCTTCTCGCCGCCGCCAAGCATCTGCTCGAAACCTATCTACAGGTCCCCCTCATCCTAAAGCCCGCGCCAAAAGCCCAGCTCCCCGTCTCCGAGCTCGTGCCTTCCTCCAAGCCCCTCCTCGAACACTCCTTCGCCGCCGCCTCCGACTAACCGTTCCTGTGCAACACCAATTGCACCGGAGCGCCCCGCTTCCCCCAACCCCATCATTTCCCTTTCCTTTCCCCACGTGTTATCTTCACGGCCTCAGGGGAGAAATCGCATGTCCGTCAACAAAGTAATTCTTGTCGGCCGCCTCGGCCGCGATCCCGAAACCCGCTACACCGGCGGCGGCCAAGCCGTCGCCAACTTCTCCGTCGCCACCGACGAATCCTACAAAGACAAAAACGGCGAGCGCCAAAAGCGCACCGAGTGGCACAAAATTGTTGTCTGGGGCAAACAAGCCGAAATCGCTCAGCAATATCTCAAGAAGGGCTCTCTGATTTTCATCGAGGGCCGCATCCAGTCCCGCGAATGGCAAGACAAAGAAGGCCAAAAGCGTACCAGCTTTGAAATCGTCGCCAGCAATTTCCGCATGCTTGGCGGACGCTCCGACGGCGCCGCCGCAGGTGCAAGTGCCAGCGCAGGCGTCGGAGCCACCCGTGGTGGCAGTGACGAATTCGAGTCCCACGCCGGCAGCTCTGGCGGTGGCGACGAACATCCCGGCGGCGGCAGCTCCGGCCCAGAAATCTCCGACGAAGACATTCCCTTCTAACCACTCGCGGTCGCCGCTGCGCGCATCTGCAATGCCTCACCGAGCCGCGCCGCTTCTCGCTTCGCCGCGGTCGCTCCTCTCGCCGCCGCCATTCCCGCGCTCGACGCTATTGACTTCAGCAACAATCTTCTCTATTCTCCTTCGCATTCTCCCTTAGCACGGCCGTAGCGGTCGCCCTTTCCAGGGCCTTCTCCCAACCGCCGCCCCGCGCTGTTGTTCGCATCTCAGCGATCCGACTCTCGCCTATTTGAAGGAGGTTTCATGACCGATACCACCACCGCAGCCGGTTCTTTGCGCCTCGCCTTCGGCCGCCACGGCCAACTGCGCGGACTCGAGTCCGCCGGCCGTTCCGACCAGTTCGAAGGCCGTTTTGGCAGGCTATTTCGCTCCCTGCCCGCCGCCGAGTTCGACGAAGCCATCCTCACCAAACTCGGCGCCGCCATGATTGCGCCAGACGAAGGCGCTCCCACTCCCGAGACCGAGGTCGACGACGAAGAGAACCCCGGCATCAGCGCCGGCTACACCTACCTGGGACAATTCATCGACCACGATTTAACTTTCGATCCCGCCAGCAGTTTGCAGAAAGCCGATGATCCGGACAGCTTGACCGATTTCCGCACCCCCCGCTTTGACCTGGACAACATCTACGGCCGCGGCCCCGACGATCAGCCCTATCTCTATCAGAACGACGGCCGCCACATGCTCCTCGGGCCCGCCCTCACCGGAAGCACCACCGACAACAACGCCAAATCCCTCGCGCGCAATACTCCCAGCACCGGCGATCCCGCCCGCGCCCTCATCGGCGATCCGCGCAACGACGAAAACGTCATCGTCAGCCAATTGCAAAGCTCCATGCTGCGCTTCCACAACCGCATGGTAGACACCATGCCCGCAACCACCAGTTTCACGGAGATCCAGCGCCAAGTCCGCTTTCACTATCAGTGGGTCGTTCTGCACGACTTTCTGCCCACCATCGTCGGGCCGGAAACCATGAAAGCCATCTTCGGCGCCACCAAGGACGGCAAAATCAATTTCAATAACAACAAGCCAGACCTGAAGTTCTACAAGACCAAAAAGGATTTGTTCATTCCTGTCGAGTTTTCCGTGGCCGCTTATCGCTTCGGCCATTCCATGGTTCGTCCGATTTATCGCCTCAGCCAAACCATTCCGCGATTTCCTATATTTGCCGCTCCTGGAGCGGGCGAGAGCCTCGTCGGTTTCCGCGCCTTTCCTTCGAACTGGGCCATCGAGTGGGAATTGTTCTTCAACGCCGGAAACAATCCGCCCACCACCGGTCAGACGCGTTTGCAGCCGGCCTACAAAATCGACACGTCGCTCGTGAATCCTCTGGGTTCCCTACCAATCTCCATCGCACAACCGCCGTTCCAATCCTTGGCCGTGCGCAACCTTCTCCGCGGCTGGAGGATGGGCTTGCCTTCAGGACAAGCCGTAGCCCGCCAGATGGGCATCAAGCCCATCGACGACGCCAACCTCAAAGTCGGCAAAGCCAATGAAGACGGCGCGAAAACCAACCAAAGCATCACCACCCTTTCGCCCAAGTTTACGAAGAACGCTCCCCTGTGGTTCTACATTCTCGCCGAAGCCCAGCAGCAGTTCGTCAACAACAGCACCCCAATCCATCTGGGCGAAGTCGGCGGACGAATCGTCGCCGAAACCTTTATCGGCATCCTCACCGGAGACAGCCACGCCTATCTCCGCCAGGATCCCCATTTCACTCCGAACGCCGCCTTCCAGAGCCCCAGCGGCCAATTCAACATGATCGATCTATTGAAAGCCGCCCGCGCCGCCTAACCTTTCGTCCACCAGCGGCGAACGCCGTCTCTGGGAAGCTCTTCGCCTTTGTAGTGCCGCAGCATGCTGCGCCAGAATGTAGCGGCCGTCCTTTTAGGGCGGCCGCACGGCATTCTCCTGCCAAGCCAAGGACATCGGTCAGGAATCGACGTACAACCAGAGAGCGTGCCAGAGCCGGCGCTGTGAGCTAGGATTTTCCCGCACGTGGGACACCACGATCTTCGCTGCCAGGTTTCATTTCTTTCTCGGTTTTTTCCGGCACGAATCTCTTGCAACTGCAATCCTTGACGTTGCACGACGTTCGGTCGTCTCGCAGGCTCCACTGATGCAGCCCACTCGCGTGACCGCAGCGGCACCGCTTCGGTTTACGGGAAAAGTTACGCATCTAAGTCCGCTCCTCCGCTGACCACTGTAGAGGCCGTCCTTTTAGGGCGGCCGACCCAGTGATCGTCCCCCAAACCCGCCTCAGCACGTAGCCTCTCCGCTTACCACCGCATACCGCAACCGAATGGATTGCCGAGATTCCTATACGGATTGCCGTATCGCATGCAGCGGCAACCCCGTCAACCGCGCGATTCGAGAAAAATCCTTCTCCAGAGTGAACACCCGGGCGCCATGTTCCAGCGCGATCGCCGCAATCAGCGCGTCAATCGTCGTCAGACTCACACCCTTGGCCCGTCCCAACCGGAAAATCGCCGCCGCTTCCCGGTACGTCCAGAACCCACCCGGCTCCAGCATCTCCCACTGCGAAAGATACTGTTCGATGCGGCTGACATCCCGCGTCAGTCCCTGCAGAATCTCCGCAACCACCACTCCGGTCAATGCAAAAGGCTCGGCATCGCTGATCATCCGCCGCAACTCAGCTCCCGCCCGCCCCGGTGCGGAGCTGAAAAAATCGATCCACACCGAGCTATCCACCAGAATCAACCGCGCTTCCTGCGCATCGCCTTCAAGTCACCCTTCCAAATCCCCGTTCCATAATGGCGAAGGATGCCCTTCCGGCTCTCCGAACGCACCAGCAGCTCCAGCGCCGCGTCCACAATCTCTCGCTTGGTCTTCAGCCGCGTCAGCTTGCGCGCCTTGCGCACCAAGCTCTCGTCGATCTCGATGTTCGTTCTACCCATACCAAAAAGCATACACCATTCCCTCAACATGTGGTGTATCGGGTCACTCGGCCTCTAGTCCACCTGGTACTTCCAGCCAACGCCGGTGAGGGCTCTGCTTTTTTCTTCCTCGTCCTCGTAAGCTTGCCGCCATCTCCCCCTGTAGCGGCGACTTTACGTCGCCATCCGAGCACTTTCCTGGTAGCACCGGCATCCTGCCGCTCCGATACCGTAATCCCGCCTGCCCTCTTCGTTGTTGCCCTTGTAGGGGCACGGCACTGCCGTGCCCATCTGGCCCAGCCCCCGCGCCTTCTTGGTAGCACCGGCATCCTGCCGGCTCCGCCCTCACCACGCCGTCATTCTGAACGGAGCAGGCCGACGCTTTTTCTCCTAACCTCGCTCCTGCGAGGTTGTCGGCCTGCGCAGTGAGGAATCTCTCTTCTCTCTTTGTTTATCGGCCCTCTTCGCCGATCCCTTGCACGGGCACGGCACTGCCGTGCCCGTCTGCCCCAGCCCCCGCGCCTTCTCTGGTAGCGCCGGCATCCTGCCGGCGTCCGGCTCCGATACTTGTCATCCCGACCGAAGCAGTCCGACGCTTTTCGTCGGACTGCGCAGTGGAGAGCCTGCCCTGAGCGAAGCCGAACGGGGACCCTGGCGTGATCCCGCCACAACACACATCGATGGAACCATCTACACCTCAACCCTTTAGCCCTTCTCCCCCGCCCGCAAATCCCGCATCAACCTCGCAAACCCCACCGCTTTTTGTCATCCCGAACTGTGCCTCGACAAGAAATCGATCCAACTCCCAAGCCCAATCCAGACACACCTCGTGCCAACGTCCGTGAGGGATCTGCTTTTTCTTCCTCTTGGCTCGCGCCGATCTCCGCCAGTAGCGGCGACTTTACGTCGCCATCCGAGCTCTTTCCTGGTAGCGCCGGCATCCTGCCGGCTCCGATTCCGTCATCAAGACCGCAGCATCCCGACGCTTTTTCTTCCTCGTCGCCGTTAGCTTGCCGCCATCTCCGCTTGTAGGGGCGACTTTACGTCGCCATCCGAGCTTCTTCCTTGGTGGCGCCAGAGGGTGCCCCAGGTTCGTTGTCGGAACCTGGGTCTTGCGGTTGACCTTCCTTCCGTCCCGACGTTTAGACGTTTCCACGTTCAGACGTTCGGACGATCTCAAATTGGGTTTCTCAGCACGCCGCACCCCCACCCGTCATTTCGAATCCCCCGCTTTTTGGGGGGTGAGAAATCCCTCTTCAGGTTTTTCCTTCAACCCTTCGCCTTCTCCCCCGTCCGCAAATCCCGCATCAACCGCTCAAACCCTTCTTTGTACTTATCATGGCTCTCGCACTCCCGCAAATCCCCAATATGCCGCATCCGTCGCAAATCCGCCGCCCACGCCAAATCCGCCAACCTAATCCTCGTCACCAACAACGAACGCGAATTCCGCCGCATCACAGCCCTCCGCATCCAAAACTGGGCCGCGTCCTCCTGACAACTCGACGTTCCCGCCAGCTTAAGAAAACCTGTTCGGGCGTTTGCCCGTTTTCACCGCTTCTCTTTGTTGTGTTCGTCTGTAAACTTATCCCGCAACTGTTGGACGAATGGCGCGGAGAGGATTTTTGTTATCTGAGCCGCAGGCAGGACGAAAGCTAGCCCTATGTTAGTCGGGTCGTTGAAAGAGACCGTCGCAGTCTCAGTCGTCTCTCCAGTATGAGAATTGTTGTAGTACGAAATCACAATTCCGAGTAGCCTGAATCCGACATTTGAAAGGGTATTCCTTCGCAAGCCACCAAGGTAAAGAAAAACTGGTGAGCCGCTGTTGCCCGGCCAGCTAGCAACTTCACACACGTAGCCATGCTGCGGGCCGTTAGGGGTTGGCAGTAGTTCGTCGGTTAGCAGAGCAATCGAACCCTTGCGAACAACGGGAAAGTTCTGCTTCGCTCCGTAGAATTGCGCCATTAGCCCGATGAACACTACCGAATCTCCCTCCGCTACTTGCTGTTCCTTCAGTAGCTGGTCCGTGACGATCCAATCGTTCGGAATAACCTTGTAGTTGAATCTTTTCCGATCTGGAGCAATCGGAAACGCTATAGCTTCATCGCTCAGATCGTCAGGGTCTTGAAACCAAACGAGGTTTTCCAGATCGTCCGTAACAGGGATCTCTATGTAATCGAAATTACGTTCGCCCTGCTGGGTCAGCAAGTTGAGCCTAATTTTTACCTTCTTCAAGAATCTATTATCGGCGTCCCGCAAGACGTGTTTCGCGGTCACGAAGTAGGTGTAACCCCAGTCTGCGCCACCCCGTTTGTCGAGCCAACCAATGAAAAACCCTGTCCCGAGTGGCATTTCAATCTCATGGGTCACTCCACTTTGGTCCTTAACGTGAGCTTTGCCGAAGATAAACCCAACGGTGCTCTTTATGTCCGCCGGCAGAATTTGCGATTCTGTTCGGGGTGCATCCACAAGAATCAGAACACAGAACGCAAGTAGCCCAAATTGAATAGCCGCAGGAATGACTGAAACTCCAACTTTGGCGGTCACGGCGATCTCCTTATAGGCCAAGTGGCTGGGCCAGCCCTGCCGTCTCTTGAAGGAGCGAGAGTCTTCCACTGCCGTCAGGGCGCACCAACCACACTTTCTGCAATCACTCTGCGGGAATGAGAACAAACTCCTGCCAGTCGGGAGGAGGCGAGTACGTGCATTTCCTCTTGCTTATCTTTGCGCCCTGACTTGGTCCAACTGCCCGACCCTCGATACGGGTCGAGGAACTGATGCAATTTCAAGTGGAAGATCAAAAGCACACCTGCGTTCGATTATTTTTTCTCCAGTGATCACGTTAGTGCGCCAGAAAACATAGTTGCTGTGAGAGGTCCCAATATATTTGTCGCCGTTCTTTTTCACTTCGCCCGTAAGGTAAAGACCTAGCTTGCGAAGATCCTCTGTCTCTTCTTTTTCAGAATAAATGTAATCACCTTGAAAACGCAGAGTGTATATAGCCCCGGTCTTTACTGACCTCCATCTTGCGGGGCGTTGCGTCCCTTTGTCGGAGAACAGGTCGCCACGGTCCTCAGTTCTTCTCCATTGCTTTAAAGGCTTGGAGTCGTTTGCGGAGCCTAGTAGTCCGCGCACATAATTGATCGGAATCGCAAAGTTGAGGCTCTCGCCTTCTTTCAGCCGAAAGACCACGACGCCAACAACCTCCGCGTTCTCATTCAGCACAGGGCCACCACTGTTTCCTGGGGACACCGGAGCGGTGATTTGAAGTGTCTTATAACCACTATCCAAATCGCGCACACCGGACACAATTCCATTCGATATCGATGGCTTCAACTCCTCAGCGCCCAACGGATTACCGATTACAAAAATTTGGTCGCCAGGTCGAACCTCGCTGGAATTGCCGAGAACCACCGCTGGCAGGCCGAACCCATTCACTCTAAGAATAGCTATGTCACGTCGCTCGTCCTGAGCCAGCAACGATATGTCGTCATAGATGTCGCCAGATTGCATTTTGATTGCAATCCGTGCCGCACCATCTACTACATGCAACGCGGTCACAATTGTGCCATCCGCCAAGATTGTAAAACCAGTCCCAGCTCCCTTGTCTGATTTGATGAACACAACGCACGGAGACACCTTCTCGTAGACTTGCTTTGCGTTCCTCTGCGCAGAGACCTTCACAGGACCACAGATGAGAACTACGGCCAATCCGATTGTCTTTGTCTTATTATTCATTTGACGCGCTCCAACGAGAGCCAAGTCGGTGGTGAAGTTGAACAGGAGTATACGTAAACTCTACTAATAACTCTAGCTGGGTGCCGCACCCTTCGATTTTAAAGGACGGGTGGCCTGGACGCCTTTGGGTTCTTTCCTCTGCCAACAATCGATCCGCAAGCAGAAACTGTTTCGTCGCAAACAACTCACAACCAACACGGAGGGTGCCCCTCGATAAGAGAGAAGGCGTTGTCAAGCAACACTTTTCCGCTACGCTGCTGTGAAGCATCGCGTGGTCACAGAGTGGTTGAGGACCGAAGCTCTGGAACTCTCGCGATGAATCAGTTTTCGGTGTA
>DATNNV010000008.1:0-79886 GCA_035601655.1 Candidatus Dormiibacterota bacterium
GGATGCGGCATTGGCGGCCGTCGGAGAAGGTGAAGGTGCAGAGAGATGCACGGTCTTGGCGTCGAGTGTTTGGGCTCGCGGGAGTTTTCGATTTGGGGTCGGTGGTGGATGACGGAAAAGCGGCGGCGAGCCGCCGCACTCCACGAGGGCTGCGCTTTGCGGACTGCCGGGTAGACGGACGGGTGGAACGAGTTGTAGACATGGAAGTCTCCATTCGAGATTAGATTTGGATTTTTAGGATTTGGAGGAGGCCTCGCAGGACGCGAGGCGCACTTCTTTACGAGAAATAGTCTACCACAGCGCTATTGGTTTGTCAAATAATATTAGTGGGCGCGGCGTGATCGTGATTGGTGCGGATATGACGGCCCACAAAAGCGGAGGTTGCGGCCAGGGGGAAGGCTTGCCGAGATGGGGCGCAGCAGTGCTGCGCCCCTACGGGTAGGTGGCGGGGGCTGATTATTTTGGGGTTGACACTATGGCGTTGCGCGATATAGTGTTGGGCGACAGAGATTGCGGAGGAAGGGCGCGTATGAGCTCCACTGCAGAGATGACGGAATCGCACGAGCCGCTTAGTCCGGCGATGTTTCATGTGTTGCTGGCGCTGGCGGGCGAGGATCTTCATGGGTACGCGATTTTGAAGGAAGTGGAATTGGGGACGGCAGGGAAGGTACGGCTGAGCACGGGGACGCTGTACGGAATTATCAAGCGGCTGCTGAACGATGGATTGATCATGGAGTTGCGGACGAAACCCTCGGATGCCAGCGATGATGAGCGGCGGCGGTATTACCGGTTGACGGCGCTGGGGCGGGAAACGGCGGCGGCGGAGGCGGAACGGCTGGATGAAGTGCTGGCGATTGCGCGAGCGAGGAAATTGTTGAAGAAGGCGCGCACGGCGTAAAGCGAAACGCGGCAGCGGTTGTGGTGCGGATTGAGCGGGACGGGCCCTTCGGGGCTCAGGGTAAACAAGCCACGGCGCCTACGTGGGGAAAAAACAAAGCCCGGAAGGCCGCTCTAAAAGGACGGCCTCTACAGAAGTGCGACGGAGGGTAAAGATGGCGACGGAAACTTCACGGGCTGGGCGATTCTATCGGGCGCTGCTGCGGCTGCTGCCTTTTGACTTCCGGAGCGATTTTGGGCCGGAGATGGAAGCGGTGTTTCACGAACAGCGGGAAGAGGCCGGGCGGAAGAATGGCCGGCCGGGCGTGCTGCGGCTGTGGTGGGAGACGGTGGCGGGGATTTTCCGGACGGCGCCGGCGGAGCATTGGGCGATGTTCCGGCAGGATGCGGGATTCGCGCTGCGGATGATGCGCAAGAATCCGGGATTCACGCTGGCGGCGATCTTGACGCTGGGGCTGGGAATCGGAGCGAACTCGGCGATTTTCAGCGTGGTGAACGCGGTGCTGCTGCGGCCGCTGCCGTACGAGCACGGCGACCGGCTGATCACCATCCGACAACAAGCGCCGACTATGGGATTGCTGGACCAACCGTTCTCGGTGCCGGAAATCATGGACTACCGGGCGCAGAACCGGTCGTTGGACGCGCTGGTGGAATATCACCAGATGAATTTTATTCTGCTGGGGCGGAGCGAGCCGGAGCGCGTGGATACGGGAGTGGTGTCCTGGAATTATTTTGACGAGTTTGGGATGAAACCGCTGGTGGGCCGGGCGTTCCGCGCGGAGGATGAGCAGCCGGGAGCGCCGGCGGTGCTGCTTTTGAGCTACGAGTATTGGCTGAGGAGTTTCGGCGGGGATCCTACGGTGGTGGGGAAATCGTTCACCATGAACGACAAGATTCATACGGTGGTGGGAGTGCTGCCTCCGATACCGCAGTATCCGAACGAGAATGATGTGTACATGCCGACGACGGCGTGCCCGTTCCGGTCGGGAAAGCGAATGATTGAGTCGCGCACTTCGCGGATGATGAACGTCTTCGGGCGGATGAAGCCGGGAGTGGAAGTGCGGCAGGCGCAAGCGGATTTAGCAAGCGTGGCGGCGAATCTGCAGAAGACGTATCCGGATGCGTATCCGGCGAACTCGGGGTACACGGTGCGGTCGTCGTCGTTGCGCGAGGAGCTGACGCACAACGCGCGACCGACGATGCTGACGCTGCTGGCGGCGGCGGGATTCGTACTGTTGATTGCGTGCGCGAACGTGGCGAATCTGAATCTGGCGCGGATGGTGAAGCGGGAAAGGGAGTTGGCGGTGCGCGCGGCGATGGGTGCGGGACGCGTGCGGATGTTCCGGCAGCTTCTGACGGAGAGTTTTCTGCTGGCGGTGATCGGCGGAGGGCTGGGACTGCTGATTTCGTGGGGCGGGCTGCACTTGCTGGTGAGTTTTGCGGCGCGGTTTACGCCGCGGGCTAGAGAAATTCACATGGATGGTGCGGTGCTGGCCTTCACGCTGGTTGTGGCGGTGCTTACAAGCGTTTTGTCTGGCACGGCGCCGGCGGCGGCGGCGCGCGAGGCGTTGGTCAGCAGCTTGAAAGAGGGAAGCGGGCAATCGACGATGAGTCGAGGGCGGAGGCGTCTGCGGGGACTGTTGATCGTGTCGCAGGTAGCGTTTTCGTTTTTGCTGCTGATCGGCGCGGGGTTGATGTTGCGCAGCTTCATGAAGCTGCAGCAGGTGGATGCGGGTTTCCATCCGGAGAACGTGCTGACCATGCGGCTGGGGCTGAATTTCACGAAATACAATTCCGACGACAAGCAGCGGGCGTTTTTCGAGACGTTGCTGGACAAGATTTCCGCGCAGCCGGGGGTGAATTCGGCGGCGGCGAGCATGACCGTGCCGCTGGGAGATGCCATGCGGATGACCGGCGATTTCCAGATCGAAGGGGAGACGCCGGCGCCGGGGCAGTCGCTGCCGGTCGGGCATTTTCGGATTGTCAGCCCCTCGTACTTCGACGTGTTGCGGATACCGCTGCTCGCGGGGCGGGTGTTTACGAAGGCGGACCGGCCGAACGTGCCGGTGGTGTCGGTGATCAGCTCGACGGCGGCGCGGCGGTTCTGGCCGGGGAAAGATCCGATCGGGAAGCGATTCAGTCCGGATGGCGGGAGCACTTGGGCGCAGATTGTGGGAGTTGTAGGTGACGTGCATGAATACGGACTGAACACCGCGCCGGTGGAGGCGCTGTACATTCCGCTGGCGCAGAATCCGCTGAGCGACGGCAGCCTGATTATCAAGACTGCGGGCGAGCCGATGGGTATTGCGCGGCGGGTGATCGAACTGATTTATGAGATCGATCCGAATCAACCGGCGGCGAGAATTCGTTCGCTGGAGCAGGTGCGCGCGGATTCGGTGGCGGCGCCGCGGCTTACGGCAAATTTGCTGGGCTTGTTCGCGCTGCTGGCTTTGGCGATTGCGGCGGCGGGAATTGGCGGGGTGATGGCGCTGGTGGTGAATCAGCGAAAGCAGGAAATTGGCGTGCGTATGGCGATGGGGGCGCGGCCGGGGGCGATTCTGCGCATGGTGCTGGGACAGGGATTGGCGTTGGCGCTGCTGGGGATTGGCATTGGGTTGGTTGGGGCGCTGGGTCTTACGCGGGTGCTCAACGATTTGCTGTTTGAAGTGCAGCCTACGGATCCGGTGACGTTTGCGGGGGTGGCAGCGGTGCTGGCGTTTTCGGCGCTGGCAGCTTGCTACATTCCGGCGCGAAGGGCGGCGAGCGTCGATCCGATAGTGGCGCTGCGGTCGGAGTAACGTGGGATCGGTGGGCGCCCGAAGAGGCTGCGTTGGGAGAAGGCAAAGCTCGGAAGGCCGCCCTAGAAGGACGGCCTCTACATGGGTGCGGCGGGTGGATTTCGTAGAGTGCGGATCTGGTGCTCGGTCGGCCGCCCTAAAAGGACGGCCTCTACAGGGTGCGGCGGGTGGACTTTCGCAGACGATCCGGAGTGGTACTTTTTTGGGTTGCAAGGGGTTGGCCGGTGCTGGCGGCGTTGGCGCTCGGACGGCGTGACGGCGTGGCCGCGCTGCCGAGTGTGCTAAACTATCCTTTGCTCGACCGCACCTGAGAAAACGAGGAGATTCGTCCGGGCTGCTGGTTGTTTCAGCAGCTATTTTTGTATCCGTACGCATTACAAAATGAAACAAGAGATTCGCAACATCGCAATTATCGCGCACGTGGACCACGGCAAGACCACGCTGGTGGACGCCATGCTGCGGCAGAGCGGGATTTTTCGCGCTAACCAGGATTTGGTGGACCGGGTCATGGACTCGAACGACCTGGAACGCGAGCGCGGCATCACCATTCTGGCCAAGAATACGGCGCTATTTTTTCACGAGACGAAGATCAATATCGTGGACACTCCGGGGCACAGCGATTTTGGGGGAGAAGTGGAACGCGCGCTGCGCATGGTGGACGGCGTGGTGCTGCTGGTGGATGCCAGCGAAGGGCCGCTGCCGCAGACGCGCTACGTGCTGCAGAAGGCGCTGACAGCGAAGCTGCCGCCGGTGGTGGTGCTTAACAAGATTGACCGCACGGATGCGCGGGCGGCGGAAGTGCTGGATGAAATCTACGATTTGTTTATCGATTTGGATGCTACGGAAGACCAACTGGATTTTCCGGTGATTTACACGAATGCGCGGGACGGGGTGGCGCATCGCGCTATCGGCGACAGTTCGCGGGATTTGCAGCCGTTGTTCGAGGCCATCGTGCAGAATATTCCGGCGCCGACGGGCGATCCGGAAGGCGTGCTGCAGATTCAGGTGATGAACCTGGACTACAGCGAGTTTTTGGGACGGATCGCGATTGGGCGGGTGTTTAATGGGACGCTGAACCGCGGCGCGGATGTGGGCATCAGCAAGCTGAGCGGAAAGACCGATCCGACGCGGATCACCAAGCTATTTACGTTTCGCGGGCTGGACCGCGATGAAGCGGAAAGCGTTACCGCGGGCGATATCGTGGCGATCGCGGGCGTGGAAGGCATTCAGATTGGCGAGAGCGTGGTGGACCTGGCGAATCCTTTGCCGCTGGAGCCGCTGACCATCGACGAACCCACGCTGGCGATGATTTTTACGGTGAACAGCGGGCCGCTATCCGGGCGCGAGGGAAATTATCTTACTTCGCGCGATTTGCGCGACCGCTTGCAGAAAGAATTGCTGACCAACGTTTCGATTCGCGTGGAAGATACGGATACGCCGGAATCGTTTCGCGTGCTGGGCCGCGGCGAGTTGCAACTGGCGATTTTGATCGAGACGATGCGGCGCGAAGGCTTCGAGCTGATGGTGGGGAAGCCGGAAATCGTGGTGCGCAGCGACAAGGGACAAAAGTTCGAGCCGCTGGAGCGGCTGGTGATCGACGTGCCGGAGAATTTCATCGGGATCATTCTGGAGACGCTGGGGAGCCGGCGCGGCGAAATGATCAAGATGCACAATCACGGCTCCGGGCGCGTGCGCATGGATTTCAAGATTCCGTCGCGAGGGCTGATCGGACTGCGCAGCCAGTTGCTGACGGACACGCGCGGCACGGCGCTGATTCATTCCATTTTTGACGGGTGGATTGAATATGGCGGGGACATGGCGTTGCGGCCGACTGGCGCGCTGGTGGCGGACCGCGGAGGAGTGTCGACGGCTTTTGCTTTGTGGAATTTGCAGGAGCGGGGCGAACTTTTCGTGGGGCCGGCCATCGATGTTTACGAAGGCATGATCGTGGGAGAAAATTCGCGCGAGCAGGATATGGACGTCAACGTCACCAAGGAAAAGAAGCAGACGAACATGCGTTCCTCGAGCGCGGACGAAGCGATCCGGCTGATTCCGCACAAGCAGTTGAGCCTCGAGCAGGCGATCGAGTTCATTGCGGATGATGAGTACGTGGAAGTGACGCCGAAGTCGATTCGGCTGCGCAAGAAGGTTTTGCAGTCTAACCGGCGGCCGCGGCGGTGGCAGGAAATTCGCGCCAGCCAGGAAGCCAACACGTAAGAGCTTGTGCGCCGGGGAGGTTTTGGCGTGATTAGGGTTGGTCGGTCGTAAGAAAAGCGGCGTCGAGCCGCCGCACTCCAAAGCGCGGGCGCCGAAGCTGCGGTCTAGTGCGCCGATTTTTCTAGCAGCTCCACCAATTGTTTCTTCCAGATTACCGCCCAGGTGTGTGTGCCGTGGCCGTGGGTGTTTTCGCTGAGCGGGATGAGGATGAATTGGCCGTTTTTCAGGCGTTTGCTTTCGCGCTCGGCTATGCCGAGTTCGGGCGGATTGATGAAATCGTCGGCGGAGTTCATCCACATGACGCGGGCGGTGATTTTCTCGAGCTGCGGGGACGGGTCGTAGTTTCGCGAGGCGTTCACTTGGTAGAGGAAGTCATTCGCGTCTGGCGTGTTCGTGTGGGTCTTGAAATAGTTGTCGAGGAAATTGTCGGCGGCATCGCGGGTGGGCAATGATTTCTGCATCGGCAAGGCCGCGCTCCCGGCGATGATTAGGAAATCGTTGGCGATGCGGAGGGCCTGCTGCGGCTCGGCGGTATAGTCGCCGCCCTTCCAGTCCGGGTCGTTGCGAACCGCGTCCATGACCATTTTGCGCCAGACGCGGTTGCGGCCGGCGATTTGCACGGGCAGGCAGGCCATGGGCATGAGCGCGTCCATAAAATCGGGGAAGGTTTCGCCCCAGACGAACGAGTGCATGCAGCCCATAGAGGTGCCGAAAATCAAGCGCAGATGATCGACGCCGAGCGCTTGCGTCAACAGCAGGTGGTGGGCGGCGACCATATCGTCGTAATCGTATTGCGGAAAGTGCGCGTGCATTCCATCGCTGGGCTTGGAAGATTTTCCGTGGCCGATGCCGTCGGGAAGAATGATGAAATACTTGGTGATGTCCAGCGGCTGGCCGGGGCCGAAGAGTTCGCCGGCAAATTGCGGCGCAAAAAATTGGTGGCCGGTACCGCCGGTGCCGTGAAGGATGAGCACGGCATTGTTGACGTGGCCCTTAGCGTCACGCGCGGGCTGGCCGAGCGTGGTGTAGTGCAGGCGCAATTCGGGCAGCGACTCGCCGGAGCGGAACTTGAAGTCGCGGGCGACGTAATCGCCCTCTTTGGACGGAAACGAAGGAGCTTGTTGCGCGGCCGACGCACTCGCGCACAACGCGATCCCCAGGAAACACGCAAAAACCGAAACGGCCAGCCTGCGCATGCAGCACCTCGCGGGAGGTTAATTTACCACAGCTTGGGAGATTGATTTCTTGCGCGGGCGTAGTCGACGCGGACGTGGACTGACGTTGACTAGGGGAGCAGATTTTTGCCGTCGGCGGAGGGCAGCGAAAGACCGACAACGTGCGCCAGCGTGGGCGCCACGTCGCGCATATCGATGAGGCCGAGATCGCGCGCTGCAGGTACGCCGGGGCCGCTCAAGAAAAAGGCCGCGCGCAAGTCCGGCAAATCCGGCAGTTCACCGTGGGTGCCGCCGGGCTTGATCTTCGAGGCGACTGGGCCTTCCAGGGTGCTGCCGGTGCGCCAGCCGGGCTTCAAGCCGACGAAAAACGAAGCGAGCGGATAACCACCGCGCTTGTGCAACTCATCGGCATCGAGGATGCGGTCAATGCCATTGGCGGGATCGGCGGCAAGTTTGTTGAGAAGTTCGCGCACCTGCCCGAGTGTCGCGGCGTCGCTGGGATCTTTGAGCACGATCGCGGCTGATCCTCCGGTGACCCACGGCATGGCTTTCCAATCGGAAATCTTGCCTTTGTCATCGACGCTGAATAGTTGGGCGGCGCGAAACGCGGGAAAGAGATTCAGTTGCGCGTCGGTTTTGGCGAATCCGTGGTCGGAAACAACCGCGATGAAGACGCGCCCGGGCGCCAAACGTTCGGCCGTCTCCCGGATTTTGCCGATGATGGCGTCGAGTTCTTCAAGGACGGCAACGGATTCCGGGCTAAAGGGCCCGGTCTCGTGTTCGATGTGATCCAGCGCCGTTAAATGCAGAGTCAGGACCGCGGGATGTTTTTTTTCGAGAATCCACTGCGCATAGCGGCCGCGGGTCGCATCGCTGCCAGGCGAAGTATCGATGCCGCCGCTGTATTCGCCGACGGCGCTTGTGGCCTCTTCCAGCAGGCCGGGGGTCGAGACGGCGCGCAGCAGCTTGGCATCATCGGCGGTGCTGGCGCGCCAAAACTCTGGAATGTTCCAGGTGATGTGAGCGCCGACAGTCACCGGCCACTGGATGCTCGCGGTCGTGCGCCCAGCCTGCGCCGCGGCGTCCCACAAGGTGGGCACGCGAATGTCTTCGGCGTACCAATACCAGCCCTGGGAATTTTTCTGCAACGGGTCAAAGGTGGTGTTCCCGAGGATCCCGTGCTTGGCCGGCCAGACGCCGGTCACCAGCGTGGTGTGGCTCGGGTACGTCACCGTGGGGATTACCCCCTGCACGCCGTCCGAATATGTGCCTTGGGTCAAAAATCGCCGGAGATTCGGCGCTTTCACTCCGTGCGCCTGCGCAGCCGTGATATAATCAGGTCGTAACCCATCGACCGAGATGATCACCAGCGTCGGTGGCTGCTGTTGAGAACAGCAAACGCCTGCTAAGATCAGGAGCGCGGCCAACATAAGCTCAAGCCGACGGCAAAAGCTGTGCGTAGGGTTCAATTTGGTCCTCACTGGTCCTCGGGAGCATACCGCAAGCCGGGCTGGCGACGTGAATTGACGGTAAGAAACCCGTAAATTTAAATAAGCACAGAGGTTAATTACTGACAGGTTTTCTCACCAAAAAAGTTTCGTTTTGGCACCACGAATGAGATAAAGTCCGGTTGCAAGCAGCCTTCGCCCGAACCAGGGCATCTTATCTAAGTTTGGGCCAGCGCTGAATCGCGTTCGGCACGGGAAACAGGTGGCTCTCTTGAGCACGTATTCTGCAAATGGCAATCCTGCGCAGTTCTGCACCATTGCCGCAACGGCGACGGCGCTTCCGCCGCATAAGATAACGCGCGACGACGTGAAATATTACCTGGGCCGGGTGTTTGAAATCCCGGAGCGGCGGCTCGACGCCATGATGGCCATCGTGGACCACGCGCAAGTGCACGAGCGGCACGTGATTTTTCCCATCGACTACACGGTCGAGCCCCGGTCGCTGCAGCAAACCAACAACGAGTACATGGACCACGCCATCAAGCTGGGGCGCGAAGCGGCCGAGAAATGTCTCGAACGGGCGGGGTTGAAAGCCGACGAGATCGATCTCATCATCACCGTTTCCTGTACCGGGTTCATGATCCCTTCTCTGGACGCCCACTTGATTAATCTCATGGGCTTCCGGAGCGACGTGCGGCGCATGCCTTTCACGGAGTTGGGGTGTGCGGCGGGGGCCATGGCTCTCGGGCGCGCGGCCGACTATCTGAAAGCCAAGCCCGGGGCGAACGTCTTGATCATCTCCGTGGAGCTTCCGTCGCTCACTTTCCAGCGGAAAGATATTTCGCAAGCGAACCTGATCTCATCGATTCTTTTCGGTGACGGCGCGGCCGCGGTGATCGTCACGGGCAAGGAACGCCCGGGCCCCAGAATCCTGGTCTCGGAAACATACACCTTTCCCGATTCGCTGGGCGCCATGGGCTTCGATCTGCGCGATTCCGGCTTTCACATCCTGCTGGCAAAAGACGTTCCGGAAATGATTGGCGCGAAAATCGAGGGTCTGGTGGACGGCTTCCTGGAACGCCAGGGCCGCAAGCGCGGAGACATCAAGGGCTGGATTTTGCATCCCGGAGGCGCGCGGTTGCTGGGCAACGTGGAAGAAGCGCTGGGCTTGTGCAAGTGCGACACTCAGCCCTCCTGGGACATTCTCGCCAACGTCGGCAACCTCTCGAGCGCCACCATCCTCTTTATTCTTCAGGAGTGGATGGAAAAGCGCCCGCTGCAAACCGGCGAATACGCTCTGGCGGCGGCTTTCGGACCGGGGTTCAGCGCGGAGTTTCTGCTTCTCCAATGGAACTGAGCGTCATCCTGTATCTCGCGCTGCTGCTTACCGTAGCTGCGCTGCGTCTCCTGGAACTCCGAGTTTCGCGCAATCATCAGCAGCAAATGATCGCGCGCGGGGCCAAGAAAATTATCGATCCGAAATTCCGGTGGATGGTGCTGGTGCACACCGCGGTGTTGCTCGGCGCGGCTCTCGAAGTGGTGTTTCTCAAGCGCCCGTTCATTGCCTGGCTTGCCGCGCCCATGTTGGCTCTTTTTCTTGCGGCCAACGCCGTTCGCTGGTGGGTCATCCGCACCATGGGCCAGCACTGGAATGTGCAAGTCGTGGACTCGACGCAACTCGGGGTGGTCACCTCGGGACCTTTTCGGTTCGTGCGTCATCCTAACTACGCGGCGGTGTTCGTGGAAATGCTGGCATTGCCTTTGATTCATACTGCCTGGATCACCGCCGTCGCTGGGGCCATCGCGCACGTCGGCGTTCTCGCGCAGCGGCTTTCAGCCGAGGAGCGGGTGCTTTTCGCCAATGCGGACTATCGCGCCGCGATGGCCGGGAAACCGCGCTTCCTTCCGGGGATGTTTTGAATCTCGACGATTAGAGGATGGGAAGATCCTATGCTCTCGCGACTCGCATCTCTTGCCCTCGCTCTGCTGCTTGGTTGCGCCACCGCGACCGCTGCTCCTGCCGATGACCCAGTTTACCCGGCGTTCAGCAATGTCCCGGAACTCATCGAGGGCTTCAATCTCCTGTACGTACAAAAATTCGAAGAAGCTCGCGCCAAATTCACCGATTGGGAATCCCGCAATGCCGCCGACCCCTTCGGTCCAACCGCCATCGCCGCCAGCTATCTTTTCGAGGAGTTTTATCGCCAGGGGGTTCTGACCAGCGAGTTCTATTCTGACGACAAGAAGTTTCTGCACGGCATCGACGGCAAGCCCAATCCCGAACGGCTCAAGGGTTTTCAGCAAGCCATCGCCAGTGCGCGCCAGCTTTCCAGCGCACGCCTCAAGGAAAAACCAGGCGATCCCGAAGCGCTCTTCTCGCTCACGATGGTCGCGGGAATGGAGGCAAATTCCCTGGAGGTATTGCTGAAGAAACACGTCGACGGCCTGAAACGCATGAAGGAAGCGAACGACTACGCCAAGCAGATTCTGGCGGTGCGTCCGGACGCTATCGACGCTTACGTGGGTCCGGGCTCAGCGAATTACATTATTGGCTGCCTTTCCGGCACGGCGCGCTTTTTTCTGTGGTTCGGCGGCATTCACGGCGACAAAAAGCTGGGCATGGAGCAGGTTGCCAAGACTGCCGAAGGTGGCCGCTACCTGAAGCCCTTCGCGAAAATCCTGCTGGCGCTCGCGGCCATCCGCGAAAAGCAGCCGGAGCTTGCCAAGCGCACCCTTCGCGAACTGACCGAAGAATTTCCGGAAAGCCCGGCGTTCGCCGCCGAATATGCAAAAGTCATGCACCGGCCGGTTCCCGCACAGGTGCATCCCTAAGAGTCCCGTTTAGGGGCGGGCTTGTTTACCCTGAGCCTCGAAGGGCCCCGCCGTCTCGAAACACCTTTACTTCCCGCCGCGCCTCGCAGCGCTGGTATTCTTACACCTCGCTATGCGCCTGGCCCCGAAAATTCTTTTTGTTCTTTTGTTTCTCGCGTGCTTCACCGGATGGATTTCTCCGCCGGTCGCTTTGCTCACGGGCATTGTCTTCGGCCTGGCCCTGCCGCATCCTTTTATCAACGAAAGCCGGAGCGGCGCGCGCATCCTGCTGCAAGCTTCCGTGGTCGCGCTGGGCTTTGGCATGGATCTGCACGATGTCTTGCGCGCCGGGCACAACGGCTTCCTGTACACCGCCGCGGGCATCTCGTTTGCCATCTGTGCGGGTCTCTTGCTCGGCGGATGGCTGCACGTTCGCGGCAACTCTTCTTATCTCATCACCGTGGGCACCGCGATTTGCGGCGGAAGCGCTATTGCAGCCGTCGGTCCGATTCTCCAGGCCGACCCGGAAGAGATGGCCGTTTCTCTGGGCACCGTCTTCGTCTTGAATTCTGTCGCGTTGCTCGTTTTTCCGCCGCTCGGTAATGCGTTACATCTCTCGCAATCGCAGTTCGGCTTGTGGGCCGCCCTGGCCATTCACGATACTTCCTCGGTCGTCGGCGCCACCGCGCGTTACGGCGCCGAAGCCCTCGTCATCGGCACTACCGTCAAGCTGGCTCGCGCTCTGTGGATCGTTCCGGTGGCTCTGGCCACCGCTGCGGTTCGGCACAACAAGGCGCGCTTGCAGCTTCCCTGGTTCATCGTTCTCTTTTGCCTCGCCGCGGTGATCAACACTTACGCGCCGAGCGCGGCGCAGATCACCCATGCGCTGTTCGCGGTGGGCCGCCTCGGACTCGTCGCCACTCTCTTCCTTATCGGCACGGGCATCACGCGCGCCACACTGATGGCCATCGGTTGGCGCCCGCTGCTGCAGGGCGTGCTCCTCTGGCTCGTCGTCGGCGCCACTTCCCTCTACCTCGTACACTCCGGACTCCTCGCCTTCTAACCCTCGCCACGCCAAACTCCCCAGCTCCAGCTGCTCCGAGCTCTTTGTGCAGCCTTCTCTTCTTGCCTCCGGACTTTGCCAAAGGTACACTCGCGGCCATTCCCATGGCGAATTGCCGTTCCAGGAGGCTTTTGTGAATCGCAGAATCGTGTTCTCGCTCGCCGCGCTTCTCGTGGCCGGATTTCTGACCGCTCACGGCGTTTTCTCCAAGTCTGCCTCGCAGGCCACGCGAAAAGGCTTCAATGCACCCGAGAAAATCGTACAGGCGCCTTACAGCGACGGCATTTTGGCTGCAAACACGCTGTACCTCTCCGGAAGAATCGGACTCGATCCGAAAACCGGCAAGCCGCCGGCCGAAATTGACGACGAAATCAAGCTCATGCTCGACAGCATGAAAGGCACGCTCACGCAGGCTGGAATGACCATGGACGATATCGTGTACGTTCAGGTGTTCTGCACCGACCTCACCTTGTTCGAGAAGTTCAATCCCATCTACAAGTCCTACTTCAGCAAGGATCTTCCCGCGCGCGCGTTTATCGGTGCAGGGTCGCTGCTTCGCGGCGGGCACTTCGAGCTGCAGGCTATCGCCGTACGGCGGTAGTTTTTGTGCAGGCATAAACGCTGGACAAGAGCATGAGCGCCCATATTGAGGCACGATAGTTGCCGTAATAGTGGCATCATTCGATAGGCAAATTGTCGTCAGATGCCCATAATTGGTCATTTCTCAATCCTCGCACAGCCCATCTCCTCACTAAGTCGTTCATAATAAGCACTTTATACATGAACGAATCTTAATGCGGTTTGGTATCCTCCCTGCTACCCACCCTATCCCAAGGTGTCATCGATGCTCAGAATTACCACTGAAAAAAAGCGCGGACGCACCACCCTCAGTGTGGAAGGCCGCTTGGCTGGGCAGTGGGTCGGCGCGCTCGAAGAATGCTGGCGCACCCTTCGCGCTGGCTCGCCGGGCGAGAAGTTCAGCGTCAATCTTTGCGGCGTCAGCTTCATAGACGCGGCCGGCAAGGTCCTCCTGAAGACCATTCATCGCGACGGCGGCCAGTTGCTCGCGGAAGGGTGCCTCAATCAGTCCATTGTTGACGAGATCGCCGGACCGGAGAAAAATTCGTCGGGCGGCGAACCCGGCAAACGCTCGCCGATCATTTTCTACGTTTTGTTCTTCGGTTTGCTGGGCGCCCCGCACGCTGCCCGCGCGCAAGCAGCCGCGCGCCAGTCGCCGTTGCCGCAGAACGCGCCTTCCGGCGTGGTGCGCCTCACTCTCGAACAAACCGTGAATCTCGCGCTGAAACAAAACACCACCGCGCAAATCGCCGTCCTGACCGCGGCGCAGAGCAAACAGGATGAGCGAGTAGCCCTTTCGCAACTTTTGCCGCAAGCGAACTTCAATCTCCAGGAAGAGCGCCAGCGGACCAATCTCGAAGCTCAGTTTGGCGGAAACATTCCCGCAGCCTTTCCGTTTCCCAGAGCCATCGGGCCCTTCAACGTCTTTTCCACGGGCGTCGGGTTCAACGGCCCGCTTTTCGATCTCACGCTGTACCACCGACTGCTCGCGGCCCGGTCGACGGAAACCGCCAGCAAAGCCGACAGTCTTTCGACTCGCGAGCAAGTGATTCTGCTGGTTGTTTCGCAATACATCGGCACGCTGCGGGCGATCGCCGACGTACAAGCTTCGCAATCCCGCGTGGAGCTGGCGCAAGCCCTCTACGATCAGGCCGCCGACTTGCAAAAGGAAGGCGTGGGCACCGGCATCGACACGCTGCGCGCCAACGTGGAGCTGCAAAACGAAAAGCAGCGCCTCATCGAAGCGCAAGCTGACCAGGAACGCTCGCAGTACGCTTTAAGCCGGCTCCTCAATCTCGATCCCCGCCAGCAAATCGAACTGGGCGATTCCCTGAGCTTCTTCGACACGCCGCAGCCCGAAGTGGAAGCCAGCATCGACCAGGCGCTCGCCGGACGCCAGGAGTGGAAATCCCTCGAGAGCCAGGTCAAGAGCGCGCAATTCGAGAAAAAAGCTTCCTGGGAGGCACGCCTCCCTTCGCTGCGCTACAGCGGAAACTGGACGGAGCTGGGAACCATGCCATCCACAATCATTCCGACCTATAGCTACGCCGGCATTCTGAGTGTTCCGCTATTTACCGGCGGAAGAATTCGTGCGGAGACGGTTCGCGCGGATTTGCAGATCCAGAAGCTTCGCCAGCAGCAAGCCGATCTGCGCAATTCCATCGGACTCGACGTGAAAACCGCGCTGATCAATCTGAATTCCGCGCGCAACGAAGTGCAGGTTTCGAATCTCGGGGTGCAACTGGCCAAGGAAGAAGTCGACCAGGCGCGCGACCGTTTCAAGGCCGGAGTGGCCAACAACATCGAAGTCATTCAAGCGCAGGATTCGCTGGCGCGAGCCAACGACAACCAGATTGTCGCGCTGTTTCGCTTCAATCAAGCGCGCGCCGACTATGCGCGGTCCGTGGGGGAGATGGAAAAAGTTTACGCGAAGTAAGGGGCGCGCAGGAGTACGGGGAGGAAGTCGGAACAACGCGAGGACGGGGTAACGAAGACGGGGTAACGGGGAGAACGATGAGTGTCGAGATCGAAGTTGGCTTAGAAAACGCGACGAAGGTTTCGGTCGAACGCATGGAGCTGCCGCTGGAGGAGCCGCCCAAGGGTTTGGCGAATCCGAAAGTGCGCCTGCTGCTGATCGCGGGCGTCGTCGTGCTGCTCGTCGCCGTCGCAGCGCTCTATTTGTATTACCGCCATCGCGAAAGCACCGATGACGCTCAAGTGGACGGCCACATCACGCCGATCGCCGCAAAAATCTCCGGACGGATCGGCGCCGTGCTGGTGGACGACAATCAGCCGGTCAAAGCCGGCCAGGTGATCGTGAAGATCGATCCGCGCGATTACCAGGCCGCGCGCGACCAAGCCAAAGCCGCGCTCGCGGTAGCCGAGCAAGACGCGCGCTCCGCGGGCGCGGATGTTCCGCGCACGCGCGAAACCGTCGCCAGCGGCAACTCGAACGCCGATGCGCAAGTCGTTGGCGCGAGGGCAGATCTCGCCAAAGCGCAGTCTTCCTACGAGCAATCGCAAACCGCCGATTTGGCGTACGCCCAGGCCAACGTGGAAAAAAGCCGCGCCAATGCGCGCCTGGCGCAAGCCGACCTCGCGCGCTACACCCCGCTGATGGAAAAAGGCGAAATTTCGAAACAACAATACGACGCCGCTAAAGCCAATGCCGATGCCACCGCCAGCGCGCTGAAAGCCGACGAAGAAAAATTCTCGCAAGCGCGGCGCAGCATCGATATCTATAAGTCGCAGCTGGATTCCGCGGTGGCGCGGGTCTCGCAAGCGCAAGCCGGGGTGCAAGCCGCGCAGGCGGACATCAAGCAAGTCAGCATGAAGTCCGCGGACGCGCAATCGAAAATCGCGAAAGTCGAGCAAGCGCGCGCCGCGCTCGAGGCCGCGCAACTCAACTTGAGCTACACGGATATCGTTGCGCCAGTCGACGGCGTGGTCACCCACAAGCAAGTCGAGCCCGGCCAGATCGTGCAAATCGGTCAGGGCTTGATGGTGGTCGTGCCACTCCAGGATGTGTGGGTCACCGCAAACTTCAAGGAAACGCAACTTCGCGCCATGAAGGCGGGCCAGCGCGCGCACGTGAAGGTCGACACCTACGGCAAGACTTTCGACGGTCACGTGGATTCCATCGCCGGCGCGACGGGAGCGATGCTCAGCTTGCTCCCGCCGGAAAACGCCACCGGCAACTACGTGAAAGTGGTGCAACGCATTCCCGTAAAAATCGTGCTCGATCCCATTCCCGGAGGGCAAGCGGTTTTGCGCCCAGGTATGAATGTCGAAGCCACGGTCATCACGGACTGACGAAAGCAGACGGCTGGAATAAAGAAATACGGAGCGGTGTCAGTGCGTACGAGGGAGCAGGAAGCAATCGGAGCATGAAACAGAATGCTGGAGCGACTCAGATACTGAAGCCCGTGCGCTGATAGGAAGTGCAAGATTTCGCGCCAAGGTCTTGAAGATATTTTTTGAACTGGGGGAAAAAACAATGGCAACGCAAATAGCAACAATGGGGCTGCAACTCACCGAAGATAAACTGATCCGCGCGGGCCAGCGCGGCGACCAGCAAGCGGTGGAGACGCTGTTCCGCCGTTACCAGCGCCCGCTCTTTCAGACCGCGCTGCGCGTCCTCGGGAACGCCGAAGACGCGGAAGACGCGCTGCAGGACGGCATGCTTTCCGCGTTTCGCAATCTCAAGCGCTTCGAGGGGCGTTCGCAATTTTCCACCTGGCTCACGCGCATCGTCATCAACGCCGCGCTGATGCGCCGGCGAAGCGCCAAAGCACGCCCGGCCGTTTCGCTCGACGAAACGCCGCGTGAAGACGAACTGCCCGCCACCGAGCGCTACGCCGACGACGGGCCCAA
Organism: Candidatus Dormiibacterota bacterium; assembly: GCA_035601655.1. Lineage (GTDB taxonomy): Bacteria > Acidobacteriota > Terriglobia > Acidiferrales > UBA7541 > Acidiferrum. The sequence goes on from DATNNV010000008.1 coordinate 16,862, forward strand.
TCCCGAGCAAGTCTTCGTGAGCACCGAGATCCGCGAGATGATCAACTCCAATCTCGACGAACTCTCTCCGCTCCTGCGCACCGCCTTCGTCCTCCGCGAAGTCGAAGGCTACTCGACCGGTGAAGCCGCCAAAAAACTCGGCGTAACCGAAAACACTCTGAAGGCTCGCCTATGGCGCGCACGCCACCAGCTCGCGCAACGCCTGGGCCGCCGCCTCCGCCGCATCCACGACGACGTAACCGGCCACAACGGAGACGGGGCCGGCATAATGGGCAACGAAGCCTGCAGCTACTGCTAACGTACAACAGCGGCGAAGTGAGTTTGGAGGCCGCCCTAAAAGGACGGCCTCTACAGTTGAGCTCAGAGCTCCCTCCATTCCTTTCAGACTGTTCGGACGGAAAGCTGTCTTACCGTTCCGGGCGCCAATGCAGCTAGAATAGGAGCGTCGCAAAGGAATCCGCCGTGTCTTTGACTAAACAGCAAGCTCTCGAAATGCTCGAATCCGACGACTTGATCGGCGTCGGCATGGAAGCACACCAGCTGCGCCTGAAGAAGAACGATCCCCGCGTGGCCACCTACCAGGTCGATCGCAACATCAACTACACCAATTTCTGCACCGAGTATTGTTCCTTTTGCGCGTTCTACCGCCCGCTGGGCGCCAAGGACGGCTACATCCTGTCCTTCGAGGAGATCTACCAGAAGATCGAGGAGATGCTCGAACTCGGCGGCACCGGCGTGCTGCTCCAGGGCGGCCTGCATCCGGACCTGCAAATCGGCTACTACGAAAATCTGCTGCGCTCGCTTAAGGAGCGTTTTCCGCAAGTGCATCTGCACTGCTTCTCCGCGCCGGAGATTCTCTGCATCGCGGAAGTCAGCGAACTCACCGTGGAAGAAACCATTCGCCGGCTGATGGACGCGGGGCTGCAATCCATTCCCGGTGGCGGAGCGGAAGTCCTCGACGACGAAATTCGCTCCAAAATCGCGCGTCTCAAATGCACCAGCGACGACTGGGAAATGGTGCACCGCACCGCGCACAAGCTCGGCTTGCGCACTACCGCCACCATGATGTTCGGCTGCGGCGAAGAGCTGCGCCACCGCGTCAACCACTTCGATCGCATCCGGCGCATCCAGGAAGATACCGGCGGGTTCACCGCGTTCATTCCCTGGGTCTTCGCCGCGGAAAATACCGCGCTTGGCAAAAAGCAGCAGGAGACGACGGCCGTCGATTACCTGAAGACACTGGCGGTGAGCCGGCTGTATCTCGACAACGTCGATCATATTCAGTCGAGCTGGCTGACGCCGGGAATCAAAGTGTGCCAGGTGGGATTGCAGTTCGGCGCGGATGATGTTGGCAGCATTTTGATCGAAGAAAATGTGGTGTACGCGGCGGGCGTGCGCAATCGCACTAATGAGAATGAGTTGCGCCGCATTATTTCCGATGCGGGATTTATTCCGGCGCAGCGGGATACGCTGTACCGATCGTATGCGCTGAAGTAGAATGTTTGAAGAAATCAAACTCAGATACAAGACGCGTCTGTTGAATTTCTCAAATCTCGCCGAGATGGGGCCCAGCAGTGCTGCGCCCCTACGAGTTATGTTTTGCTGGGATCGTAAACGGAGTGGAGGATGATTTTGCAGACCGTGCCGTCGGGCAAGCCCATGTCTTCTAGGAGATACAAAACGCCGGCGCGGTAGCGAGCGGGGATTAGCCGGGGTCCGGTTTTTGCGGCGGCCGTCGCCGATTCTGCTTTGGCTTTTTCTGTTTTGGGTGAGGCGGCTGCGGTTTTGCTTGCGGCCTGTTTGCCTTCGGCCTTCGCGGCTGTTTTGCCTTCGGCTTCGTCCATGGCTTCGTTGGCCAGGCGGTCGGCGTCGCGGTTCTGCTCGCGGTAGACGTGGTCGATGCGGAAAGAATGGAAGCCCGCGGCCATTTTCCTGGCGCGCTCGAAGAGCGGCTGCAAGTCTTCGCTTTTCACTTTGTATTGCCCGCGCATCTGCTTGACCAGCAACTCGGAGTCCGCCTCGACGCGCAGCGCGCGAATGCCTTGCGATTCAGCGTAATCGAGCGCCGCGATGAGACCGTAGTATTCGGCCACGTTGTTGGTCATGCGCCCGATGTATTTTTTCAGTTCCGCGACGATTTTTCCGCCGGGATCGCGCACCACGACGCCGTAAGACGCAGGCCCGGGATTCCCGCGGGACCCGCCGTCAATATTGAAGCGGTGCGCGGCGGGGAGCGCGGTTTTCGGTTCCGGCGCGTTTTCGCCGAACAGTGCTCCGGGCTTGGCTGGTGGAGTTTTTTTCATCAGGAGGCCGCCGCCGGCGTAGCCGCGCTGCCGGGGTCGGAGGCAGGTTTGGCCGGAATGGGTTCGAGTGTGTACAGAATCAAGCCGCAGCTTTCGCAGCGGTAAACCTCTTCGTTGTCGTCGAGCTGCAGCGCCTGAATCACGTGGGGCAGAACGCGCAAGCCGCAGCCCTTGCATTGATCATCGCGCACGCGGGCCAGCGCGACGCCGTTGTGGCGCTTGGCGATGCGGTCGTACAGCACGCGCAAATCTTCCGGGACGGGAGCGATGGCTTGTCCGCGTTTCACCAGTGCGGCATCCAGTTGTTTTTTCTGCTCGACGCCTTGCGTTTCCATCTGCTTGCGCTCAGCGGCAATGGCGGTTTCCGCTTCACGCAACCGCGCTTCGGCGGATTTCACGCGGCGGTCCACTTCATCGCCGCTCATCATGATTTCGAGCTGCGCTTCTTCGGCGTTGGCGGCTTCGGCTTCGGCATTGGCGATTTCGTGAAGCAGCGCTTTGTACGCTTCGTTGGTTTTCACGGCAGCGGTTTGATCGCGGTATTTGCGGGCGCGCTCTTTCCATTGCGCGGCGTCCAGCTCGAGCTTTTTGCGCTCTTTCGCGTTGGTGGTGTGCGCTTCCTTGGCGGCGGCCACATCGGCGCGCGCGCCGGCCAGCTTCACGTCCGCCTCGCGAACGCGCTTGGGCAGCGATTCCAGTTGGGCTTTGAGCGCCGCAATCTGCTGGTCCATTGCCTGAACGTCCACCAGGTGGGGTATGGCCGGATGCATGAACCCGTAATTCTAGCACACGCCCTGTGCCGCCATTGGGTGCGGAGGCCGCACGGCGCAAATGCGTGAGGCGCGCGACGAAAGCCGCCGGGGCCTCGCCTCCGGATGACACCTACCGGGAGCGCGAGGTCACTGAGCAGAGGGTTACTGAGCGGCGTGGGCGTCGCGGCGGAGGAGCGCCCAGTCGATGAAATAGCCGATGCCGACGGCCAGCGGGATGAACCCGAAGGAAGCCACGACCCAGGTGTCGCGCTCGCCGGTGATGCGCGCGATGACGCCGAAGGTGACCATGAAGCCGATGGCGCCGGCGATGAGCAGAATGCCGGAGCGGCGCGAGCGCACGGTCTGATTGAGCTCTGGTTCGGCGGGAATCTCCGCGCCGCGCGCAATGGCAGCCATTCTCTCTTCGCTGCGCAGCTTGCGGACGCGGTAGTAGGTGTACATGGCACCGAGGGGAATCCCCATACCCAGGACTACGGCCACCAGGCCGATTAATTCGCCACCCATAGTGCTCTCCTTTTTCTTGCGCGCAAGGCGCTCGACCGTCGGAACTGCTGTCTGTGTTAGCTACGCACGGCAGGAGCGAAAGGTTCCGTCAGAGAGCGCAAGCTGGGGCGTACGAGGCTCAGTTTACTTCGTGGACTTGGAGGTTCTGGTCGATGGCGAGTATCGGGTAGCGGATGGGGGAGCCGGCGCGGGCGGGAGCATGGCGGGCGGTGGCGGTGAAATCGGCGCCGGAGCAAGAAACGGTGTAGGAGTAGCCGTCGCGTTCGGGGCGCTCCATGGTGATGGAGTGGGAGGAGATGAGTTCGTCGAGTGAGGCACAGCGGGAGTTGAGCGCGGCGTAGCTGCGTTCGGATTGCGCTATCTGGAGGAGGTCCATACGCACGCCGGTGAGACTGATGGCTTGGGTGGAGGCGGTGCCTTGGTCGGTGGTAGGCATCTTTTTCAGATAGAGGTAGTACACACCAAATAGCAGCGCGGCTGTCACGAGAATACCTACCAAGGCTCGCATGGGACCAGTTTGGCGCTGCACTCGGGTACAGGCAAGGGCGACGTCGCGGCGCGTGCGCTAGGAAACAAGCCCGCGGTAAGGTGTTTCTCTGGGCAAAGCGCGGACCTTTTTATTTGACACTTTGGGCGCACCGGGGTGAAATCGAGGCATAAAGCTATTCCCCCAGGAGAGTCCTCGATGAAGACGAAGTCCCCGTACGTCTGCGGCTTGTCCGCGCTGTTATCGTGCGCTTTGGCGCTTCCGGTGAATCTGTTGGCGGCCCCGCAAGGAGCTGGGCAGCGCGCGGGCGAGATTTCACGCGTGATTCCGTCGGTAAGCATTGCACGGGGATCACAGAAAATTACAGCATCAGCAAAATCGGTGGTGAATTGGCTAGACGAAGTGGACACGCAGGCGAACGCGCGGGTGCGCATCGGCCTGGATGATGGGTCGGTGCTGAATGTGGGTTCGGAGTCCGCTATACGGGTGGCGAAATACGACGCGGGTGCGCAACAGACCGAACTGGAGCTGGCCTACGGCAAAATTCGCGCGCAGGCACAGAAGATTGCGAAGCCGGACGGCAGATTTGAAGTGCACACACCGGCGGGAGTCGCGGGGGTAGTGGGCACAGACTTTTTCACGGGTTTCGACGCGACGACAGGGACAATGACGGTGGCGGTCTTCGAGGGGTTCGTGAAGGTCTGCAACCTGGCAGGAGTTTGCGTGATCGTGAAAGCGGGCCAGATAACCAGCGTACGGAGTGGAGACAACTCCGCACCGCTGCCGCCGACGCAAGCGGCTCTGAGCACGCTGACGGCCGCGACGCAAGATACGGACACGGGCGGGCGGCTGCTGGCGAACGTTGGAGAAGCGGCACACGTGGGAAAGGGTACGCTGATTGGACTGGTGATACTGGCAGCGGTTCCCGCGGTGGTGGTGCCGGTGGTGGTAGGCCGGGGCCACGGCACACCCGGGCCGTTGAACCCGTGCCCTCCGGGGACTAACAATAAGAACTGCGGATGACGTGCAAACCTAGCTGATCCTGATTCGAGCCCCGGTGCGGCGCAGGCTGGCGGGGCTCGTTCTGTTTATAGGCGTGGTGGGTGGCTGCGGAATTGTCGGCAACGCGGCGCGGTCTTGGCCCATCTAATGCAAAGAACACCGTCGGAGAGCGCGTTTGTGCCACCCGTTGGGCTGGCGTACACTGGGTGATTCGCGGCCCCGTCTAATATCCTAGTGAGGACCCCTTGACGCTATCGATTCGCAAGCGAGTAGTGGTTAGCTATTTTTGTCTCATGATGGCGCTGTGCCTGGCGGCAACGGCGGGCGCCGCGCCTCCGCCGGACACGCCGGGGAAGCGTTCTCCGCTGCTGGCGGCGATGCAGGCGGAACTGGAACGCTCGATGAAAGCGCTAAGCGCGCTGGACCCGCCGGCATATTTCATCGGTTACGCGGTTACGGACTCGCAGCGCGTGAATGTTTCCGGGTCGAATGGAGCGCTGCTATCGAGCAGCGAAGACCGCAACCGCTGGCTGGAAGTGAGCGTGCGCACCGGCAACTACAATCTGGACAATACGCACAAGGTGGGCGAGCGGCAGATGCCCAACGGCGGACCTGGCTCTCCGGTTCCGGTGGATGACGATCCGGAGATTCTGCGGCGGGCGATCTGGCTGGAGACGGACCGGCAATATCGCGCCGCGGACCAAGCGCTGACCAAAATCAAGACGGGCAAAGAAGTGAAGGTAGAGACGGAGGAAGGGCGCGGACCGGATTTTTCGCGGGAACAGGCGCATACGTACATCGGAACGCAAGTCTCGATCGCGGTGGACCGCAAGCCTTGGGAGGAACGCGTCCGCGCGTATACAAAGGCGTTTCGAGAATCGGAACAGGTAATCAATTCGATTGTGACGTTCACGGCGCAGGCGGAGAACGATTTTCAGGTGAGCAGCGAAGGCACGCAACTGCAATTCGGGCAGATTCGTTACCGGCTGGAGCTTTTCATCCAAGGCAAGGCGCAGGATGGAATGGATATCGACCGCTACTACAATTTTGACTGGGTGAATCCGGCGGAAGCGCCGGACGACAAAGCCGTGTACGCGGCGGCAGCCACGATGCGCAAAGAACTTGAGGGATTGGTGGCCGCGCCGATCAACGATCCGACGGTGGGCCCGGCGCTGCTGACGGGACGCGCCGCAGCGGTTTTCTTCCATGAGGTTTTCGGGCATCGCGCGGAAGGGCATCGCCAGAAAGATATTGCGGAAGGGCAGACGTTCGCGAAAAAAGTGGGCGAGCAGATTTTGCCGAGTTTCCTGAGCATCGTGGACGACACCACGATGAAGAAGCTGGGGAATGAAGATTTGCTGGGTTACTACCAGTTTGACGATGAAGGAGTGCCGGCGCAGCGGGTGACGCTGGTGGATCACGGAGTGCTGAAGGGATTTGAAATGTCGCGGTCGCCGCTGGCGGAGTTTCCGAAATCGAACGGGCATGGGCGGCGCCAACTGGGCGCTACGCCGGTATCGCGGCAGGGAAATTTGATCGTGCAAAGCAGCAAGACGGTGACGAATGCGCAGCTTCGCGCGAAGCTGATTGAATTGATCAAGGAACAGAATAAGCAGTTTGGTTTGCTGATCGACGATATCGCCGGTGGATTTACGTTTACCGGGCGCGGGCAGCCGCAAGCGTTCCAGGTGCTGCCCCTGGTGGTATACAAAGTTTATGCCGACGGGCGACCGGACGAACTGGTGCGTGGTGTGGACATTGTGGGCACGCCGCTGGCGGCGCTGACAAAGATTGTGGCGACCGGAGACACGCCGGAAGTGTTCAATGGGTATTGCGGTGCGGAATCGGGCTCCGTTCCGGTTTCCGCGGCGTCGCCGGCGATTCTGACTTCCGAGCTGGAAGTGCAGAAGAAGCAAACGTCGACGGACCGGCCGCCGATACTGCCGCCACCCGCGCACGATAACGGCGCCACGGGGGGCCAGCAATGAAGACCGCATTCCGATTCGCTGCACTCACACTTTTTTCGCTGGCGCTGAATGCTGCGACTTTCGGGGCGTCCTCCGGGGCGTCTTCAGGAAAAGGCGCGCAACAGCCGAACGACAACGATCAGACGCTGCGCGCGATGCGCGACGAAATGGCACGCGCAAAAACGCGGCTGGAGCTGAAGATTCCGGGCACCGAACAGCCGGTGCGGCCGTACTACGTGGAGTACAGGCTGCTGGACCTGGACATTCGCGAAGTGGTGGCCGAATTCGGGACGCTGCTGAACACCACTCGGACGCGCAACCGCTTCATGAACGTGGAAGCGCGCGTGGGCGATTACAAGCACGACAGCTCGAATTTCGTGAGCGACGACGGCTTCCGCGGCTTCATCGGACCGACGGGCTCGGTGGGAATCGACCGCGACTACAATTCGCTGCGGCAGGATTTGTGGATCGCCACGGATCAGGCTTTCAAGGAAGCAGTGGAGACGTATTCGCGCAAGCAAGCGTATCTGAACAGCCTGGCGCGGCAATCGGATATCGACGATTTTTCGAAAGCCGAGCCGATGCAATTGATCGAGCCGCTGGCGGTTTCGGACTGGTCTTCGCGGAATTGGGAGCAGGAAGCGCGCGATGCTTCCGCCGGGCTGCGCGCCTTTCCGCAAATTTACGAAGCGCGCGTGACCTATTACCTGGTATACGCGACGGAATATTTGCTGACCAGCGAAGGCACGGAGATTCGGCAGAATCGGCGATTTGCCGCGATTGAAGCGGGCATGGACACGCTGGCGGACGATGGCACGCCGCTGAATCATCTGTACACGGCGTATGCGCCGCGGCCGGCGGACCTTCCGGACGCGGAAACGGTGCGCAAGAATTTGAATGTTTGCGGCACGGAATTGATGGCGCTGCGAGGCGCGCCTGCTACGCAGGATTACACCGGGCCGGTGCTTTTCGAAGCGCGCGCTGCTGCGCCGCTCTTGGCGCAGGTGCTAGGTCCGGCGGTGAATGGAGCGCGGCCGCCGGTGTCCTTCACTCCGGTGATGGAGCAGATGCTTGCCGGACTCGGCGGAAAAAGCGATTGGATCACGCGGCTGGGAGCGCGGGTGCTGCCGACGAGTGTGACACTGGTGGACGATCCGACGGCAAAAGACTTCGACGGCAAGCCGCTGCTGGGCGGCTACAACGTGGACGACGAAGGCGTGCACGGGCAAAAAGTGACGTTAGTCGAGAATGGCACGCTGAAGGGCGAGCTCATGTCGCGGCGGCCGGGGCCGGATTTTGACCAGTCGAATGGCCACGGGCGAGCCGCGTTCTTGAACGACGCCAAGCCGACGATGAGCAATTTGTTGTTCACCTCGTCGGAGACGGTGTCCGCGGCGGAGCTGAGGACGAAATTCCTGGAGTCGTGCCGGGCCGAGAAACTGAACTACTGCCTGATCGTCCGGCAAATGGATAATCCGGCGATCAGCTTTCTGCACCAGGAAGATTTCTCGGAACTGCTGGCGAGCTTCGGAGGCGGCGCAGGGACGGGCGACCGTTTGCCGCTGGTGGTGTACCGCGTTTATCCGGCGGACGGGCGCGAAGAAATCGTGCGGGGCATGCGCGTGATCGGGTTGAGCACGCGGTCGCTGCGGAATATCGCGGGCATCGGCAACGACAATTTTGTTTACAACTATATGCAGAGCCAGGTGACCGGGTTTACGGGAACGGCGCTGGGCGCGTTTGGTTCGGCACAGACAGGAATTCCGGCGTCCATCGTGGCGCCTTCGCTGTACTTCGAGGAAGTGGAAGTGCACGGGTCGCGCGGCGAGCCGAAGCGGCTGCCGCTGCTGCCGGCGCCGGTGATGACGGCCAAGTAGCTGGCTCGCTTGGCGGCGATTGATTCGCGCGGTGATTTCGCCGACTACTGATCAGGCGATGCGCGGTGAACGAAACATGAATGAGCTGACACGACGAGGCTTCATTTTTAGCACGGCGACGGTTGCGGCGTATGGACTGCTCGTGGGCGTGCAGCGTATTTGCCTCTCCGCGCTCGCGGATGATGCGCCGGCGGAAGATGATCCCGGGCCGGTGAAGATTGCGAAATTTGCAGCGGACGGGACGCCGCTTGACGTGGTGAGCCTGGCGAAGCTGCGCAAATCCAAAACGGAGTGGAAGAAGCAACTGACGCCGCTGCAGTACGACGTAACGCGGCGCGCGGCGACGGAGTTTGCGTTCAGCGGAGCGCTATACGATCAGCACGCTTCGGGATTGTATCGCTGCATCGACTGCGACACCGCGCTGTTCAGCTCCGCTACAAAATTTGATTCAGGCACGGGCTGGCCGAGCTTCTGGGCGCCGCTCGCGCCGGGAAATGTGTACGAGAAGCTGGACATGAGCGCGGGAGTGTTGCGGCGCGAAGTGAAATGCCGGCTGTGCGAGGCGCATCTGGGGCACGTATTCACGGATGGCCCGGAGCCGACGGGGCTGCGCTATTGCATGAACTCGGCGGCGCTGCGATTTGTTGCGGCAACGCTCGCACACCCGACTACTGGTAAGTGAGAGGGCGCGTCCTAGAGCCGCTACTGCTTTACATCCGCAAGCAAATCTTCGTAATCGTTGATGGTGATGCGGTCGATCTTGCCGGCGACGGTGGCCTCGACGGTTTCGGCGGCGTGCGTTGCGCGAATATTTCCCATCTTTACGGTCTTATCGCCCATGTGCGCGTACAGCGGCACGACATCTTTCCAAGACTCTGGAACGCCAGTACGCGCTAGTTCCGCTTTGAAGTGCGTTTTGCCGTCGGCGGTGTAGTCCAGCGCGGCGCGAAAAGTGTATTGCGGCTCGGCCATTCCGTAGACGTATTGATCGAAGAACCAGTCCATCTTGTGGTTGCCGCCCGCGTCCATCGACGGCGTCATGTGCTTTTCCACGATGGCGCGGAAGTCTTCGGTGGAAGCGGCTTTGTTGTCGAACGTTTTGCAATAGTCCTGCATCATGTCCTTGAAGAGATGATCGGGGTCGGCGGAGCGGCCGTCCATCAGCTGCATTTGCAGCATGTGCAGGACGTAGCCGCCCTTGGGATAGATCAAATCCTGGTAGGCGCCGCCGTCCGATTGCGAAGAACGAATCCGCTGGCCCATCCAAATCGGACCCAGCGATTCGCGCGCGTGGCCAAAGGTATCTTTCTTGCGAATCTTCTCTTTTTCCTCGCGCCACTGGTGCAGCGCTTCTTTCAGGTTCTGTCGGTATTGCACGTAGAGGATCCCCGAGAAATCCGCGAAACCCTCCGAGAGCCATTGATCGTGGTAACTCTTCCAGCCGACGCGCTGGCCCCACCATTGGTGGGAACTCTCGTGCGCGCGGAAAAAATCCGTGAGTTCCACGCCGTCCTTTAAGCCGATGGCGTGCCGCTGCGTGGAATCCAGGAACGAGCCGGACCACAGGTAAATCAGCCCCGGCCAGCCTTGCCCGTGGCTGTAGCTGAACGGAATGCTGGCCACGGAGAGGCTTTTGTAGGGATACGGGCCGAAATAGGATGAAAAGAGCCGCACGGTATTGGCCATCTCGGCGCCCATGGTCTTGGCCATGACGGAAGGAGTGAGCGAGCCGACCGCGCCTTGCACCGCGCCGGATTCGAATGCTCGCTGCACGGAAGCCATCAGGTCGTCGGGTTCGCGGTTGGCATAGACGTCCACGGCAACTTCGCCGGCTTTGTCGTTGTAGGGCTTGTAGTCGCCGTACGCAAATCCGGCGACGGCGAGAGGAATGTCGCTCTTCCAGGTGGTGATGCGCGTGCCGCCGTCAACGGTGTCGCTGGTTTTTGCTCCGGTGGCGACCAGCACGGAATTCTTGGGGCTGCGGAAGGTCATGTCGAAGTCGGCGCGCGTGGCGAAGCTGTTGCTGAGTTCGGGATACCATCCGGAGCTTTCGCAAAAATAATTGCCGCTGCCGGCTTTGCGAATGGCGCGCTTGCCCGCGTAATGAAATTCGAGTGTCTGAAGCGTGCCGGGCGCGAGCGGTTGCGGCAGAATCACGGCGACGTAATCGCCATAGGACTGGTAGCGATCCTTGGTTTCGCGCGCCTGGTAAAAGCTCAGCGCGTTTCCCTGGCCGTCCTTGATGGAATCGATGCGCAGATTGGAGTCGAATTCGAATACCAGCACGCTTTGGCCCGCGAGCCGCGGCTCGATGGTCATCTTCGTTGTGGCGCTGAGGTCCGCGCCGGACGTGACGGCGGCGTTGATGTTATACGCGCGGATGGCGAAGTCTTCTTTGGCGAGCGGATCCTTCCAGGCGTCCGCGCTGCTGACGCCCATGGCGGGAAAGTGCAGCCAGGTGTCGTTGAGTTTGAAGGGGCCGACGTCGACCCAGCGCGTAACGCGAATGTCCTCCGGGTCGAGCGCGTCGTAGTGAACTTCCACCCAGTCCTTGCCGGAAAGTTTCAGGTCCGCCAGAAAGTACGCGGTTCGCCCGCGATCCACGGCGACCATGCCTTGCAGCATGCGCGGCAGCGCGGCTTCGCCAAGATCCTCGCGTGCTTTTTGGCGGCTGGCGTAAAGATCATCGTTGGCCTGAGCGGAAGGGAGCCACTTTGCCTGCTTCGCCACTTCGTCTGCCAGACCGTCGGTGAAACTGAAAGTGGCGTCGGTGAACGAGAAATCGATCTTCTCCTGCTTGGTGAAGAACTTGAGCTGCTGTGCCTCGACGGGATTAGGCGGATCGACTTGTACGCGGCCCTTGCCGCGAAAAGCGGCTCCGAAAGTGATGCCATTCACCGGCTGTGTGAATTGGATCGTCCCGTCGGTCAGCGTGATATGAATGCGATCGCGCACGATGTCAACGTTTTCCGCGTGAGCCGAGCGCGCTGCGTCCATCGCCGGCGCGGAAATCGCATTCCACACGCTAGCCGTAGCCGCTCCGCCAGGCGCAGCCGGAGCGTTCTGCCCGAACACGCTGGCGCAAGAAAAGCACAACGCCGCGACGAACAGGAAGAGTTTCCGAGGCATGAGGGTCTCCGGGGTGCGCTGGAACATTAGCCGACCTTAGTTCCCGAGGCAAGTGCCGGACAGTAAACGCTCGGCCGTCACTGCGATGAAACCTGCACCGTTAATTTCGAACGCTCGCACACTCCCTCACAACGCGCGTTGCTCCGGGACTTGAGGTAGTCTTATCCGACCGACATGGCCAGCCACCTGCACGAAGAGAGCCGGGAGAAAAAGCGCGCCGCGCTGCTGAGCGTGGGTTCGGCGATTTTGCTGGTTGCGCTCAAGTCCTTTCTGGTCCTGCGCACCGGCAGCCTTGGCGTTCTTTCCGAGGCGCTGCACTCCAGCCTCGACCTGATTGCAGCGATCATCACGTTTCTTTCCGTGCGCGTCTCCGATCTGCCGGCCGACGAGCGGCATCCTTACGGTCACGGCAAATTCGAGAATTTTTCGGCGTTCGTGGAAACCGGCCTGCTCCTGCTCACTGCCCTTTACGTCATCTACGAAGGCATCGTGCGGCTCTTTTTCCGCTCCGTGCACGTGCAGCCGAGCATCGTGGCCATTCTTATTCTTATGGTGGCCCTGGCCATCGATATCACTCGCGCCCGCGCGCTTGCTCGCGTCGCGCAAAAATACTCCAGCGACGCACTGGAGGCCGACGCGCTGCATTTCTCGACCGATGTCTGGAGCACCATGGTGGTCATCGCGGGCGTCGGCCTGGTGTGGGCCGGTGAAACGTGGAATCTTCCTTGGCTCGTCTACGCCGACGCCATCGCCGGCTTGATCGTCGCGGCCATTATCCTGTGGGTGGGTTCGCGCCTCGGCATGCGCACGCTCGACGCCTTGCTCGACGCCGCTCCCGTCGATCTGCAGAACCAGATCGCCCGCGCGATTTCAGCGATGGACGGAGTGCTCGCGGTGGACCGCGTGCGCGTCCGCCGCGCCGGCGGACGCCATTTCGTGGACGCTACTGTCAGCGTTCCCCGCACTTCGAGCATCGAACAGGTCCACGCGCTCACTGACGCCATCGAAAAGCGCGTCGGTGAAATCGTCCCGTCCGACGTGATGGTTCACGCCGAGCCGCGCGCCCAGCAAGGCGAGCACCTCTTCGAAGCCATTCGCGCTGCGGCGCAGCGTCGCGGCCTCTCTATTCACGATCTCAGCGCGCAGCAGCAGGACGGCTTGCTTTTCATCGAGCTGCATCTCGAAGTCGACGAAAATCTCTCGCTGCGCGATGCGCACCGCCAGGCCAGCGAACTCGAAGAAGAGGTTCGCAAGCTTCCGGGTGGTGCGGTGGAAGTCAATATCCACATCGAGCCGCTCGGCCGCCACATCGCTACTCCTGAAATCGGCACCGGCGAAATGAAGCTGCTCTCACAAGCCATCGAGGAATTTCTAAACTCGCTGCCCGCCGAATACCACGAGCTTATCAACTGCCACGACGTACGCACCCGCCAGGTCGAGCACCATATTCTCGCTTCCTGCCACTGCATTATGAAAGGCTCGCTGCTGGTCACGCAGGTGCACGACGTCACCGCCGCCCTCGAAGACCGCGTGAAGGAAAAATTTCCACAAGTCTCCCGCGTGACTATCCACCCCGAGCCGCTCGAGCAACGCTGACACCGCCAGATAATCACGCCGCCGCTTCTGCGCTCCGCAGCTTCCCGTGCGTAAACGCCAGCGCCCCCAGCGCAATCACTGCCGGAAAGCACTCCAGCACGTAACGCGGCTCGGGCGTCTCCAGCGTTGTCAGGAACGCCGTCCGCAACACGATGAACACGATCAAAAGTATAATCGCCGGTCGCGCTGCCGCGCCCGTGCGCCACAATCGCCACGCCCCGAACACCGCCAGTCCCACGTACAAAATATTCAGTAGAAACATTCCGACGGTCACGCTCTGATCGATCTTGCCGTCTTCCCACGATTGCGCCAGCGGGAACACCGTCCCGGACACTGGCAGCAGCTCGATGCGCGGCGCGAACCACATCGTCGCCGCGCGCAGCGTCGGCAGCCACACGTACGTTCGCAGGGGATGCCGGTCCGTCCGTTCCCGCGCCAGTCGCCCGAAGGCATCGTCTTCTTCCTTCGTCAGCGTCAAATCCTCGTTGTACGGCTCGAGAATTGCCGCAACGCGCTGCTTTTCCTCCGCCGTATCGAACGCCCGCGCCGGAATCGTCTCCACGTCAATCGATTCCCCATTCAGCTTCCACGGCACCAGGTAGCAATCCTTCACGCGAAACAGCCAGGTCTTCTCCCACGCCATGAATCCGTAAGGCACCAGCTCGCCCGGCAGGTTGGAATTCTTCGGCGCCAGAACCTGCACTTCGTTCAGTGTGACCTGATTCCGCACGCCCCACGGAACCAACATCGCGAAACACCCGAACGCCGCGGCGATTCCCGTCCAAATCGCCCTCCGCCATTCTCCTCGGCGAAGCAGTAGCCACCCGATGACACCCACGCCCGCCACCAGAAGCAACGGCGTCTCCGGCCGAAACAACGTTCCCGCGCCGGCCACAAAACCCGCTCCCAGAGCCGTGTACTCCACGCTCCTCCGTGGATTCGCATGCGAGCTAGCCAGCCGGAAGCTTGGCTCCGCCACACGACGCACCGCCACGGCCAGCAGCCAGCAGACCATCGCGGTGAGCGCGATCGCAAACACCTCGGTCAACGGCACGGCCACGTAGTTCGCCGTAAACGGACACAAGGCCGCCAGCCACAGCGCGGCCACTCCAACCCGCCGGCTCGTTTCCCTCTCGAGGATGCCTTCGGTCAAGACCCGTGCCAGCGCCGCAATCACCAGGCATCCCAGCAAATCCACCGCCACCTGCCCCAGCAGCACCCCAATCCGCGCCGCTTCCCCGGCCTTCCCGGTCAGCCAATACACCAGCGCCAGATACGCGGGATACCCGGGCATGCGCAAATCCACCGGCTGCATCGTGCCATTCACCTCCATCGCATACACGCCATGCTTCAGCCAGTTCGCCGCCATCTGCTCGTAAAGCACCGTGTCCCCCGACGTCGCGGGAAACCTCAGCACGAACAACAGACGCAGGCACAGCCCGAAGAACAGCGGTGTAACAGGGTGCGAGAAAACTTTCCTCATGCGTGAACCGCATCTTACAATAGAGAGGCCACGCTTCGGCAGACGGACTCGGCTCGAGCGTGATTTGCCGGTCATGCCTCAACACGGGTTGCCAGATTAGATGAAGGAACGCGGTCCCATTTTCTACGACGCGCAGCGTCTGCGCTGGCGTCTCACTCGGCGCATCATGGAAATCAGCGGCGCTTTGCTGGCGCTGCTGCTCGGCTATTTCTTCATCACCATCGCCGTCAGCGTCGAGCTTCCCGCCAGCCTGCTTCCGGAAACCAAGTCCGGCTTCCGGGCACTGAAGATCAAGAAAAAAGTTCCCGTCCGCGAAGGCCGCCATCGCCGCGTCGCCAATATCGGCACTGTCCCCGCCAGCTACGATCCCCTGCGCGCCGCCTTTTTCGTCAGCTGGGATCCCAACAGCTTAGCTTCTCTCCGCAAGCATTACAAAGACATCGACCTGCTCATCCCCGAACAGCTTCACGCCGTCACGCCCGACGGCGCCATAACCGTGGTCGACTACGAACGAGGCCAGCAAGTCGTGAAAACTTCGCCCACCGAAGCTATCGCGCGCCTCAAAGACGACAAGCTCCACCAGTGGCTCCGAACCGTCAAAGCCACCGGCGTCGAAGTCCCGTGCATGGGCCTGGTCAACAATTACGACGGCACCAACTGGCGCATCAAGGAAATGGCCGAAATGCTCGGCAATCCCGCCGCGCGCCAGAACCTGACCCGCGACCTCGTCGAATACGCTGTAGCCTCTCACGAAGCCGGCATCGTCATCGACTTCGAGGAAATTCCCGACAAGAACCAGGACGACTTCCAGGAGTTCATCGCCCAGCTCGGTCCCGCTTTGCACGCCGTCGGCCTCAAGCTCATGGTCGCGCTTCCCGCACGCGATGACGCCTACGATTACGAATTCTTCGGCAAACAGGTGGACGCCATCGTGCTCATGAACTACGACGAGCATTGGCTCACTTCGCCGCCCGGCCCCATTGCGTCGCAAGACTGGTACGTCGAGAATCTCCAGCAAGTCATGGAAGTTGTTCCCGCGCAAAAAATCATCGTCGCCGTCGGCAGCTACGCTTACGACTGGTCCCAGGCGCCCGGCAAGGCCCATGAAACCGCCGAATCCCTCACCATTCAGGAAGCTCTGCTGCGCGCCAACGAATCCGACAGCCAGATCGAATTCGATGCCAATTCCCTGAATCCCTACTATTCCTACTACGATGACCACAATCACATTCACCACGTCTGGATGCTGGATGCCCTGACCGCCTACAACGAGCTGCGCGCCAGCGAACGTCTCGGCGTGCAAGGCACCGCCCTCTGGCGTCTCGGTTCCTCTGACTCGTCGCTTTGGCCCATTTGGGACATAACGCACCCCGACGACGCCATTCGCCAGAAACTCGCCGACGTTCCTCCCGGCCCCGATCTCATCCTCGAAGGCGACGGAGACGTCTGGCATTTCGTCGACACTCCCAAGCAAGGGCATCGCACGTTCACGTACGAGCCTTCCGCCGATCTGTTCACCGGAGAAAAATTCGATACTTATCCGCTTTCCTACGATATCGAACAGCTCGGCGCCGCCAAGAAAAAAATCGCCATCACTTTCGACGACGGCCCCGATCCGCGCTGGACTCCCAAAGTCCTCGATATCCTCAAGGAGAAAAAGGTCCCCGCCTGCTTCTTCGTCATCGGCATCGCGGGCAACCAATCTCCCGAGATCCTCCGCCGCGAATACGCCGAAGGCCACGAAATCGCCAACCACACCTACACGCATCCCAGCTGGGAAGATGTCTCGCCCACGCAAATCAAGTGGGAACTCAACCTCACCGAGCGTCTCATCGAAAGCACTCTCGGCGTCAAAACCATTCTCTTCCGCCCGCCCTACGGCATCGACCATCAGCCCGAGTACGCCGAAGAAGTCGCGCATCTCCCTATCGCGCAAGAGATGGGCTATCTCATCATTGGCCAGAAAATTGATCCCCGCGACTGGCAGCAGCCCTTCGGCAAGCAAATCCCGGCCCAGGAAATCATTGACGGCGTTCTATCCCAGGCCACTGTCGGCAACATCGTGCTGTTCCACGATGGCGGCGGCGACCGCTCGCAAACGCTCATCGCCCTCCCGCAAATCATCGACAAGCTGCGCGCGCAAGGCTACGAATTCGTCTCCGTGTCCGACCTCATCAGCAAGACCCGCGCGCAGGTCATGGTTCAACTGACCAGCCAGGAGCTATGGGAAGCGCGTGCCGATGGCTTCATTTTCGGCATTTATCACTGGTTCCGCTTGCTCATCGCCACCGTTTTCATCGCCGGCATCATTCTCGTCAGCGGGCGCGCCCTCATCATCGGCATCCTCGCCATCATCGAAAAGCTGCGCCCCGATCACGCCGTCATGCCCGTTCCCGAGCCTGCCGTCACCGTACTCATTCCCGCGTACAACGAGGAAAGCGTCATCGTGCAGACTGTCGCTTCCGTGCTCGCCTCTGACGCGCAATCTCTTCGCGTCATCGTGGTCGACGACGGCTCCTCCGATTCCACCGGTTCGCTCCTCGATGCCAATTTCGGCCAAGATCCCCGCGTGCACATCATTCATCAGGTCAATCGCGGAAAGTCTGCCGCTCTCCGCCTGGCCCTCTCCCACGCGGAAACCGAAATCGTCGTCACCATCGACGCCGACACCGAAATCGAACCCGACGCCATCACCAAGCTGCTCCGCCATTTCTCCGATCCCAAAACTTCCGCCGTCGCTGGCAACGTCAAAGTCGGCAACCGCACCGGCTGGCTCACTCGCTGGCAAGCTCTCGAATACATCACCAGCCAGAACATGGAAAAGCGCGCTTTCGATTTGCTCAATTGCATCACCGTCGTCCCCGGTGCTCTCGGCGCCTGGCGCAAATCCGCCATCGAGGCCGCCGGCGGCATCACCGCGGACACCGTCGCCGAAGACGCCGACTTGACCATCGCCATTCGCCGCCTCGGCTGGCGCATTTCCTACGACGAAGAATCCATCGCCTGGACCGATGCTCCGGAAACTCCCGGCCAGCTCATCCGCCAGCGTTTCCGCTGGACCTTCGGCACACTGCAATCCGTCTGGAAGCACAAAGATGCTCTCTTCCGCCCGAAATACGGCACCCTCGGCTTCATCGCTCTTCCCAATATTCTTTTGTTCCAGCTGCTGCTTCCGCTGGTCTCTCCCATCATCGATTTGCTCTTCCTCGGCTCCGTAGCCATCTGGGGACTCGAAAAGCTGCATCTCTCCTGGCTTCCGCAGCTGCATTCGGACACCGGCGATCTACTCGGCTCCATTCTCTTCTTCCTCGCCTTCTTGCTGATCGACGCGCTTACCTGCACTCTTGCCTTCTTCCTCGAGAAAAAAGAAGATTGGACGCTGCTCATCCCCGTCCTGCTCCAGCGCTTCTACTACCGCCAATTGATGTACGTGGTGTTGTTCCGCTCCGTAAAAGAAGCCGTCAGCGGCCGCCCCGTCGGCTGGCGCGGCGTAGAACCCGAACCCCCAGCCCCGCCCGCATCCCGCAAATCCCGCGAACCCGTCCACGCCTAGCCCCATTGGAGTGCGGCAGACGGCTGCCTCTTTCACGGCGTATCTGCCCGACGCGGGATCACCAGGCACGTTGCTCGTTTGGGCGCAGCACTGCTGCGCCCCAGCCACAAGAGCATCTTGTGTAAGTGGATTCTTGCTCCGCCCTTTTCGCGACAGCACTTGCTTTTACAAAGCCATTCCCATACAGTAGGTATTATCACTACTTCGAGGGATCATGGAAAAAAGCGTCACAGCTGCCAATGCCAATCGCAAGTTCTCCGAACTCCTTCGCGGCGTCCGCGAAGGATGCACCTTTGTTGTCACTTCTCACGGTAGGCCCGTCGCCAAGCTGGTTCCCGCGGAACAGGACGCCCGCTCGGCAAATGCCGCTCGCTCTATCCTTCTCTCGCGCCTCCATAAGCAAAAGCCCTTGCGTGGCGCTGCCGCCCGCCGCCGCTGGACTCGCGATGAGCTCTACGAGGATGCGCATTGAGCGTAGCGTTGGACACCAACGTTCTCGTTTACGCCGAAGGCCTGAATGGCCCGGAGAAACGAAAAGCGGCTCTCGATCTCCTTGCAGCTTTGCCGCCTAGTTCTGTTTCCGTTCCGGTGCAAAGTTTAGGCGAGCTGTTCCAGGTGTTGCTCCGCAAGGCGAATCGCACTGCGTCGCAATCGCGTAGCGCCCTTCTGACGTGGCGTGACGCCTTCCCAGTGATCGGCACCTCCGAAACCGTCATCGTGGCCGCCGCCGATCTCGCTGCTACGCATCGTCTTGGTTTCTGGGACGCCGTTATTCTGGCTTCCGCCGCCGAAGGTGGTTGCCGTCTCCTGCTCTCCGAGGATTTGCAGCAGGGCTTCACCTGGCACGGCGTCACGGTCACAAATCCGTTTGCTCCTTCCAGACATCCCCTGCTGCAGAGTCTCTTGCGCGGCTAACGAGGCTCGTTGGGCACGCTCATCACCTGCTCGCGATCTTCCTGATTTGACAGCGCTTTGCCGCGCCCATTTTGTCCTTGACTTATTATCGTTTCTTCTATAACGGAGCTTCGGTAATCGTGGAAAATCCGGCACTCACTCGCCCCGACCTCGTCGGGGCGTTTTCACTTTTCGGAGGCCAAACAATGCCGATGGCACCTATAACTCCAGTAGATTCACCACTTGTGGACGAACTCGGCGTTTCGCCGGTGCTTCGCCGCAAGAAACGTCCATAAGTCCTTTAGAATGACCACTTACAAAAGTGTATCAAAACAAAGGACTTTAACTACCTTTAGAATCAACACCTATACGAATATGAGGGGAGCGGGGAACGAATGTCAGCCAGCTCTTGTAGCATGCGCCTTATGCTTGGCGCGGCTCCCGCCTGCCCTGAGCGATCTTCTCGATGCATCGCGAAGCCGACCCTCCATTCCTTTACTTCCGCTACCTGCTCTAACCTCAACCTCCTTCCCTCCCCGCTTTTCGGTAGTGACTCATTTTGACTCCAAAAGCTCTCAACCTGATAATGCGTCACCACCCGTTTTTCCGCACATTTTCATCCAGCGCCTCACCTGTTGTACGATATCGCCCGTCTAACCGCCCGTCCCACCGCGGAGCGCACCGGAGGTTCTCATGGCCATTAGCTTCACTCTGAACGGCAAGTCCCAATCCGTCGACGTCAGTCCGGAAATGCCGCTCCTGTGGGTTCTCCGCGACACCCTGAATATGACCGGCACCAAGTTCGGCTGCGGCATGGCCCTCTGCGGCGCCTGCACCGTGCACATCGACGGCACCGCCACCCGCTCCTGCATCACGCCCATCTCCTCCGTCGCCGGGAAGAAAGTAACCACCATCGAAGGCCTCTCCACCGATGGCTCCCACCCCGTCCAACAAGCCTGGATCGAGGAAGACGTTCCGCAGTGCGGCTACTGCCAGTCTGGCCAGATCATGTCTGCCGTAGCGCTTCTCGCAAAAAAGCCCAATCCCACCGACGCCGATATCGATTCGGCCATGAGCGGCAACATCTGCCGCTGCGGCACCTATCAGCGCATCCGCAAAGCCATTCACCGCGCCGCAGGCGCCAAAGCCTAGCCGCCGCCTCGCAGTTCCAGAGAAATCCGCAGGAGTCGCACATGGCAACGAATCTCTCTCCCGAGAATCACTTGGATCGCCTGGATCGCCGCTCCTTCATCAAGACTACCGCCGCAGGCGGCGCCGCCTTGCTCATCGGCTTCCATCTCCCGGCCCGCGCCACCGACCCGGCGCAGGCGCAGGAAAAGCCCCCCGTCAATCCCCTCAACGCGTGGGTCCGCATCACCCCCGACAATCACGTCACGCTCATCCTCGGCAAATCCGAGATGGGCCAGGGAGTCATGACCGCGTTGCCGATGATTCTTGCCGAAGAGCTTTGCCTGGATTGGAAGCAGGTGAAGATCGAGCAAGCGCCCACGAATCCGAAAATTTACGATCACGGCACCGGAGGTAGCGGCAGCATCGAAGGCTCCTGGTTGCCGCTGCGCCAGGCCGGCGCGGCTGCGCGCGAAATGTTGATTGCCGCGGCGGCGAAAAAGTGGGAAGTCACGCCGGATACCTGCAAAGCGCAAAACGGCCGGATCGTGCATGGGCATCCAGAGCGTTCTTTCAGTTACGGAGAACTCGCGGCAGAGGCTTCGCAGCTTCCGATTCCGAATCTGAAGGAAGTCCCGCTGAAAAATTCCAACGATTTCACCATCGTTGGCCACGATACGCGTCGCGTGGAAGGGGCTGCCAAGGCCAACGGCTCCGCAAAATTCGGCATCGATTCGCGTCCCGCAGGTCTGCTGTATGCGGTGATCGCGCGTTGCCCCGTTTTCGAGGGCAAAGTGGCCTCCTTCGACGCCGCAAAAGCAAAAGCTGTTCCCGGCGTGCGTGACGTGGTGCAAATCGAGATCAGCGGCCGCGGGGCTTCCACCACCGGCGGGGTCGCCGTCGTCGCCGACAATTCCTGGGCCGCCATCCAGGGCCGCAAGGCGCTGCAAGTGAAGTGGGACGAAGGTCCGGCCGCAAACGAGTCCAGTGAAGAGCTTCACAAACAGTTTCTGGAGAACGCCGCCAAGCCTGGAAAAGTGCTACGCAACGACGGCGACGCGGACGCGACGCTCGCTTCCGCTTCCAAGAAAATCGAAGCCGTCTACGAATTGCCCTTTGCCGCGCACGTTTGCATGGAGCCGATGAATTGCACCGTGCACATTCAGGCGGACCGCGCCGAGGCCTGGGTGCCGACGCAGGGCCCGCAGTGGGCGCAGGGCGTGATCGCACAGATCGCCAAGCTGCCGCCGGAATCCGTGACCGTGCACACCACGCTGATGGGCGGCGGGTTTGGCCGGCGGTATCAAGCCGACTTCGTGATGGAAGCGGCGAAGGTCGCGCTAGCTGCCGGCAAGCCGGTTATGGTGCTGTGGACGCGCGAAGACGATATGCAGCATGATTTCTATCGCCCCGCGTCCTACCACAAGCTGCAAGGCGCTCTGGACGCGAACGGGAAGCTGGCGGCCTGGAAACACTTCCAGACGTCCACCTCCATCGCCGCAAAGTGGAGCGAGAAAGGTGCTGATGATCCGGGGCTTGGTGAATTCGGCACCGGCGCCACGATTCCTTACGCCACGCCCAACATTCGCATCGAATACACGCTCGCTCATTCCAGCGCTCCGCGGGCGTGGTGGCGTTCCGTCGAGCATTCCAGCAGCGGCTTCGTGATGGAAAGCTTCATCGACGAACTCGCTGCCAGCCCCGGGCAGGACCCGCTGGCCTTCCGGCTGAAACTCCTCGGCGATTCCCGCAAGATTCCCCAGTTCGGTGAAGATCCTAAGGACAATCCGCCGCTCGATACGGCGCGCTTGAAGGGCGTCTTGCAGTTGGTCGCCGACAAAGCCGCTTGGGGCACACCGCTGCCGGGCGGCGAAGGGCGGGGCATCGCCGGGTTTTTTTCCTTCTTCACTTATGTTGCGGCAGTTGCGGAAGTTTCCGTTCGGTCCGGCAATCTCCAGGTGAAACGGTTGGTGTGCGCCGTGGACTGTGGCCGCGCGGTCAATCCCAACGGCGTTCGCGCGCAGGTGGAGAGCGCGGCGATCTACGCGCTGACGGCGACGCTGAAGGACGCCATCACTATCGAGCGTGGACGCATTGTGCAAGCCAATTTCAATGATTACGAAATGATTCGCATGAAAGAAGCGCCGCCGATCGAAGTGCACATCGTGCAGAGCACGGAGATGCCGACGGGCATTGGCGAGCCGACGGTGCCCGTGATCGCCCCAGCGATCTGCAACGCCATCTTCGACGCCACGCGCAAATCGCAGAAACCGCTGCGCCTCCGCCGCTTGCCGATTCGCTCCGAAGATCTCGCGTAGCTCGAGCAGGCGCTAGCCGTAGAGACGCCGCTCACTGCAGAATATAGCGTGCCGCAAACGCTCCATAGTTTTTCATTCTCGTTTTCCGCGGTCGACTTGCTCGGCGCGATCGTTCTTCTGATCTGGCTGTACTTAGTGTTCGGGCGAGGACAGTTCTGGTGGTTGCGGGATTTCGATGACGACATCGCTCCGCACGACGAGTTGCGTACGTGGCCGCACGTCGTAGCGATTGTTCCGGCGCGCAACGAAGCGGAAACTGTAGCTCGAACGGTGGAATCTCTGGCGCGACAGAATTACGCTGGCGAATTCTCGGTGATCGTTGTCGACGATCACAGCGAGGACGAAACGGCGGCGGTGGCGATGCGGGCGGCAAGCGAAAGCGGAGCAGCGGACCGCGTGCGCGTGCATCGCGCGGCTGAATTGCCGGACGGGTGGACTGGGAAACTGTGGGCGCTGAACGAAGGCGTGTCTCGCGCGGCGGAAACAGATGCGGCGTTCTACTGGTTCACGGATGCGGATGTAAGCCACGCGCCGGATACGCTGCGGCGCCTCGTGTCGCGCGCGGAAAAGTCCAAGCTGAATCTGACTTCGCTGATGGTGCTGTTGCGGGCGGAAAGTGACGCCGAGAAATTGCTGATGCCGGCGTTTCTGTACTTTTTTCTGAAGCTGTATCCGCCGCGGTGGATTGCGAATGCGAAGGCGCGAACGGCTGGCGCAGCTGGCGGATGCGTGCTGCTGCGTCGCGAAGCGCTCGAGCGCATCGGCGGGCTCGCGGTGATTCGCGGCGAAGTGATCGACGATTGCGCGCTAGCGCGCGCGGTGAAGCGCAGCGGCGGAAAGATTTGGATGGGAGTCACGCGAGCGAGCGTTAGCTTGCGGTCTTACGGCAACTTTCCCGAGATTCGCGACATGATTGCGCGGACCGCGTTCACGCAGTTGCGTTATTCGGTGTGGTTGCTGTTGGGCACGCTGCTCGGGATGCTGCTGACGTATGTCGCGCCAGTCGCTCTGGTGTTCAGTCCAAGCATGTTCGCGACGATCTGCGCGGCAATCGCTTGGTTGTTGATGACCTGCTCGTTCATTCCGACGTTGTGGCATTTCCGCAGGTCGCGCTATTGGGCGCCGTTGTTGCCGCTGGTGGCGCTGTTTTATTCGTATGCGACGTGGCTCTCCGCAGTCCGCTATTGGCGTGGCCACGGCGGCCAATGGAAAGGCCGTTCGCAGGCACCGCATGCATCTAAAGATGTGGCCGGGTAAATCGGAATTTGCTATGCTTGGTGGGTTGGACGGTACAGGGCTGTATCCTGCGGTCAGGGAACGGCACCGGAGGCCATCATGAGCGTCATTCCTATTCCGGGCGACGGCAAGGTCACAGTGCCCGGACTTCTGCAGCGCAAATCTCCTGCTGCAGGTTCCCAGACTCCATCCAAGAAGATCACCTGCTTGACGGCGTACGACTATCCGAGCGCGCGCTTGATGGACGAAGCGGGCGTGGACGTATTGCTGGTGGGCGATTCGCTGGCCATGGTCGTGCTCGGGCACGAGAGCACGCTGGCGGTGACCATCGACGAGATGCTACACCATACGCGGGCCGTGCGGCGCGGCACGAAGCGTGCTCTCGTGGTGGCGGACATGCCGTACGGGACCTATCACGGCGATTTGTCCGAATCGGTGCGCAACGCGGTGCGCTTTGTGAAAGAGGCGGGCGCGGAGGCAGTGAAGATTGAAGGCGGGGAGCGGCGGTTGGAGCTGATCTCGCGGCTGACGGAAGCGGAAATTCCGGTGATGGGGCATGTGGGGCTGACGCCGCAGTCCGTGAATGCACTGGGCGGATACAAGGTGCAGGGGAAGACGCAGAACGCGGCGGAGCAGGTGCTGCGCGATGCGCGCGCGGTGGAAGCGGCGGGGGCGTTTGCGGTGGTGCTGGAAGCGTTGCCGCGAGAGCTGGCGGCGCAGATTACCGAGGATTTGAAGATTCCGACGATTGGCATTGGTGCGGGGCCGGATTGCGACGGGCAGATTCTGGTGATGCACGATTTGCTGGGGCTGACGTTTGGGCAAGCGCCGAAGTTTGCGCGGCAGTATGCCAATGTGGGCGAGATGATTTCCAATGCCGTGCGGGAATATTGCGCGGATGTGCGCAGCGGGGCGTTTCCTGCGGATGCGGAGTCCTACCACGGGCAGGCGGTGGTGGTGCGGAAGCGGAAACCGATTTCGATTGTGGAGTGCTGAAGAAAGAGCTTTAACACAGAGGACACAGAGAGCACAGAGAAGAAGAGGAGAATCGCGGGAATGACACCCGAGGAGATGCGCACGCTGTACGAGTTCAACGCTTGGGCCAATAGGCGGGAGATGGATGCGGCGGCAGCGTTGACGACGGAGCAGTTTACGAAGCAGTTGGGATCAAGTTTTTCTTCGGTGCGCGATACGCTGGCGCATATTTTCGGAGCGGAGTGGGTGTGGCTGGAGCGTTTTGAGGGAAGATCGCCGGGAGCGCTGCCGGACGTTTCGAAATTCCCGGATGTGGCCAGTTTGCGCGCAGCATGGCTGGAGCACGAAGATCGGCTGTTGAAATTTGTGCGCGGGCTGAAGCAGGAAGATCTCAACCGGGTGTTGCAGTACAAGACGCTGAAGTTTGGCACGTACAGCAATCCGCTGTGGCAATCGATGCAGCACGTAGTGAATCACGGAACGTATCACCGCGGGCAGATTACGACGATGTTGCGGCAATTGGGCGCGGAGCCGATTTTGACGGATTTGATGCATTTTTACCGCGAGCGAGCGGTTGCGGCTGGCGCGTAGTTTCCTTCCTCGTGGAAACCATACGAACGATTGCGTGGATGAAGGAGCGGGCGCGGGGTGCGCGAGCGGAAGGGCGCATTGTCGGACTGGTGCCGACAATGGGTGCGCTGCATGCGGGCCATGTGGCGCTGCTCGAACGGGCGCGGCGGGAATGTTCGCCGGTGTTTGCTTCGGTGTTTGTGAATCCGAAACAATTTGGTCCGAACGAGGATTTTGCGAAATATCCGCGGGCATTTGAGGCGGATGTGGCGAAGCTGACGGCAGCGGGTGTGGATGCGGTGTTTGCGCCGGAGCCGGAGGAAATGTATCCAGCGGGATTTGGCACGCACGTGAACGTGGAGGGAATCAGCGAGCGGCTGGAGGGACGGTCGCGGCCGGGACATTTTCGGGGTGTGGCTACGGTGGTGATGAAGTTGCTGCAGATCGTGCAACCGCATCGCGCGTATTTTGGGCGCAAGGATGCGCAGCAGGCGAGGATTATTCAGCAGACGGCGCGGGACATGAATCTGGATAGCGAGATTGTGGTGTGCCCGATCGTGCGGGAGGCGGATGGGTTGGCGCTGTCTTCGCGGAATGCGTATTTGGATGCGAAAGAGAGGAAAGCGGCTGCGGTGTTGCACCGGGCGCTAGCGGCGGCGAAGCGGGAATTGGCGGCGGGTGAGCGAGATGCGCTGAAGTTGCAGGGCGTGATGCGGCGGGTGCTGGAGGCGGAACCGCTGGCGCGGGTGGATTACGCGGAAATCGTGGATGCGGAGACGTTTGAGCCGGTGGTGCGGATTGGGCGGACGAGCTATGCGTTGCTGGCGATTTATTTTGGAAAGACGCGCTTGATTGACAATTTGTGGATCGGCGAGGATGGGGCGCGGCTGGAGTTGTAGGAAAAGAGAAGAAAAGAACAAATCTAGCGCAGAGACGCTGAGGACGCAGAGGAAGCGCAGAGAAGAGAAAGGCACAACACAGAGGGCGCGGAGGTCGGAGCACGGAGGACTCAGAGAGTCATCGGACATTTCGTTTTGTGCGCAATGAGAGTTGGTGAGACGGGCTGTGACCGCAAAAGCGGCGTCGGGCCGCCGCAGTCCAAAAGGAGCGCTAGGCGGAGAGGTGGGCGAGGACTTCGGCGGCGTGGCCTTTGGCTTTTACGTTGTCCCAGGCTTGCTCGATTTTGCCGTCCGAGCCGATGAGGTAGGAAATGCGCGGAATGCCCTCGAAGGTGCGGCCCATGAATGTTTTCAGACGCCAGGCGCCGTAGGCGAGAAGCATTTTGTGGGTGGGATCGCTGAGCAGCGGGAAATTCAGTTTTTGTTTGGCTTTGAAGTTGGCCAAGGCGGTTTCTTTGTCCGCGCTGGCGCCCAGGATGGCTACACCGGCTTTCTCGAACTTCGACTTTGCGTCACGAAACTCGGACGCTTCGATGGTTCAACCGGGGGTGTTGGCTTTCGGAAAGAAAAAGAGGAAGACGCGCTTGCCTTGGAAATCTTCGAGCGCGATGTCTTTGCCTTCGTCGGATTTCAGGTGGAAGGCGGGGGCTTTGGCGCCGGGTTTCAGCATGGGGTCACCTTTCGTTAAGAATGCCTTGGTTTTGGATTTATCGCTAGGCGGAAAAGCGGCAGCAAGACTGCCGCACTCCAAAAACGCCCGCCGACTACGCGCGGCTGAATGGAAGACTCTGACCGGTCTGAAGACCGGCCACTACAAGGCTAGGAAAGAAGCTTGCGGAGGATGTCGTTTACGGTTTGCGGATTGGCCTGGCCGCGGGTGGCTTTCATTACCTGGCCTACGAAGAATTTGAAGACGCCTTCGTTGCCGGATTTGAATTTGGCGACGTTGTCCGGGCTTTTGGCGATGACTTCGCGGGCGGCTTGTTCGATGGCGGAATCATCGACTTGTGCTCCGAGACCTTCGGCGGCGACGATTTCGGCGGCGGAGCGGCCGGAATCGAACATGGTGGCGAAGACTTTTTTGGCGACAGCGCCGGTGATTTTTCCGGATTCGACGAGCGTGACAAGTTCAGCGAGGGCGGACGGTGAGACGGGGCTAGCGCTAATGTCCTTGCCGGAATCTTTGAGACGGCGCAGGAGTTCGGTTTGCATCCAGTTGGCGGCGCTTTTGCCGGGCGCGCCGGCTTTTGCGGCGGCTTCGAAATAATCGGCGAGCGCTTGCGAGGTGGTGAGGACTTCGGCGTCATAGGGCGTGACCGCGTATTGGGCGACGAAGCGGGCGCGCTTGGCCGCGGGCAATTCGGGAAGCGAATGAAGAACCTGGTCGCGCCAGGCGGAGCTGACGTGAATGGGTAGTAGGTCAGGCTCGGGGAAATAGCGGTAGTCGTGGGCTTTTTCCTTGGAACGCATGGCCACGGTGCGGCTTTCGGCTTGATTCCAGAGGCGGGTTTCCTGCGCGATGCGGCCGCCAGATTCGAGAACGCCAATCTGGCGCTCGATTTCGTATTCGAGCGCTTTCTGGAGAAAGCGGAAAGAATTGAGGTTTTTTACCTCGACTTTGGTGCCGAATTCTTTCGCGCCGCGGAGGCGGACGCTGACGTTGCCGTCGCAGCGGAGCGAGCCTTCTTCCATGTTGCAATCGCTTACGCCGGTGTAGAGAAGGATTTGGCGGAGCGTGGCGAGATACGCGTAAGCCTCGTCTGGTGTACGCATGTCCGGGTCGGAGACGATTTCGCTGAGCGGGGTGCCGCAGCGATTGAAGTCGATGTACGCCTTGTCGGCAGAATGCGCGAAACCTTCGTGAAGATTTTTCGCGGCGTCTTCTTCGAGATGCAGGCGGGTGATGCCGATGCGCTTGGTGACGCCGTCGTGCGCCATTTCGACCCAGCCGCCGGTGGCGAGCGGAAGTTCGTACTGGGAAATTTGATAGCCCTTGGGAAGATCGGGATAGAAATAATTTTTGCGCGCGAAGCGGGAATGTTCGTGCACGGTGCAATGGATGGCGAGAGAAGCGCGCATGGCCATTTCTACGGCACGTTTGTTGAGAACGGGAAGCGTGCCGGGAAGGCCGAGACAGACGGGGCACGTGTTGGTGTTCGGCGCATCGCCGAAGCGCGTGGAGCAGGCGCAAAAGATTTTTGTGTGGGTGAGAAGCTGGACGTGGACCTCGAGGCCGATAACCGGCTCGTATTTCGCGCGGACTTCGGGCGCGAGTGTAGTCTCCTTCTCGGATGAGGCGGATGGGGGCATGGCGAAGCGAAAATTATAGCATCAGGCAAAAGCGCCCGCGCAAACTACGCGCGGCCGCTACAACTGCTGCGCTGCGCGGGGCGCGGGAAGCCAACGTTCGGCGAAGGCGTAGCTGCCGAATAGAAGGATGGCATAGATAGCATCGCCGGCAAGCGTGTTCCAGAAGAACGGGAGGCCGGCGAGGTAGCAGGCGGCGAGGCCTGCGGCGGTTTTTGGGAAAGTGTCGAAGTAGCGCCAGACGGCAAAGTTGGTGACGAGAAAGAATTGCACCGCGCCTGCGAACGTGGCGAGGCCGATGGGGCTGATGGTGCGGCGGCCGCGGAGCCACAGGCCAATGGCGATGTTGACGGCGAAACTCGCGTAGACGAAAGGCATCAGTTTGTGAAAGCCGACGAAGATATCTCCCACGAATAGCGCCAGGAGCGGGAAGAGAAAGGCCAGACGGCGATTGCGCAGGACCGCGCCGGAGAAGAGCGCCATCGCGCCGATCGGCGTGAAGTTCCACGGATGCGGGGCGATGCGTACGGCGGCGGCTACGGCGATCATCGCCAGAGCGAGCAGAGTTTGCGGCAGCCAGGATTGCTTTCCGGTGTCTTGCGAATTCATATTGCTTTCCTCCAAGGGTGCTGAATAGGAACCTCCTCACCCCTGAAGGGGTGAGCTACAGAGTTCTGGCAACAGATCACAGAAGACGAAACTGTCGCGGTGGACGACTTCGCCTTTGCGGACTGGAATGCGCGTTTGAAAGATGGGGCCGTCAAAGACGAAGGTGTGAAATTCGCCGTTTTCGCCGCAGGGATCGACGCCGAGCGGCAAGTCACGGAAGAACGCGGCGTCCAGCTCCCGACCGGCAAAGCTGGGATCGAGTTTGGCGGGATCGATGCACACGGCGACGGCGCGAAAACCGCTGGCGATGAAATGTGCGGCGAGTTCGCGAGTATCGCGCTTCCAGATGGGGAAGAGCGCGGTCATTTGAACGCGAGCAAGATTTTTCTCGCGATAAACGCGCAGATCTTCGAGAAAGATATCGCCGAACGCGACTTGGCGGACACCTTGCCTGTAATGGGAGAGCAAAGCTTCTTCCATGCGCGCTTCGTAGATGGGATTGACGCATTGCGGCGGAATGACCACTTCGTGCAGCGGCAAGCCAATCGATTCAGCTTGCTGCTGCAGAAGCTCGCGGCGAACGCCGTGCATGCTGATGCGGTCGTAGCCCTCGGTAACAGTAGTCAGAAGCGCCGCGATGCGCACGTCGCTCTGCGAAAGTAGCGCGTGCAGCGCCATGGCGCTGTCTTTGCCGCCGCTCCAGCAAAAGAGCATGGCTTCGTGTGGCATCATTTTGCCGGGAAGTGAAAACGGATCCCGGTGACGAAATTCAGGCGTAACGCCGGGAATCCGAAAGCGTCTTCGTATTTTTGGTTGGCGAGATTATTGAGCGTGGCGTGAATCTCGATGCCGCGCGGAAGTTCGTAAGCGAAGCCAGCGTTGGCGAGCACGTAGCCGGGGTTGCGGAACAGGCATGGCAGGTTCATCCCGCTTCGCGATGGATCCGGGATCTGACAGGCGAAGGTGCCGTCGTTGGGCTCCACGTCGAGCGTGGCGCCGCGAATGAAAGCGTTGGTGTTAAGCATCAAGCGGCCATGATGCCAGGTGATGTTATATCCGGCGGAGCTGCGCGGACGGCGAAGAAAAGGCTGACCCACTTCGAGAGGCGCCAGCACCGCGTCACTGCGGTCGAGAGCGAGAATCGAAGTATTAAGCCAGGTGTATTCGGCGGACACGTCAAGCGAACGAAGCGGACGAAGCCGCAAGGAGGTTTCGAGCCCCTGAGCGCGGGAGTTGGCGAGATTGTCCGAAGTGAACGTGCTGAGATTTGTGAGCGAACCACCGAGCGTGACGATCTGATCCCTGTAGCGGTTGTAGAAGTAGGTGACGTCGAAAATGGCGCGGTCGGCGAAGAAGCGCTGCTCGAAGCCGGCGTCGGCGCCGATGCTTTTCTCCGGCTTCAGCTTCGGATTGTCGGTGAAGGCAATTGCGAAGCCATCCGCCGCACGAATGCCGGTACCAAAGCTACCATGAATGCGCGCGGCACCAAGAGCAGCGTCAGAAGGCGCTTCGCGAAGTAGATAGGAAGTCGCGACGCGCGGATTAACCTTGGTTACGGAACTGGCCGGGATAAAAGGCCTGGAGCTGAACGCGTCTGGCGGCAGAGAGTCGGTACGAAGATTGTCGACTCGCAAGCCGGTGGTGAGAACCCAGCGGCGGAACGGATGCCAGCGGTTTTCAGCGAAATATCCATAGATGTTGCGCGGAAGAACGAATGCCCGGTTATTGGCGTCGGCGATGAACGTGTCTTGCACCTGTTCGTGGTTGTACTCGAAACCGTAGACGAAGACATCCTTGCTCGAAATATTCCACTCGCCATGAGTGTTGACGGTGACACGTAGATTCTTCAGGAAGGAATCGCCGAAGGATGAGATGAAGAAGGAGTGATCCGGAGCCACGCTAACGGAGAAGACTTGCTTGAGTTGCGAAGTGAGTTGCTCCGAGTAGTTCGCCTGGTAGGCGAAGAGATTTTGCTTGTCGCGGGAAGTGTGATCGAGTCCAAGAAAGAGATGATCGGGATCGGAGCCATAGGGACCGGGCGAGCCGGCGCTATTCGCATTCCCGAAGAAATGGAACGTGAATTGGCGCTTCGGGCTTCGGGAGTAGCCGAGGTTCAAGTAGGAGCTCTGATTGCGGTAATAATCGTTGGGGACGACGCCATCGGAATCAAGACGCGACAAATTGTATGCCCAACTGAAACCATGCGTCAGGCCGCTGCCGCCAGTGGCGAGACGCCAGGTCGAGAAGCTTCCGCCTTCGCCGAGGAAGGAGAAGTGCGGAGGCCCGTCGCCTGTTTCGCTGACGATATCAATCACGCCAGCGACGGCATTCGAGCCAAAGAGGGCGCTCTCAGGTCCGCGCGAGACCTCGACGCGCTGGACTCCGTCGGTGGCGATCGATGCGAAGTCGAAGTCGCCGCCGAATTGATTCACCTGGATACCGTCGATCATCACCAGGTTGTAGTTGGAGTTGCCGCCGCGGATGAAAACACTAGTCGCTCCGCCGCGGCGACCCGTCGAGCTGACTTCGACTCCCGGAATGCCGCGGAGAACTTCCAAAACGCTTTCCGCGTCGCGATTCTCGATATCCGGCTGCGTGATGACGCTGACGGAGGAACCGATTTGCGAGGGGAGCGCTTCATCGAGCGAGGCGGAGACGACGACTTGCTCTTCCACGGCGGTGATCTTCAGATGCAGATCGAGACTAACCGCCTTGCCGTCCTGCATTGCAACTTCCGCGGACTTATCCGAAAACCCGGGCACCGTTGCAATTAGAACGTATGTACCGCTGGGCAGGCTCTCAAAACTGTAGCGTCCTTCAGAATCTGAGGAGCGTTGCCCGACCGAAACCAGGCCCGAAAACAAGGACACGCGTGCGTTCACGACGGGTCGTCCGTCTGGATCCAGGACTCGGCCTTGTAGCGTTGCTCTTCTCTGAGAAAATGCAAAACTGGGCAAGAAAACAGAAAGAATCAGAAGCAAAATCAGACTGCGGCGAAATGTTGGCATTTGTCTCCTCCGCTCCCTCACGCGCGGGAGTTGAAGGTTGTCTCCTTCAGCGAGGTGAACTGAAGGAGTTGCAGAATTCGCCGGTCTCCTGGCTTGGCGGTGGTGCTGCCCGCTACCTTCCCGCAACGAAGTGTTGCAGTGGATGGCGAGCTAACGATTTCAAGTGCGATGGCGATGCGATCGTTTCTTTTATGGCGATCGCTGCGCTATCGACTCCGCCTTACAGTCGCGCGGCGGCGACGGCTTGTGCATGTTCGCTGCAGGCGCTTCAGGGGCTAAAGCCCGGCTTTCTGGCCGGGTCACCCCAGAGCTAAAGCTCCGGCCCCCTAAAGAATTTGTGAACGAACGCCTGGCGAACGATGCCCGTCTTCCCGAGCACGAAATCTGCGGTGATTGTGGGGGGCAGAGCCCGCTGTTGGTTACGAGATGGCGCGGCGAAAGAGCCGCGGGCCGAGGTTAATAGAGTTAAGACAACGAGCTGCGCGAACGAAGAAATCGAACGCGGCGGCTACGGCGTCTGCGAAAGCACCGTCACGCGAGGCCGGCCACTGGCGCCGAGCTCGACGGAGAGCTGTGCTTGAAAAACCTGTTCGAGCAATTCGCGCTGATACACCGCCGCGGGCGTGCCGACGCGCAAACATCGTCCGCGCTGCATCAGCGCAACCTGATCCGCGTAGTCCGCGACCAGATTGAGCTCGTGCGTGACAATCACCACGGTGTAGCGATTCTCCGAAGCGAGACGGCGCAAACCTTCCAGCAAATCGACTTGCGCGCCGATATCGAGATGCAACGTCGGCTCGTCCAGCAGAAGCAGAAGCGGCTGCTGCGCGAGAGCACGCGCCAGAATGACGCGCTGCCGTTCGCCTCCGGAAATCTGATCCATCCAGCGATCGCTGAGATGCTCGGCGCCGACTTGCGCGAGGGCGTTGCGCGCGATAATCAGATCGTTATCCGATTCGAAGTGCAGCGCGCGGCTATAGGGGTGCCGGCCCTGCAGCACGAATTCCCAAGCGCGCGACGGAAAGAGCAACTGGCTCTCCTGCTGCACCATGGCGATGCGTTGCGCACGCGCGCGCACCGGAAGAGTGTGCGTCGCAA
Organism: Candidatus Dormiibacterota bacterium; assembly: GCA_035601655.1. Taxonomy (GTDB): domain Bacteria; phylum Acidobacteriota; class Terriglobia; order Acidiferrales; family UBA7541; genus Acidiferrum. The sequence continues at coordinate 50,578 of DATNNV010000008.1, forward strand.
AACCGTCGAGGAGCACGCGGCCGGAAAGCGGCGCGAGCACGCCGGCGATCAGCTTTAATACCGTGGACTTACCACTGGCGTTTGGACCGAGGATAGCGACGATTTCGCCAGGCTTGGCCTGAAAGCTGGTGGCTTCGAGCGTGAACAGCGGCGCTTGCGAAGGATTCGGCGAGTAGGCGTAGCTGACTTGCTCGACGCTGAGACGCACTTCGCTGGCGCGCGTGGGTTCGCTGCGCGCGGCGAGGCCGCCTGCACGGACCATGCCGCTCATGCCAGCCTCCGGCGCAGCAAATAGATAAAGAAGGGCGCGCCAGCCAACGCGGAAATGGCGCCGACGGGAAGCTCCGTGGGAGCTACAACGGTGCGCGCCAGCGTGTCGGCAATGACTACGGCGATAGCGCCGCCGAAAGCGGCGGTGGGAATCAACATGCGATGGTCGGAGCCAAAAAGCCAGCGCATGGCGTGCGGCACCAGCAGGCCAACGTAACCGATCGCGCCGCTTACCGAAACGGCCAGGCCGGTGAGCAAGGACGCGGCGACGTACACCACGATGCGCACGCGGCGAACGTCCACGCCGAGATGCATGGCTTCCTTCTCTCCGGCGAGAAGCAAATTCAAATCCGAAGCGGTGGTGTAAATCGCAGCGGCCGCCAGGAAGAAGCCAAAGCGCACAATCCAGCTCACGATGGGCTGCTGTGTGGTCGAGAGATCGCCCATCAGCCAGAACGCGGTGCCGTGCAGATCGCGGCCCACGACGGTATCGAGTAGAAACATGATCAGGGCAGAGAGAAACGAGGCGGTGATGACGCCGCCCAGAAGAAGGGTGTTGCTGTCGACCAGGCCTTCGCGACGGCCGAGGAAGTAAACGGCAACGATAGTGGCAAGCGCACCGACAAATGCGCCGAGGGGCGTGAGCAAAACGGCCACGGCCGAGGGCAAAGCGAGATGCGATTCCGCCACTTGCGCCAGAATCGCGCCCAGTCCGGCGCCGCTGGAAACACCCAGCACGTAAGGATCCGCGAGCGGATTGCGCAGCAGCGCCTGAAAACTTGTTCCGGCTACGGAAAGCGAAGCGCCGACAAAAACGGCCAGAAGAATGCGCGGCAGACGAATATCGAAGATGATCAGGCGATAATCGCTGGGCAGTTCGCTGGTCTGATAAATGGCCACGCGCACGAGCGCGCGGGCGAGGGCGTACAAGGAAACGGGAACGGCGCCCAGCTTCAGGGCGATGACGATGACCACGAAGAGGACCGCTCCGAGCAGTGCGCAGCGCATAGCCACTCGCCCGAGCGTTAGAGAACGCATGCGCAGGTCTCCTCGAAATATGATTCATCGCGGGACGAGACTGGCGATGAGAGCCTTGTAGTGGGGATGGCTTTCTGCTCGAAGGCTTCGGGATGCAACTGGCGCGCGAGGTCTTCAATGGCAGACACAATGCGGGGAGCCGGGCGGTTCACCGCTTCGCTGATGACCGCAAAGCGCCGATGGCGAACCGCTTCGAGGCCGCGCCAGCCGGGCCGGCTGGCGAGCGCGTCCAGATCGACGGAACCTGTCGGAGAGTGGCTTTCCGCAAAGACCAGAAAATCGGGCTGCTGGCGAACGACTTCTTCGAGACTCATCTGCGGCCAGCCTTGCGTAGATTCGACAATGGATGCCGCGCCAGCGTGGCGCAGCGCGTCGGCGATGAACGTATCTTTGCCAACGGAGATGAGCGGCTCGTCCCACACTACGAACAAGACGCGGCGTGGCGGCACATTGATGAGGCGTTGTTCGAGATCGTCCAGGCGATGTCTCAGATCGGCGGCAAGAGTCGCTCCGGCGTCCGGAACGCCGAGAATATCCGCGAGACGCAGTGTGGAAGAAATAATTTGATCGACGGTATGCGGGTCCGTCGCGTACGCGGGAATGTTGAGCGTTTGCAGCGCCAGGACGGTGTCGAGCCGGTTCAATCCTTTGGTGGCCAGCACGAGATCCGGATGCAGCGCGGCAATTTCTTCGAGACTCGGATTGAGCGCGCCGCCGACTTTAGGTTTTTTCTGCGCCTCAGGAGGATAATCGCAGTAGTCGGTGTCGCCGGCGAGGCGGTCCTGAATTCCCAGCGCGTAAATTGTTTCCGTCAGGCTGGGCGCCAGCGAAACGATGCGCAGCACCGGCTGCGGAATGCGCACCGCGCGGCCTGCTTCGTCGACCACATCGCGGAACTGCGCCGCAGCAGCGGGCGCTTGCGTCGCGGACTGTCCGTGCAGTGACGACGCGCCGCACAGCACCAGCGCGGCAAGCGCGCTGAGCGTTACCGCAACGAAACGAGTGCGTGAAGCAGAACTCAACAGTCTCCCCTTGACCCGAGAGCGTTCCTTTGCCAATAAAAAAGCCCCACGAGACGCCTGGGGCTTCCAGCCGCGTTCTTTCTCGCGAAGAACGCGCGCTTCTGCGGCATGGGAGGGTGGCCTGGCTTACGGCTGTGAAGCCGATTACAGTGGCGGGACCGCGGCCGAATCGCACGGCCTTCCCCGCTCCTCTGCCTGCAAATTGAAAATCGAGTGTAAGCCGCAAGAGCGCGAAGTGTCAATCGCTGCGGCAGATCGCCCGCGAAATCAGCGATTTTTCCAGTTCGGCTTGCGCTTTTCGAAGAGCGCGCGCAGACCTTCCTGGGAATCTTCGAGCTTGTAGAGTTCGTGGAGGAAAATGCTCGTGGAGTTTTTGAGGCCGTCGCGAAGAGAGAGTCCCATGCCGCCCAGGATCGCTCTCTTGGCCATGGTGAGCACCGGCCCGGAATGCGCGGTGATGCGCGCAATCAATTCGTTCACCGTGGCTTCGAGCTGCGCTTCGGGAACCAGGCGGTTGATCAAGCCGAGCTCCAGCGCGCGCTCGGCAGTGACCGGCTCGCCGGTGAGCACGAGCTCCAGCGCGACCTTCGGCCCAACCAGAAAGGGAAGAATCGTGGACGCCAGCGGCGGAAATACGCCGATGGTGATTTCCGGCTGCGCGAACCGCGCCTTCGGCGTGGCCACCACCAGATCGCCGAACGCCGCCAGTTCAGCCCCGCCGCCGATCGCCGGACCGTTAATCACGCAAATCACCGGCTTGCCCACTTCAAACATTCCCGTAAACGCCGAATGAAACGCATCGAGCATCTGGAAAACGCGCTGCGAAGTGTACTCGCCGATGTCGATGCCGCCGCAGAAGACCTTGCATGCGGAATCGATGACCACCAGCTTGATTTCATCCCGCTCGCCGGCGAACGCGATGCCGTCCGCCAGTTCGCGCAACATGGCCTCGTTTAGAAGATTGTGCTCTGGCCGGTTCAGCGTCATGCGCGCCACCGCGCCGTCCACGCGCACTTTGATGAACTCAAATTTATCCGGCGTGCGCCGCTCCGGGCGTGTGACGAACTCTTCGACGTTCACTGGCTCGATCATGAAGCGTCTCCTGGCGAGTGCGCGCGCTGCTGGAACCGCTGTTTCCCAGCACTTGTCCGGCAGAATTGCGGCAAAACCGAGGTTAGCACGGGGCCTGGCAGGCGCGGCGAACATCACCGTGGCGCCGTGCGCAAAGAGTTTGCGCTCGAAAAACGCAGTTTCGCTACTCTCGCGAGTCTTCCCCTTTTTTCTTGTCAAACCGCCCCTGACGGATATCCTGAAGGGAAGCGCTGCGACAAATATTCTCGCTGCAATCGAGTCGAGGCTTAGTGTGAACGCTTTTTCCGAAGAAAACACCGCTGTGGCCGTGCGATTGGACCAGCCTTCCGACGCCGAGGGATTCCCGGCCGCATTCGCCTGGGCGAAGGCGCGCGCCATTCGCTTTGCAACGGACTGGTCCGGAAAGAACGCAGACCCGCAGCGCGAGACCGAAGTGCGCGTGCTCTGGTCTCCCGAGCATCTGTATCTGAAGTTCGCCGCGAAATACCGCCTCATCACCGTCTTCGCGGACTCCGAGCCAACCGGCAGACGCGATCAACTGTGGGACCGCGATGTCGCCGAAGCCTTCCTGCAGCCCAGCGGCTCGCCGGCAAGATGCTACAAGGAATTTGAAGTCAGCCCGAACGGCTCGTGGATCGACCTCGACATTGCGCCGGGCGAAAAACGCGACTTGCAGAGCGGCCTGCGGCGCCGGGTCACAGTCGACGAGCAACACAAGACCTGGCACGCGGAGCTGATCATCCCGATGAAGAGCATCGCGCCGCATTTCCATCCCTCGCGCGAATGGCGCGCCAATTTCTATCGCGTCGAAGGCGCTGCGGAGCCGCGTTTCTATTCGGCGTGGCGGCCTACGATGACACCGCAGCCGAATTTTCACGTGCCGGAAAAATTTGGCCGGCTGATTTTCGCCTAAGCCGGGCTGGTCAGTTCGCCTTTCGCAGCGCCACCAGCTCGGTACCCACCGGCACGCCGCGCGCCACCTTCACCCGCAGTAGCGCCTCGAAGGGCTTCAGTTCGCTTGGCTGCGTAACGGAAAGCCGCTGCAAAAGTTCTTCAACGAAACTCTGCCGCGTCACGTATTCGACTGCCGCCTGCGTGCCGATGGTCGTGGTGCCCGCCAGGATAAGTTGCGAGTGCGCCGGGTTCAGCCCGCGCACCAGCGCCACCACCGCGTAGTCCTCGATCAACGGCTGATTCGCAGCCGTAGCCAGAAACGACGTGGCTTCCCCGCGCTCCGGCCGCACATTCATCACTTCCATGTTGCCCTTGCGCGGACCGGAAGGAACTTCGCGAAAAACGAAATCCTTGGTGCCGGGAATTTCCAGCAGCGTAAGGTTTTCCGAAGGCGAGCCGATGAAGATGAGGTCGTTGTTCTTGGCGTCGTCCAAAGAAAACAGGCTGCCGCGCTTCACGCGGATCCTCTGATGCAGCGACTCGAACACGATGTCGAGGTTGTGCACCGCCAGGACTTCGCCGACGCCGGTGTAGTGATCGAAAATGACCGCGTTGGTATCCCGTTTGGCGTCATAGTAGCGCAAGCCCGTGTCCGGGTGGCCCACGAAAGCCGCATTGCTGAAAATCACCCACGGTTCATCGGAGCTGGTGAGGAAGCCGTGCCAGAAAATCTGCAAAGCGGCCGGAGCGCTGTCCCCGTTCGCGGCGCTGGCCGCAGAGGCGGATCGCCGGGTGCCCAGCAACCCTCCGATCGCCACAAGAGCACCCAGAAGAAGCACGCCCAGCACCCCTGCGACAATCGCCCAGCGCGTTGATCCGCTTGGAAATGATCCGCTTGGAACCGCGGCGGCGTCGTGCGAGGCGTCCAGCCCGCCTGTGCCCGCCGCCCGCACACCTCGGCCATTGCCAGAGCTTCGCGGATGAAACGAAAGGACGTACATCCCTTTCGGAAGCTCCACGATAATCGTGTCTTCCGCCCCCTCCGAAGCGTAATACTCTGCTAATTTCGAGCGCAGGCGTCCAGCCTGCACGCGCACGGCGGAGTCCACCTGGGGATCAAAATCGTCCTGCCGTCCAAATACCTCGGTCGCAATTTGGTACTCCTTCAGCGACACGCCCGGCTGATCCAAAGCGTGCTTGGCCAGATAGCGAAGCAGTTTGCAGAGAGATTCGGACCCATGGAGGGTGTGGCTACTGACGAGTCTATCGACTTGGCCGAGGATTTCAGTTCGATCGGGCACGAAACGCCCTCGTGAGACTCATGTTACATCAAAGTCACCGAAGCGCCAACTATATGCAAAATATAGCTTTAAGCGATGTAACAGTATCAAACCGCTTGAGACTTAGCGACGTTCCAAGGAACTGCTATGAAGCATTCATATTATTGATGCTGTGGCGAGTCGCTCCGCGTCGAGGCGGCCGGCGATTCCCAAGTAACTCCAGGGGTTACGTCGTTGAGTCGGGCTTCACACTCCGGGAAGTAGAGCTTATCGGGCAGGAACCGCTGCGGTGCTGGTGCAAGCGCCGGAAGGAATGCTCCATGGCCTCGGCTCTACAAAAAGCTGTAACCAAAAGTTGGCACTACTCCGCGTCCGAACGGCCCTCTGGGGTGAGGGCATAGCGACCAAAAACAAGAGCGCCAGCATCATCTAGGTGCCTAGGCGCGCGCCACGCCTGTAGCTTCGAGGGAAGCCTCCAGGCGCATTCCTCTGTCACCGGGCCAAGCCGGCCGTTGCGCGGGGGGCGAACCATCGGGGAAAGTCCATTGAAGGGGAGAGGGAGTGCTCGCATGATGCGATCGAACGTTTTGCGAAGTGTTTTCGCAGTTCTGTTTTGTCTCGCGGTGGCGCAAGCCGGCTTCGGCCAGGCAGATACCGCCCGCTTGCAAGGCACCGTAACCGATTCACAGGGAGCGGCGGTCAATGGCGCTTCAGTCTCGGTCACCAACGCGGGCACCGGCTTCAATCAAACCGTGAATACCAGCGACCTTGGCTATTACACCGTGTCGGCGCTGCCTCCCGGCCACTACCGCGTGGAAATCACGCAAAAAGGATTCAAGAAAGTCCTCCGCGACCTGGATCTCCAGGTTGCCCAAGTCGCCGTGGCGGATTTCTCGCTGGAAGTTGGCGACATCACCCAATCCATCACGGTCGAAGCCGGCCAGCCAGTCATTGACCCGGCGGATTCCGCGATCGGTGGTGTGGTGGAGAGCCGTCAGGTCACCGAGCTCCCGCTCAATGGCCGCAATTTCACACAACTCGCCACGCTCATGCCCGGTGTCACCCGCGGCGTTCCCACTGGTTCCGCAACGGGCTCCGGCAATAACGCCGAAACGTTTCGCGACGGCGAAACCGGCGGCGCTTCTCTATCCGTCAACGGCCTTCGCCCCCAGAACAACAACTTCATTCTCGATGGCATCGACAACAACGAATCGCTCGTCAACACTATCGTTTTCTTTCCTCCTGCTGACGCTATCGAAGAATTTCGCGTGCAGACCAGCGTCGCTCCGGCGCAATTCGGCCGCGCCGGCGGCGCCCTTGTGATTACAACAATTAAGTCTGGCACCAATGATTGGCATGGCAGCGCTTTCTGGTTCAATCGCAACACCAGCCTCAACGCTCGCGATTTCTTCAACAGCGGCACCACACCCGGCTACAACCGCAACCAGTTCGGAATCGCCGTCGGCGGGCCCATCATCCGCAACAAACTTTTCATCTTTGGCGACTACCAGGGCTTGCGGAAGCGCGTTCCCGGCTCAAACGATGTCGCAACTGTCCCTACGGACGCCATGCGCATGGGCAATTTTGGACAACTTTTGAATACCAATTGCGGATCCGGGCTCAACCCGCCGGATCCCGCGAATCCCGGACACGGCATTTGCGATGACTCGAGTTCGCCTGCCATCTTCTCAATCCCTGTGCTTGATCCAACCACCGGTGCTCAGTTCGCTGGAAATATGATTCCGACGGGTCGCATCAACAGCGTCGGCCAGGCCTATTTGAATGCCTTCCCGGAGCCAAACTGCGGCCCGGCAGACGACTCACGCTGCCATACCATCGAACAGAATTATCGCAACGTCCGCAAAATCAAGGAAAACTGGAATGACTTCGACATTCGTGGCGACTACATCTTCAATGCCACCAATTCCTTCTTTGCCCGCATCAGCCACGGCCGCGCCGATCAGACGGAAACTCCTCGTCTAACCACACTGCCCTCCGGATTCGGTTCCGGCACCAACTTCAACCACCCCGACGGGGCTTCCATCGGCTGGACCTATACCATCAATTCTTCCACCATCAACGAAGCCCGCGTCGGCTACGTCCGCACCGTCTACGGCTTCCAGCCGCCCTTCGCAAGCACCAATATTTGCACGAATCTCGGCATCGTCAACTGCAACACGCCGCTCCTTGGTGGCATCGCGCTGATCGGCGGCTTTAACGGCCAGATCGAGTTCACCGGCGATTTCGGTCCCTTTCTCGTTCCGCAAACCGGATACAACCTGAACGACACGGTTAGCTGGACCCATGGCAAGCATGCCTTCAAATTCGGAGGCAACGTAATCCGTCGCGACCTCAACCTTTATCGTCCATTGGCAGGCAAGGGCTTCTTCAACCTGTCCGGCAATGGCACCAATCCCACTATTACCGGCTACGAAGTTTCGGACTTGCTCGCAGGCTTCGTGAATAACTATTCCCACGGCACCAACTTCGGCATGATCGGCACCCGCTCCTGGGAGAACGGCTTTTTCGCCCAGGACGACTGGCGCATTACTCCTCGCCTTACCTTCAACCTCGGCTTGCGCTATGACGTTTACACTTGGCCGGTGGAAGTCGAAGATCGCCAATCCAACTTTAATTTAAAGACCGGCGCGATCGAGCTCGCCAATCAGAACGGCGCTTCCCGCTCCTTTATCCCGAATGATTACAACAACTTTGGCCCACGCATCGGTTTCGCCTATCAGCTCACCGGCGACGGCAAGACTGTCCTCCGCGGCGGCTACGGGCTTTTCTATTTCCTTGATCGCGGCGGCATTAGCAACCAGCTCGGCCAGAACGCCCCGTTTGGTGGCCAAAATCAAGTCAGTTTCGGGCAGGGCTTCCGCATCACGCTCTCTGGTGCTTTACCGTGCTCGCCGAATTGCACCCAGGGCCAACTCAACTCGACCCTGGCCACCGCGCCGGTTCCCAGCGGCGATTTCACCAACCTTAACTTAACAAACCCCTCCGGCGTCAGCCTCGTCGCCGTTCTTCCCAGCAATGTGGTTCCCAGCGTCAGCCAGTGGAATTTGCAGGTTCAGCGTCAGCTAGGTGCCAACAGCTCCGCAAGCTTGGCCTACGTCGGCGATCGTGGCAAAAATCTCACTCGCAACTACAACATCAATCAACAGGCCTACGGCGTTTCCCAGAGCGATCCTACACGCGACCTCTTCCCCAATCTCGGAAGCATCAACATCCAGGACAACAGCGGCAACTCCGTCTATCACTCTATGCAGGCCGAGTATGAGCGTCGTTTCTCTCATGGCTTCCAGTTCCTTGGCGCCTTTACGTGGTCTAAGACAATCGACGACGCTTGCGGAGATTTGGACACCTGCAGCCCACAGGTTCCGACGAACTTCCACCTCGAGCGCGCCCGTTCCAACATCGACCAGAGCTACCGCATGGTCCTCAGTTCACTTTACGAAATTCCGTTCGGGCGCGGCAGGCACTTTGGCCGCGACTGGTCGCGTCCTATCGACTGGGCTCTCGGCGGATGGCAGTTGAACGGTATTTACACCCTTCAAGGCGGCTTGCCGTTTACTGTCTGCGTCGATGGCGCCCAGGGCAACTGCGTCACACGAGCCGATCTCGTCGGCCCTCTCACAACGACTCCAGGAGCGATTACACCCGCCCTGTACTTCAACACCGCTTCCTTTGCCGCGCCGCCGTCCACGAAATTTGCGGACAAATCGACGGTATTTGATCGCCCGGGAACGGCAGGCCGTAACATCCTGCGCGGTCCAGGCAACTCGAACATCGACCTGGGTGTCGCCAAGAAGTTTGCCGTCTCGGAACGCACCAACGTCGAGTTTCGTGCCCAGGCCTACAATCTGACCAACACCCCGCATTTCGGGAATCCCAATTCCGATCTCTCGCAAGGCAATTTCGGCAAGGTCACCACCACCCTTCCGTTCTCTTATCGTCAGATGGAACTGGTTTTGCGCGTCAATTTCTAGTTTTTAATGGCGTACAAAAAAAGGCGGGGCGGGCGCCGCTCCGCCTCTTTTTTTCCATTCTGCTACGCTCTTCACGGAGCTTTCCCATGAACAGGCCACCTCGATTCTCCGGGCGTCTTCGATTTGCACGTTTCTGGCGCACCGTCACTGCGCTCGGCGTGCTGGCCGCCTCGCTTGCCGGCGTCATGACGCAGGCCCCGCTCGCGCAGGAAGCTGCACCGAAGGCCGATGCTCCTTCCGTCAGCAAAATCGAGCCGCCGAATTGGTGGGTGGGGCTTACTGAGGAGGTGCTGGTGCTGGTTTCCGGCAAGCACCTGGAGACCACGCACGCGGAGTGCAATCTGCCTACCGTCAAAGTTTCGCGGACGCAGTCGAGCGCGGGCGGCGATTATCTCTTCGTGTGGCTGAAAATCGGCGCGGAGACGCGTTCCGGCACCATCGTCTGCCGCCTTGCCACTCCCAGCGGCGCAACCGCATTCGAGTTGCCGCTGGCATCGCGCAAGCCGACGCTCGGCCGCTTTCAAGGGCTCGCCGCAAACGACGTGATGTACCTCATCATGCCCGACCGCTTTGCCAACGGCGATCCGTCCAACGATGAACCCGCGGACCGCCTCGGATCGCACGACCGCTCCAAACCTCGCGCCTATCATGGCGGCGATTTGCGCGGCATCACCCAGCATCTTCCGTACCTGAAAGATCTCGGTGTGACCACGCTGTGGCTCACTCCCATCGTTAAAAACGCCACCACCGACGAATATCATGGCTACGGCGCCGCGGATTTGTACGCCGTCGATCCGCACCTCGGCTCAGTGCAGGACTATCAGGAGCTGGTGTCAGAAGCGCACAAGCTGCACATGAAGATTTTCTTCGATGCCGTGCCCAATCACATCGGCCCAAAACATCCGTGGGTGAACGATCCGCCGCTTCCAGACTGGTTTCACGGCACCAGGGAACATCACGTCGAGTCTTTTCCGCCGGTGCGCGGATCCTTTTACGGCATGCCCGACCAGGGACCGAATGACTTATTCGAGTTGCTCGTCGATCCCCACGCAACGGACCGGCTCAAGCGCAATTCAACCGAAGGCTGGTTTTTCGGTCTGCTTCCGGACATGAACACCGAAAACCCCATCGTCGCGCAGTATTTGCTCCAGAACAGCATCTGGTGGACGGAAACCTCCGGCCTTGACGGCTTCCGCATCGACACCTTCGCCTACATCGACCGCAAATTCTGGGCCGCCTGGCACGCCGGGTTGCGCAAGCTGTATCCGAATTTCTTTACCGTCGGCGAGGTTTTTCATCCCGATCCAAGCGTGGCTTCGCGCTTTGCAGGCGGCCAGCGCCGCTGGGATGGTGTCGACACCGGGTTGACCACGCTTTTCGATTTTCCCATGTACTTCGTGCTGCGCGACGTCTTGCTGCACGGCGCGCCCGCCGGCCGCATTGCCGATGTGCTGCGCCACGATTCCCTTTATCCGCGCCCCAATCTGCTGATGCCCTTCTTCGCCAATCACGACGTCGCCCGCTTTGCCTCCGAAAAAGGCAGCTCGCCCGCGAAATTACAACTGGCCTTCGGCTTGACGCTGACTCTGCGCGGCATTCCCGAACTGTACTACGGCGACGAAATCGCCATGCCCGGCGGCGGCGATCCGGACAACCGCCGCGATTTCCCCGGCGGATGGAAAGAAGATCCACGCAATGCCTTCACCGCCGAGGGACGCACGCCCGAGCAGCAGCAGATTTTCGCGTACCTGCAAAAACTGCTGCGCCTGCGCCGCGAGCATCCCGCGCTGCAATCCGGCAAGCTCTGGCACCTCAGTTCAGACGCCTCCTCGTACGTTTTTCTCCGCGAGTCCGAAGACGAGCGCGTCGTGGTGGCCTTCAACAAGTCCATTACGCCGGTGGACCTACGAATCCCGCTGAACGACACACCGGCAAAGGGCATCGCCTCCGCCACCCCGCTCTTCGGCGACGCCAAGGCCACCGTCGGACGCGACGAATTGACCCTCACCCTCCCCCCCGAATCCCTCTCCATCTTCGCCGTCCAATAGCCGCGCTTCCAGTTCTGGCTCCGCTTAAGGTCCGCCTTCCGAGACGGACAGCCCCAACTGTAGAGGCCGTCCTTTTAGGGCGGCCCGAGTGACTCCTGTGCACTTTCGTCCCATCCCTTGCCACAACGTGACACTTTTTGCCTATTGACAAGCAGAGTATTTTATGGTAATATACGCAGGGTTTGATGATTGGTACCCGGAGCGGCAGCGGTCCTGTCGCTTTCTTGCTCTCAGGTGGCAAAAGAGCGCAAATGGTAACTGCCTCGAAATCAATGCCTTGCGCACTCTTGCTGCACTCTCTTGCAAAAGAGCGAAGCGTAACGCCCTTATTTTCAATCGTTTCCGCGCTCTTTGCAGAAACACCGGGGGTGGGGGGTAACACCAAGAGCGTTTCTCTAAAGGCCGAGAAAACGCTCCCGGCCAGTTCCACAACGGGAATGGGTCCGCTTACAGCACCACTTGCAGCCGCCAGTTCAGCAGCGCGTCGGGAAGAGTGACGGTAACGGAATGTCTGGCGGCGTCGTAGCGCCAATCCTTTAGGACGCGATCACCCATGCGCACCTCTTTCGGCGAAGCGGCTACACCGAAAATGGTCAGCTCGATGCTGTTCCACCACGCGCGGTAGCCGGTCTGCTCCACGGTGCTGATCACGGTCGCAAACCCCGTCGCCGTTTGGCACGAATACGTGACCCGCAGGAATTCGCCCTTCTGATACGCGAAGGTGTGGCCGTCATCCTGATAGAGCGAGCCCCCGCAGTTCGGCGCGGGAATCGCGGAAGGTAAGTAGACGCGCAGCTCGAGCGGGCCGTTTGGTGTTTCACCGGTGTTCTGGATGACCGGCTGCATGGGGACGATCGCTCCGGCGCGGACGTACAGCGGGACTTCATCGATGCGCGGATGCAGCGCTATAAGATCTTTCGCGGTGTGTTTCTCGGCGGTCCAATAGTCGTACCAAACGCCCGGGGGCAGCGCGACGCCGTGGGCGTCGAGCGTTTCGCGAACCACGGGCGCGACGAAGAGATCGGCGCCGAAGAGAAAGTCGCGATCGTCGTGATAGAAATCGCTGGCCTCGGGAAAATCGAGGAACACCGGACGCATCAGCGGAATGCCGGTGCGCGCGGTCTCTTCGGCTTGCGTGTAGATGTACGGCAAAAGCTGGTAGCGCAGCTCGATGTAGCGGCGGCGAATGTCTTCGTGCTCGGAGCCATTGACCCACGGCTCGCGGTCGGCGGTGCCCTTGGTGGCGTGATTGCGGTAGATGGGGTTGAACGCGCCGAGTTCGTACCAGCGCGTGAGCAGATCCGCGGGCGGCGAGCCGGCAAAGCCGCCGATATCATCGCCCACGATCGGATAACCGGAGAGGCCCAGACTCAGCAGCATGGGCGTGCTCATGCCGATATGGTTCCAGGTGGCGCTGTTGTCGCCGGTCCACGTGGCGGCGTAGCGCGCGGCTCCGGCGTAGGCGGCGCGCGTCAGGACAAACGGGCGTTCGTTGGGCTGCAGCTTCAAAAGCCCTTCGTAAGTGGCGCGGACATTTTCCATGCCGAAGATGTTGTGAGCGGCGCGATGATCGAGCGTGGTGCCGTCATCGAGGCGGTGCAACACGTCGAGCGGCATGGTTTTTTGCGGATAGCGGAAGACCGCGGGTTCGTTCATATCGTTCCAGAATCCGGCCACGCCCATGCTGACAAAATCCTTGTAGAGAGTGCCCCACCAATCGCGCACGCGAGTAAGCGTGAAATCCGGAAAGACGCTGTCGCCCGGCCAGACCGGCCCGACGTAAACGGAACCATCGGGATTTTTGACGAAGACGTCGTTCTTCATTCCCGAATCGTAAGGAAAGTAATTGTGTTCCGGATTTTTTTTGATGTGCAGGTCGGTGATGGTTATGAGGTGAAAGCCTTGGTCGCGCAGATCGCCGACCATTTTCTCGAAGGTCGGAAAATACTGGCGATTGATGGTGAAGGGCGCGTAGCCTTCCTGATAGTCGATGTCGAGATAGATGGCGTCGGCGGGGATTTTTTTGGCGCGCAGAGTGCCGGCGATTTCGCGCACGCGCGCTTCGGGGAAATAGCTGTAGCGGCATTGCTGATAGCCGAGCGACCAGTAGGGCGGAAGCGGGGAACGGCCGACCATGGCGGTGTAGATGCTGAGCACTTTTTTCGGCTCGGGGCCGGCGATGTAGTAGTAGTTGATTTCGCCGCCTTCGGCGCCGAAGGAAAAGAAGTCCGGCGACTCGACGCCGAAATCGAAGCTGCTGCGGTAGGTGTTGTCAAAGAAGATGCCGTAAGCGCCGGCTTTTTGCGCGCCGATGAAAAAGGGTATGGATTTGTAGATCGGGTCGGTGGATTCCTGAAAGCCGAAGGTGTCGGAATTCCAGAGGGTGAAGGCGCGGCCGCGGCGGTCGAGAGGTCCGGTTTTATCGCCGAGACCGTAAAAGTCTTCGTCCAGTGGCAGTTTTTTCCAGGTGCGGATGCGCAAGCCGTCGGACGCCATGGGGCGAGCGGGTTCGTCGGCCAGCAGGATATTGCCTTTGGCGTCGGCAAAGCTGATGAGGAGAGGATCTTTGTTGACGATGACGGTGACGTTTCCGGCGGTCATGGTCACGTCGGACTTGCCGTCGGCGACTTGGACAGCGCCCGGCGCTGCTGCTTCGACGATGGCCCACGAAAAATCTTTGGCGAATGCTCCTTCGGGAGCGAGGCGCACGCGAATGACTCCGTCGCGGAAGGAAGTGATACGGACTTTGGCGAAGCCGGCGGTGAGTTCGACGCCATCGGTAAGCTTCTCGACGCGCTGCACTTTGCCGAGGTGCTGCCAGCCTTGCGCGGCGGCCGCGGCACAAACCAATACGCTGCACAGCAGCGCGATGCAGACTCGTCGTACCAGGGGGCCCATGACGGTCTCCGTGGATTCATGGCCTGCGAGGAAGCGCAAGCGGCGTTTCGGACGTAAGGATCGCGGTCCAGCCATTACGCGGCAAGCCACTGTTCGAAAAAGGCGGAGGCTTTTGCGCCTTCCACGCGCCGGCGCACCGCATCCAGCACGCGGCAGCGTACGGGCCCGCGGCCCTGGTAGAAGCCGAGCCAGTAGGGCATGTAGAACTCCGCAGGCTCACGCTGGATTTCGAGTTGCTTGCTGCGGAGCTTGAAAAAGCCTTGCTGAAAGATCACGCGCAAGACTTTGTCGCGAACGAGACGGTGGCCTTCTGCTTCCGAGAGAGCAGGCTCGAGGAAATTTCGCGTTTCGAGCGCCTGGAGTTCATCGCCGGACGGAATGCGCGGAAACGAAAACAAATCGAGCGAGCCATTGACGGCATCGAGGGCGAACAAGCGCTCCTGGGAAGCGCGGTTCATGTCGTAGCGCACGCGATACAGCCAGAAGGGCACATACGCGCTGGCGATGCGCTGCAGCGATCCGCTGCGCGCGTTCCAATAGAGCGAGGTGAGCCCCCGCGCGAAAAAGGTTCGCAGCGCGTCTTCCTCGCTTACATTCGGCTTTAACACCTGAATCGTTGCTGTGTTCATAGCGCGTTTGTCGCTTCTACCGGAAGTAGATCCACAAACCGACCACGGTAGCCAACAAGAGGCCGGTGAAGGCGAGATTGACTTTGCGCTGCAGCGGAGTCTCTCTCTTGAGGTGCGGCGCGTTGGCTTCGCGGGTATCGAGTTTGCGGCCCACGGTGGCAAAGGTCAGTCCTTCAAGCTTTTGGCGGTCGGGCGCCGGATACATCAGGCTGACGCCGATCAGCACGGCGGAGCAAATCACGAACATGAGGATGGCGTAATGCAGGAAGTTCATGTCCACGAGCCAGCGAATCGCGCTGGAGTCGTAGTGGCGGGTTTTATCGAGCACTTCGACGACGAAGCGAACTGCGCCGAGCACAAAGCCCACCAGCAGCGAGCTGATGCCGCCCTGGCCGTTGAGGCGCGGCCAAAGGATTCCGAAGATGAAGCACGCGGCAATCGGCGGGCTGATGTAGGCCTGCACGCTCTGGAGATAAATGTAGAGCTGGGCGCTGAGCAAATGAATGAAGGGAACCCACAACAACCCGAGCACCACCATGATGCCGGTGGCGACGCGGCCGAAGGAAACGAGTTGCAGTTCGGTGGCCTCCGGGCGGAACTTCTTGTAAAAGTCGAGAGTGACCATGGTGGAAGAAGAGTTAAAGACGGAACTCATTGCGCCCATCAGCGCGGCGAGCAGAGCGGCAATCATCAGACCCACGAGACCGGTAGGAAGCAGATTCACGATGAGCATGGGATAAGCAATGTCGCCGTTGGTCACTTTGCCGCCGACGAGGTGAAACATGTCGGGGTAAAGAGCAAAGGCGATGAGTCCGGGAAGCACGAGCACGAAGACTGGCAGGATTTTTAGGAAGCCCGCGAAAATGGTGCCGGCCTTGGCATGGGCTTCGTCTTTCGCGGAAAGGACACGCTGCACAATCACCTGGTCGGTGCACCAATACCAAATGCCGAGAATGGGCGCGCCGAAGAAAATGCCGGTCCACGGGAATTCGCCGTCGGTGGCTGGCTTGATCATGTGGAAATAGTCGACGGGCACGTGCGCGCGCAAGCCGGCGAAGCCGCCGATTTTGTCGAGGCCGATGAAGGTGAGCGCAATGGCTCCGGCGAGCAAGATCAAAGTCTGGACGAGATCGGTGTAAATGACGGCTGCGAGGCCGCCGGCGATGGTGTAAATGCCGGTGGCGACGACCAGGATGATCGCCGCGGTCATAGGGCTCCAACCGACCACGCGCTCGAGGACGATGGCCGCGGCGTAAAGGTGTACGGAGATTTTTGTGAAGATGTAGGCGATCACGGAAATGGAAGCGAGATACGTGGCGCAGTTGCGGTTAAAGCGGCGCTCCAAAAATTCCGGCATGGTGAAAACATTCGAGCGCAGGTAGAAGGGCACGAACACCCAGCCGAGCAAAAGCAAAATCAGGCAGGCTAGCCACTCGAAATGTCCGACGGCAAGACCGGAGGTGGCGCCCGATCCGGCCAGGCCGATGAAATGTTCGGTGGAAATATTGGAAACGAAGAGCGAAGCGCCGATGGCGAACCATCCGATGTTGCGGCTGGCTAGAAAGTAGTCTTCGGAGCTGCGTCCTTGGCGCGCGAAGTAGAAGCCAATGCCAAAAATGATGACGAAGTAGACCGCGATGATCGCGAGGTCCACCCCGGCGAGGTCGCGATGCGTAACCGCCACTTGCGATGCGTAGAGCATCCGTACCTCCTGGATATCCGCAAACTGCAGGACCGAAGTGGATTTCCCCTGTGCGGTTTTGCGCCTGTGGATTCATGCGCGGAAACCCGTCAACGGCTATTCGCCGC
Source organism: Candidatus Dormiibacterota bacterium (assembly GCA_035601655.1). Lineage (GTDB taxonomy): Bacteria > Acidobacteriota > Terriglobia > Acidiferrales > UBA7541 > Acidiferrum. The sequence continues at coordinate 67,550 of DATNNV010000008.1, forward strand.
CGCCCGAAACCGGTCCGCCCAGGGAGCAAAACCGCAACACAAAATCGATGGCGGGAGTCTATAACAGGCAGGTCTCACACTCAATGCCAGAATTCGGCGTAACCCCCTTTTTATTCAGATGTTTGAAGCGTGTTGGCAGGGGCGAATTCCCGCCCGTTCAACCCGTCGTTTGGCCTGGAATCGGAGTCCAATCCGCCTGCGAATTGCGGCCCCTGAAAGGGACTGCGACCGGCCAAATGGCGTAGAATCAGGTGGTCAGTAAATAAGGAGCGGGCGTGGGCGGTTAAGTTCGTTGAGCTAGTCCCGACGGTCGCGGCCACGGGCACAACGGCCGAATTCTCAAGGGGGAAAACGTGAAAAAAATCCTGTTCGGTCTGCTATTCTGCGCTACGGTGCTTATGGCTACGGAAAAATCGGTGCACGAATTCACGCTGAATTCGATCGACGGGCTACCCGCGCCGCTCGTCGCGTATAAGGGCAAGGTGGTGCTGCTGGTGAACGTGGCCAGCCGTTGCGGATTCACGCCGCAGTATTCGGCGCTCGAATCGGTGTACGAAAAATACAAGGATCGCGGATTAGTGATCGTGGGCATTCCCGCGAATAATTTCGGCGCGCAGGAGCCGGGAACGAACGAAGAGATCAAGACGTTCTGCAAGACGAAATACAGTGTGAGTTTTCCGATGATGGCGAAAGTTTCCGTCAAGGGTGGCGACATCACGCCGCTGTATCAGTTTCTTACGGACAAGTCGGCGCAGACGGGCGGGGAAATCAAGTGGAACTTCACAAAGTTCCTGATCGGCCCGGATGGCCGGGTGATTGCGCGGTTCGAGCCGGACGCGACGCCGGACTCGGCGCAAGTGACTTCCGCGATTGAGAAGGCTCTCGCGTCGCTCAAGAGCTGATGGAACGAATTTCCTGGCCCTGGCCAGGCTAAAGCCTGGCGCTACGATTTCCCAGCGTCCAACCGCGAGGCCCGCGCGGCGTTGGTACACTGAGTCTGAGCCATTGCGCTCACCGAATTCATGCCGATTCTTTCGCTGCGCTGCGTCACAAAAGATTATGTTTCCGACGGCCAGCCCGTTCGCGCGCTGGACGGCGTTACGCTGGACGTCGAACGGGGGCAGTTCGTCGCGCTGGTGGGACGCAGCGGCTGCGGAAAATCCACGCTGCTCAACGTCGCCGGCGCGATGGATTTCCCCTCGACGGGCGAGGTGCATCTCGACGGCGTGTCCACTTCCAAACTGAAAGAAGCGGCGCTCACCAGCATTCGGCGCGAAAAAGTCGGGTTCATCTTTCAATCCTTCCAGCTGCTGCACACGCTGACGGTGATTGAAAATGTCGAGTTGCCGCTGCTTCTCGCGGGCAAGGCCGACGCACGAGACGCGGCGCGGGAGCGCCTCGCGTGGGTCGAACTGGACCCGCTTGCCGAGCGCCTGCCGCATCAACTCTCCGGCGGGCAGATGCAGCGGGTAGCCATCGCGCGCTCGCTGGTGCATTCGCCGAGCATGCTGCTCGCCGACGAACCCACCGGCAATCTGGACAGCACCACTGGCAACGTGATTCTCGCGCTGCTGCAGCGGCTGACGCGCCAGCAAAATACTGCGCTGCTGATGGCCACGCACAGTTCGGAAGCTGCCGCTCTTGCGGACGTTATCGTGCGGATGCGCGACGGCAAGATCGAAGAGATCGTTCACTGCGGGCATGGGCACCACGAACATGGGCACCGCGAACTTGGGCGACGCTGATATGCCGCGCCTCCGCCTCTTCTATCGCTTGATGGTTCGGCCGCTCTTTCGGGAACCGGTACGCACGGCGCTCACCGTATTCGCCGTCGCGCTGGGCGTTGCGGTGGTTCTCGCCATCGACCTCGCGGGGAATGCCGCCGCGGGTTCTTTCCGGTCTTCGATGGAAACGCTTTCCGGCGACAACAATCTCGAGATCACCGCATCCGGCGGCATTCCGGAGAATCTCGTTGGTACGCTGGCTGCGCTGCCTTATCCGATTCGCGTTTCGCCGCGCATCGAAAGCTTCGCCGTCCTCGCCGACACCAAGCAGACTCTTCCGCTCATCGGCATCGACCTCATCGCGGAAGCGAATTCTCTGGCCGATTCGTTTGGCAATCTGCAAACAGCAGAGCCCTCGGGCGCTTTGCCCGCTTCTACGGCACCGGCGAACGACGCGCTGAAATTTCTGAGTGATTCCGGCAGCATCTGGATCGGTTCCAGCCTGCATCGCAAAGCCGGCGACCGGCTCTCGCTGCTGATCAACGATCAAGTCCGCGACTACACCGTCCGCGGCGAGTATCCCGATGCGAACGGCAACGAATCGGCGATCCTGATGGACATTGCTTCGGCGCAACGCGCGCTCACGCGCTTCGGGCGCGTCGATCGCATCCTTATTAAGACGCCTGTCGCGCCGGAACTCGCGGAATGGCAGCGACGCCTGCGTTCTGTGCTTCCACCCGGGATCGAAGTGCGGCCGCAAGGGACCGGGACCAGCGAGAATCGTCAGATGCTCGCGGCGTTCCGCTGGAATTTGCGCTTGCTTAGCTATATTTCTCTGGTTGTCGGCGCATTCCTGATTTACAACACCATTTCCGTTTCCGTGGTGCGCCGCCGTCCGGAAATTGGCATCGCGCGGGCGCTTGGTGCGAGCCGCGGCACAATTCTTGCTGCCTTTCTCGGCGAAGCGGCGAGTTTCGGTCTTGCTGGTGCGCTCATCGGTCTTCCGCTGGGCCGCGTGATGGCCATCGGCGCCGTGAAGCTTATGGCTGCCACGGTGCAATCGCTGTACGTGAGCAGCCGCCCGGGCTCGATTGAGCTGACCGCGGGTTCTGTTCTCGTCGCGATGTTGATCGGCGTAGGAATCGCGGTCGCTTCCGCGTATTCGCCTGCGCGGGAAGCCTCGCTGGTTTCGCCGGTGCAAGCGATGGCGCGCGCGCGCCGCGAATACGAGGTGCGCGTGCACAAATCGCGCGATCTGCTTGCCGCTGCGCTGCTGGCCCTGGGTGCGGCGGCGGCATCGCGGGCGCCTGCCGTTGCGGGAAAGCCTTTCTTCGGCTATCTGGCGGCGTTTTTGCTGATCATCGCATCGGCGCTGGCGATTCCCGCTTTCGTCGCGCTGGTCATGCGCATTTCGTCGCGGTGGCTGGGCCGCAGCTTCGGTCCGGAAGCTTTGCTGGCGTCGCGGAGTCTCGGCGCGTCGCTGCGCCGTACGTCAGTGCTTGTGGCGGCGCTTTCTACTGCCATAGCGATGATGGTTTCGGTCGGCATCATGGTGGGCAGCTTTCGTGAGACCGTCATCTCCTGGATGAACCAACAGCTCCCGGCCGATCTGTACATTCGCCCGGCGGGCGATCCTGCCGCCGACCGCCATCCGACGATTTCGCTCGACGTTGCCGAAGCCATTGCCAAGATTCCGGGCGTTGCAGCGGTCGATCGCCTGCGCGCTTACGAAATCAGCTATAACGGGCGTCCGGTGATGCTCGGCGCGGCCGATCTCTCGGCGCATCGCGCACGTCGGGGCTCTGATTTTCTCTCAGGCCGCCCGGTCGCTGAAGTCCTGGCCGAGCTTCGCGGCGCTAATAACGTCATCGTCAGCGAGCCGTTCACTTACAAGCACCGCGCCGGCACAGGCGACGCCATCACGCTGGCGCTTGGCGAATCGCGCGCTGATTTTCGCATCATCGACGTTTATTACGATTATTCGAGCGAGCGCGGCGAAATCCTGATGGATCGCAATACGCTGCTGCGGTATCTTCCCGATCCGGCGCCGTCCAATCTCGCGGTGTACGTCGCGGCGGGCGTGAACCCGGAAACCGTGCGCGCCGAGATCCTTCGTGTTGCCGCGGGGCATCGCTTGCTGATTTTTTCCGACCGCGAGATTCGCGGCGAAGCAGTACGCATCTTCGACCGCACTTTCGCTATCACGTATGCGCTCGAAGCCGTAGCTGTTTTGGTTGCCGTGATGGGCATTGCCGGCGCGCTTCTCGCGCTGGTCATCGACCGCCGCCGCGAACTCGGCCTGCTGCGCTTTCTCGGCGCTGCGCCTGCACAGCTCCGCAAGCTCATTCTCGTGGAAGCCGCGCTGCTCGGCTTTCTTGCCAATCTTGCCGGCGTCGTTCTCGGCTATTTCCTCTCGCTCATTCTCATCTTCGTCATCAACAAGCAATCGTTTGGCTGGACCATTCGCTTTCACTGGCCCGTGGCCATTCTTCTCGGCGCTCTCACTTTCGTTTACGCCGCTACTGTTCTTGCCAGCCTGTATCCCGCCGCTATCGCCGTGCGTCTCAATCCCCTTGAGGTCATTCATGAAGACTGACCTGGCCCGGCGGTCTTCCATCGTGGCGCTGATGGCTGCGATGCTCCTCTTGCGGCCCGTTCTCGCGCAGTCTCCCTATCAAGTCGCACTCCCCGGCTACCATTATTCTTTCCCACACGATTATTTCAGCCATCCGGCCTTCCAAACGGAATGGTGGTATTACACGGGGAATCTGCAATCCGCCGACGGGCGCCGTTTCGGGTTCGAGCTGACGTTTTTCCGTCAAGCGATTGATCGCGATGCCGCAAAAAACACCACCTGGGATGCGCAAGATCTCTACCTCGCGCATCTCGCTCTCAGCGATCTCACGGCCGGCCGCTTCTATCACACGGAGCGCACCAATCGCTCCGGGCCAGGCATCGCGGGCGCCGATGAAGCGTCACGGCGCATCTGGAATGGGAATTGGCAAATCGCCTTGAAAGACTCAGACCAACAATTGCAAGCTATCGCTGAAAACTTCGAGCTGCGCCTCACGCTGCATTCCGAAAAGCTGCCGGTCATTCACGGCGAAAATGGCGTCAGCCAGAAAGCCGAAGGGCCCGGCCGCGCATCGCACTATATTTCTCTGACGCGGCTCGGCACCACTGGCACCATTATGCTAAACGGCAAAGTCTTCGATCTCTCCGGGCTCGCGTGGATGGACCACGAATTTTTCACCCAGCAGCTTGGCAGCGAGCAAGCCGGCTGGGACTGGCTGAGCGTGCAGCTCGATGACCACACCGATCTCATGCTCTTCCACATTCGCCGAAAAGATGGCAGCATCGATCCATTTTCGGCCAGCACGTTTATCGACGCGCAAGGCAAAGCCACGCACCTTCGCAAAGAAGATTTCATTCTGCAGCCGCTTGGCGACACGTGGAAAAGCACCGCAAATGGCGCAACGTATCCGATTAGCTGGAAAATTGAGATCGCCAAGCTAAGCCTTGAGCTCGAAGCCACCACTCCGCTCGCCGCGCAAGAACTCACCGGCAAAACAAAACTCGCTCCAACGTATTGGGAAGGCGCCATCACTTTGTCAGGAAAGCGCGGCGCGCGCCCCCTCAGCGGACTCGGCTATCTCGAAATGACGGGCTACGACCGCGCCGTCACCCTCGAGTAGCACAGGCACTCCTGCCTGTGCGGATCAGCCGCACGATGATCGGCTCACGCCGGCAGAGTTTTCCCTTTCGTCTCATACCCGAATGGAAGCACCAGCAGCCCCACGCCAAATGCGATCGAAGTCAACGCCACGGGAATGCCGATGGTGTGAAAGTGCGCGACGCCGGCGCCAACCAGAAAGGTGAATCCCGCGCCAAAAAATCTTCCCACCGACGTAGCGAACGCGAAGGCGCTACCGCGGCATTCGGTCGGGTACTGCTCGGGCAGCCACAGCGTGTACATCGCAAAATTCGCGCCGCCCAACCCCAGAAAAACCAAGCACACTAGAAACCACTGCAGCGCGTGCGCCGGCAAATAAAACGCGTAGCCGAAGCCAATCGCGATCGACAGCATCATGCAAACGTAGTAGAGGGCCAGCGTGCCCCGGCGTCCCCAACGCTCGGCCAGCACCGGCAAAACGATGCATCCCAAAATCGTCGCCACGGAAAGCAGCATCGTCGCCAGCGATACCAGGTGCGTCACGCTCACTCCCGCAATCTTCTCGCGCCCCGCAAGCTCACCCACTGCCGCGGGCACATAAACCGATCCCGCCCACAATCCCACGATCGAAATCAGCACGTAGATCGAATTCAGCACCGTGCGCTTGCGAAACTCCGGGGCAAACAATTGTGCGATCGGCCGCACGATCGACCAGCTCCGCAATTCCGCCGCTTTGTTTTTCCACCGCGCCGGTTCTTTCACTCCGTAACGGATAAAGCTCACCAGCAGCGCCGGCAATCCTCCTAGCGCAAACATGGCGCGCCATCCGTAGTGCGCTCCCACTAGATAATTGGCCAGCCCTGCCAGAAAAAATCCCACGTAGTAGCCGGTGTGCATCCATCCCGCCGCCATTTTGCGCCGGTCTTCCGGCCACTCTTCGGCAACGAACGTGCCGCCCATGGCCCATTCGCCGCCAATCCCAATGCCCGCCAGAAAACGGAAGACAGCCAGTTGCCACACCCGAGTGCTCAGACAACACAAAAATGTAAACAGCGAATACCACAGAATGGTCAGCATCAGCGTGCGCACGCGCCCATATTTATCCGCGAACGGGCCCCACAAAAACGCGCAGCCCCACCCCACCAGAAAAAGGGCGAACAGCAACCCTCCGTAGTAACCCACGCCCGCCAAATCGCTGCGCAGCCCCGACCGCGGCAAAAGTTCCTTCAGCGCCGGCACCATCACCAGCGCAAAGATGTACGAGTCCATCCCATCCAGGGCCCATCCGCCCCAGGACGCGAAAAAGCCGCGCCATTGGTTCTGGGTCAGTCGTGTGGAGGTCTGCTCGCTCATCGGTTTCGGCCTCCCGCACACTACGGACTTACGCTTTTTTCGGCAAGCACATTCCTATGCGCACTCGCCCGGTCTTCTTCTTCAAAGCAAGCGAAGAGACGCACGGAGCCGAATAAGACATCTCAAACCCGCCCGTTCGCTCCAAGGTGTATCCGTCCCATCCCTGTTGACCTTCCTCACTTTCCCCGTCATCATCTCGCCCGGTTGTGCGGCGCGCCCCGCGCGTGCTGCCATCCACATCTCCCTGCAAAGGCTGGCTCGTGAACATCAAGTCCACCCCCTCGTCCAAGTCGTTCGCGGTCGCTTTCCACACACTCGCTCTTCTAGCCTCGGCGTGGCTCCTTCCTCCCGCCGTACAGGCGCAAATCAAGCCCGAAGTGGCGCAGCTCCTCCACCGCTTCTACGATTCCGATGAATTCGCGCCCAAAACCTTTGGTCCCGCCCGCTGGCTCGAAAATGGCGACGCCTACACCACCGTCGAACCCTCCGCCGCGGTCAAAGACGCTAGAGAGATCGTGCGCTACGCGACAGCGACGGGCGAGCGAAGCGTGATGGTCAACGCGGCGCAACTCACGCCGCCGGGAGCCAAGGAGCCGATCAAGATTGACGACTACTCCTGGTCAAAGGACATGTTGCGTCTGCTGGTGTTCACGAATACCAAGAAAGTGTGGCGAGCCAATACCCGCGGAGACTACTGGGTGCTCGACCGCAAGACCGCGACGCTGAAGAAATTGGGCGGCCAGGGACCGGAATCGACGCTGATGTTTGCGAAGTTTTCGCCGGACGGTTTGCGCGTCGGCTACGTGCGCGAGAACAATGTCTACGTCGAGGACTTGGCGAGCGGCGCGATCACCCAACTGACCCGCGACGGGTCCGCCACCACCATCAACGGCACCACCGACTGGGTTTACGAAGAGGAGTTGGCGCTGCGCGATGGGTTTCGCTGGAGCCCGGATGGGAAAAGCATCGCGTATTGGCAATTCGATTCGACCGGCGTGGGAATTTTTCCGCTGCTCTACAACCTTGGTGAACCTCGGCAGATAGTGACCGGCTTTCCATACCCGGGAGACGCGAAATATCCGACGCGGATGGATATTCCGTATCCGATCGCGGGCACCGCGAATTCGGCGGTGCGCGTCGGAGTGGTCAGCGCCAGCGGCGGCGAGACGCGGTGGATGAAGGTGCCGGGCGATCCGCGCGAAAACTACATTGCGCGTATCGAGTGGAATCCCGATTCCGCGCATTTGCTGGTGGAGCATTTGAACCGTCTGCAGAACACCAACGACATTTTGCTGGCCGATACAGCCACTGGCGCCGTGAGCAGCCTGTTTCAGGACCGCGACGCCGCATGGGTCGACTTGATGGATTCGTTCGAGTGGATCAATGTCGGCAAGGAATTTCTTTTCGAGAGCGAGCGCTCCGGTTGGCGCCACGTCTATCGAGTCTCGCGCGATAACGGGAACGCCCGCGCGGTAACCCATGGGGATTTCGATGTAATCAGCATTTCGGGGGTGAATGAAAAGGACGGCTGGCTGTATTTCACTGCTTCTCCGGAGAATGCCACGCAACACTATCTGTACCGGGCACGCCTCGATGGATCGGGCCAGCCGGAACGCGTGAGTCCGGCGGCGTCTGCGGGCTGGCACACCTACGACATTTCGCCGGATGGCCGCTGGGCTTTCCACTCCTTTTCCAATTTTGACGTGCCGCGATCGACGGACCTGGTGCGGCTGCCGGCGCACGGCTCGGTGCGCTCGCTGGTGGACAATGCGGACCTAAAAGCGAAAGCGGCGCCGTTGGTGGCCGCCGTGCCGCGAGAATTTTTCAAGGTCGACGCCGCCGACGGTGTGTCGCTGGACGGATGGATCCTGCGCCCCCCGCGGTTCGATCCGTCGAAGAAGTATCCGGTGCTTGTGTTTATTTATGGAGAAGCCGCGGGCCAGACGGTGCTGGATTCCTGGTCGGAGGAAAACCTGGCGTTTCATCGTACCGTTGCTTCGCAAGGGTATGTGGTCGTCAGCTTCGACAACCGCGGAACGCCGGCGCCGAAAGGGCGTGCGTGGCGGAAAGTGATTTACGGCGCCATTCAGCCGGTGATCGTGAAGGATCAGACGGCCGCCATACAGGCGTTGTTGCGTTCGCGCTCTTATCTCGATGCATCGCGTGTGGCGGTGTGGGGGTGGAGCGGCGGCGGCACCAGCACGCTCAGTCTGATGTTTCGGTCGCCGGACGTGTATAAGGTGGGCATGGCGGTGGCGCCGGTGCCGGATCTGCGGCTCTACGACACCATCTACCAGGAACGCTACATGGGCCTGCCGATGCAAAATGTGGACGGATACAAGAGCAGCGCGCCGATTAATTTCGCCGAAGGGCTGAAGGGGCATTTGCTGGTGATGCACGGCTCCGGCGACGACAATGTCCATTATTCCGGAACCGAACTGCTTCTCAATCGCCTGATCGAACTCGGCAAGCCCATCGACTTCATGGAATACCCGAATCGCACGCACTGCATCTGCGAAGGGAAAGGCGTCAGCTACCACGTCTTCAGCACGCTGCTCCGCTACCTGGAAGCCAATCTACCCGCGGGCCCCGTAAATCCATAGGCTCTGTGAGCACAGAAAGATTTTATTAGGTTTCAGTTTCTTTCTTTCGCGAACTGCTCGGCAGTGTTGTTTGCATCGCGTAAAGTTCCTCGACGCGAGCCAGCGTATCGATCTCAGCGACGGGCTTGTCGGGGCGGAAGCGCACGATGCGCGGAAACCGCAGCGCGTAACCACTCGCGTGACGATTGGATTTCTGCATATTGTTGAACGCCACCTCGATAACGACGGTGGGCTCGACGATGCGGCGAAATCCCTGGTCCTCCGTCGTGTGCTGCAGGAAATATTCGGTGTATTCGGCAATCTCGGCGTCGGTCAATCCGGAATACGCCTTGCCGATATTGAGTAGTAGCTCGCCGCTGCGCACGGCGAAGGTGTAGTCGGACAGCACGCCGTGGCGTTTGCCGTGGCCATACTCGACAGCAGTAACGACCACGTCCAGAGTGGCGAACGGTTCCTTCAGCTTGAACCAGTTGCCGCCGCGGCGTCCGGGCGTGTACAGCGAATCTGGATCTTTAGCCACGATGCCTTCGTGGCCGGCGGCGAGAGAATCGCGGAAGGCGCTTTCCACGGCGGCGACGGAGTCGCCGAGTTTCGGGGTTGCAAGTTGGATCGCGGAATCGAGGGAAGAAGAAAAGAGAGTGGCGAGTTTGGTGCGGCGTTCGCGGAAGGGAAAATCGAGCAGGAGTTCGGAGTTGAGGTAGAGGAGATCGAAGGCGACGAATTTTACGGGGATTTCGTGTTGGGTCCAGAGATTCATTTGAGTGGTTTTGCGGCCGAGACGTTTTTGCAATTCCGTGAATGGCAGAGGATGCGCGTCTTGCCAGGCCAGGATTTCGCCGTCGAGGATGAATTCGCCGGGGAGCGCGGCGATGGGTGCGATGAGTTCCGGGAATTCGGTGACTTCGTCGAGGGTGCGGGAGAAGATTTTTGTCCGGCCGGCGCGCTTGTGGATTTGCGCGCGGATGCCGTCGTATTTTTCTTCGACGAAGAATTGGGTTTGCTTGGCGTCAAAGAGTTCGGCGGCGGTTTCTACCGCCGTCGCGAGCATGAAGCCGATAGGGTGGAACAGAACCATTGTTGCGGAGGCGAGTTGATCGGCGGCGGCGAGGAAAAGCGTCTTACCGATGTCGCCGGTGAGCATGTTGGCGCGGCGGACGGCGGTGGCGGGGCGGTCGAACGCTTTAGCTATGGCTTCTTCTACGAGGCTTTCTTTCAGGCCGATGCGGAGATCGCCGGTGATGATTTTGATGATGTATTTGACGTCGGCAGGACTGGATTTTTCCAGGAGGGCTTTCAGGGCGGCGGATTTCTGGGCCGGATGGCGGAGGGCGGCAAGATTTTCGAAAGTGGCGGCGACTTCGGCGATTTGGATGTCTTGGCCGGCGCGGAGATCACGGAGGGCTTCTTCGGCTACGTCGCCGAGATCGCCGTGTTTTCTGTAAATGGCGGATAGCTCGTCGGAGGTTTTGCCGGTCAGTTCGGCGACGAGGCGGTAGAGCGTGGAGCCGCCGATGCCGAGGACGCGTTCTTCGTGGTGGGGGAAGGCGCGGCCGGTTAGAAAGATGGCGGCTTGGGTGGCATCTTCGAGAGGAAGTGATCTTAGGAGGTCGGCCAGTAGGCGGATTTTTTCGAGTTTTTTGGTGGTGGCGGATACGGCGTCGGCGGTTTGCGTGAAAAGGAGCATGTCTGTGTTCGCCGCGAGGTAGAACGGATGGGAAGAAAAAGCAGTTCAAGTTTAACGTGTTGCCGGCTGGGGCGCAGCAGTGCTGCGCCCCTACGGGAGCATCCGCCACGGATCGGGCAAGCTAGATGTTGAAACCGAAAGTCCGCCCCAGAAGGCGGGCCCTACAGGGACCCGGCGGCGATGGTGGACGCGCAAGGTTATGCGGTGGCGGCGCGATGCATTGGTTGGCAGTGGGGCCACCAGAAGGTGGTACGGGCGTCGGGGGATTGTTTGCGGGCGGCGATGGGGGTGACGCAGCGGCGGCAGGGTTGGTCTTGGCGCTGGTAGACCCAGAGGTTTTCTTCGCGTTGGGTGCGGTTGGTGGTGCGGCGGAACGGGACGTAGGTGGCGATGTGATGGGCGGAGAGATCGGCCGCGTTGCATTGGAGGAATTTGCGGGCGGTGACGATTAGAGCGGCGGCTTCGGCGCTGGTTAGGGAGCGGACTTGGCGGAAGGGATTTACGTGGCAGGCGAAGCAGATTTCGGATTTGAAGACGTTGCCGATGCCGGCGACTACGGATTGTTTCAGCAGCGCGGCGCCCACTTCGAGGTCGGGGTAGGAGCGGAGTTGAGCCACAGCTTCGGCTTCGTTGAATTCGGAAGCTAGTAGGGATTGCCCTAGTGTGTTGAAGGCGACGTCCTCCCCCTGGTTTTTTGTAAGTGTTGCGGATAAAGGAGTTACGAGTCGATAGTCGACAGCTAACAGCCGACAGGAATTCGGAAGAGGCGTTGGGTGGCATCCCGGGTAAACACACAAAGAGTGCGCAAGGGATTGAAAAGGAAGGGGATGGGTTTCGCTCTGGTGCAAAAGAGTGAACCCTTCGTGGCTCAGGGCAGGAAAGAGGGAGGAGCTTGCGGAAGTGGCGAGTGACCCTTCGAAGCTCAGGGTGAACGGGTGGCGAGTGGCGAGAGAAAAACGTTTGTGACGGCATACCCGCGGTTTTTGCAAAGAGGCGGGAAGTGATTGAACATAAAGGGGATGTGCTTCGCTCTTTTGCAGCAGCGTGCAGAAAGTGCAAAAGAACGAGGAGGGAGAGATGGAGAGTGGGGGAGTTAGAAGGACAGCCGGGCGGCGAGGCATAAGAGGGCGGGCAGCGACGAGATCCGTTGCTCGCGATGATAACCCATTATAGCACATTTTTGGGATTTGTCAAGTGGTATCTAGTAAGTGGCTTGTCTTCCGGGAGATAGGGAGACTGCGCCGGGGATAGGGAGGCAGTAGCGGCCGCAGATTCCCAAAATGGGACGGCGAAAGAGTCT
>DATNNV010000009.1:0-270589 GCA_035601655.1 Candidatus Dormiibacterota bacterium
ATCTTTATCCGATGATGGATGCGATTCAGAAGCAAGTGCAGGAAGCGACGAGCGATAGCGCGAAGCAGGCGGAGACGGAATGGCGTGGCGCGACGGGCTCGCGGGAGATGAGCGCGATTTCGGTGGCGCCGGCGATCAGCGTGAAACCGGTCGTGGGAGGAATTGAAGTGGCGGTGCGGTACATCACGCGGGCGAATGAGCGCTACGAACTGCGCTCGAAGTTGTATCAAGCGATTGTGAAGATGCTGGGAGGAAAGGCGGGGGCGGTGAGCACTGGTCCCGAGCCGGCTCCTACGACGTCTGATCCGAGTGCGAAAGGGCCGGAAGCAGAAGCGAAGCCACAAACTAAGTAAGTGAGGCAGGTCTAAGCGACGCTGCGGGCGCGAACTTCTTCCGAAGTCAGGCCGAAAAGCGGTGGCGTGGCGACACCTAGCATTCCAAGATACAAATAAATTTGGCCGCGATGATGAGCTTCGTGCTCGGTCATGGCGCGGAGCCATTTCCAGGTAGCGATTTTGGTGACGCCGGGGTTTTTACATTTTTTCTGAAGGTCTTCGTCGGAGAGTTGTGCGAAAAGCTGCAAGGATTCAGCATGGAGGCGGTCGAGGAGGGCCATGACTTCGTCGAAGGTGGCGCCGAATTCTTTGCCGTGGGAAGTATAGCGGCTGGGGCGGCCGAGTACGTTTTCGGCCCACATGTAGCGCTCGGTGACGGCTAGATGGCGGAGGAGATCGCCGAGAGTGAAATGACCGGGCGCGCAGGTCCAATCGATTTTGTCGGGAGGGATGCAGCGGGCGACGCGGAGAGTGCGCTCGCGGACGTTGCCGAAATATTGCAGGAAGGGCTGGATGGTGCGAATTTCCATGATGGCCTCGCTAGCTGGGTGCGGAAAGTTGGCGCGCTCGCATGGCGAACAGCGTGGCCATAGCATAAAGCAAAGCGAGGAGCGCGTAACCGGCGACGAGACCGGCGCGCTGGGCTAGCCAGCCGAGGCCGAAACTCATGATGAGTTGCACGACGGTGGTGAGGATGGCTATGGCGGATTGCGTGCGGCCCATGAAATGGCGCGGAACGATGGACATGATCGAGGATTGCGCGACGACACCGCCGAGTGCGCGGCAGGAGCCGAAAATAATTTGTAGCAGAACGGCGCCGGATAGAAAAGCGACGAATGGAGTGGCCGCGTGGCCAACGGCGAGAATGGCGGTGGCCGAAACGTACAGCGTCATACGGAGTTTTTGCGGCAGTTGGCTGGCGATGAGACCGCCAGCGATGGCGCCAGTGGCCCAGCCGGCTTCGAGAAAGCCGAGGCCGCGGGCGCCGGAGTGGAGAATATCGCTTACGAGAGCGACGAGGACGACGTTGGAGCTGACGACGCCAGCCATCATGATGGCGTGAGTGACGCCGAGAGCGCGGACGAGGGGCTGCTGCTGGAGATAAGCGAAGCCGGCTTTCAGATCGGAGTAGACGGCGAGCGAGAGGCCGGCTTCGGCAACTTCGGGATTCTCGGCTGCGCCTAGAGCTTCGGCGGTGGCTTCGGTGCGCTCGGAAAATTCGCGGGGGTATTGCTGGTGGTCGCGCGGAGAGAAATAGCCGCGGCGGAGTTGGTAGAGGCAGAAGGCGGAAACGAAATAGGTGGCGCCGTCGATGGCGAGAATGCCCGCGATGCCCGCGCGATCGTAGATGAAGCCGACGAATGAGCCCGCGAGGAGCATGCCGCTTTGCACGCCTATGAGGACGGCGGCGTTGCCACCGGCGAATTGGCTGGGCGGGATGACTTCCTGAACGAGGGCGTTGACGGTGGACCAATACATGGCGGAGCCGGTGCCGGTGATGAGAGTCATGAGGTAGAGGTGCCAGAGTTCGATGTGGCCGCGCCAGGCGATGTACGCGGTGGCGAGGACGAAGATGCCGCGGGTGAAATCAAGGACCACGCCAAGGTAGCGGCGATCGAAGCGATCGATGAGCACGCCGCCGAGGAAAGGGACGAGAAGGCCGGGGGCGGTGACGACCATGACTTGCAAGCTGACTTTCAGCGTGGAGTGCGTGGAGGAGAGAATGAACCAACTGACGGCGACGAAGTTCATGCCGCTGCCGAAGAGGGAGACGAACATGGCGGCGAAGAAATAACGGAAGCCGCGCTGGGACCAGATCAGCTTCCAGTCGACGCGGGTTGTCGCGGCGGTTGCCATGGAGGCCACTAGCTTACTATCGTAGGCAACTGCGAGCGGCGACTTGGGCGTAGTCATGTGGCGTGCTGGCGGTAATGTGCCGGGACGGTGATCGGAGAGGTCATGGGAAAAGAAGCGGTTTGCGTGGTGCGCTATGGCGGGGAGAAATCGAAGGGGAAGGCGCTGCTGGAGACGAATGAGGTGATTTTTCGCGGGGATTTCCGGCTGAAGGTGGCGGTTGCTTCGGTGAAGTCGGCGAAGGCAGTGAATGGGGAGTTGCGGCTGGTGACGGCGGAAGGGCTGGCGGTGTTCGAATTGGGGGCGCAGGCGGCGAAGTGGTGCGAGAAGATTTTGCATCCGAAGACGCGGATGGAGAAGCTGGGGGTGAAGGCGGGGGCGCGGGTTGCGCTGGTGGGCGAGTTCGAACGGGGATTTGTGGATGAATTGCGGGGAGTGACCGAGAACATTGCGAAGGGCAAGGGCGGCGTGGAGGCGGAATGGATTTTTCTGGGCGCTGAATCGCAGAAGGATTTGGCGCAGCTGGCCAAGCTGGCGAAGGGCATGCTTGCGACGGCGGCGGTGTGGGTCGTTTATCCGAAGGGGCGCAAGGAGCTGAGCGAGAACGATGTTCTGGCTGCGGGGCGTAAGGCGAATTTAAAGGATGTGAAGGTCGTTGGTTTCTCGGCCACGCACACGGGATTGAAATTTGTGGTGCCGCTGGATCGGCGATAGCTGGTTTCATCTCTGCAATCGAACTGCGTAAGTTTCGCGAGCTTTTCAGCGCGCGTGGTCCTGTCTATGATGGGTCGATGGCCGCATTGATCGAATTGCGCGGACTGGTGGTGGAGTTGCCGACGCCGGGCGGGTGGATACGACCGGTGAATGAGGTGTCGCTGCGCATTGATGCGGGGGAATCGCTGGGGCTGGTGGGCGAATCGGGCAGCGGGAAGACTATGTTGTCATTGGCATTGATGGGGTTGTTGCCGCCGGGCGCGCGGGTTACCGGAGACGCGACGCTTGCGGCCCGCGAGGGGGCGAAGAATCTTCGCGCGTTGCAGGAGCGCGAGTGGCGGTCGGTGCGCGGGCGTGAGATTGCGATGATTTTTCAGGAGCCGATGACGTCGTTGAATCCGGTGATGCGCATCGGCGCGCAGGTGGCAGAGGCGATTCAGGCGCACGAGCCGGGAGCAGCGTCGGCGGATGTGCGTCGCAGAACACTGGAGGCGCTGCGTCTGGCGGCGGTTCCGGAGCCGGAAATTCGGGCGGGGCAATTTCCGCATCAACTTTCGGGCGGATTGCGGCAGCGCGCGATGATTGCGATGGCATTGGCTGGGGGACCGCGGCTGCTGATTGCGGACGAGCCGACGACGGCGCTGGACGTTACGGTGCAGAAGCAGATTCTGGAGTTGCTGCAAAAGCTGCGGCGCGAGCTGCGGCTGGGTTTGCTGTTCATCACGCATGATTTGGGCGTGGTAGCGCAGGTGGCGGACCGTATTGCGGTGATGTACGCGGGGCGGATTATCGAGGAAGGTCCCGCGCGCGAAGTGCTGACCGCGCCGCGGCATCCGTACACGCAAGGGCTGCTGAAAGCATCGCCGACGCTGGAACGCGGGAAGCTGACCCCGATTCCGGGTTCGGTTCCGCAGCTTGTGGCGTTGCCGCCGGGCTGCGCGTTCGAACCGCGGTGCGAGTTGCGCCGGAGCGAATGCAGCGCCGCCGTTCCGGCGCTGCGAGCGGCTTCGCCGGAGCATGCGGCGCGCTGCGTGCTGGTTTGAGCGGCGGAGAGCTATGAGCGGCGCAAATCTTCTCGAAGCGGCGCACTTGACGAAGCGGTATCAGCGTTCGGCCGGAGTATTTTCCGCCGGAAGCGACGGCGCGCGATTTGCCGCCGTGGATGACGTGAGCTTTGAGGTCGCGCGTGGCGAGACGTTTGCAATTGTCGGCGAGAGCGGCTGCGGCAAGACGACCCTGGCGCGGATGCTGCTGCGGCTGATCGAGCCGGATTCGGGCGAGCTGCGGTTTGGCGGGCGCGATCTGCTCGCGCTGCGAGGCGAAGAGTTGCGCGCCCAGCGGCGGCAGATGCAAATGATCTTTCAGGATCCTTTCGCGTCTCTCAATCCGCGTATGCGCGTCGCTGAAATCGTGGAAGAGCCGCTCGCCATTCACGAGCCTGAGTTGTCTGCGGGGGAAAAGCGTGAGCGGCTGGCCGCTATGCTGCGGCGTGTGGGCCTCGCTGAAGATGCCGCGCGCCGGTATCCGCATGAGTTTTCCGGCGGGCAGCGGCAGCGTATCGGCATTGCGCGAGCGTTGATTCTGCAGCCAAAGCTGATTGTGGCGGATGAGCCGGTGTCGGCGCTGGATGTGTCGATCGGCGCGCAGATACTGCTGTTGCTGCGGGAGCTGCAGCAGGAGTTCGGGCTTACTTATATTTTCATTTCGCACAGCTTGCCGGTGGTGGCGCAGATCGCTACGCGGATTGCGGTGATGCGCGCCGGGAAATTTCTGGAAATCGGCCCGGCCGAAGAGATATTGCATCGCCCCAGCCATACGTACACCCGCGAGCTTCTGGCCGCTGTCCCTGCGCTCCCGGCCTAGCGGCGTAAGTCCTTCCAGTACAGGCGATTCCGGCGTTACAATGCGGCCACTGAAATATCCCGCGGGGTTCCGCGTAGTAGGTGCCAGAGAGTCCGTACCTGCGTAAATCTGTGGTGGAGGAGTCCTCGATGGTTACAACTGCTGTGCCCGTATCCCCTGAGTCGCAGCCTTCCATGGGCGCGATGGCGCGGATATTGGGGGTATTGTTTTCACCGAAAAACACTTTTGACGACATCGTGCGCAAGCCTTCGTGGCTGCCCCCGATCCTGGTCCTCACGATCTTGAGCCTGATGGTCAGCTTCGCGCTCAATCAACGGATCGACTGGAGAGAGGTCGCTTCGCAGCGCATCGAGAAAAGCTCGCGAGCTTCGCAGCTTTCCCCGGAGCAAAAAGAGCAGCAATTGTCGATGAGCGCGAAGATATCGCCGGCTTTTGCTTACGCATTCGGATTGCTGGGACCGATTCTGGGAGCGGTGATCATTGGCGCGGTGATGATGGGGGCGTACAACCTGCTTGGCGGCGCCGGAGTGAACTTCGGAACCTCCATGGCGATCACTTCGTACGCCTTTGTGCCATCGCTCCTCAGCAGCCTTCTGTTTGTTCTGGTCTTGTTCCTGAAACCACCCGGGACCGTCGATCTGGAGAATCCAGTCGCGACAAATATCGCGGCGGTGCTTCCGGACGGAACCGCACCGTGGCTGCTGGCGCTCTGCAAGTCATTTGACGTCTTTACGTTTTGGATTCTCATTCTCATTGCCATCGGCTTTGCCGCCGCGAGTCCAAAGAAGCTGAAGGGGAGCAAAGCCTTCACGATTGTGTTCTCGGTGTGGGCCGTATGGGTCGTTTGCCGTGTCGGCTTCGCTTTCATCTTCTCTTCTTGAGGCACTAAGGGTCTTGATGGAGTGAAGGTCTTGATGAAGCCGGGGTCTTGATACACTGATGCGGTGAGTTTTTCGTTCAGCGTCAGCAAAACCGATCCGACCGGCGCGCGGCGCGGCGTTTTGAACACGCCGCACGGCACTATCCAGACGCCGTTTTTTATGCCGGTAGGCACGCAGGCCACGGTGAAGGCGCTGCGGCAAGAAGCGCTCGAAGAGCTGGGCGCTGAAATCATCCTCGCCAACACCTATCATTTGTATTTGCGGCCGGGGCATGAGCTGGTGCGCAAGCTGGGCGGCTTGCATCGCTTCATGTCGTGGCCGCGCGCGATTTTGACGGATTCCGGCGGCTATCAGGTCTTCAGCCTCTCTGCCCTTCGCAAAATGACCGACGAAGGTGTGCGCTTCCGTTCGCATCTGGACGGCTCCGAGCATTTGCTTACGCCGGAAAAAGCGGCGGAGATTCAGTTGGCGCTTGGCTCGGACATCGCCATGGTGCTCGATGAATGCATCGAAACGCCGGCGCCGCGCGACAAGGCCGAGTCCGCGGTGCAACGCACCACCGCGTGGGCCAAGCGCGCCCGCGCCTATTTCATCGACCAAGCCAATCGCAACGGAGGCTTGCCGCAATGGCAATTCGGCATCGTGCAAGGTGCCACGTTCCCGGATCTGCGCCGGGAAAGCGCGCGCCAGCTTCAGGAAATCGATTTTCCCGGATACGCGGTCGGCGGGCTGGCCGTGGGCGAGCCGCATGAAGCAACCTGCGCGATGACCGCGGAAGTTACCGCGCTGCTGCCGCAGGATCGTCCGCGCTACCTGATGGGCGTCGGACGCCCGGAGCAAATCGCCGACTACGTGGCGCTGGGCATCGACATGATGGATTGCGTGCTGCCGACACGCGCGGCGCGCCACGCCTGCCTGTATACCAGCGAAGGGCGCGTGCTGATCAAGAACGCGCGTTACGCGCAAGATCAGAGTCCCATCGACGCGAATTGTACCTGCTCCGTCTGCCGGCGCTACACGCGCGCGTATCTTCGGCACCTGTTCGCGGCCGGCGAGATCACCGCGGCAATTCTGGCGTCCCACCACAATGTCCACTTTTACCTTGACATCATGCGGCAAATCCGCGAGGCTATCGGGTTTGGGAACCTAGCGGAATTCTCATCCGAGATGCACGCGCGCTATTCTGCAGGGGTAGCCTGAAGGGCTAAATCCGGCGAGTTTGCGAGTTGTGAGGAGCGGGAGTTTTTGGCCCGGCTCGTTGCTTCTGTCTCCTGCGGGCAACGCGGGGGACGGCAGGCGACTCAGAGACACGGGAAAGGGCAGGTCGAAGAAAGAACGATGATCGCAGCGCTTCTACTTCAAGCCGGTGGCGCAGCAGGCATGGGCGGATTTTTGATTCCGCTGGTGCTGATGTTCGGCATCATGTATCTGCTGGTGATCATGCCGCAGCAGCGCCAGCGCAAGAAAATGCAGCAAATGCTGAGCGAGCTGAAAAACGGGGACAAAGTCATCACCAACGGCGGCATCTACGGCGTTATCAACGGCATCGACGGCGACACGGTGATTCTTAAGGTTGCCGACCAGGTGAAAATTCGCATAGCTCGCGCGGCTATCGCTCAGGTGGAGGCACCGGAAGACGCCAAATAAGTCTGCCTCTCGCGTGAAGGCGCGTCTCACTCTCTGATCATGAATCCCAATTTCAAGTGGAAACTGCTGTTTATCGTCGCGGTCATTCTGATCTGTTTCTATACGCTGATCGGTTTGCCGACTTTCCCCACGTCCTCGCAGCAGGTAAAGGACAATTTCGCGCACCAGATCAAGCTGGGGCTGGACCTGCAAGGCGGAACGCACCTGATTCTGCAGGTGCAGGTGCAGGAAGCCATCGCGCAGGAGACGGACCAGACGGTGGAGCGGCTGGCTACGCAACTGCGCACAAAAAACATTCATTATGACGAAGTCCGGCGGGCGGACGACACACACGTACTGATCCATGGCCTGGATGCGGCGCAGGTTTCGGCGTTTCGCGATATCGTTACCGCGCAGTTTGGCAATGCGTGGGATTTGGGGGCGGCGCCGGGCGATCTGACCGGGTACCTGCTGACGCTGCGGCCCAGCGCCATCGCGGGCATACAAGAATCCACGATGACCCTGGCCGTCGAGACTATCGATCGGCGAATCAACGCGCTGGGCCTGACCGAACCAACCATTCAACGCCACGGCCGCAAGGACAACGAGATTCTCATACAACTACCCGGCGAAGGCGATCCAACCCAGGCCAAGGACGTGATACGGAAGGGCGGCCAGCTCGCGCTAACGCTGGTAGAAGATCCGACTCCGTACCCTTCCGAAGCGGCGTATATGGCGCAGCATGGTGGGATTCTTAAGGCCGGGACCGAACTCGTTCCTGACTGTCCTGCGAATCGTACGCGTGCCAGCAACCCGACCGGGGCTGAGAATTGGTACGTCCTGAACCGTGCACCCATCGTCACCGGGCGCGACCTTCGGAACGCGACTGAGAATCGGAACACCAGCAATCCCGGACAGTATCAGGTGAATTTCGCTTTGTCAGCGGATTCCGCCCGGCGATTCGGTCCGTTCACCGAACAGAACCTGCATCGCCAGATGGCCATCGTGCTCGACCATTGCGTTTACTCCGCGCCCACGATTAACGGGCGGATCGAAGACTCCGGCGTGATTGAGGGCAGCTTTAGCCAGGACTCGGCGCACGAGTTGGCGTTAGTTCTAAAGGCCGGGGCGTTACCTGCTTCGATCAAATACCTTGAAGAGCGCACCGTTGGCCCATCGCTGGGAGCGGATTCGATCCGCCACGGCGTGCAGGCCTCGGTCTTGAGCCTGATCGTGGTCATGATCTTCATGCTCTTCTATTACCGGCTTTCCGGCGCGAACGCCGTGGTGGCCTTGATCCTTAACTTGTTGATTCTACTGGCGGCTTTGGCTGCGTTCGGCGCGGTTCTGACACTGCCGGGCATTGCCGGCGTGATTCTGACCATTGGTATGGGCGTGGACTCGAACGTCCTGGTTTTCGAGCGTATTCGCGAAGAATTGCGCAACGGCAAGTCGTCGGCTGCCGCGGTCGATGCCGGCTTCTCGAAAGCTTTCCTGACCATTATCGACACGCACGTCACGACGGTGGTCTCCGCTTTCTTCCTGTTTTTGTTCGGTACCGGCCCGATTCGCGGTTTCGCCGTGACCCTGACCATCGGTCTGATCGCCAACGTGTTCACCGCGATCTACGTTTCCAAGACGATCTTCCAGTATCACCTGGGGAAGATGGACCGCCAGGGGGTACTGAGCATTTAGCCGTTCGAGACGCGCTGAGGCGTGTACTAGGACTCTTGGGATACAGGCTTCACTCGATTCAAAACGAGCGTCCTGTAGGTTAGAACCCTGACTCTGGCGTAGCCTCTTAGCGGCGTCGCCCCTGCCGGGAACAAAGCCGGACCCCTTGGAGTCTAAGGAAGGGAAGCAAAAACTGGCATGATCGAGTTCTTCAAAGAGCCCAGCATCGATTGGATGGGCAAAGCCAAGTATTTCTATGCCCTTAGCGGCATTCTCCTGCTTGCGGGCTGGACTTCCGTATTGGTCAAAGGCGGGCTCCGGTACAGCATCGACTTCAAAGGCGGCACCAACGTGGACGTCCGCTTTGCCCAGCCACCCAATATCGACAAGCTCCGCAGCGGCCTGACTTCGCAGGGTCTGGGGAATAGCGAAATTCAGAGCGTCAGCGATATCGCCAGCCCTAACTCGAACGAAGTGCTCATTTTCGTGGAGCAGCAGGGCACGGGTGACGAAGCGGGAGACACCAGCAAGACCCAGGTGCTCAACGCCTTGAACGCGGTCTACGGACTCAATAATTCTGTCAAGCCGGACTTCAACGCCGCGACTCCTACCTCCCTGACTGCCTTCCTGACGCAGCGCGATCCCCTCCTGCTTTCCGTAAATGCCGGGGACAAGTACACGCAACTGGCTAAGGCCATCTTGGATTACCGCGACAAGAAGCAGAACGGCGTGCTCGCCAACTTCGATGGTCCTTCTGCGGTGCCCGGAGTCACCCCGCAAGTCATTAGCGCCCTCAAGGACGGCTATACGCTGGGGCCATTCACGATTCGCAACGTCGAGATCGTGGGACCCAAAGTAGGAGCCGAGCTGCGCCGCCAGGCGGTGTTCGTTACGCTCTATGCTTTGGCCGGAATGCTGGTATATATTGCCTTCCGGTTCGAATGGGTTTTTGGGGCCGCCGCCGTTCTGGCGGTGTTTCATGACATCTTAATTACGCTGGGATTCTTCTCGCTGCTGCATTATGAGATTTCGCTTACGGTTATTGCGGCGCTGCTCACTCTGGTCGGCTACTCAATGAACGATACCATCGTGATCTTCGACCGCATCCGCGAGAATAATCGCTTGCTGCGCCGCGAGCGGTTCGCCGACGTGGTCAACAAATCCATCAATCAAACGCTTTCTCGTACCATCCTAACCAGTGGCCTGACGTTCCTAACTGTGCTCGTGCTTTTCCTGATGGGCGGTCAGGTGCTCCGCGCTTTCTCCTTTGCTCTCGTGGTGGGGATTGTGGTAGGAACGTACTCCAGTTTTGGTATCGCCGCACCTCTGGTCGTCGCCTGGCATAACTGGCGCGGTCAGGGTGTCGCTAACACCGGACCCGCAGCCGGCAATAAACCCAGCGGTAACGACAGCGCTTCGGCGCGACTCGCTCCCGCCGGGAGGAGGTAGTAAACCATGTTTGACGATATGGTTGTTTCGAGCGCGAACCCGATCAAGACGAATAAGCCTTGGACGGTAGCCATCTCGATGCTGATTCAGTTTGCTGTTCTGGCGGTGTTGATTCTCATCCCGCTGATCTACACCGAAGCGCTGCCCAAGACGATGATGGCGACGATGTTGATGGCTCCTCCGCCGCCACCGCCACCTCCGCCGCCACCTCCTCCGGCCACCGTCATCAAGGTCAAGCCGGTGCATTTGCTGGACGCGGGCAAGCTGATAGCGCCGAAAGTCATTCCCAAGGACATCAAGATCATTAAGGAAGAAGCCGAGCCGGATCTAGGCGGCATGTCGGGCGGCGTGGTCGGCGGCGTAGCCGGCGGCTCGATGGGCGGCGTCATTGGCGGCGTAATTGGCGGCGTGGGCGCAGCGCCTCCTCCTCCGAAGCCGAATCAGGGGCGCATTCGTCAGGGCGGCAACGTGCAGGCGGCCAAGCTGGTGAATAAGGTGCAGCCGGTTTATCCGCCGCTGGCCCGTCAGACGCGCATCTCCGGAACCGTTCGTCTGCACGCGATTATTGCGAAGGACGGCAGCATTCAATCGTTGGAAGTCCTGTCCGGCCATCCGCTGTTGCAGCAGTCGGCGCTCGACGCCGTACGCCAGTGGAAGTACCAGGCGACGTTGCTCAACGGCGAGCCGGTGGAAGTGGACACCACGATTGACGTGATTTTCTCTCTCAACCAGTAGCAAGGTCCGGCGTGCATGTCGTGGGACCCGCTCGCCGGTCCAGTAGCAGTATCGGCAAACTCACTCGATGGCCTCTGCTGACCTGTTTGGCAGGCGTCACTAGATACTAAGGAGCAAACGAATGGTAGCAACTCTCTTTGTCTATTCGATCGCATTCTTCCAGGCCCCGAACCAATGGGACCTGCGGACGATGTGGTCCAACATGGGCCTACTCGCCAAAGTCGTGGTCTTCATTCTGTTCGTGCTGTCCATTTACTCGTTCGGCGTGATGATTGACCGCGCCCTGATGTACAGTGCGGCTCGCAAGCAGTCGCGCGTCTTCGTACAGCAGGTTGCCGGCGCTCTTAAGGATGGCAAGCTCGATGAAGCCATCGCCATCGCCGAGCGCAACAAGAAAAGCCACATCGCCAAGGTGGTGGCGACGGGCCTTTCCGAGTTCCAGTCCGCTTCGCAGCAGGTATCTGACGCCGACGTTATCGAAGCCGCCAAGCGCGGTCTCGAGCGCTCCGTCGCCATCGTGCACGCTGAAATGAAGCGCGGTCTCTCCGCTCTTGCCACCATCGGTTCGACGGCTCCGTTCGTCGGCCTGTTCGGCACGGTGGTCGGCATCTTGAACGCCTTCAAGGGCATCGAGTCCAACAAGGCCACCGGTCTGTCGGCAGTCGCCGGCGGTATCGCGGAAGCGCTGGTCACCACCGCGTTCGGGTTGCTGGTCGCCGTCCCCGCCGTGTGGGCCTACAACTATTTCACCAACAAGGTGGAAGCCTTCGACGTCGAGATGGACAACTCCTCGATGGAACTCATCAACTACTTCATCCTGCGCCGCGGCGCTATCAAGAAGTAGCTGAAGCAAAGGACACCGAATGGCCTACAAGCCACAAGCCGGAGCGCAGATGGCGTCGCCTAACGTCATCCCTATGGCCGACATCATGCTCGTGCTGCTGATCATCTTCATGGTTATTACGCCGATGTTGCAGAAGACCACACCGGTGGACCTGGCCATGACGAATAATGCGCACGAGATGAAGGATGCCGACAAGGATGATGCTATCGTTGTCGCGGTCACCAAGGACGGCAGCATCTACCTGAAGAATGTCAAGACGGCCAAGGAAGCGCTCACAGACCAGATCAAGGACGCGATTTCCAACCGTCTCGACAAAACCGTGTACGTCAAGAGCGATGCCCGCGCCAAGTACGGCGATGTCGTCGCGGTCATCGACGAGATTCGCTCTGCCGGAGTGGACCAGCTCGGCCTGCTCACGGAGAAGACTCAGGGTCAGGCTCCGAAGCCGCAGACCCCTCAGAACCCGCCTTCGGCGGACTGAGGCAGCTGTTTAGTATGTACGGCCGTTTGCACCAATCGTTTGCCGGTTTCCAAGGGCCGCGCCGCCTCCCACACGGCGCGGCTACTACCCTGCAAGGCTGGTGATTTTTCGGGCCGATAGGAGAACTCGCAATGGGAATGGATGTTGGTGGAGAGAATACCGGCGGTGCGCTCTCGTCGCCGAACGTAGTGCCGCTGATCGACATTCTGCTGGTGCTCATCATCATCTTTATGGTGATCACCCCGCTCGTCCCCAAGGGCCTGGACACTCTGGTGCCGCAGCCCAACAAGGATCAGCAGCAGAATCAGGACCTCGAAAACAAGACCGTGGTCGTGCAGGTGAATGAAAACGGCAAGCTCAAGATCAACAACGAAGACACTACTTGGGAAAAGCTTGGCCCGCGCATGGAACAGATCTTCAAGGAGCGGGCTGAGAAAGTCGCCTTCGTCAAGGGCGAGCACGACGTTTTGTTTCAAGATGTCGCGCGCGCTATTGATATCATGCGCGGCGCCGGAATCGACAAAGTCGGTCTGATCACGGCCAAGCTCGAAGCCGGTCAGTAGAGTTTTCGCAGGATGGGAGAGTCCTCTCGCAGGGGATAAACGCAGTCGAAGCGGCCGGTGGCACCGGGCGCAGCGCTGCAAAGCGAGGTGACTCATGGACATTCCACTCGGTGGGGGCAATCGCGGTATTCTCGCGGACGTCAACATCGTTCCATTGATCGACATTTTGCTGGTGCTGCTGGTCATCTTTATGATAATTCCCCATCACCAGCAGGGATTGGATGCGTCCATTCCTCGGCCGGACCTTACCGTAGAGGGTTCTCCGGACGGAGTGGTGGTTGTTCAGGTTCTCGCGGACGGATCGTTGCGCATCAACCAGGATCCGGTTACGTGGGACACTCTGGAGAGCCAGCTTGAGCAGGTGTTCAAACCTCGCGCCAATCGTACGGCTTTTGTTCGCGGTGAGTCTCCGGTCGAATTTGCGGTGGTTGTCCGCGTAATCGACTCGATGCGCTCCGCGGGTGTGGTCACCATCGGGTTGCTTACTCCGGAACTCGAAAAAGGCCGCTGAAGCAGTTAGAATGGCCCCTCGCAGGGCGGACTTGAATCCTAGCGCGCTTTCCGCAACGTCGGGAGGCACGCACAGCAGGGATGGATCCTTCGATGATTCATGCATTAGCGCAAGCAGCTCCGGACCCGGTTCGCGCGGGGTCCACTCGAATTGCTCGCCGGGCTGCGGCTCTCGCGGCCTGTGTTCTGATCGCCGCCGGTATCTCGGGCTGCGATAAGCTCAAGGCCCGCGACCTTCTGAACAAAGGTGTCGCGGCCTTCAAGGCTGGGCAGTACGACGCGGCGGTCGAGGACTTCAAGCAAGCCAAGGAGCGCGACCCCGATCTGATGAACGCGCGTCTCTACCTCGCGACCGCGTACGCCAGCCAGTACATTCCGGGAGCGCCCTCCCCGCAGAACCTGCGTCTCGGCGAACAAGCGGTGCAGGAATTCAAGGAAGTGCTTGAAAAAGATCCCAAGAATATCAGCGCCATCGACGGCATCGGCTCCATTGTCTTCCAAATGGCCGGCACCCCCTTTGATCCCAAGAAGTTCGAGGAATCCAAGCTGTACCATCAAAAGCACATCGAGATTAAACCCGATGATCCGGAGCCGCACTATTGGATCGGCGTCATCGACTGGACCTTGGCCTTCCGCAGCAACGCCGAGCTACGGTCCGCCTACAACAAGGACCACATCAACAAGCAGATCAAGGATGACGATGCTCTTCCCGCCCCCGTGCGCGCCGAATATGTCGACAAAACCGGAAGACTGGTGGATGAAGGAATTGCCGAAGTGCAAAAAGCCGTCCAGCTTCGCCCCGACTACGACGACGCCATGGCCTACTTGAATCTTCTCTACCGCCGGAAGGCCGATATGGTCGAATCCAACGACGAGCGCGCCAGCCTCAAGAAACAGGCCGACGACCTCCTCGAAAAGATAAAGGAAATCAAGCAGAAGCGCGCCGAGCAGCCCCCGCCGCAGGCTAGCTGAACCCGCTTGCCTGGTTGCCACTCTGGTCGAGCATTTTTCAGGGCGCCTTCTTCCAGGCGCCCTTTTCTTTTGCTTCGCCGCTCTCTCGCCAACTAGCTCCACCTCTCGTGATACCATCCGCGCATTCATCCTTCCATCACGGAGCCCATCGCCATGTTTCGAGCCATTGTGCTTTTTTTCGCCGCATTTCTTCTCGTCGCCGCGCACGCCGCCGCGCAATCCGATTCCTCCGCCAAGCCCTTTGACGTCCTCATCACCGGCGGCCGAATCGTGGACGGCGCCGGCAATCCCTGGTTCGTGGCCGACCTCGGCATTCGTGATGGCGTCATCGCGGAAATCGGCAGCCTCGCCGGCCGCGCTGCCCGCCGCACCATAGACGCCCGCGGATCAGTGGTCACTCCCGGCTTCATCGACATGATGGGGGGCAGTAGTCTGCCTCTCCTTCTTGATCCCGTCAGCGCGGAGAGCAAGCTGCGCCAGGGTATTACCACCATGATGGTCGGCGAAGGCGATTCCCTCGCGCCGCAAAACGACCGCACCGCCGCGCAGGACATCGAAGGCGCCAGCTTCAAAATTTCCTGGCGCACCTACGCCGAGTATTTTCGTCTCCTCGACAAAAAGGGCGTGGCCATGAACGTGATCCACAACGTTGGTGCCGCTCAAGTCCGCGAGATGGTTATCGGCGACGAAGATCGCGCTCCCACTCCGGCGCAGCTTGCGGAAATGAAAGTGCTCGTCGCCCAAGCGATGAAAGACGGCTCCGTCGGCCTCTCCACCGCGCTCATCTATCCTCCCGGCACTTTTGCCAAGACCGAAGAGCTCATCGAGCTATCCAAAGTCGCGGCGCAATATAGCGGCGTCTACTTCTCACACATGCGCAACGAAAGCTCCCATCTTCTCGAAGCCATCCAGGAAGTCATCCGCATCGGCAGGGAAGCCGGTATTCCCGCCCACATCTATCATCTCAAGGCCGCGGGCCAGGAGAATTGGCTGCTGATGCAGCAGGCGCTCGACCTCATCCAGCAAGCCCGCGATCAGGGTGTAGACATCACCGCGGACATTTATCCTTACATTCGCAACGGTCTGGGCCTGCGGGCTCTCGTGCACCCGCGCCACTTCGCCGCCGGTCCGGACGCTTTCTTCAAATCGCTCGCCAATCCTACTGTGCGCGAGGAGATTCGGCGTGAGATGGAAACCGCCTCGGACTGGGAGAATTGGTACCGTTGGGTCGGCAGCAATTGGGACAACGTCTTGATCTCCTCCGTCGGCCCCAAGGGTGATTCTTCGCTCAACGGACTCTCCGTCGAACAAGCAGCCAAGCGCCGCGCCGTCGGGCCATGGGATCTTTTCTTCGAGCTGATCAAGCAGGGTGACCCGTTCGTTAGTCCCAAGAGCATGGACGAAGCGCAAAAGCACGCCGCCCTGCGCGCTCCGTTTGTTTCCATCGATTGCGATGCCGCTCCCATCAATCCCGCCAACTCCGCCGCCAGCCTGGGCCAAAGCTCCGCTCCCCGCGCGTTCGGTACTTTCGCCCGCATCCTCGCCAAATACGTCCGCGAGGAACACGTCATCAGCCTCGAAGACGCTGTGCGAAAAATGTCCTCTCTGCCTGCGAACTCGCTCAAGCTCTTCGACCGCGGCCGCCTCAGTCCCGGCTTCCGCGCCGATATCCTCGTCTTCGATCCCGCTAAAGTCCAGGACACCGCTACGTTTGACAAGCCACTTTCCTACTCCGTCGGCTTCGACTATGTCCTCGTCAACGGCGCGCTCGTCATCGACAACGGCCGCTCTACCGGTGCCCTCCCCGGCTCCGTTCTCCGCCACTAGGCTTGTAGTTGTAGGTTCCGCCTTCCCGAGGCGGACCTCGATCTAAGCGCTGGCACCGGCGGCAATGCAGCCTCTATCGACCTGCGCTACACTAGAGAAGATACCCAGGCCAGCCTATGCCTTCGCCTAGCAACGTTCCGCTGAACTTCCATCGCGATCGCACCGACCGCCAGCTCGACTCTCGCCTCGAAGAGCTCCTCGAAAAGCTGCGTAAGAATCGCCCCTCCGAAGACCCCTGGATGGTCCGCCGCGCTTACGAAATCGCCGCCGAGCGCCACCGCGGCCAGCTCCGCAGCTCCGGCGATCCCTACCTCCTGCACCTTCTGGAAGTCGCGCACATCCTGGCCGACATGCGCCTCGACGCCATCACACTGACCGCTGCGCTGCTGCACGACGCCATCGAAGACACCGAATATCCGGTGTCCCGAATCGAAGAGCGCTTCGGCGCGGAAGTCGCTCATCTCGTCGAAGGCGTCACCAAAATCGCCCGCCTCGACATGATCTCTTCCGAAGTCCGGCAGGCCGAGAACGTCCGCAAGATGCTTCTCGCGATGGTCAACGACGTTCGCGTCGTGCTCGTGAAGCTCGCGGATCGCCTGCACAACATGAGGACGCTCGAATTTCTCGAGGCCCCCAAGCAGCAGCGCATCGCCCGCGAAACGCTCGATATTTACGCTCCCATCGCCCATCGCCTCGGCATGGGCCTCATTCGCAACGAGCTTGAGGACCTGGCCTTCCGCTATCTCGAGCCCGAAGCCTTCTTCGCCCTGCAGAAAGAAGTCAGCCAGAAAGCGCCCGCGCACCAAAAATTCCTCGAGGAAGTGCAAAGCACCATTCGCAGCAAACTAGTTGAGAGCGGTATTCCCGCCGAGCTGGAAGCTCGCGTCAAAAGCCTGTATTCGCTCCATCGTAAAGTTCTTCGCCAGGAACGCGGCCTCGAACAGGCTTACGATCTTCTCGCTGTGCGCGTCATCTCCGATTCCGAGCGCAATTGTTACGCCGCTCTCGGCGTCGTTCACCACATCTGGCGCCCCGTTCCCGGCCGCTTCAAGGACTACATCGCCATGCCGCGGCCGAATCTCTACCAGTCGCTGCACACTACCGTTCTTCATAGCGGCCAGGCTTTCGAAGTTCAGATCCGAACGCAGGAAATGCACCGACTCGCCGAAGAAGGCGTGGCCGCGCATTGGAAATACAAAACTGGCAAGCCTGCGTCCGGTGAAGACGACGATCAGCGCATCGCGTGGATGCGCCAGTTGATCGAGTGGTCCCAGGAACTGCAGGAGCCCGGCGAGTTTCTCACCACGCTCAAAGTTGACCTCACTCCGGTCGAGGTCTATGCCTTCACGCCGAAAGGACGGGTTCTCGAGCTGCCGCGCGGTGCCACTCCCGTGGACTTCGCCTATCTCGTGCACACCGAAGTGGGCCACCAGTGCGTCGGCGCGAAGATCAACGGCCAGATGGTGGCGCTCCGCCACGAGATCGTCAACGGCGACGTCGTCGAGATTCTTACGCAAAAGGGCCATCACCCCAGCCGCGATTGGCTCAGCTTCGTCAAGTCTTCCCACACTAAAAGCAAAATTCGCCAGTGGATCAACATACAGGAGCGCGAAGAAGCCACGGAGATGGGCAAGCGCCTTCTCGAAACCGAAGCGCGCCACTTCGGCCGCGGCCTCAAGAAAATTCCAGAAGCAGACATGCTCAAGGCGGCCACCGACTCCGGCCTTTCCCGCATCGAGGACCTTTTCGCTGCGGTCGGCTTCGGAAAATACTCCGCGCGCCAGGTGCTTTCCCGCATCCTCGGCGAACCCGGCAAGGCAGCCGAAGGGGAAAACGCGGACGCCAAGCCCACGCTGGTCAAGACCGTCAAGCGCATGCTCGGCTTCGGCGAAGCTCCGCTGGTCGTCAAGGGTCACGGCGACCTGCTGGTCTATCGCGCCAAGTGCTGCAATCCCATTCCCGGAGACGAAATCGCCGGTTACATCACGCGCGGCCGCGGCGTCGCCGTGCACACGCGCGCTTGTCCCAACGTGCAGAATCTCATGTACCAAGCCGAGCGCCGCATTGCGGTCGAGTGGGGCGGCGCCAGCACCGCGATCTTTCCCGTGCAACTCAGCATTCGCGCCAAGGATCGCGCCGGCCTCCTCGCCGAAATCACCGCAGTCATCAGCGGCGCCGGCTCCAACATCCACAGCCTCGAAAGCCGCCCCGATCGCACCAACGCCCGCATCGACGCCAGCCTCGAGATCGCCGACAAACGCCAGCTCGAAACGATCCTCGTCAATATCCGCAAAATCTCCGGCGTTCTTGGCGTCGAGCGCGTTTACCACGTCAATTGACCGGGTCTTGCGACCTGTACCTTCGCCGGGTGTCTTCCACGGCACAAAACCCGGGTTTGCCCCCTTGCTCCGGCTAAACTGGATTCATGCGGTACACCGTCTTGTTTCTCGCTTTAGGTCTTTTTTTGGCAGCCGGCTGCAAACAGCATCCGCTCACCGACTACCGCCCGCTCGATCTGGCTGGCATGAGCTCCGACACTGTCGAGCAGCTCAAGAAACTCAATGTGTCCGATCCCGAAGTTGTGCAGCTCGCGGCGTTGAAGGCCGCCGGCGTTACCGACGATACTTGCGTGGCTCTTGTGAGCGTGTCGCGCCAGCGCCAACATTCTTTTGCCAGCGCGGATGCCGTCAAGAGCCTCGCGGGCGCCGGGTTTGCTGAGCCGCAGATTCTAGAGATCGCGCGCGCGGGCCAGCTCGATTCCATCAGCTTGGAAGCTGTCACGTTGCGCCTCATCGGCCTTTCCGATCCGACGGTCCAGTTGCTCCTGCACCGCAGGCTTGCCGGCCAGCCGACTCTTTCCAGCGGCGAAATCAGCCGCCTCAAAAACACCGGCCTCAACGAAAAGCAGATTGTCGAGCGCATCCAGCGCGGCATGACCGACGAGCAAGCCGACAAGGAAATCGCTGCCCGCGAAGCCGCCCGCAACCATGCCAACACCGGCTTCGTCCGTGTCCACGGCCGCCGCTGAGTCCAGCCGCCAATGTCGTTTGTAGCGGCGCACTGCTGCGCCCTTCTCGGTGCGATCATCAATACTCGGCACCATGCGCAGTTTTCGGGCAATGCGCCCATTTTCTTTGTAGTGGCGCAGCATGCTGCGCCAGTATCTCGGCGCAGTTCGTCGCCTCTGCCGCCGCCCGCGCCGTTTGCTTCCGGCACGTTCTCTTCTACAATCGAAGCGCTTTGTTTCGTTCCCCCCATCTCCGGCTCGTTTTCGTCGCGATTCTCGCCGCCTGTCTGACTGCCTCCGGCTGCGTCCACCCTCTCGGCCCCGGCTATCTTGTCGAAAAGCAGCACATCGAAGTCCAGTTCTTCCCGGCCTCCCCGCAAAAGATCCGCGTGGATGCCACCTATCAATTGCGCAACACTGGCAATCGCTCTCTCGCTTCGCTAGACGCCCGGCTACCGGGAGGCCGCCGCTTGCACGTAGCCGGGCTGCAAGTCACCTGGGACGGCACGCAACTCGAAGTCACGCCATCGCCAGACGCGCCGCGAAATTCCATCGTCGATCTTCCACAGAACTGGATCGTCTCCGCCCGGCATACCCTGCACCTTTCTTACGACGTCGTGTCGGCCGCGCCCGAGGAAACCGGCCTGGGCTTTGCCAATGACGCATTCTTTCTTCCCTCAGCCAACTGGAACGCGGAATTCCTGCCCTCGCGCGGCCTGTTTGGCTTCGGCGGCGAACCACCCGGAAAATGGGACCTCACTGTTCGCGTGCCGCAAGGTTTTCTCGTCCATACCAGCGGCATGAACCGGAAGCAGTCGCGCAAAGGTGGTGAGGAAATCGCGCGGGCCGTACAGACCCCCGCGGATCACTATCCTTTTGTTGTCGCCGGGCGCTACACATCTGCCGAAATCGGAGACGCTCAGCACCGCGTGGTTCTCTGGGCCCGTTCCCAGCCGGATGCCGGTTCCCTGAAACGGGCCAGCCAGGAAATCGCCCGCACCACCGCCGTCTATGACGGCATGTTTGGAAGCCGCACCACGAAAAAAGACGTCCCGTTTTGGATTGTGGAGTGTCCGGACGCTCGCGGCTGCCTAAGCACCTCAAGCCCCGTCGCGTCGCTCCTCCTCGGTGAAGACGCTGCGCAGTCCACTGCCGAAATGGTTTCCGCCGACACGCTGATGGTCGATTTGAGCGCTGGCGCCCCGAAGCTCGCGGCAACCGTCGCCCCGTCGCTGGCCGCCAGCTGGCTCGGCTACGGCCAAAATCCCGGCTTCTACGAGCAGGTGCCGCCTCTATCCCTTCTTCCCGCTTTTGCGGCAGCCATCGGGCGCGAGACCCTCGTAGGGCCTGGCTACCGTGGCGAGGTCATCCGCCGGGCGTTGCGCGCCGTTCCTGGAAACTCTGCCGCACGGAATACTGGCGGCAAGCCGAAAGAAGAAGATCCTGGCGTCGTGCGCGCCAAGAGTTTGCTCTTTTTCTACGCTTTGCAGGACCGCTACGGCCCCGAAGTATTTCGTAAAGCTGTTACTCACATGCTCGAAGCCCGCCGCGGCCGCGGATTCGACATCTCGGATCTGATCGCCTCGTTCGAGCAGGAGACCCACCAGAACATCGCCGAGTTCGTCCGCCTCTGGATGAAGCGCCCGGGCGTTCCCGACGATTTTCGTGCACAATACGAAAGCAATTCCAAAGCTGGAAATAGCGTAAAGGAGACTTTTCGATGAGGGACATCGTTCTGACGGATCGCGGCCCCAAGCCCATCGGGCCATACTCGCAAGGCGTAAAGGCGAATGGGTTTCTCTACATGTCTGGCCAGGTAGCCCTCGATCCGAAGACCGGGGAGATGACCGGAAGCGACATCACGGAGCAGACCGAACGGGTGATGAACAATGTCAAGGGCATCCTCGAGGCCGCCGGCTCGAATCTGCATCACGTGGTCAAGACCACCGTTTTTCTCAAGGACATGAACGATTTCGCTGCCATGAACGAAGTCTACGGCCGCTATTTCACGGCAGCGCCGCCCGCCCGCTCCACCGTGCAGGTCTCTCGCCTGCCCAAGGACGCCTTCGTCGAAATCGAAGTCATCGCCGCCCTATAGCACAGCGCAAGGATTGCAGATTAGGACGGCATCAAGCTAGCGCAAAGAATGGCGCGGAAGATACATATGAGCGGCGTAGTGTGTTGCGCGTTTGCCACACCTCATTGGCGATATCCTTGTAAACATAAGAAAATACGGCAGAAATGGCGAAGCAAGAACGGATGCAGGCGTGCTATTCTGAAATGGGAATGTTCCAGACTACTATCATTCGGGAAGCTGTGACTGAGGGAATCGGCCTGCACACGGGGGTGTACGGGCATCTCCGCTTGCGCCCGGCGCCGGCGGACACTGGTGTGGTGTTTCGGCGGGTGGATCTCGACAATTTTGCGATCGAAGCGCACGGGCAGAACGTGGCGCGGGTCAGTTACGCAACCAGCCTGATGAAGCAAGGCGTGCTGCTGTCCACGACCGAGCACCTGCTGGCGGCAATCTACTCCTGTGGAATCGACAACGTTTATATCGACATCGATTCCATTGAAATCCCGATTCTGGACGGCTCGGCGGAGCCGTTTATGCAGATGTTGGAAAGCTGCGGAACCCGGCGCTTGCGTCGCAAACGACGCTATTTAAAGGTACTTAAGCCTCTGGAAGTTACCGAAGGGGGGCGGCGGGTGGGCATCTACCCGGCGGCGGAGTTCCGAGTGCGCTGCTACGTGGACTTTCCGCATGCTCTGGTGGGGCAGCAGGAAGTGGAGATGGTGGTCAGTCCCGAGACCTTTCGGCACCTGCTTTCCCGGGCGCGGACCTTTTGCTTCGAGCGGGACATTGCGCCGCTGCGGGGTATGGGCCTGATTCGCGGCGGCTCGCTGGAAAACGCCATTGTGCTGACGGATGATGGCGTGATGAACGGCCCGCTGCGCTTTCCCGACGAATTCGGGCGGCACAAGGCGCTGGACCTGATTGGCGACCTGGCGCTGATTGGCTTGCCGTTGCTAGCGCGCGTGGAAGCTCATAAGGCTGGCCACTCGCTGCACACCCAGCTGGTTAGCCGGCTTCTGGCGGACCCCTCGCTCTGGACGACTACCACCCGCCCAGAGGAAGACGCATCGCAGCCGGATACCCATTCGGCCTTGGCCGACCCATCCCCGTATCTCGCTCCTGCCGCTGATTAGCCATTCGCGCCTGCCTGCTTATCGCTTTATTGCGTAATCGAGAAAGCTACCCCAGAATGTGCGGAGACCTATGCCTGCCAACGATCTTGCTGTAGTCATCCTTGCGGCCGGAAAAGGCACGCGGCTGAAGTCCAGCCTCGCGAAGGTGTTGCACCGAGCCGGCGGCCGCGCGCTTATTGAGCAAGTCTTGCGAGCTTGCGCGCCACTGCGCGCCAAGAAGACTGTGGTGGTCGTCGGGCACCAAGCAGAACAAGTGAGCGCGGCGGTTGAGGCGATGGGTGCCCTGGCGGTATTGCAGCAGCCGCAGAATGGCACGGGCCATGCCATGCAGGTGGCGCGGCGAGCGCTGGGGAACGCGAAAATCGCGGTGGTGCTGCCCGGTGATGCACCGCTGATCCGCGCGGAGACGCTGCGGGCGCTGGTGGCCGCTCACCGCGCAGGAAGTGCGGCTGCGACTTTGCTCACTGCGGTGCTGGCCGATCCTTCGGGGTATGGGCGGGTGGTGCGCAAGTCGGGAGCGAGCGTTTCCGCGATTGTGGAAGAATCGCAGCTCACTACCGAGCAGCAGGAGCTCAACGAGATCAATTCGAGCATTTACTGCTTCACGCTGGCGAAGCTGTGGCCGGCGCTGGCGCAGGTGAAGCCGAACAACAAGCATCGCGAGGTGTATCTGACGGACGCTGTCGCGGTGCTTTCCGCGGCTGGAGAGACGGTGCTGGCGCAGGTCGCTACCGATGCACGCGAAGTTCTTGGGTGCAATACGCGAGCTGATTTGGCGGAAGTGGATCGCATTTTTCGCGAGCGCAAACGCGGCGAATTGATGGATGCGGGAGTTTCATTCCAGTTGCCGGAGACGGTGCTGGTCGATCCGGAGGTGGTGGCGGGAGCAGACACGGTCATTGAGCCGGCCGTGCAACTGCTCGGCAAGACGCGCATCGGCGCGCGTTGCACGATCCGCACGGGGAGCGTGCTGAGCGACGCGATTCTCGGCGACAGCGTGACCGTTGAGCCGCATTGCGTGGTGGCGCAGAGCCGGCTGGACGATGGCGTGATTATCGGGCCTTTTGCGCGGCTGCGCCCGGACAATCATTTGAAAGCGGGCGCGAGGATCGGCAATTTCGTGGAGCTGAAGAAAAGCGTGATCGGCGAAGGCACTAAGGCGATGCACTTGAGCTATCTGGGCGATACGCGAATCGGCACGAAGAGCAACATCGGCGCGGGGACGATCACGTGCAACTACGACGGCTTTCACAAGTATCCGACGACGATCGGCAATCGCGTGTTCGTGGGCAGCGATTCGACTTTGGTGGCGCCGGTGCGGCTTGCGGATGGTGCGTACATCGCGGCGGGTTCGACGATTACCGATAACGTTCCGGCGGATAGCCTGGGCATCGGGCGCGGGCGACAAGTCACCAAGCGCGGCTGGGCGGCGAAGAGACGCCGCGAACTGGCCGCGGCTGACTCACCCAGGAAAAGCAAGAAGCGCAAAACGGCGCGGCCCAAGCCACAGCGCAAGGCCAAGCGCAGGTCTCGCTAGCCTCTGGCAGAATTAGAATTCTGTCCCATTTTCCTCTCTCGTCAACTCCCGCAAACCGAATCGGTCTTCTCCGAATGCGCTGGCGGGCTGCGCGACAGGGAAACCCGGGGGTGTGCTAAAATAAAAGTTCCCCGAATGCTGCAGGGAGCCACAACACGATGAAATTCGGAGTCGTCGTTTTTCCGGGATCGAACTGCGATCACGACGCTTTCTATGCCATCGGCAACGTTCTGAAACAGCCTGTCGAGTTCATTTGGCACCAGTCGCAGGACCTGGGCAATTGCGACGCTGTCATCCTCCCGGGCGGCTTTGCCCACGGCGATTATCTCCGCACCGGCGCCATCGCGCGTTTTTCACCAGTGATGAAGTCCGTTGAGAAATTCGCCAAGGGCGGTGGCATGGTCCTGGGCATCTGCAACGGCTTCCAGATTCTGCTGGAAGCGGGACTGCTTCCCGGAGCCATGATGCGCAACAGCGGGCTTCGCTACATCTGCCGCCACGTTTACATTCGCGTGGAGCAAACCGATACGCCTTTCACGGACGCAGCCGCGCGGGGGCAAGTACTTAAGGTTCCCATCGCCCACAACGACGGCAACTACACGTGCGATGAGTCCACGCTCGCGGAGCTTGAGAAGAACCATCAGGTCGTCTTCCGGTACACGACGCCCGATGGCAATGATGCGGCCGGCAATCCGAACGGCTCGGCGCACAACATTGCCGGCATTTGCAATCGCGAACGCAACGTAGCCGGCTTGATGCCGCATCCAGAGCGCGCGGTCGAATCGGCGCTTGATTCTGCTGACGGCCTGGTTATTTTCAAATCGATGGTGGAAGCGTTCGTGGGGACAGCTAAGGCTACGGATTAGGGCGCTGCGTATCGCTACCCTGCAAAATATGGCAACCGCACCTACCGAAATCAAAGTCACCTCCGAAATTGCGGCGGAGCACGGGCTGACCGCCGGCGAATACGCGCGCGTCAAGGAAATTTTGGGCCGTGAGCCGAACATCACGGAACTGGGCATTTTCAGCGTGATGTGGAGCGAGCACTGCTCGTATAAATCGAGCAAAGTGCATCTCAAGCGCTTGCCGACGCGGGGCAAGCTGGTGGTGCAGGGGCCGGGCGAAAATGCGGGCGTGGTCGATATCGGCGACGGGCTGGTCGCGGCATTCAAAATCGAATCGCACAACCATCCGAGCTACGTTGAGCCGTTTCAGGGTGCGACCACCGGAGTCGGCGGAATTCTGCGCGATATTTTCACCATGGGCGCACGCCCCATCGCGATTCTGGACTCGCTGCGTTTTGGCGAGATCGCGCCCGGCAAGGGCACATCTCCCGAAGAGGCGCACGAGAATCGCCGCATTCTCGATGGCGTGGTGCGCGGCGTTGGGCATTACGGAAATTGCTTTGGCGTACCTACGGTGGGCGGCGAAGTCGGCTTCGAGCCGTGCTACGCGCAGAATCCGCTGGTCAATGCACTGGCTCTAGGCATCGCGCGCAGGGAAGATATTTTTCTGGCGCAAGCCAAAGGCGCGGGCAATCCGGTGATTTACGTCGGAGCGAAGACCGGGCGCGACGGCATTCACGGCGCTTCGCTGCTGGCTTCCGCGGAATTCACGGAAGAATCGAAGCAAAAGCGTCCCAACGTTCAAGTCGGCGATCCTTTCCTCGAAAAGCTACTGCTCGAAGCGTGTCTCGAAGCCATGCAAACCGGCGCAATCGTGGCCATTCAGGATATGGGCGCCGCCGGGCTGACTTGCTCGACTACGGAGATGGCTTCGCGCGGCGGCACGGGCATCGAAATCGATCTCGCGAAAGTCCCGCAACGCGAAACCGGCATGTCGCCGTACGAAATCATGCTCAGCGAATCGCAGGAGCGCATGCTGCTGGTCGCTGAAAAAGGGCGCGAGAGCGAAGTGCTGGATGTTTTTGCGAAGTGGGGGCTGGATGCCATGGTCGTCGGGGAAGTTACCGGCGGTGGGCTCTTGCGCGTGAAGGATCACGGCAAAATCGTGGCGGAAATCCCGGCGCATCCGCTGGCGGAAGAAGGGCCGGTCTACAAAAGACCCATTGCGGCTCCCGCTCCGCGCGTCGAAGCGGAAAAGGATTGGTTCCCGTTTGCGGTGGACGGCACGAACCTTACGCAGAATTTTGTCAAGCTGCTGGCTTCGCCTGCGATAGCTTCCAAGCGCTGGATTACGGAGCAGTACGACACCAGCGTGCGCACCAACACGCTTGCTGGACCTGGCGCCAGCGATGCTGCGGTCGTGCGCATCAAAGATCCACAAACGAACATCGTAAAACGCGCGCTGGCGCTTTCCACCGACGGCAACGGCCGCTGGTGCCAGCTCAATCCGCGCGTTGGCGCGATGCACGCGGTCTCGGAAGCTGCGCGCAACGTCGCTGCATCCGGCGCGCGGCCCATCGCTGCGACCAATTGCCTCAATTTCGGCAGTCCGGAAAAGGCTGAAGTGATGTGGCAATTTAGCGAAGCTATCGACGGGCTCAGCGAAGCTTGTGTTGCGCTTGGCACGCCCATCACCGGCGGAAACGTCAGCTTTTACAACGAAACTCTGGGCAAATCGATCTATCCGACGCCGACCATCGGTGTGCTGGGCATTCTGGATGACCCGGGTAAGGTGCTCAAGATCGGCTTCCGCAACGAAGGCGACGTGATCGTTCTGCTCGATGGAGCGAATTCCCTTGGACTGGCGCAGCATGCTGCGCCACTACAAAGAACTGGTCAAGAGACGCGGCGCGAATTCTCGTCGTCGGAATACTCGAAGACGCTGGCCGGTATCGTCGCGGGCGAGCCTCCCGCTATCGATCTCGCTGCCGAAAAGCGGCTCATCGATTGTCTCGTGGCGCTTGCAGCGGAAGGCTCGGTGCAATCCGCGCACGACATTTCCGACGGCGGGCTCGCCGTCACGCTCGCTGAATGCTGCTTCGCCGCCCCCGTAGGGGCACGCCTTGCCCTGCCCCCCCTAAGCTCGACCGTAAACCTCACGGTTTCCAGCCTGCCCCCAGAATTCGAGCTCTTCAGTGAAAGCGGCGCTCGCGCCATCGTATCCGTTTCGCCCGCAAAGCTTGCCGCCGTGCTGGCAACCGCGAGACAATACGGTGTAGGGGCGCAGGAAATCGGCAAAGTCATCCGTGACAATACCTTGCGCATCCAATATAAGGGGAGCGCGGTAATTGATTCCCCGGTTGATTCACTGCGCGACGCTTGGGCCCATTCGCTCGAACGCACGTTGCAAACGCGATGACACACAAGCTCGCTTACGCTGACGATCATTTCCACGACGAATGCGGAGTGTTTGGCGTGTTTGGCCATTCCGAAGCGTCGAATCTGGCGTATCTCGGGCTTTACGCGTTGCAGCATCGCGGGCAGGAATCCGCGGGCATCGTTTCGAGTGACGGCTCCGATCTTCATCTGCATCGCGCCATGGGCGAAGTCGAGGAAATTTTTCAGCCCAGCGTCCTCGCGCAGCTTCCGGGAACTCTCGCCATAGGCCACACGCGCTATTCGACTGCCGGCGACAAAGCGCTGCTCAACGCGCAGCCCATCATGATCGATTGCAACAAGGGCAAAGTTGCGCTCGGCCACAACGGCAATCTCACCAATGCCGCGGAGTGGCGCCGCAAACTTGAACACCGCGGGTCGATCTTTCAGACCAACAGCGACACCGAAGTGATCGTCCATCTGATCGCGCGCTCGCAAGCGCGCAATCTTTCCGGTGCGCTCGGCGATGCGCTGAATCAAGTCGAGGGCGCTTATTCGCTGGTCATGCTCACGCAGGATGAGCTTTACGCCGTCCGCGATCCGCGCGGCTTCCGCCCGCTGGTGCTTGGCAAACTCGGCGACGCGTGGCTCGTGGCGTCAGAAACTTGCGCTTTCGATCTGCTCAATGCGCAATATGTCCGCGAAGTTGCGCCTGGCGAAATGGTGCGCATCTCCAAGTCCGGCGTCGAATCGATTCACTTCGCCCCGGAAAAGCCCAGTCAGCAATGCATTTTCGAGCATGTGTATTTTTCGCGGCCGGACAGCATCATTTTCGGCCGCTCCGTCAACGCCAGCCGCGAAGCCCTCGGCCGGGCATTGGCGATCGAGCATCCGGTGGATGCCGATATCGTTGTGCCTGTCCCGGACTCCGGCGTTCCCGCTGCCGTCGGCTACGCGCTGGAATCCAAAATTCCATTTCGCATGGGTCTGATCCGCAATCATTACATCGGCCGCACGTTCATCGAACCTTCGCAAGCGATCCGCAACTTCGGCGTCAAGCTCAAGCTCAATCCCATCCGCAATCTGATCGAAGGCAAACGCGTCATCCTGGTGGACGATTCCATCGTGCGGGGCACCACCAGCCGTAAAATCGTGCGCATGGTTCGCGAAGTCGGCGCCACGGAAGTGCACGTGCGCGTCAGTTGCCCGCCGACGATTTCGCCCTGCTATTACGGCGTGGACACGCCGACGCGCGAAGAACTGATCGCTTCGTCCAACACGCCGGACGAAATCTGCCGCTTCCTGGGCGCCGATTCGCTCGGCTACGTTTCACTGTCGGCGTTGCGCCAGGCCGTCGGCGATACCCAAGGCACGTTTTGTACGTCTTGTTATACAGGAAACTATCCAACGGACCTGGTCCAGTTGGAAGTACGCGAGGGCGGCAGTAACGGGAAAGCCGGCCACCACGCCGAGGACATGGGAAGCGACGAGGCCTCCATGGTCAGGCCGGTTAGCGTGGAACGCGAGAGCTGAACGAATCGTCCCAGGGCAAAAGCTTTTTGTTATCCTTAATTTTCGGTTGCGAGCACAACGTGAAATCCAAGAAAGAAACTCGAAACGAAGAACCCATCACCGGCGCGCAGAAGCTGCGCCGCGAAGTCATCGCCTGGTTTTGGGTCGCGCTGATCTTTCTGCTGATCAACGGCACGATCGGCCAAGCCCGCGTGATTCCTTCCGGCTCGATGGAGAACACACTGCTCGTCGGCGATCACCTGATCATGAGCCGCATTGGCTACGATGCCGGCGTTCCCTTCACGGGCTTGCACGTACCGCTATGGCGCAATCCCAAGCGCCAGCAGATTGTCATCTTCACGCCGGCGGTTCCCACGGAGCACAGCGACATCATTAAACGGGTCATCGGTCTCCCCGGCGAAACCATCGATATCCGCGACGGCGCTGTGTGGATCGATGGCCAGAAACTCGCCGAGAACTACACCGTCGGCAAAACCGAGCGCTACGGCATGAGCTTTCCGGCTAAAGTAGCGGACGATTGTTACTTCGTGATGGGCGACAATCGCGAGAATTCCTACGACAGCCGCTTCGTCGGCTGCATTCCGCGCAAAAACATCATCGGAACGCCGGTGATGATCTACGCTTCCATCGACGCGCCCGGCGAAGCCTGGGAATCTTTCGGGATTCGCGAGCGCTTATACGCCTACGGCAATGCCATCCTGCATCCCGGCACGGTCCGCTGGAAGCGCATCTTTCATACTTTTTGAAGCAAGCGCCATCGCGGCACGGTAAGATTTTCGCCGAGGCGATGCGCGCGCGCGGCAGTCGAAGGGTGAATCTTGAACGCTGAAGAAAAACGCAAAAAGAAAGAAGAAGAAGAGAAGCTGCCCATGGGAGCGCGGGCCCGCCGCGAAATTATCGCCTGGTTCTGGGTGGTGCTGGTTTTTCTGCTGATCAACGGCACGATTGGCCAGGCCCGCGTGATTCCCTCCGGCTCCATGGAGAACACGCTGCTGATCGGCGATCACCTGATCATGAGTCGCATCGGCTACGACGCCGGCGTCCCCTTCACCAATTTGCACATGCCGCTCTGGCGCAATCCCAAGCGCCAGCAAGTCATCATCTTCAAGCCGCCCTTCGACCCGGATACGCCGGACTACGTCAAGCGCGTCGTCGGCATTCCGGGCGACATCGTTGACATTCGCGGAGGCTCCGTGTGGATCAATGGAGCGCCGCTGACGGAGACCTACACTACCGGCCCCACCGAGCCCGCGTCTCCCGATTACGTTTCACCGTACCGCGCAGCCGAGGTGCTTCGCTTCCCCTATCACGTTCCCCCCAATTGTTACCTGGCACTCGGCGACAATCGCGGCAACTCTCTGGACAGCCGCTTCTGGGGCTGCGTCCCGCGCAACGACATTATCGGCACGCCGGTCATGATTTACATGTCGCTCAACGTGGGAGAATCTCCTTGGCAGCCCGGCGAGATTCGCGAAAGATTCTTCGCCTATGCGAACGCCATCGTGCATCCCGGAACGGTTCGCTGGAAGCGTCTCTTCAGAACTTTTTGATTTCGTGCCCGGCCGCTTCACGCGGTAGAATCTCTTCGCCGGCAACGCGTATCGGACGTCTCCGCCGTAATGGAATGTCCGGATATTCCTTTGCTTCGATCCCAACGCAGACAGGGCCCTTCATGAAATACGCCGATGCCGGAGTCAACATCGCAACCGCGGATGACGCCAAGCAGCGCATCCGCCACCACGCCAGCCGCACTTTCACCTCTGCCGTTCTTGGCGGCATCGGCGGTTTCGGCGGGCTTTTCGCACTGGACATCAAAAAATACCAGGAGCCCGTCCTCGTTTCCAGCGCTGACGGCGTGGGCACCAAGCTGAAAATCGCCATGGCCACCGGCGTGCACTCCACTGTTGGCGGCGACCTCGTCAATCATTGCATCAACGACATTCTGGTGCAGGGCGCCGAGCCCCTTTTCTTCCTCGACTATCTGGCCATGGGCAAGCTTGATCCCGATGTGATCGAACAGCTCGTCGAAGGCATGAGCCGCGCTTGCCGCAAAGCCGGCTGCGCGCTCATCGGCGGCGAAACCGCGGAGATGCCCGGCTTTTACGCGCCTGGCGAATATGATCTCGCCGGGTTCATCGTCGGCGTCGTCGAGCGCAAAAGGGTTCTGACTGGGAAAAACGCCAAGCCCGGCGACGCTTTGATTGCCTTGCCATCCGCCGGCCTGCACACCAACGGCTATTCACTCGCCCGCAAGCTCATCTTCGAAGTCGCCGGGCTCAAGCCGGATGCCTACGTCGCGGAAGTCAGCAACAAAATTGGCGCTGAGCTTCTGAAGCCGCATCTCTGTTACGCCCCGGCGCTTAAAAATATCGTCGCTCGCGGTTGGGCCTCCGCTCTCGCGCACATCACCGGAGGCGGTATTCCCGGCAATCTCCCGCGCGTGCTTCCCAGCGGCGTCCGCGCGCATATTGATCTCGAATCCTGGCCGGTTCCGCCCATCTTCAAATATCTGGCCAAGGTCGGCAAAATCGATACCGACGAGCTGCTGCAATCCTTCAACATGGGAGTGGGCATGATTCTGGTCGTTCCGCCCGCCAACGTGAAGGCCGTCGAAGCCGACCTCAAGAAGCGCCGCGAAAAATTCTTTCTCATTGGCCGGATCGAGCGCTGCGACTCCGGAAAAGCGCGCGTCGCCTACTCCGGCTCGCTGCACCTCTAGCTCCCCGTTATTCGCTCGTCGCGTACGCCGGTCGCTTCGCCTTTCCCCGCTTCCGAAACTCCTTGGCCACTCTCTCCAGCCATCGCAGCTCCGTCTCAAACTCTTCGATCATCAGCGTAATCATCCACACCGCTTCATGGTACGCATGCCCGACCTCCGCCCTCACCGCATGGATCGTCGCTTTCTCTCGCACGATCTCGCGCTCCAGAAAGTTCTTCCTCCGCGCCATTTGCTCCTCGAAAATTCCCGGCCGCGCCTGCCAGGAAAGTGCCATCCAGGTAAGAAACGCCGGCCTCGATCGCTGCGTCGTCCATTCCTCCCGTTCCAGCGCCGCCGCCAGCGCCGCGCGTCCCTTTGCCGTGGTTTCATACTCTTGCCGCTCAGGGCCTGCCGCTGGCTCCGTGGTCGCGGCGCTGCGAATCATTCCCGCGCGCGCCAGCTTTTCCAGCGAGTAATAAATCTGCGGCCGCGAAATGGCCGCCCAGTCCCGAACGCACCGCCGCTCTAGCTCCGCGTTCGCCTGGTAACCATGCATCGGGCGCTCGGCCAGCAAACTCATTAGCACCAAATCCGGAGTAGTCAGCTCCGTGCGCCTCGTCTCCTTCATTCGCCCACTCTAACTCTGCGCTTCCTC
Organism: Candidatus Dormiibacterota bacterium; assembly: GCA_035601655.1. Lineage (GTDB taxonomy): Bacteria > Acidobacteriota > Terriglobia > Acidiferrales > UBA7541 > Acidiferrum. Next base: position 32,190 of record DATNNV010000009.1, read on the forward strand.
TGCGCACTCCGCTTGCCCTGAGCCTCGAAGGGCGTCTCAGCGCTATCTTTTCTCTTTCTGCTCCAATACCACCACTGGCACTGTTCCGCAGGCAGCCGCGGATTCCGTGCCTGAGCCACCGCCGCGCGAAAGACGTCCAGCACGCAAACATCCTGGGGCTGCCCCGTCAGCCGCTCCAGTCTGCGGTACATCTTTTCGGGTTCAGCCTTGGCCAGTTGCGGGATGCTGCGAATTCCCAGCAGGTCGAAATCGCGCAGTATTGCCGGCCCAACCGAAATCAGGCCGCCCAGCTCTCTCGCTTTATTGAGCACAGAAACCTCCTTGACATCCCTTTTCAACTGCTTTACACTCCACCTAGTCTAAATTAGACTACATACTCTGTCAAGGAGAAACCGCCCATGGCAAAGCCCTTGTTCGCCGCTGTTCTTACTGTCGTTGCTACTTTCGCTTCCTTGCATGCCGATCCACCACAGGAGAAGAAAACCATGAACGTAAAACGCATTACGCCCGTCCTGCTCGTCAACGAAATCGAGCCGCTCGTTCCCTTCTGGGTCGGCCGGCTAGGCTTCGCCAAAACTATCGAAGTCCCCGACGGCAACAAGTTGGGATTTGTCACTTTTCAGAACGGCACAGTCGAAGTGATGTACCAAACCTATGCCAGCGTCGAGAAAGACGCCCCGCCAGCGATGACCGCAGGGGCGCGTAAAGGGCCCACTTATCTCTACATGGAGGTCGACGATCTGGACACTGTGCTCGCCGCGATGAAAGACATGAAGGTGGTCATGCCCCTGCGCACCGCGTTCTACGGCATGCGCGAGTTCGCCGTCCAGGACCCCGGCGGCCACTTCATCACCTTCGCTCAGCCCATTGCGGCACCACAACACTAACGCGGTGGGGACTCCATCGTAGGGGCGCAGTTCTGCTGCGCCCCACCTTGGCGAGATTCTCCATCACGCGCCTATTGTTGCGTCGCCCGGTCGATAAAACTCGCAACCTGTTTGTGCAGGGTCACTCGGTCATCGTCATGCAAATACATCATGTGCCCCGCTGTGTAGTAATCCTCTTTGATGTTTTTCTGCAGCGCCTCCGGCAGCGCGAGGTGCTCCATGGTGTGCTCCGTGGCAAAAAACGGCGTCGCCAGATCGTAGTATCCGTTTTCCACCTGCACCAGCAGCCGCGGATTCGTGATCATCGCCAGCGCGAGATCCTGTTCCACGTTCGGCGCTCCGGGAAATCCGAATCGCCGCTGATCCTTCCGCACCCAGTTCCAGCTCCCAAACGCATTCGCCGTGTTGTGATACACCTTGTCCTTGCCGAATTTCAGCTCCTCGTGGTTGTACGCATTGATCAGCGCCGTGTACGCGCCGCCCACCGCCGGCCCTTCCGGATCGCCTTGCGCGCTCTCCTCCAGCAAGTCGTACGTGTACCCTGTGAATCGCGCATCGATCCGCCCGGTTGTCAGCCCTTCTTTGCGCCGCAACTCCGCGCGGAATTGGCCGAGAGTTACGCGCAAATCCGCCTTCTCCAGATAGTCCTCGCCCAATCCGGTAAAGTAGGAAAGCTTCTTGGCCACCGCCGTGCGCTCACCCGCCGATAGTTCCGCTCCTTTGAACAGCGCCGCTGCATAGTCTCCCTGCGCATACTTTCGCGCTTCATCGATGAATCCCGCCACATCGCTCGGCCTGTCTTTCAGCGTCTTGTGATACCAAGCCGTTGCCGCATAGCTCGGCAGGTAAAACACGTACGGACGGTCATCTCCCGGCGCAAACGTCAGCGTCGAAAGATCCAGCACCGTGGAAATCAGCACAATTCCGTTCAAATGCACGGTATCGTGCGACTGGAGATAATTTCCCAGCGCCGCCGATCGGAATGTTCCATAGCTTTCCCCGATCAAGAATTTCGGCGAGTTCCAGCGCTCGTTCCGGCTCAGATACGTCACGATGAACTGCGCAAACGCTTCCAGGTCTTCATCGATCCCGAAGAAATCCTTCTCCTGCGCCTTGCAAACCGCGTGGCTGTATCCCGTCCCCATTGCGTCGATAAAAACCAGGTCCGTCTTGTCCAGCAAGCTCTCGCTGTTGTCCACCAGCTTGTACGGCGCCGGCGGCGTGAAGCTTCCGTCGATGGTCTGCACGCGCCGCGGCCCAAACGCTCCCATATGCAGCCACATCGTCGCCGACCCCGGCCCGCCGTTGTAGAGAAACGACACCGGCCGCTGCGACAAATCCTTCACGTCGCTCCGCGTGTACGCCACCGAATACAGCAATCCCGTCAAGTCGCCCTTGTCATTCTTCAGCAGCGTCGTGCTCGCCGTCGCTTTGTACGCAATCGTCTGCCCGCCAATCCGCATCGTATGATCTGTCACCGACGATTCTTCTTTCGCCTCACACTTCTCCGCACCCTTGGCTTCCGGCGCTTTCGCATCCTTATCCGGCGCTTGTGCCGCAGCCCGCCCCGCCAATCCCAAACCAAACACAACCGCTAACACACCAAGCCACAGACACTTCCCCATGCGCTTTCTCCCTTCCGTCATCGGAAATTCGCGCGAATCCGTTGCTACTGCTTCGGCTGCGAAGGCAACGGCGGCGGCCGCCGCTCCATCTCGGTTGGCACCGCAATAGAGCGCGCCCCGCTTTTCCCAACCGCGCGCACCGCAAAAAAGTGGTTGTCCGTCGACACGGTCTTCAACACCGTCTCCAACGCCGACAACACCAAGTCATAGACGCTCCAGCGCGCCTCCGTGGTTTCACGCCACAGGATTTCGAAGCCCGCCCGTTCACTATCCTCATCCGCCGCCCACGCTATCTTGGCATCCGGCGTCACCGCTCCCGTCAACCGCGCATTCGTAGGCGCTGCCGGCGCCATCGCCAATTGCCGGAGCGCTTCCGCGTTGTCCCGCGCCACATCCCCCATAAACGTAAAGTTCAGATACTTCTCGAAGTCACCGTACTCCACTCCGTTTTCCGTCCGCGGCGTCTGGTGCTGATGATCGTAATTCTCCAGCGGCTCCGTGAACCGCACCGCCGGCAACCCGGCTTTGTAAAACGGATAGTGATCTCCCCCGCGCCCATAGCGGTCCACGCGGAAAATCATGCGAATCGCCGCACGCCCGTCAATCTCTTCAATCGCCCGCGCCAGTTCCCGCGAAGGCGAATCCGCATCCTCAATTTCGCCGTTGCCCGAAAAAAGCCGCACGCGATGGGGCGCACGCGGCGCGGGATCAGCACCCACAATATCGTCGTCCAGCATCCCGCCCACCGTGTATCCCTGCTGCTTCGCCCACTCCATCATGTGCGTGCTGCCCAGCAGCCCCTGCTCTTCGCCGGACACCACCGCGAAAATCAACGTCGCGCGATTCGCAGGTTTTTTGCTCAGCAGCCGAGCGCACTCCACGCTCACCGCCACTCCAGACGCATCGTCATCCGCTCCCGGCGCATCCAGCTCCGCTTTCATCACGTCCGAAGCGCGCGAATCCATGTGCCCGGACACGATAAAAACCGTCTTCGCCAATTTCGCATCCGTCCCCGGCAATATCGCGTACACATTCTCCATCGGCACGGGCTTCTCTCCCGTCCGCGCCGAAGTCATTTCAAACTTGTCCACCACCACCTGCAGCTTCCCACCCGATTCCTTCGCAATCTCATTCAATCGCGCTGCGACCACGTCCCGCCCGCACCCGACCCCGCGCTTCGGATCGCTCCACGACGAAATCGTCAGCCGCGTCCCGCAAGCCACCAGCTCATGAATCAGCGTCCGCATCCCTTTTTCGTCCACGGCTGCACGCGCAATCCCCCCCGCCGGCCGCGGCAACCCCTTGCCCGGCATTTTCCTTGCCCAATTCGGCTCCACAGGGTCCCGCGGCGCTGCGGTCTGCCCCATCGCCGTCGTGCCAAGCAAAATCAGCAGCGCCACAAACTCAAGCACCCGAAGGAAAGTCTTCGAGCTGCGCGTAAGAAAGTCTTCTCTACGATTCGTCATAACGCCCACATCCCCAAGCAAATTGGCAACCAACGAACGCAGCATTCTATATCGACTTTGCATCTCGTGTAAGGCCTGGCTGTGTGGGATCGGCGTCCCGCCTGCCGCAGTTAGCGGGAACCAGCCCCTCTTCAAACCGCGCGCGCTGTTCCTTTGCGTTGCGTTTTGCGGCTCGCCGCACCTGTGCTAACGTTTTCCGTTTATGACCAAGCGCATAGCCGTGCTCTTAAGCGGTCGCGGCTCGAACTTCGAAGCCCTCGCCGATAGTGTCGCCGCCGGCCGCATTCCTAAAGCCGAAATCGCTATCGTCCTCAGCAATCGCGAAGGTGCCCCCGGCGTTGAACGTGCCAAATCCCGCGGCCTGGCCACGCAAGTCCTCCCGTCCAAGGGCCTCGAACGCGAAGCCTTCGACCGCCAGGTCGTCGCCGTCCTCAACGAACACAAAATCGATCTCGTCTGCCTCGCCGGCTACATGCGTCTCCTCTCTCCCTACTTCGTCAAGGCTTTCCCCAATCGCATCCTCAATATTCACCCTTCGCTGCTGCCATCCTTCCCCGGCCTCGAATCCCAGCGCCAGGCTCTCGAATACGGCGTAAAATTCGCCGGCTGCACCGTCCATTTCGTCGACGAAAATCTCGATGCCGGCCCCATCATCCTTCAGGCCGTCGTTCCCGTATCCTACAACGACACCGAAGCCACGCTCTCCGAAAAAATCTTGCACGAGGAACACCGCATCTACCCCGAAGCCGTTAAAATCATCCTGGAAGGAAAATTCCGAATCCAAGGCCGGAGGGTGCTCTTGTAGGGTCCCCGGTAGCACAGACTTCAGTCTGTGCCCACTGCAGCCGCACCAAAGCGTACAATGCGGAGCGCAAATCACAACAATCGCAGCCTAAAAGAACACATAATGTCGCAACCTAACTTCCAACCCGTCTCCGAACAACTCGCTTACCTGAAAAAAGGCGCAGCCGAAATCATTCCCGAAGCCGACCTGAAGGCGAAACTTGAGAACTCCGCAAAAACCGGCAAGCCCCTCCGCGTCTATCTAGGCGTCGATCCCACCGCTCCCGACATCCATCTCGGCCACACCGTAGTCCTCCGCAAGCTCAAACACTTTCAAGATCTCGGTCACACCGCGATTTTTCTAATCGGCGATTTTTCCGCCATGATCGGCGATCCCACCGGCCAATCCGAAACCCGTCCTCCGCTGACCCGCGAACAAGTCGATGCCAACGCCAAAACCTATCTCGCCCAAGTTTTCAAACTCCTCGATCCCAGCAAAACCGAAGTCCGCTACAACTCCGAATGGCTCGACAAACTCTCCAGCTACGATGTCGTGCGCCTCTGCGGCCACTACCGCCTCGCACGCATGCTCGAACGCGAAGACTTCCGCTCCCGCCTCGCCAACAATCAGCCCATTTCCGTTCACGAACTGCTCTACCCGCTGCTGACCGCCTACGACGCCGTCGTGCTCCAGTCCGACGTCGAAATCGGCGCCACCGAGCAGAAATTCAATCTCCTCGTCCACCGCGACATCCAACGCGAATACGGGGTGGCCTCCGAAGTCGCCCTCACCATGCCCATCCTCGTCGGCCTCGATGGCCAGCGCAAAATGTCCAAGAGCCTCGGCAACTACGTCGGCATCACCGAGCCGCCCTCCGACATCTTCGGCAAACTCATGTCCATCCCCGACGATCTCATGTGGACCTACTACGACTTGGTCACCGATCGCACTTCCGACGAAATCACCGAGCTGAAAGGCGCAGTCTCCGCCGGCTCGCTCCATCCCATGGACGCCAAAATGAAGCTCGCCGAAGAAGTCGTCGCCACCTTCCACAGCCCCGAAGCCGCCAAAAGCGCCGCCGACAACTTCCAGCGCGTCTTCCGCGACCGCCAAGCCCCCGAGCAAATCCAGGAATTGAAGGTGGGCCGTCTCGGCGACCGCTTTATCGTTCTCTCGCAAATGCGCGGCGGAGTCGTCGAGCTCTCGCAGCCCCACGAAGTCTCTCCGCTCGGCAAAGAACGATGGTCCAAGTTCCTCGCCCTCTCCGGCCACGTAGCCTCCGCCGCCGAAGCCGAGCGCCTCATCAAGCAAAAAGCCCTCGAAATCAACGGCGAAATCATGGCCGATCCAGCTGCCCGCATCGATTTCAACGAAAAAGCCGAATTCGTAGTGCGCATCGGCAAAAAGAAATTCCTCCGCATCATCGTGGAGTAGGCCTTTGTAGGGGCGCAGCCCGCCGCGGCGGGCGCCGCTCGGCAAGGTTGTACCGTTAAAGGAGCATCTTTGTAGTGGCGCAGCATGCTGCGCCAGAATAGAAAGGCCCATGGAACAGGCCCACGTCCTAATCATCGGCGGCGGCGTAATCGGCTGCGCCATCGCGCACGCCCTCTCCGAAAAATATCCCGACGTCTTTCTCGTCGAGCAAAATCCCCGCGTCGGCATGGCTACCAGCACGCGCAACAGCGGCGTCATCCACTCCGGCATTTACTATGCCAAAGGCTCGCTCAAGGCCCGCCTGTGCGTCGAAGGCAACCGCCTGGCCTACGAATTCTGCGCCCGCCACAACGTACCGCACCGCCATACCGGCAAGCTCGTCGTCGCCGCCAATGCCCGTGAAGAACCCGAACTGCATGCGCTGCAAAAACGGGGCGAAGACAACGGCGTCTCCGGCCTCCGCATCATCGGCCCGGCCGAAATTCGCGGTCGCGAACCGCACATCCGTGGCACCGCCGCCCTCGAAGTCCCCTCGACCGGAATTCTTTCCGCCGAAGATTTCGTCCGCACCTTCGCGCGTCTTGCCACGGAACGCGGCGCCAATCTCGTGACCCACGCTCGCGTCGCCGCCCTCGAGCCGAAAGGCGGCTCCATTCGCGCCACCGTTCGCATCGGCGACGAATCCAAAGCGCAGGAAGAGACCATCGATGCGCGCTGCGTCATCAACGCCGCAGGCCTGTTCGCCGACGAAGTCGCCGCCATGCTCGACAATTCTTCCTGGAAGATTTATCCCGTCCGCGGCGAGTACTGCGAGATTCGCGGCCCGCACGCCTCGCTGATCCAGAGCCTGGTCTACCCGCTACCGCACGCAGACGGCTTGAGCCTCGGCGTGCACTTCACAAAAACGCTCTGGGGCACCGTCCTGCTCGGTCCCAGCGCCACATACGTAGACGGCAAAGACAACTACGAACGCAATCGCCTGCCCATCGCCGATTTCGCCGCCAGCGCCAAAACGCTGCTCCCCGAGGTCGAGGAAAGTGATTTGCAGCTCGGCTATTCCGGCCTGCGCCCCAAGCTCGTCCCGCCCAGCGGCAAAGGCATCGCCGATTTCGTCATCACCCGCGATCCCCGCGTCCCCCAGGCCATCCACCTCGTCGGCATCGAATCCCCCGGCCTAACCGCCGCCCCCGCCATCGCCCGCCACGTCGCCCAACTCGTCGCCGAAACCCTGTCCTAACCTCGAGTAGCACGGAATTTAGTCGGTGCTCTGACGGCCGCGAATTCATCAAACGGCATGACCCTTCTGGGAGCGAGGTCAAATCGGAGAGCTCCGCTCCAACTCGAGGCCCTCGCCCTGATCTAGACCCGGCAGCTACTGATCCCCGTTAGCCTCGTCAAACAGCGGCGTGCACTCCGCTAGCCGCGCCGCCGTCCCATCATGCACCGCAAACGCCGCGCGCTTATTCGGCTCGTAGCCGTTGCGCCACAGCGAAGCGCTGCCGTGCGCGCCATCCTTGTTAATGGCGTAAAAATACAAATGAAACGTGCCCAATTTCTTTTTGTCGTTCTTGTAGTTCCGCGCCACGCGCGACATCGCTTCCAGGCACGCATCCATCGGCGATTTTCCCTGCCGCATCATTTCGATGATGGTGTGTCCGCCGGACACCTTGATGTTTTCTTCGCCTTTTCCAGTCGATCCTGCCGCGCCCACTTCGTTGTCCACGCAGCAGCCCGCGCCGATAATCGGCGAATCGCCCACGCGTCCCGGAATCTTCCACGCCAACCCCGAAGTTGTCGTCGTCGCGGAAATGTCACCCTTGGCATCCACCGCCATGCACGGAATCGTTCCCGTCGGCGGCCGCGCAATCACCCGCTCCGCATACGCAATCTTGCTTTCGTCTCCGTCGAACAGTTCCGTAAGATGCTCCTTCCACTCCGGCGAATCGATTCCCGGCCGCCAGTTGAACGAACTCTTCGCTTTCCACGCCAGCCAGATCTTGCGCGAATGCTCTGTCAGCAGATTCATTTCGTCGAAGCCCTCGGCGACGGCGAAGCGCCGCGCGCCGTCCCCTACAATCATCACGTGATTGGTCCGCTGCAGAACGGTTTGCGCCAGGCGCGCGACATTCTTGATGCGCCGCACGCCGCCGACCGCTCCCGCTCGGTGCGTTGGGCCGTGCATCACGCTGGCGTCCAGCTCCACCTCCCCTTCCTCGTTGGGGAGGCCGCCGTAGCCGACAGAATCGTCGTTGGGGTCATCCTCGACGATGGTGACGGCGGCGACGACGGCGTCGAGCGTGTCGCCGCCGGCTTTGAGGATGTCCATGCCCTTGCCGATGGCGTTGACGCCGTTGGCGCTCGAGATGATCAGCGGACGCTTGCCGCTGCCCGCCGGCGCCAGCGGACTTGCGCCGTTACCTGCATCACTTCCGTTCGCGCTTACTGCGCCGAAGAGTTTGCCTGTGCCAGCGATGGCGCTTCCCGCCAGCGAAGTTAGAAAGAATTTGCGCCGAGACCACCGTTCCATGATGAGCGCCTCCTTGGGCGGCGCTCACTATATGGCAGAGACGCGCGAAAGGAAACCTCTCGCAGCCCTCGGTAATGTGTCACGTGGAACGAATCATCATTCGTACCTCAGGGCGACGATCGGATCGACGCGCATGGCACGGCGGGCGGGAACATAGCAGGCGACGAGCGCGACCAAGGCGAGAAGCAGCGTAACGGCGGTGACCGTGAGCGGATCGCGCGCGTTCACGCCGAAGAGGAGTTTGGAGACGACAGGCGAGAGGAAGAGGAAAGCGACCACGCCGAGCGCAGCGCCCACCAGCGTGATGAGCAAGCCCCGGCCGAGAATCATGCGCAGGATCTGCAGCTTGTTGGCGCCGAGCGACATGCGAATGCCGATTTCGGCGGTGCGCTGGGTGACGGAATGAGGCATCACGCCGTAGATGCCGATGGTGGCAAGAACCAGGGCCAGGAGACCAAACACGCCGAGAAGCGTGGCGCCCATCCGCGGAGCCCAAAGTCCCTGATCGATGAGCTCCTGAATGGTTTGAAAGTTGGTGAGCGGAAGATTCGGATCGATGGGCTGGATGGCGGCGCGCAGCGCGCCTATCACCGCTTCGGGATTCCCGGCAGTGCGCACCTGAAAGCTGGCGGCAGGAGAAAAGCGCTGGCGCATCGAGTAGTAAATGACCGGCTGAGGATCCTCGCCGATGTTGTTGACGACGCTATCCGCCACGACGCCTACGACTTCCAGCGGCGTCTTGCTGCCGAAGTAGGTAAAGCGCTTGTGCAGAGCTCCCTCGGTGGGCCAGACAAGCCGCGCCGCCGTCTCGTTGACCACCGCGACGAACGCCGAGGCCGGGCCGTCAAATTGCGTAAAGTTGCGGCCGCGGCGCAGCGGAATGCGCACGGTATCGAAGTATTCCGGCGTGACGATATCGAAGTTGCAGAGCGTTCCGCGAAAGTTGGGATTGTCCGCTTCCCCCTCGCGGAAGATGGTGCCCTGGAAGCCGCCGCCGAGCGGGAAATTGGTGGCCACGGCAGCTGCCTGCACGCCGGGAACGGTGACGGCACGCTGAATGGCTTCGCGGAAGAATTGTTGGCCGCGCGCGTCTTCATAGTGCTGGCTGCCGAGGTCGAAGAAGAAAACAAAGAGATTCTTGGACTCGAAGCCGAGATTGGTGCGCTGGGCGTTATTCATGCTGCGGAGAAAGAGTCCGGCGCTGCAGAGCGCGACGAGCGTAAGCGCAATTTCTGATACCACAAGGAGACTGCGCACGCGGTTGTGTTTCCAGCCGAGAGTGTTGCCGCGTCCGCCGAGCTTCAGGACTTCGGCAAGATTCGGATTGGAAGCACGGAGAGCCGGGAAAAGGCCGAAGAGCAAGCCGGTGAGCAGCGAGATCCCGGCGGTGAATGCCAGGACCTTGCCGTCGAGCGAAAGATTGATGGAATTGGCGTTCAAGAAGGGCGGACGGAAGGACCACAGCAGAGAGCGGCCCCAGAAAGCGAGAAGCAGACCCACGGCGCCTCCGAGGCCGGCGAGAAGCACGCTTTCCGTCAGCAGTTGCAACATCAGACGCCAGCGATTGGCGCCCATGGCTGCGCGGATGGTCATTTCCTTTTCGCGCTGCGCGGATTGCGCGAGGAGCAGGTTGGCCAGGTTGACGCAAGCGATCAGCAGGACGAGGCCGACAATGCACATGAGCACGCCGCCGGCGAGCTCGAACTGGCGGCGCTGGTTGATGCCGAGAGCGGACTGCGAAAGCAAGGCGGTTTCGATGGTGCGGCCGCGATTGTCGTTGGGATATTCCTTTTCCAGGGCGGAGGCGATGATTTTCAGTTCGGCATGCGCTTGCCTTTCCGAGATACCGGGTTTCAAGCGCCCGATCAGGGTGAGCCAGCGGAGGCGGCGCGTTTCCGAATATTCTTTGAGGATGCCTGTGGCGATGCGGGTGCGCATGCTGAGGGGAATCCAGACGAGATCGGGATTGGCCAGGGAAAAGGTGCCTTTGAAGCCTTGCGGAGCGATGCCGATGACCGTGTAAGTGTCCTGATTGAGGGTCATGGTGCGGCCGAGGACAGCGGGATCGGAGCCGAAGCGGCGCGCCCAGAGGGTATAGCTGAGGATGACGAGGGGATTGCCACCGGGCTTGGAATCCTCGTCGGGCGCGAAGGTGCGCCCGATGATGGGCTTGACGCCGAGGACATCGAAGTAGTTCGAGGTGACCATAAAGGCGTTGATCTGCTCGGGCTGCGAGTTGCCGCTCCAGTCGAGTGGGAGCGGGAAGTTGGTGGAGGCCCCCAAGCTGGTGAACACGGTGTTGCGGTCGCGGTAGTCCTTGTAGTTGGGGAGAGAGGTGGGGGTGAGGTTGGCGGCGGTGGCGTCCACGGTGCGGGTGTCCAGAGTGAACATTTCGACCAGGCGGGAGGGTTCGTCGACCGAGAGGGGATGCAGGAAGACGGCATTGATGATGGTGAAGATGGCGGTGTTCGCGCCGATGCCGAGGCCGAGAGAAAGCGCCGCGATGGCGGTGAAGCCCGGGCGTTTGAAGAGGTTGCGGATGCCGCCGCGAAGGTCGTGCCGAAAGTTCTCAAGCATGAGTGTCTCCCTGTCCCCAGTTGCTGAGGATACAAGATAGAGACGGAATATGGGCGGAAGCGTTTCGGCAGGGGAGGGCGCGTCGTCCGCCTATCGCTGGGCGGAGGTCGTCGGATCACAGGCCAAAGCCCCGTGCTACGGGTCTAGTTAACACAGTGACCGCGGGAACTCCCCTTTTTTCCGGATGTGCGGCCAACAAAAGATTTATAAGTCTTTTGTTTTCCTGAGCATGGCAAGCAAGAACCTTACAGGCCCATTTTCCGGATGTACGGCACGGAAAGGACTTGGCGGGATTCTTTGGTTGGGTGAGGTGATGAGTGGAGGTGGGGAGGCGGCCGAAATAGGCTCCGTTTAGTAACCTAACCGCGGGTTATACTCGACGCGCTCGGAAGTCGAATGGAGGGAAATGTATGTTTCACCTAATCTGGTACATTCTCATTGGGCTACTCTCTGGGGTTATCGCGAAATCGGTAATGCACGTGCACATGACCATCTTCTGGACGATCGTGCTTGGCATCATCGGATCGATCCTCGGCGGCGCCGTTACGCACATGTTTTTGCGCCCGAAAAACGAGCGATATCATCCCGCGGGGCTAATTTTTTCCACACTGGGAGCGATCCTGGTTCTCTACCTTTGCTTTAAGCTGAAGATTCATTTTCCGCAGGTCTAACGTCACGTCCCGGGCGGCTTGTAAACGCCTGATAAACGCGCAAAACGGAAGGTTGCGGTGTTTGTTAGCGCGCCATTTACAGCAGAAGCCGACCATCCGCTAATGTCTAGGTCCTGATTTAGAGAATGTTCACGGCGCGTGCAGCTAGCAAAACAACAATGGTGAGCGAAATCAAGGACTGGACTATCATGACAAGCTTTGCCCAGCGTGACAGAACGGCGGTATCTGTCGGCGAGAAAGCCGTACTGGTATTAAAAGCGAGAAACAGATAATCCGCAAAATTGGGTTTCCAGGACAAGTCCGGTTGTTCTCGACTCAACATCTGCGGGAAAAGAAACCAGCTATTGGAGAGGTCATCCCGCCGATCACGCATCAGCGGACCGCCGGCATCGAGCTTCCAGTACCAAAGCGCGAATACCAGAATATTGGTGATCCAAAGCGCGCTCGCCGAACGCAGCAAGGCCTTCGGTGTCTCAAGATGTTCCGGAATGCCTTTGAGCAAAAGACCCAAGGAAGCGATCATGGCGACGGTGATGATGCCATTGGCGGTGAACGAGAGAATCCGAGTTACCCGGTAGTGCCCGTAGCGGTCGGATACCAGGATCGGAATCAACAAAAGCCCAACAATTACAAGCAGCGACCAACTTGGACCCACGGAAAGGGGTTCCGGCAAGGCCAAGTACACCCCTGCGGCCGCAAACATTGCTACGAAAGCGGGCCAGCGGGGTTCGCGAATAGTTGGACGGCTCATAAAGTTGCAGCGAAGCTTGGCGTATCCAGTCTAATACAGGCTGCGTAATGGAAGCAGACACGGTTCCCTACGGCATGAACTATTGCGGGGGTTGCGGCTGGAGGGACTTGGGGAGGGATTGCACGCGGGCCTCGATGGCGGCGGGGAAAACGGGTGCGCCGAGCGGGGGCTGGCCGCGGGTGATGGCCCAGTGTTCGATCCAGCCGCGGCCTTCTTCGCCAATCCAGGTGTCGGGCAGGCCGTAGGCATCGTCGCTGAGCGCGTCTTCAAGAGTGATGAAGCGGTAGCCGCGTTTTTTCATCACGTCGAGAAGCTGGCCGATATGCTCGGCTTCGAGCCAATTGCCGTGGAGAAGCAGGATCTGCTTGGGTTCGTAGCCGATGAGGCTGCGGGAGAGCTTTTCAAAATAGTCGAAGACGGCTTCGTGGTAGGCGAGATAGGCGCCGACCACTTCTTGCTGCACGGCCTGGTCGCCGCGACGCCGGGCGTCATCGTACACGGCGGCGAAATTCCAGTCCCAGGCGTCCAGAGTGACGGGAGCGATGCGGTACCCGCGTGCGGTGAGGAACGCTTCGGCATCGCGGCGGGTTTGCAGGTCGCGGCCGGTGTCGAGATAAGGATGGCGAAAGTAGCGAAGCTTCAGGCCGCGCTGGGCGAGGAGCAGGCGGAGGACCGGTTCGCCCTGGATGACCGCGTCTTCAAATTCCTTGAGGCCGGCGCGATTGAGAGAAGTGTGCGCGAAGGTGTGATTGCCGAGCTCGAAGCCGTTGTCGAGCCAGAGGCTGAGAGCTCTTATGGTGTCGTTGACCTCGTTCATTTTGTAGTAGAGCTTGCGCTCGTTGACGAAGCCTACGGCGGGGACTTTGTATTGCTTGAGAGTGGCGAGGAGATGGCTGGTCATATCAACGATTTCCGGGCCGGACATTTGATTGGCCGCGGCGGCCGGTAGGTCGTCGATGGTGATGCAAACCTGGCGGTCGAGTTTTTGCTCGGGTTTGGGTTCGAGCTTTTGCGCCGGAAGTGAGGCGGGGATGAGGAAGAGGGCTAGGGATGCGAGAGATTTCATGGGGGAAGGCCTCCGGTTGGCGAGACGCATTGTACAACTATGGGCGCCTGCCTCAGCATGCGGCTGCTACGTGGATAGGCGCGGTATGGGTTGACGCTGCGCAGGCCAAAGTGCCTGAGCTACTCGGAGCCTAGTGGGAGGAAGTACTGGGTGCCCTTGACGGGCTCCTGGAGGCGGCGGAGCAGCTGCTGGAGGTCGTCGCTGCGCTCGACGAAATCGATTTCGGAGGTGTTGATGACCAGAAGATCGGCCGCCGCGTAGCGGAAGAAGAAATGTTCGTAGGCGCGCGCGACTTCCTCGATGTATTCCGGGGAGATGCGGTCTTCTTCGCGCGCGGCTTTTTTGGCGATGCGCGAGCGGAGAACCTCGGGACTGGCTTGCAGATAGATGACCAGATCGGGAGCGGGAAGATCGGCGGTGAGCGCTTCATAATAGCGTTCGTAGAGCTTGAGCTCTTCGTCGTCGAGATTGATGTTGGCGAAGATGCGGTCTTTTTCCATGAGGAAATCGGCGAGGACCGGGCCGGGAGCATCGTTCGAGGGCGCGGCGAGAGCTTCGCGGAGGCGGCGCTGGCGCTCGATCAGGAAGTACATCTGGGCCCGGAATGGAGAGCCGGGCTTGGCGTTGTAGAAATCGGCGAGAAAGGGATTGTCTTCGCAATCCAGGATGCGCCGGGCGTGCAAGCGCTCGGCGAGGGTACGCGCCAGAGTGGATTTGCCCACGCGGAGCGGGCCTTCCACAACGATGAAACGGGGAAGCTGCGGAGCTCGCTGGGGGATGCGAGCGCGTTTCGCAGAGGAGGATTCGTTGGCTGCCATTCTTTGAGCGGGCCCGCGAAGGGGCCAATCGGCGGAGAGTATAGCAGAGAGCGAAGAACGCTAACGCAAGAACAGCGTAGGCCGATGGGGGGTGGCTGAGCAGCGAAAGCGCGGGTTAGGCCGCCTGGGTGACGGGCACAGCTGTGCCTGGAAAGAGAAAAAATTTTCACGGGATTTTGATGGAAATCTGATGGAAACGGGGTAGTACCAAGGTTCCGGAAACGGCGGGACGGTAAGCCTAGGGAGAGGTACTAACGAGAATGTGACCGATAGGCCAGTGCAGGCTGCACGGACGGACAGTACAGTGAAGGTGTTCCGAATGGGTACGAAAGTGCAGGTTCGGAGCTACTGAGGTGGTTATGATCCTCGCAGCGCTTGTCCTGCTGTGCGCGGTTCCGCAGAACGACGACACGGCGAAAGCCGTGGCCGACAAACCGGTGGTGATTGCAGAAAACATAAATGAGGAAGCGGTGGCGAAGACTGCCGCCTTGCCGTCGATGCCGGAGGCTAAGATCGCGCCCAAGGCCGAGGTGGCGGCGGAGCCAATGGCGGCGTTCCCAGCGATGCCCGTACGGCCGGCGGCCATGGGAATCCGGGAAACGCCGAGGGAGCGCAAAGTGTGGTACGCGCTGGCGGCTGCGGGGCATGCAGGAGCGGCGTTTGACGCATGGTCGACGCGGCGAGCGATTACCGCAGGAGTCGGGACGGAAGGGAATCCGCTGCTGCGGCCGTTTGCGCATTCAGGAGTGCTGTACGTGGCCACGCAGGCGAGTCCCCTGCTCATGGATTATTTGGGCAAGCGAATGATGACCAGCCAGCACCGATGGGTGCGCAAGATGTGGTGGCTGCCGCAGACAGCTGGAGCGGGCATGTCGTTCGCCGCGGGCGCGCACAACACGGGTTTGGTGCAGTAAGCCGGCGATTTGTTGCAAGAGGTTAGAAAAGCAAAACGGGGAGAGCCATGTCCAGCGGCTTTCCCCGTTTTCGCGTTTTGTGGCCGGTTAGAAGTCGATACGGAAGCCGAACTGAATCCAGCGCGAGCCGGAAATGCGGTCGGCGGGAATGAGTTGCGTATTGATGACGCCAAAAGTGTTGGGATTCGTGGCGTCAAAGGACGGATCCAGGAAGTTCGGATGGTTGAAGATGTTGAAAAAGTCGAAAGAGAATTCGGCGCGGACACGTTCCGTTATGGAAGTGGTCTTGCCGAAGCGCATGTCCAGATTCCAGTAGCTGAGACCGCGCAGCGGGCTGTTGCGGCCATCATTCACGTCGGTGGCGATGAGCGCCTGGCGGAACTTGGAGAGGGCGTTTGCAGGATTGGAGAAATAGTTCAATCCCGTTCCCGTCCCGCCGCCGGGGCAATTCGGGCCGTTGCCGCTGGAGCCGGCGCCTGTGCTGCAGACGCCGGAGTTAACCGAACCACCGCCAAGAGAGCCAGCGGGAACCGTGGGGATCATCCCGGCGAGAGTTCCGAAGTCGAGACCGCCGCCGAAAGATTGGCCGCTGATGCTGACGAGTTCAGGCAAACCGCTGCCTCTGCGGAAAATTCCAGCGGTGTACCATCCACTGGTAACTTTGTTGATGGCGGAGTGGCTGCTCTTCAAGATGGTTTTGCCAAAAGGCAGATCGTAGTTGGCGAGGGCGTTGACGACGTGCGGACGGTCGAAGAAGGACGGTCCGTAGTCCAAGTGAGTGTTGAAGCTCGACGAATAGTAGCGCGCATCGTTCTGCACGGCGCCGACGGAGTCCAAGGATTTGGAGAACGTGTAGTTGAAGTCGAATAGCAAGCCGTGCCAACTGTTATTGCGGAGCGTCAGCACAAAGGCGTTGTAGTTGGATTTGTCGCGGCTGGTTCTGGTGAAGAGCTCGAGAACCTGTAGGTTGTCGTAAGCGGGAAGCCCCAGGAGGAATTGCCGGGACTCGTCCATAGTCAAAAACAGGTTTGAAAGATTGTCGTTTGTGAACGAGGAGGCACCGTTCTGGACTAAACATGAGGTCGCGCTAGTGGCTGTTGGGCAACTAAAGATATTGAATTTGCCCGAGAAGGTCTGCAAATTGGGTAGCTGGTTCTCAAACCAAGGCTGATTTGTGACGGGCTGACCTGTGCGCAACTGCGTAGCAACGGCGTCAAACGCCTGGGCAAAGGTTTGGCCGGAAGCCTTGTCTTTGAACATATACGGGACTGAGTTGAAATTGACGCTATTGGGCAGGTTGCGACCGAAACGGCCGATATAGCCTGCTTCAAAGATGAGTTGCCCTGGCAGACTTCGCTGAATCGTGAAGTCGATGCTATGGGCGCGACCAACTTTGAACTGCGGATCGTTCTGGAAACTGAGGATTTCTCCAAAGGGCGCTGCCGGAACGACTGGCGACTGTAGAGAGCCAGGCAAGGCAGGGGTCGGTATCGCGCCATCCACACCGACACGGAAACTGTTGCCACCTGGGGTCGTATTGACGGCGCAGTTGGTGCCCGGTGTTCCGGAGGCACCGCAAGCCGGAGTGGACACGTTGATGGTCTGAGCGAAGCCCACGCCGAGCATGGGAATGATCACGCTCTGAACGGTGTTGACGCGGTCGTAGGCGATGCCGTAACCGCCGCGGATGACTGTTTTCCCATCCCCGAAGGCCCGACCGAGGAGCCCGCTCGAGAAGTGCGGATTCCATGCCGCAGAAAGACGAGGTGCCCAGTCGCCATAGTCGACACTGAAGACGTCGCTGCGGCCGCTGTTCTTGATGGGAATATAGGACAGCGTCGGGTTAAAGATATCGCCGTTAGCCGCCGCCGCTGCCTTAGCATTGATATAGTCGAAAGCGTTGAGGATCTTGTCCCCAGCGTCGTGATTGGCGATGAGCGTCTGCTGCTGGTTCAGCTCGTGGGGGGTGGTTTGCCATCCGTACCCGATACCGTAGGTCAAGGTAAAAGAGCGGGTCATACGCCAAGTGTCCTGGGCGAAGAAGTTGTAGGAACGCAGGGTGGTCTTGGCGACCAGGCTGGCACCGAGCGGCTTGGGGTTGAGGTTGCCGTCGCGTATGGCGAGGATCCCGACGCTGTCCAGCAAGCCGAGAGAAGCGGCATAGAGCCGGTCCCAGCGCTGGCCGTCGCCGCTAAGAACGCAGTTTGTGAGTACTGCTGGGATAGCCGGGTTGCCACCCGAGGCCGGAGTTCCAGGAGCGCAAGTGGCTGGACGATTTGCGCCAGGGATCGTGAGCGCCCCCGAGACGTCGGCGTCAAGCGTGGCAACTAGCGAGTTCAAGGAACCGATTACCTTGTCGTCGCGGTCGTGAATGGTCGGCAACCAGCGGATATCCGCCCCGGTCACGATCGTGTGCTTACCCTTGATCCAGCTGACGTTGTCTGCGTACTGTTTATTGCTATCGTAGATAGCTTGATGACGCGCGCGCTGCGTGTCCACGTCGATGACCGTGTCAATCAGGCCGGTCTGTCCGAGGCCTGGCGCCAAAGCAATCGGGCCAAGAGCGGAGTCCGTGCCGGGCAAGGCTAAGCTCGCGGCCGAGGTGCGCGGCCGGATCACAGTAAAATCCTGGCGGCTGCGAATCCAGCCGGCTCGAAAGTCGTTGGTCATGTGATCGTTGATTTGCCAACTGAGCCCGGCGATGTAACCGTCGCCGCGCAGATTGGAGGCGCTCGTGTTGGTGGGTGTAGCCGTGAGCAAATCGATCTGCCCGGCGGCTGAACCGCTGGCATTCGGTGACAAGTCGCGGTGGTACATGTAACGTCCGAAGAATTTCACCTTTTCGGTGAAGTTGTGGTCCAGACGGAAATTGACGCTGTCGTCTTTCAGCGGCTCGGCAACGCTCTTCAAAAGGCCGATGGTGTTGGCTCCATCGCCCAAATTCGGATCATTGCCCGTCGGCATCATGCCCCAGAGCTTCTGTATGGTTGGACTGATACCGATACCGCGCGGGTCGCAAGCTTGATTAAGCGGCTGCCCATTCGCGTCCGCGCCACAGTTGTTCGCCGATAGCAGATTGTAGCTCTCAGTGTTGCCGCCTTGGCAGACCTGGCTTCCGTCGGCTTGCTTCTGGAATCCCTTGGCACAGTCTTGAAATAACAGTTTTCCTTGCTTGAGAGTGTCGGTGGGCACAAGGCGCGTGATCTGCGCGGATTGCGGGAAGCGGCGGATCTCATAATTGCCGAAAAAGAACGTTTTGTTCTTCCAGATGGGGCCGCCGAACGTGAAGCCGCCGCGGTTGTCGTGATCGGCAGGCTTCTTCGTGAACGCATTGCCGTTGCCGTCGGGAGTGTGATTGAGATCCCAGGTGTTGGCATTCAGAGCCGAATTCTGATGATACCAATACGCCGAACCATGAAAAGTGTTCGTGCCGCTTTTGCTGATCACGTTGATTTGGCCGCCTTCTGCGCGGCCAAAGCTCGCATTATTGTTCGTAAGGCCCACGCGGAATTCGTCGGTAGCTTCCACGCCGATGGGAATGATCGGAGCCTGATTGCCGCCGCCGGCGATCACGTTGTCGGTGATATCGATGCCGTCGAGATTGAAAGCATTTTGGTCGCTGCGCGCGCCGGCAACCGTGCCGCCAGAATCGCCGAATCCGCCGCCGTTGCTGCTCTCATAAGGCGTTGAAGCGGCCTGCAAAGTCAGCAGCTCGCGAGTGTCGCGCTGCAGCGTCGGAAGGTGCGAGAGCGTCTCACCAGCTACAACCCCGCCTACGACTGCGTCCGTGGTCTGTAGTTCGGCGGTAGCGCCCGCGGTGACCTCAATAGTTTCCGCGCCCGCGCTGATCTCCAGCGTAACGTCATACGTGTAACTCTTCGAGACGTTGACCGCGATGTTGGAGAAGGTCACCGTCCGAAACCCTGCCTTGGTAATCTTCAGCGAGTAAGTGCCCGGGGCGACCGTGGGAAAGACATATTGCCCGGAGCCATTGCTCTGAATGCTCTTGGCCTCGCTCGTCGCCGTGTTGGTTAGGTCCGCGGTGGCATCTGGAACGACGCCGCCCTTGGCGTCGACCACGGTGCCGAGGACGACGGCAGTGTTCGCCGTTTGCGCCCAGGCTGGAATTGCGGTGCATAGCGCGAGAAGAAGGACGCCCGCGCTGGTGATTCTTGACAAGACTTTCATGTTGCCTCCCACCCTCCGAATAGTTGGCGAGAGGAGCAGCAAGGTTCAGCGGGCAGCGCTCGGACGGCTGAACCACCGCCAAACGCGCGAGAAGCAAACGTTTCTCCCGGAGCCGGCCGGAACCGCCTGCCAGCAGCACACACCCGCAGTGAAGGAACGGGAGTCCCTGAAACTCCGGAGAAACGCTGAAATTTGACCACTCGCCAAGCCCCACTCACGCAACTTGTGGGTGTCGTGTACACCCGGAAAGAGCGAGTGTCAACAAATAATTCATTGTATCCAATAAAGTGAAACGCTTGTTAGCGGGGAGACGATAGAACAAATCGCCAATAAGGCAATGAAACACACACTTTGCGTCCATCTTTGCTGTTGATGATAGAGCTAACTGCGAGACGGACTAATAATGCCAACAAGCGTTACGCTGCTCTGAAAACGAATCGGGCGGCAGGTATTGCCTGCCGCCCGCCATGGCCTTCCGAAGACTCCGTTCTTACTTGGAAACCACCAAAAGCACGAAAGTGCCCGGCTTCATCTTAGGACGCCGCTCGCCTGTCGCCGGAGGATCGAAATCCGCGGCCGGCAGCAAAACATTATGAGTCTTGAGGTCGAGTCCCATGGTGCGCGCGCTGCGCTTCGTGGGAACATTTTCGACGACAGTAAATTTGTCCGCCGAATCTTCGTGCACCACCGTCAGCGTGCCTTCACCGTTGGAAGAGAAAGCGAATTTGCTCTCCGGATCAAAGGCGTTGGCATCAACACCGTCGCCGATCGGTAGCGTGGTGACCAATTTGCCCGAGTCCGCGTCCACCACCGCCATCATTTTGTTTCCGCAACCGGCAAAGAGACGGCGGCTCTGCAAATCCATCGCCAGGCCCGAGGGCTCATCACACGGCTTGAGCGGCCAGCGATGCAGGACTTTGAGACCTTTCGCATCGATGTGCACCAGCTCGGAAGTGTCTTCGATGTTGACGTAAACGGTGCCTTTGCCATCGGCGACGGCGAATTCAGGCTTACCGCCGAGAGGAATCGTGCCCGCGACGGTGCCGTCTGCGGCACTGAGCACCGTCGCGTCTTTGCTGCTACCGTTGAACGCGAAGACGTGCTTGGTGACGGCGTCGTAGATGATCGCGTCGGGATTCGTGCCGGTCGCGGCGGTGCCGATGGTCTTCAGCGTCTTGATGTCAAAAATCGTGACCGTATTGGCGCGGCCATTGCTCACGAAGCCGCGGCCCAGGTCAGCGGCGATGGCGATGCCGTGAACGCCTTGCGTATCCGGAATGTCGCCGACGACAGCCAGCGAATCGGCATCGAGGACAACAACATGGGTTCCACGTGAAACGTAAACGCGCCGATTGCCGCTGTCCACCGCGAGATAGTCCCAGCCGGTGTCGCCGGGAATCGGAATCGTTTTCACGACGTGGTAGCCGCTGGGGCCCGGAGTGGCGGCTGGCGAATGCCAGCGCGCTTTCATGACTGGAACTGCGCAGCAAGCGAACAACAGAACAACGAGCCCTGCCGTCAGGCGAAACTTCGCATTCATACTACCTCCTGGAATCTTTGTGCATGTAGCCGACCAACCACGCTAGCTGCACCAAGCTAAACGAGAGATAAATTATGGGCAGGCGTTTAGGGCTTGCTCTTGTGCTGGTCGAACCACCCAGCAATGTACAACATTTTCGCGATATGGTGGCTGGGACGCCGCGCGATCCCGTGCGGCTCTTCCGGAACGCGCACCAGCACGGCCTCCACGTTCAGCAGCTTGAGCGCTTCGTAGAACTGCTCCGCTTCCGAAATCGGCGTGCGGTAGTCCGCCTCGCCCGTCATCACCAGGCTCGGAGTCTTTATCTTCGAGACCAGGTTGGTGAGCGAGCGCTGCATGTAGTTCTCCGTGTTGTCCCAGGGATTCCCAGCGAACCAATATTTCGTAATGAACGGAATATCCGAAGTGAGCGCGAAGCTGTACCAGTTGATGACCGGATACAGCGGAGCCGCGGCACGGAAACGGTCGGTATGCTCGATGGTCCAGCAGGTGAGCACGCCGCCGCCGCTGCCCCCGGTGACGAACAGATTGTTGCTGTCG
The DNA here is from genome assembly GCA_035601655.1 of Candidatus Dormiibacterota bacterium. Classification (GTDB taxonomy): domain Bacteria; phylum Acidobacteriota; class Terriglobia; order Acidiferrales; family UBA7541; genus Acidiferrum. The sequence continues at coordinate 53,978 of DATNNV010000009.1, forward strand.
ATGTAGCCTTTAGCAATCACCGCGTCCACGCCGCTGTTCAAGTCGTCAAAATCATCGCCCGGATACGCATGATGAATCAGGTTCGAGAATTCCTCGCCATAGCTCGTGCTGCCGCGCGGATTGGTGTACAGCACCACGTAGCCGCGAGACGCCAGCACTTGTTTTTCGAAATCAAAACGGTCGCCGTAGTTGGCGAAGGGGCCTCCGTGGATTTCGAGAATGAGCGGATATTTCTTCGCGGGATCAAAATCAGGTGGCTGCACGATCCAGCCTTGAATTTTGCGCTTGTCCTTTGAGGACTCGTACCAGATTTCCTCGACGTGGCCGGGCTTCTTTTGCGCCAGCAGATCCTGGTTCAGCGAAGTGAGCACCTTCGTCGCCCCGCTGGTGAGCGTGGCGATATCGCCGGGGATGTCCGTGCGGCCGTAGGTGTACGCGATGGTGCCGTTGCGCGCGATGGAAAACGAGCCGCTGCCCCCGGCGTTGGTTGTGGAGGCCACATGGTCGGTGATTTTCTTGAACGCGCCGTCCGTCGAGTAGAAGCCGATCTTGGAATCGCCTTGCTCGTCGTAGCGGAAATAAATGCCGCTGTTGTCGGGCGCCCACTGCGCATCAGCGATGTCGCGGTCGAGCTTCTCGGAAAGCGATCGCGAACCGCTGCCTTCGCGGTTCATCAGATAAAGCTGCGTGCTTTGGTGACCCTGGTAGCGATCATCGTAGCCCGTGTACGCGATCCATTTCCCGTTCGGCGAAACCACCGGCGAGTTATCCGGGCCTTTGCGATTGGTGAGCGCGCGCAGCGAGCCATCCGCAACGCTGAATTCGTATACTTCATCGTCAAAGAATGCGTGATCAGATTCGGGATGTCGATTCACGGAAACGATCAAGAATTTTCCGTCGGGCGTCCACGAAGCTCGTGAAGGGCCGAATTCGTTTCCACCGTTTGGGAAATTGCCGTTGCTGATCTGCCGCGGCGAGCCGCCCTCGGCGCTGACCACGAAGACCTGCATGTATCCCGGCTTAAGATAGCCGACGCCGTTGAAGCGATACACGAGCCGGTCGTAAGCGGTCGCAGGATCAGCCCATTTCGCTCCCGCGGGAGGAGTGGGCAGGTCCGCCAGGTGCGGACCCTTGCCGAGAACCAGCGCGGAAAACGAAAGCATCTTGCCGTCCGGAGACCAACTGATAGCGTCCGGCGCTTGTTCGAGATTGGTAACCCGAGCGGTCTGCCCGCTGTCCATCCAACGAATGTAGATTTGCTGCTTGCCGTCCGCGTCCGAGAGATACGCAAGCCGGCTGCCGTCGGGGGACCAGCGCGGCGAAACATCATTGCGATTCCCAGTGCTCAGCGGCCGATGATCGGAGCCGTCGGCGTTGATGATCCAAAGATTGGCGTACCGGCGGTCGGTCATGGGATCGGCGAACCGTCGGACGTACACAATCCTTCTTCCGTCCGGAGAAATTTGCGGATCAGTGCCGGTCTGCAGCTGGAAACTCGTCCATCGCCGTAAGCCGGCCAGGCAATTCCTGTGACCGCAGTGACGACGGAGCCGTCAGGCTGATCGTTGCAGCAGCAAACCAGGCCGCGAAAGTGGAAAAACTAATCATGAGTGAAGACCTCCTCGCAGCGCGGCAGTTAACACTCGACTCTTCGCAGTGTCAAGCGAGATTCAACACGGTGCGGAAGCCTGCGCCAGGATTCCGCAATCGGCAGCGCCGCGTTACGCCGCCAAATGCCGACGGCACCATTCATTCACCACAAAAATCGACCACACCCGCGACCACGAAGTTTTCTCCGCCAGAAACGCATTCCACACCTGATTCATTCCGTTCTTCCGCAAATACGGCGTCAGCGCCGCCGCGGGCTCCGCAAAACTCGCTTCCATTCTCGAACGCAACGGCCCGCGCAGCCACGCTTCCCAAGGCAGCGTAAAGGTTCGTTTGCGTTGCGCCAGAATACTGGGCGGTAGCAAATCGCCGATCGCGCCCGTCAGCAGCGCCTTCTGAGCGCCCGTCCTCCGCCTCGCCGCGTCCGGAAGCGTCTGCACGAATTCCACCAGCGGAGTATCCAGCAGCGGTACGCGCACTTCCAGCGACCGCGCCATGCTTACCGAATCCGTGTCCCGCAGCAGCGTACTGGCCATGTACGTGCGCATCTCCAGCCACGCCGTTCCCGCTGTCGGCTCCATCTTGCGCGCCTCTTCCGCCGTGCGTTCCAGCCACGCGAGCCACGTGGGATCGAGCGTTACTCCGTCTGCGTTGATCGCGCTCGGCCGGAACCGAGCTTCCATCACTTTTTCAATTTGCCCCGGAGCAAAAAGTGCCCGCGTAAAAAGATACGGATGCGGAAGCGCGTCCGGCAACGTCCACGCCGCCTCCGCCTTGCGCGCCGCGTCCGGCGAGATCTGCTCTCCAGCCATCCTCACAATCATCGGAGCGAGAGCACGGCGCAGAGGCGCTGGAACAAACCATGCCAGCCGGATCAGCTTCTTCATGCGTTGCGTATCGCCAAAATTCGAATAGCCCGCGAACAGCTCGTCGCCTCCCAACCCGGAAAGCGCCACCTTCAATCCCACTTCGCGCGCCGCCCACGAAACAAAATAGGTGTTGACGCCGTCCATAGTCGGCTGATCGAGCGCCGCCAGCGCTTCGTCGATCCGCGCCACCACCGCGCCGCCATCCAGCGGTACTTCCCTGTGCTTCGTCCCGCAATGTTCCGCAACGCCGCGCGCCTCCGCCGCTTCATCGTACGGCGTGCCCGGAAACGTCAGCGTAAAACTGTGCATCCCCGGCTGCGCGCGCGCCGCCAGCGCCGCGATGATGCTCGAGTCCAGCCCGCTCGAGAGAAACAGTCCCACTGGCACGTCCGCGATCAGATGCGCGCGCACCGCATCCTCCAGCATGGGCCGCAACCGCTTCGCCGCCGTAGCAAGCTCCCGCGGTCTCTCCACATCGCGCGCCGCAGGACTCCGCATCGCGTCCCACCACGGCCGCGCGCGCGGCGTGCGCCGCCGTTCCGGCACATACAGCAGCATGCGATGCCCCGGCGGCAGTGAAAACACGCCTTCCAGCATCGTTACTGGCTCCGAAACGCTTCCGAACAAAAAATAAGAAGTCAGCGCGTCCTGCGAAAGCTGCTTTTCCGCCGCGCCGCCCGCCAGCAGCGCACGCACTTCGGACGCGAACGCAAATCCATCCGTCGATTGCGTGTAATACAGCGGCTTGATTCCCAGCGGATCGCGCGCCAGAAACAAAATCGGCGCCGTTGCGTACCGCGCGCGCAAATCCAGCAGCGCAAACGCAAACATCCCGCGCAACTCGCTCAGCAGGTCCTCGCCCCACTCTTCCCAAGCGTGCACCAGCACTTCCGTGTCCGATTTCGTGTGGAACTGGTGCCCGAGCATGCCCAGCCGCTCGCGCAGTTCGCGATAGTTGTAGAGCTCGCCGTTGAATACTACCGCGACGTCGTGGTTCTCATTCCAGACAGGTTGCTGTCCTCCAGGCAGGTCGATGATGCTCAGCCGCCGCATCCCCAGCGCCAGCCCCGGCGCGCGCGCATCCCGGAGATATCCTTCGCCATCCGGCCCGCGATGCTGCATCGCGGCGGTCATCTTTCTTACGCGTGTTTCCGCGTCAGGGGAATCCGTGGTGAAGGCGACGCCGCAAATGCCGCACACGCTACTGGGGTATCTCCGGAGTTGAAAACAGCGCCACGCCGGCCCGCCGAAAATGCTTTCTGAGCCCGAAGCGCGGTACATGCAGCCGCCGGTCCGCGAGCCACGCCAGCACCGCTCGCACCAAAACCATAAACAGCGTCGCCATCGCCGACGCGAACAAAACAAAGAAAGATTCCCGCTCCAGCAGCAGGCTCCAGTCCGCCATTTCTTCCCAGCCCGGCAGTGTCCAGTCCAGCGCTCGCCGCAGCCCCAGCCCCACCATGGGCAGCCGCGTGATGCGCACGTGGGCAAATTTCTCGTAGGTGTACTCTGCTGGATAGCCCCGCGCCGCGGCGGTCGCCTGCGCGAAAAGCTCTGGTTTTTTCAGATCGTCTCGCGTCAGCAGTCGGCCGCTGGCATCACGCATAAGGATGCGGTACGTGGGATCCACCACGATCCACTTCCCGTCGATCAACACTTCCGCGACCACGTGCTTGGTGTTCCGGTTCGCATCCAGCAGCAGTAGCCGCCGGACTTGCAGGTCCGAGCCTCGCGCCAAATTCAAAAACGCGTTCGTCGCCGTCCCGCACACATTCAAGAGCTGCGCGTAATTCAGCGTCATTATGGGATCGCGATGCGCCAGTTCGTCCGGGTGATCCGTCACTGCTCTTGACGGTTCCGCGCGCATCCAGTTCAGGATCGCTTCCACCTTGGCGCGCGCCGGCAGCGAGTTCGGCACAATCGCGTCCGAGAAGCCGTCAAGATACCGGCGTACCGAATACTCCCGAAACCCGGAATAGATAACCGAAACGATCGCCGCCGCGAACAGGATGTTGGTCATCCACCAGGCCGCGCGAAAAATCGGATGTTGGTTGCCTGCCAAAGCGCTAGTCTCCCGCCCCCAATTCGAAATTGTTCTTGGAATCGCTCTCGGCATCGCTCTCGGCATCGCGCTGCGCCGCAACTCTAGCGTACAAAGATTCCATTTCCTGCACCGGTTCTTCCCATCCGAGCCGCGCCGCAACCGCCGAGCATCCTGCGGCAAGTCTCTCCCGCAGTCCAGGCTCGCTTAGCACTCGCGCCAGCGCTCCAGAAATCGAACTCGCGTCATGAGCCACCACCAGCCCTGCCTGGTCCGCTAGCAGCGGCGCGATCCCGCATTGTTCCGTCACGATCACCGGTGTCCCTGCCGCCACCGCCTCCGCCGCGCTGTTCCCGAAGTTCTCGTTCTGCGACGGCAGTACAAAGACGTCCGCGTCCCGGTATGCCGCCCATTTCGTATCCCCATAGATCGGCCCGGAAAAATAAACCCGCTTCTGCATACCGAGCCGCGACGTCATCTGCGCTAATTGCTTCCGCACTCCGCCCTCGTCTGGTCCGGCATAAACAAGCTTCAGCTCTCTCTCCTGAAGCTGCGTTGGAAGATCCGCAACCGCCTTGAGCAGCAGTTCCGGGCTTTTCTTCACTGATAGACGCCCCAGAAACAGAACAAGTTTCGCGCCGGGCGATATCCCGTTTGCTCTGCGGAAAGCGCCGCTCTCGGGCCACTTGCTGGGCCGCTCGACGCCGTTTCGCCGCAACACAATCTTCTCGCGCCGGACTCCGCCGCCAGCCAACTCTTCCGCTTCCTGTTCCGAGGTGGCGATGACCGCGCTCGCTCCCCAAAGCAAACGCCGTCCTAACATCGCATGATACATCCGTTTCAGTAGAATATTTCGTACAATTGGCAAAAACATACCGATGGGCTCGACCACGTACGGCAGCCCCTTCGCCCGGCACTCGCCGGCCACCGCTGGCCCCAACAGGTCGTAAAGTCCAAAGATGTGCGCGACGTCGAAATTCTGCAGCCGCGCACGGCAATACCGCTTCGCCGCCGGATTCCAGCTCAACGCCCGCCTCCGTAGCCACGTCGGCAAATAAATCGCCTGCACACCGTTTTCTTCCCTCCGCCACCCAAACGGTGAGCGCTCCGCCGCCACTTGCCCGCTCGCATCCCGCAGCCGCGCGTCGATGCCCCAGTCTGCCGTCAGCACCGTCACGCTATGCCCCTGCCGCGCCAGGCCTTCCGACAGCGACCGCACCTTCACCGGTGGCCCGCCGAATTCCAGAAAGGGCGCGTAGCTTGCCGTAACGTTCAGGATTCGCATTGCTCGCGAAGGATCTTCTTGAACTCTTTGGCGAAAACGTTAAACCGGAATTCGTGCTCCACCCGGTGGCTGCCCCGCGCGCCCATCTCCCGCCCCACCTCCGGATGCGCCAGCAGCGTCTCGATCGACGTCGCCAGTTGCACCGCATCGCCATGCTGCACCAGATATCCGGTCACCCCATCCTCGATCACTTCCGGCGCTCCGCCGTGCGCTCCGCCGATCACCGGCTTGCCCCGCGCCATCGCTTCCAAATACACCAGCCCAAATCCTTCCGCCGCGCTCGGCAGCGCGAAAATCTCGCAAGCCGCGTAACACGCCGCCAGTTCCGCATAGCTCAGTCCCGCAAAAAAGTGCACGTGCAGCCGTACTCCGTTTTTCTCCGTCAGGTGTTCCAGCCACGGCCGGTCGTCTCCGTCTCCCGCGATAGCCAGTTGCAGGTCCGGCCAGCGTGGCAGCAGTCGCGGCAACGCCGTAATCAGCGTGTCCATGCCCTTGTAGCGCTCGCTTTCCTGCCAGCGCCCTACCGTCAGCACCACTCGCCCCACCGGGAAATTCGCAGGCGGCGCCGGAACCGGCCGCACCGCCAGTAGCGCTTCGAATTGTGGGTCCAGAGCCCACGGCAGCACCCGCAATCTACTCGCAGCCACGCCCTGCTTCTCGGTCACATGCTCCGCCGTGCTGCGGCTCGGCGCCAGCACCACATTCGCCTGGCGCAGCGCGCGCCGCCGCATCGCGGAAAGCGGCTCCCACACTTCAATGCCATGCGTGCAAACAATAGTTTTCATCCGCGGCGCCACCAGCTTCATCGCCGCCGCCACCGGTCCCAGGTTCGGATGCGCCGCAATCACCAGTTTCGCGCGCCGCCGCGCCGCGCGCATTGCCGTCGCCGCAAACCGCCCTTTTCCCCGCGCGCATCCGGTAAACACAAATTCCCGGTTCCCCACCGACATCCGGTGCAATTCCTGCGAATCGTTCAGGCTCAGCAGCCGGCACTCCATCGCCCGGCTCGCCGCAAACTCCGTCAGCACCGCCGCCAGATGCCGCCCCGCGCGCTGCACACCCCCAGCCGCGTCCAACTCAGGAAATAGGCCAATCAGCACGCGCTGAGTCTGCCAAGCCCGGCCCGCGATGGCAAGCCCGTCGGCAGATCCGATTGCCAATGCACAAGCAAGACTACCGGCAAGCTCCCCCGAGAATCCCGATCCCGGTTTCGGGACGCTGCCGCTCGCCCCGCGGGACTCCAATCTCGACCAATCATCGAGCTACTCCCTGGCCATTAGGCAGGAGCGAGAGGAGGTCAGTTAAGCAGTCGAGGTAAACATCGGCGGGGTGGGTGGCGCGGTCGTGGGCGCCGAAGCCGTAGTTGACGATGGCGGAGAGCGTGCCGGCGTTGCGCGCGGTTTGCACGTCGATTTCGGAGTCGCCGATGAGCATAGCTTGGTTGGGCGCGGTTTTCAGTTCGCGCAGAATGGTGTTGGCCCCGAGGGGATCGGGTTTTTTGGTTTCAAAGCTGTTGCCTCCGTACACGGCGCTGAATCTCTCCGCCAATCCCAGTGCTTCCAAAATTCGCAAGCTGACGCGCACTGGTTTGTTGGTGAGCACCGCCATAGGCATGGGGACCAAACGCTCCAGCGCTTCGGTGACTCCCGGATACAGGATAGTGTTGTCCATTTTGTGCGCTTCGTAGTAGCTGAGGAAGAACTCGAGCGCTTGCTTGCATTCGCCTTCGGAAGCGCCCGGGCCCAGCGCTTGCGCCACGAGGATCGGCGCGCCGCGCCCGATGTAGCCGGAGATGGTTTCTTCGGGCAGCTCGCGGCGGCCGAGCTGGCGCAGCGTCGCGTTCACGGAAAGAATCAAGTCGAGTTTGGAGTCGATGAGCGTGCCATCGAGATCGAAGATCAGTGCGCGAACATGGGAAAAGCCGGATTGGGGCATAAGCCATCATTTTAAAGGTGTCCGCGCATTTTCAACAGGCTGCTCCTAATCCTGTTCACCGAGAGTTTGCAGGTACGTTTGCCGTACGGATAGAAGAGCTCCTTGCAGCCTTGCTGCCACGCCGCTTTGAGGTCGGGTGGTCGTGATGTCCCAGTCCGGCCGGCTTCTGATCCCGTTACGGTCCCGGAGCGCGCTTCTTCACTTCCTGGAGCAGCCAACCGTTGGCGCCCGGATCACTGAAAGAGGCCAACGAGCCATCGTCGGGCGTTGCGGCTGGTTCACTCACATCGTCAGGACGACGCGGAACTGTGCCTTGCCGCTCATCATTCGCGCGTAGGCCTCGGCCGCTTTTTCGAGCGGGTACGTCTCGATCATCGGACGCACGCCGGTTAGTACGGAGAAGTTCAGCGTGTCTTCGGCGTCCGATGGTGTTCCCGTGGCCCAGCCTTGAATGGTTCTGCGACCGTTGATCAGCTGTGCCGGGGTGACCGCGAGGGGCGCCATGTCCGCACCCACGACCATGAGCTTGCCAGTTGGCCCCAGGCCGTCAAACAACTCAGACATCGCTTTGGAGCTCGGGGCTGTCGCAAGAATTACCTTTGCGCCGCCCAATTTTTGCAACGCCTCTGCTGCATTCGTCATTTTGTTGTCGATGTACACGCTAGCTCCGAGTTTCTTTGCCAGCCCCTCGTTTTCCGCCCCGCGTCCGATGGCCGCAACCCGATAACCAAACTTGTTTGCGAATTGAATTCCGAGGTGACCCAGACCGCCGATACCCAGCACCGCAACCAGGTCGCCGGGCACAGCACCGCTGTGCCGCAGCGCGTTGTAAGTGGTGATTCCGGCGCACAGCAGCGGTGCTGCTTCCACGTCACTGAGACTTTCCGGTATCGCCGTCAGCGCTTCCACTGGAGCCAGCATGTATTGCTGGTATCCGCCGTCATAGCTGATGCCCGCTATTTTCAGGTTCCGGCAATTGCCAAAATCTCCCCGCCGGCACTGGAGACACGTGCCGTCGTGGCCGCCGTGCCAGCCAACGCCCGCGCGCTGTCCCTCCTTCCACCCGGACACACCCGCACCCAGTTCATCGATAATGCCCGCTACCTCGTGTCCCGGCACGCGAGGATATTGGATGCCCGGCCACGCGCCTTCTTTGGTGAACATGTCACTGTGGCAAACTCCGCAGGCCTGCACCTTGATGCGCACCTCTCCTGCACCTGGCTTAGGAATCTCGCGCTCGACGATCTGGAAATCGGCTCCCGGCTTGGGAATCTGCGCCGCCTTCATCGGTGCTACCGCGACTCTTGTCGTTGCCATAAGTCCTCCATTGGATCTTCAGCGATTGTTGAAAAGCACTTACTACTACTATCCGTCTCTCAGGCGCCGGCCTCTATATTCGTGCAGCAAATTACCAGTTTCCCCGCCTTGATGAACCGAGGTCTTCGGCTGTTGGAGCCCAAGCGCAGGGGAATGCCAAGGAGGGGCGCCAGGGGCTTGCCGCACTCTCCCTCGCGAGGGGCGAATTTTACTCCTAGTATTCTTGCCGTCAAGAGGAAGCTTCTGCGCGTACCCAGAGGGTGCCGGCTCCGATTTGGCGGCGAGTTCGCGTAAACTGTGAGGCTTCGCGAGCAGCGAGAATTGACTGGAGAGCCCATGGCCCAGGTCCACCCCTTTCGAGCGTATCGCTACAATCCCGAGAAAGCGGCGTACGACCGCGTGCTGACGCAGCCGTACGACAAAATTTCGCCGGCTATGCAGGAAAAGTATTACGCCGAACCGCACAATTTGATCGTGGTGGAAAAGGGCAAGACCTACGAAAGCGATACGCCGCAGAACAACGTGTACACCCGCGCGGCGGCCGCCTTGCACGATTGGATCGCGCAGCAGGTGGTGGTGGCCGACCCGGCGCCGGCTTTCTATGCCTACACGCAGGAGTACAGCGTACCCGGGACGCAGGAGCGCCCCGGAGCTCCGCAGAGGATGACGCGGCGCGGCTTCATCGGCGCCGGCAAGCTGGAGGAATATTCCGCGTGCGTGGTGTTCCGGCACGAGCACACGCTGTCCGGCCCGAAGGCGGACCGGCTGGAGCTGCTGCGCAAGACCAGGATGCATACCGGGCAGCTCTTCATGCTGTATTCCGATCCGCAAAAGCGCGTGGACAAGATTTTGAGCGACGCCGAAAGCTCCGGTGCTCCCGCGACGGAGCTGCGCGATGAGTACGGCGTGGTGCACCGCTTGTGGGTGATCGACGATCCCGAACGCGTAGCCGCGATTCACGCCGCCATGAAAGACCAGAAGCTGGTGATTGCGGATGGGCATCACCGCTACGAAACCGCGCTGACATACCGGAATGAGCGCCGCGCGCAGGCCGGCACCGGAAAGATTGATCCCGAAGCGCCGTATGAGCGCGCCCCTTATGAATTGGCCCCTTACGAACTGGCAATGATGACGTTCGTCAACACCGAAGCCCCCGGGCTGCTGATTCTGCCGGGCCATCGCGTAGCGGCGCATCTGCACGACTTCCGCTGGCCAGATGTGCGGCGCTATCTCGAGCCGTGGTTCACGGCGGAGACGTTTGCGTTTACGAATGAAGGAGAAAAGGCGTTGGCGCGAGAGAAATTCCTGGCGCGGCTGGCGGAAGCGCGCAAACAACGCGCGATCGGAGCGTATCCCGCGGCCGAGCCGGGGAAGCAGGCGTATTACTTGCTCACGCTGCGGCCCGGTGCCGACCTGAGCCGGCTGCTGCCCAACGTTTCGCCGCTGCAGCGCGAGCTGGACGTGGTGCTGCTGCACGAAGGCATTCTGGAGCCGGCGCTGGGGATCACGCCGCAAGCGGTAAGGGTAGAAGCGAACCTTACGTACGAGCGAGAGGCTGGCGCAGCGCTGGATGCGGTGGACCGGGGGGCGGCCGAAGTGGCGTTCCTGCTGAACGCTTGCGGCGTCGGCCAGGTCATGAAGATCGCCACGGCCGGCGAAGTGATGCCGCAAAAGTCGACCGACTTCTACCCCAAGATGCTCAGCGGCATTACGATGTACCGGGCGGAGTGACCGGACGGAAGATGGGCCACGCCGCCCTAAAAGGACGGCGGCTACAGGGCTGGTGCTGGTTAACATAAGGTAAGGCCCCCCCCCGGGTTTTTTCGTAAGTGCGGATTCTAAAGGGGTTGCAGAGCGATTTCTTGCAAGTGCAGATTCTAAAGGACTTGCGGACGGACGATTTCGGCCAAAACCGGGCGAAACACGGTGTTTGTCTGTAAGTGCGGATTCTAAAGGGCTTAATGGCGAGTGGCAAGTGGCGAGGGAAAACGCTTGTGACGGCCCACCCGCGGTTTTTGCAAAGAGGCGGGAAGCGATTGAAAAGTAAGGGGATGCGCTTCGCTCTTTTGCAGCAGCGTGCGGAAGAGCACGCAAGACCGAGGGAGGGAAGGGCGCGGCGGAATGATGGACGACGCCTGCACGAATCGGGACGCGACGTGCTGATTGGGTGACGGGTTGGATTTGGGCGGACAAGGAGGTTGCCAGCCTCCGCCCTGGCCTAGTTATCGTTAGCTATGATAGCACAGTTGCCATCAAATGTCCAGCTAATTCGGTTGGTGATGTGTCGCAAGAGTTCTTACCAGTACCCCTAGTTCTGGATCGTTAGGCATCATGCGCGGTTTCTGGCGAGGGACGGCGATGTGCCGTCCCTCGGGCAGATTGGGGGAGCTCCGATCATTTTTCGAGTTGCTGGAGGAGCAGGGCGAACTCGGAGCGGGTCAGGAAGGCCCTGGGGCGAAATTCCTGAGCGTCGCTGGCGCTCAACAGGCTGTGTTCGAGGGCCAGACCAACGGAAGGGGCGAGCCTCTGGTTGAGGCGGCCAACGTCCTTCAAGCGGGCCAGCGAGGGACTTTGCGAACCGTCAGCGGCGGTAAGCTTGCCGGCGTGCACCAGGATGGAGACCACGGCTGCAGCGGCTTCCTCACGCTCCATGGGCAGAGACGGGTAGAAAGTGTAGGCGCCGCCGGGACCCGGGTAAGGGGTCATGAAGGGCTGGACACGACGAAATGCAGGGTACGAGAGGTCATGAGAATCGACGTCGTTGAACACGTAGGGCGGGCCCTCGAGTTCCTGGAACTCGAAGAGCTGGGACATGGCTAGAGCAAAATCGCCGCGGGTGACGAACTGCGCGGGCTCCCGAGTGCCGGGAGCGCCTTGTTGAAGGAGACCGCGAGAAATCGCGTCCTGTAGAGCAGCGGACGCGCGATCGGCCGGCGAAGCGGAGGCAACGGCTGCGCGGGCCTGGAGCCGCGCATTTCCGCTGATCGATCTGGGCCGCGGGCATTTGGTGGGGTGGGTGTCACAGAACGAGCCATGGTCGCCGTCGGGCAGACAATCGGCGGGATTGCCATAGGTGAAGCGGGCATTGATATTGGGCGCGCTGCTCACCGAGCCGTTCAAATCGGGGCTGGAGACTAAGACGGAAACGAAGCCGCAGGCGGTGGTTGATGTAGCCGCAGGGGCCTTGATGGAGATCGACGAATCGTTGTTGACGTGCAGGGCGGAGCCAGTCTTGACCCCGAAGCGAACCGAGGTCGCGTCCGTAAAACAATTCCCGGTGACGGTGACTTGCGTGCCTCCGGCGGCAGGGCCGCTCTTGGGATTCAGGTTGAAGACTCCGGGACGACAATACGTAAAGGTCTCTTGCGAGCTGGGCATAGTGCCGCTAATGACCTGGACGACGGCGGCGCCTGGAAGCGAAGCGGGAGTGGAGACGTGAATTTCGCCAGAGGAAACGAGGGTGGGAGCAGTGGCGGTGAGGGAGCCGAATTTCACCTGGATGGGAGCGGAAAATCCGGAACCTTTGATAACGACCGGGGTATTCCCGGCGGCAGGACCTCTGGCTGGAGTGATGGAGGAGAGAATGGCGCCTTGCGGGAGGGTGGTGGTAGTCGTGCTGCAACCGCCGGAAGCGGGATTGCAGACGATAAAACTCAGCGTTTCACTGGGCAGAATGTTGAAGAGAAATCCGGCGGGAGAAGTGAAGCCGGTCAACTCGATGTCCCCGGGAGTCCAAGAAGCGACTTGGCCCAGAATGGCGTTGCCGTCCAAAGAATTGGCGGCTTCCCAGCGTTCCGAGCTGTTGCGCACGGCAAGATAGGCGAGATCGACGGTGCCGGGAACTCCGGAGGGAGGCGGAAGCGCACCGAATCCGGAGCCTTTGATGGAGATGTTCATTTGCGGACCGATACCGGTGGTGGCGATGGATGAAATAGCGGGAAAGGGAGCGCTGGCGGTTCCGGTGACACAGGCCTGGCGGGCGTTTGACCAATAGGTGCTCAAGATTCCTTTTCCAAAGGGAGAAAGGAACGCGACGGTTCCGGTGCAGAAGTCGGCGATTTCGCCGCTGCCGCTGACGACCACGTTGATCGGAGGAAAGGGGTCCGTGGCAGCTTCGACCATTTCGTGGGTCATGTTAACAAGCAGCCCTCCGCAGGCGGAATTGGCAAAAATGGCGGTAAAAGGCGCGCCGCCGGAGAAGAAGTCGCTGTGAAAGTGGTAGGCGGAGAAGGTCGAACCACCGCAAGCCAGCACCGCGCCGAAGAGGTCCGATTCCAGAGTGGCGGGCGGCATAATCACGTTGTAAATGACGGAAGGTCCCACGGGCACGCCGCCGGAAGAGACTTCGCAGTTTACAAAGCTTTGGATCGATGGGCCGAAGAGATCAAAGATGGGTACGCGGGTGGGGGCGGTGGGAATGCAGGAGGAGCTGGCGAGGAAACCGCCGCCGAAGGTGGGGGTGGCGACGCCGTATTCGGCGAGCCCGCCCATGTAGGAGCTGTTGATGACTGCCGCGGTGAGGGTGTTCATGGTCGCGCTGGAAAAGCCGGGATTGTCGGCGTCCCAGGCGGCGTCCCAATAGATGTTGACGAAGACGGGGGCGGGGAATGGACCGCTAACGGTGGCGATCGTTTGCGACTGGGCGGGAATGGCGCAGAACGCGAGCAACGCGAGGGATAAGCGGATATACCTGAAAACTCGGGGCAAGAGCACAAGTAGACCTTGAGGGAATTGGGCAGAAGTGGACATGGTTCAACCTCTCGCAAGAAAACCCGGCCGGAAAGAGGCGAGGTTCTGGTGAAAGAACGCCAACCGGCCGAGGCGACCAGCGTCGCTAGGAACTTCTATGAATAGAAGTGCGAAAGAAGGACGGAGCGTTTCATGGAATTGTCGGGTGAGGGCGAAAGAAAGGATGGCGGCGTAAAGCCGCCCCTACTAAGGGTCGGACAAACAAGAAAGCGGTGGCGGGATCAGGAGAGCTTGATTTCGCGGAGGTGGCCGGTGGCTACGTCGTAGACGAAGCCGCGGATGGCGATGCTGGCGGGGATCCAGGGGTGGGTGCGAAGTTTTTGCAGCTGGTGGCGGACGTTTTCGTCGATGTTCTGGAAGGCGTAGAAGAAGGCGGGGGAGACGGCGGCGGTTCCAGTGCGATTCTGGATGCGGGTGCGGAGATCTTGTTCGGAAGTGTGCATGAGACCGCAATCGGTGTGGTTGATGACCATAAATTCCTCAGTGCCCAGGAGGTGGTGGGAGACGATCAGGGAGCGGAGGGTGTCTTCGGTGACGATGCCGCCGGCGTTGCGAATGATGTGGGCATCGCCGGTTTTCAGGCCGAGGGTGCGGATGGATAGGCGCGTGTCCATGCAGGTGAGGATGGCGAGCTTGCGCTCGGGGCGCGGGGTGAGTTTGCGCAGTTCGTGGGTGCGCGCGTAGATTTCGTTGGCTTGCAGGACTTCGTCGATTACGGTCATGGAGAGACAGTCTAGCAAAGATGGCGGATGTGTTTGCTGGGTGGGCGATCAGCCGATGGTTCTAAGAAAAAACTAACGGAGATGCGGCGCTGCTGGAGTTGACCTGAGCGAGCGAACAGGTCACACGGGTACGTTTGTACTATGGCCAGCGGAGTGGAAAAGCTGCGAGGATAGATGCGTCTTACCGCTGCGCGTGAGCGGCTCTCAAGAAACACAAAATTCATATTGCAGAGTGCGTCTCCCGACCCTGGGGCGCACCAAGGGACATCCCATTGGGTTTCGCAGTGGACAACGGCAAGACCACCGCCACGCGCGTGGCGGACCCTCCAGCAGCGCGCAAACGCAATGCCGTGGCGCATGAAACCGCCGTGACGGTAGCGGGGGCGCGTCCCGGGGAAAGCGCCGGAAGGCGCGAGCTGTTTACGGAAAACACCACGAGCGTGCTGGTGTTTGAAAACGGAGGAGTAATCCGGCTGGGGACGGATGTGATTGTGGGGCAATTGCTGTTTTTGACGCACAGGGAATCGAAGCAGGAAGTAGTGGCGCAAGTCACGGGGAAGCAACGATTTCACGCGGGCAGTCCGTACATCGAGATGGAGTTTACCGAGGCAACGCCGGGGTTCTGGGGCGTGGAGTTTCCGGCGAAGCCGTTACCGGAAGGGGCGGTGACGCCCGCTCGGCCCGCAGCGACACGAACGCTTGATCTAGCGCCCACACCTGCGCCTGCACGGGCGCCTGATCTGGCTCCTAATCTGGTGCTCACACCTGCACAGACACCCGAGCAAACCGGCGCACTCACGCCTCCTGCGGCGACAGATAGTGAGGCGCCAGCGGCGGCGGATGCAGAGTTGATGTACGTACTGGAAGAGGCGGTGGAGGAGCCTGGCGAGGCGCCCGCTGCACGGAGTGCGGAGGAAGTGGAACGGCTGAGGCAGGAAGTGGAAACACTGCGCGTGCAACTGCAATCGTTGAAGCAGGCGGTGGGTGCAGAAGGGAATTCTACGCGAGGGGACGGCGGCGGGAGGGGCAAAGCGGCGGAAGTTCCGGCGCGCTCGAACGGAACTCGGAACGAGTTGTTGGATGTGAATGCGCCGTCGGAAGCGCCGAGCACGCCGCCGGTTCGAGCGGAGGAGCACGGGGAAGAACCGACGCAACCCGCCACCAAGCGGGAATTCGCGGCGCAGGATCTTTTGCCGGCGGTGGCGCTGGATTTTTCGCGCGCGGATGAGGCGATCGAGCGAAGCGTGAAGGCGGAACGAAAGAGCGAGCGAAAGGGTGCGCTAAAGACGGGCAAAGCGGGCGGAGGAAAGACGCTGACGGTGGCGCTGCTGGCCGCGGTGTTGCTGGCGGCTGCCACGGGAGTGGCCTGGTACAAGCATTGGCTACCGCAGCTTGGCCGCGCAAAAGCTTCACCATCGAGTGCTGCTAGGCCCGCGCCGGTTGCTCCGGCCGACGGGCCGAAGGCAAGCGTGACTCCCGCGGATGCGAATGGCGCCGCGGGCACGAGCCAGACGACAGCGGCGGAGACCGTGGCCGGCGGCAAAGATGCGCCGAGCGTGGTTCCTGCGACGGATGCTGCGGCTGGTGCGGAAGCCGCGGCCGAACCGAAGACGTATCGAGATCCGACGCGGCTCACGATTCCGGAGAAGGCCGGAAATTCGAGGATCGTGGCGGGGCGCGGCAATACGCGGGCGGCGAACAAATTGGAAGCGGCAGAGGTTGCGGTGGCCCCTGAAGGGGGAGCGACGGTGCCGCCGAAGCTGCTGCAGTCTGTGCGCGCGATGCCGCCGCCGGAGGCGGTGCGCGGGTTTGTGACGGGAAACGTGAATTTGGATGCGGTGGTGGATGCATCGGGGCACGTGAGCTCGATGAAGGTGCTGAGCGGGCCGGCGGCGTTGCGGAATGCGGCTATGGATGCGCTGAAACAGTATAGGTACGAGCCTGCCAGGCAGAATGGCCGGGCGGTTTCGGCGCACGTGAACGTTACGGTGCAATTCTGGTACGAGCCGTAGAGTTTGCCTGGCGGTGCGAGTGTTGGTTGCCGAAGTGGGGCGCAGCGGTGCTGCGCCCCTGCGGAGCTGTGAAGGCGGCGGAAGGGGCCTGCGGAACGATTATTTGGAGAAGCTGGCGACGGCTTCGGCTTCGGTGTTGTAGACCTCGAAGACGGTGAGCAGCTTGGTGATTTGCAGGACTTCCTGGAACTTGCTGCCGAGATGGCAGAGGCGCAGGGAAGCGCCTTGCGACTTGGCGCTGTGGTGAGCGGCGACGAGAGTGCCGAGGCCAGCGCTGTCGATGAAGGTTACATTGTCCATGTTCAGGACGATTTTCTTTTTCGCTTCGGCGATCAACGATTTAATTTTTTCACGAAGCGCGTTGCTCTCTTCGCCCAGCACGATGCGGCCGTCCAGCGCCACCACGGACACGCCGTCCACTTCGCGAGTCGTCATCTTCAAAGCCACTTTATTTTCCTCCTCGTCGGAAAAGGATCCGGCGGCAACCCGGGCCGGAGCCCTCAAAAACTCTTTAATAGTAGTCCGCGCAAGACATGTAATAGCCGCAGACGGAACAGACCAGCTTGCAGCGGCGCGATTCCAAGCGCTGCGAGCAGACGGGACAAAACCGCGAAGCGTCTTCGAGGCGGGCCGCCTCGTTGCGAGCGGCCTGCGACGATTCAACCACGGGAGCCGGAGCCTGTGATGCAGAAAGCGAGGGCGGCGCCAGAAGCTGCTTCGCGGGATGTTCCACGGCTCGACGGTTATAGCACAACCGGGCTGGAAAGGGGAATCGGAAGGGGCCAGTGCCAGGGTGAAGGGGTTGAAACCAAATGGGGAATGGGCGCATCATTCTAGGTGTAGGTTAGTAAGGGGCTTGGTGACAGGCCCCGAAGTTGGGTTTCCAGGTGCCAGCCATGAAGCGACTTTTGGTGCTGCTCGGAGCGCTCGCCGTTTTTCCTGCGTTGGGTCAAGCACAAGGTAGAGGAATGGGTATGGCCATGGGTTCGCGGCCGGTTGCGGCTGCGCCGATGGTGATGCGTTCGGGCGGGGCGCCGGCGATGCACGCGGCGCCGACGGTGAGAGCCAGTGGTTCGGGCGGGACGCGATTGGTGGTGCGGAACGGTGGCGTGACCCGGGTGCGAACGGCAGGAGGCGGCACGGTGCGGATGGTGCACCGAGCGGGCACTACGCGGCGTGTGCGCCAGAATTCCCAGAATTTCACGACGGAGTCCGATGATTTTCCGGTGCCGGGACTGGGATTTGATTTTGTGCATTTTGCGGCCACGCATCCGAATGCGTTCAAGGGGCGGCATGGATCGGTGGGCGGTTTCTTTCCGTTTTTCAACGGGGGATTTGTGATTCCGTCGGTGCCTACGGTGGTGGAAGATGCACCGGCCGATGATTCAGAAGAGGTGGCGGTAGACGACGCGCCGCGACGGACGAGGGTGATCTACCAACAGCAGGCTCTGGCAGCGAGCGCGCCGGTAGAACAAGGACCGGCGCAGGCGGCGAGCGAAGAGTACGTTTTTGTGCGGCGGGACGGCACGGTGTTTTTTGCGGTGGCGTATTCGTGGGAGGGCGGCGCGCTGCGGTATATCACTAGCCAGGGGTTGCGCGGGACGGTGACGCGAGAAGCGCTGGATTTGAGTGCTACGCAGCAGTTCAACGAGCAACGGGGATTGAGTTTTCACCTGCCGGCGTGATCGCGCCGAGAATCTACTGAGAATATAGGATCGGGTAAGATCTATCTTGCCGGGCTAAAGCCCGGCGCCTACAACAGCCTTCTACTTTTGGATGGGGGCGGGCATTACGTAGCCGGATTTGGCGGGGAGGCCGGCGCGCTCGAGTTGTACGGTGGTGTGTTCGATCCGAAATTCCTTCCGCGCTTTTTCCCGAATGGAAAGCAAGAGGGCTTCGCATTGATCCAGGTGCATGTCCGGAACGCGGGCATGGAGGCTGAGAGCAATGTGGCTGCCGCCGAGCGACCAGATGTGCAGGTCGTGGACCTCGTAGATGCCTTCGATGGTGAGCAAGGCGCGGGCGACGCCCTCGATGCTGAGCTCGCGCGGGCGGCCCTCGAGGAGGATGTGCGAGGATTCGCGCAGGATGCCAATGCTGGACCAGAGAACGAGAAGGCCGATGGCTAGGCCAAGGATGGGGTCAATCCAAGAAGCGCCGGTGGCGTGGATGACCACGGCGCCGACGATGATGGCGATGTTCGAGAGGGCGTCGCCGAAATTGTGGATCAGGATGCTGCGGAGATTGAGATCTTTGCGGCCGCGAACGAGAGCGAGAGTGATGCCGCCGTTGACCGCAAGGGCGGCAATGGAGGTCCAAATCATCCAGCTTTCGACGACGGAGACGGGAGAGCGGAGGCGGTCGATGGCTTCCCAGGCGAGCCAAACGGAGAGCAGGACGAGGCAAACGGAATTGGTAAAGGCGGCGAGGGTGCCGGCGCGGTGATAGCCGTAGGTTTTCTCGTTGTCGGCGGGGCGCTGAGCCCAGCGCATGGCTAGAAAGGAGATGCCGAGGGCTGGGACATCGGAAAGATTGTGGACGGCGTCGTTGAGGAGGGCGACGCTGCGGCCGAGGAGACCGCCAACGACTTCCGCGACGACCAGGCCGAGGGTGGCAACCATGGCCCAGGCGAGGACGGAGGGGCGCAGAGTGGGGTGCGAGTGGCCGGCGTGGCCGTGAGCATGGCTATGACCACCGTGGGTGTGGCCGGACGGATCGCCGTGAGAATGATCCTGTACCTCGCCAGGATCGCCGGGTGCGCCGGGGGAGCGGGAATGAGCAGCCACGAGGATATTGTACGCAAACGGGGCACGGCGTGCAGCGATGGCTTGGGCTTATTAGGCACTATGACAACTAGTTGCGCTGAAGCAATTGACGGTGTATACCGCGACTGCCACCATGAACTAGCACGGCTTCGCGTGCAGTCGCGTGAAGCGTTTCCAAACAAGAAATAGAAGACGGGGGAAATGACGGTTCCCATTGCCAAACTGAGCTTTTGGGGCGTGCGGGGTTCCACGCCGACGGTCGATCCGGCCACCTGGCGGTACGGCGGGAACACGCCATGCCTGGAATTTGTCGCGCCGGACGGGACGCAATTCATCCTGGATTGCGGGACGGGATTGCGCATGCTGGGGAGCCGCTGGGCGGTGCCAGAGGGCGGAAGGACGAAAGGCACGCACATTCTGGTGACGCACTATCACTGGGACCACATTCAGGGAATTCCATTTTTTTCGCCGCTATACGTGGAGAGCAATGAATTTCAGTTCTACAGCTTCCGGTCAAAATACCTGGGACGGGACAGCTTGAAGCAGGTGTTCGAAGCGCAGATGGCCACGCCCTATTTTCCGGTGGACCTTTCGGCGATGAGCGCGAAGAGGAAATTCCGCGAGGTGGAAGGCGGAGAGAGCATCGAGGTTGGCGAGAACAAGATTACGGCGCGGTGGCTGAATCATCCGCAGGGGTGCCTGGGATTCCGCATCGAGACGCCGGCGGGAATCGTAGTTTACGCGACGGACAATGAGCCTGGCGATGCGAAGCTGGAAGAGAATTTGCGGCTGCTGGCGGCGGATGCGGACATTTTCATCAACGACGCGCAATACACTCCGGAGCAGCTGGCGACGACGCGGCGGGGCTGGGGGCATTCTTCGTGGAAAGAAGGAGTGAGGATAGCGCGGGAGGCGGGAGCCAAGACGCTGGTGCTGTTCCATCACGATCCGGATTCGACGGACCGCATGGTGGATACGATTTTGCGGAATGCGCGGGAAGAGTTTGATTCAGTGTTCGCCGGGAGCGAAGGCATGGTGATTACGCTGGGATCGACCGGCGACCGCGTGCAAGCGCATATGCCGGGGACGCGAACGGCGCTGCGGCGCGACGCACAATTTCGCGCGAAGGTTTGCGGCGTGACCGAGGGCGGGAAGGAATTCGAGGAAGAGACGATCGTGCGCGACCTTTCGCTGCAAGGGGCGCTGATTTCGCTAGCGCATCTGCCGAGGCTGCAATCGGAGCTGCAGGTTACGATGGAGACGCCGGGCGCGGACGGATTTCAGACCATGCGGCTGCGCGGGTATGTGGTGCGGATCGATCAAGCGCCGGAGAAGGGGCGTAGCGCGGTGGGAGTGGTGTTTACGGATTAGGCCGCGTAAACGAACGAAGTTCGGTAAGGGCGCAGCCCGCTGCGGTGGGCTACGCCCTTACTGTTTTCAGATGGTAGGCCAGTTTCCGAATAGCGGACCACCCGTCAACCACGGAGGATGTCCGAATCTGGGCAAAGCATCCCAAAATCGCGCAATGCGAGGCCTAAGACAACCAGGCGTATTGGAATAACACGATCACGGGAAAGAGCTTGGAACGCATTGCAAAATCCTTGTTCGCAGCCATTAGAATCAATAGCTTAGAAGGCATAAAGGGGAGGGTTGAAGTACCTTGTAGATTGATCCGGTACGGTGGATTGCTAATTGCATTCCTATCTTCATATATCCGTTCTATATCAGTCAGCTAAAATGCGGCAAAGCCGTACAAAACTCGTAGTTGCTTCTCTCTGCTTGGGAGACTGACTTCCGGGAGGAAGAGGAAAGTTATGTCATTCGTTAACGATCTGAAGGTTGCGTTCCACTCGCTCATGCGCACACAAGGGCTTGCGATTGCCGTGATCCTGACGCTGGCGTTGGGCATCGGCGCCAACGCGGCCATCTTCACGCTGGTGCGCGGCGTGCTCCTCAAACCTCTCGTCAACCGCGACGAGGACCGGCTGATCTACATCCGCCAGAGCGCCCCGGGGGCCGGCGACGACAACTCAACCTTCTCCATGCCCGAAATCCAGGATTTGCGGACCAGCGTTAAAACTCTGAGCGCGTTCGGTGATTTCTCGACCATCGGTTTCACCATGATCGGCCTGGGTGAGCCTCGCCAAGTTCAAGCTGGCGTCGTCGGCGGCTCGTACTTCGAAGTCATGGGCCTGCACCCTGTCCTCGGGCGGCTCGTCGACCCTCGAGACGACGGTCCCAAAGCTGCCGGCGTCGTCGTTCTGACGTATCGCTTCTGGACGACCACTCTTGCGAAAGATCCTTCCGTCCTCGGCAAAACCGTGCGGCTCGGCAGCGGGCCCATGGGCGATCGCTCTGCCACCATCATTGGTGTCCTTGAACCCTCCGTCCCGTATCCCCAAGATACCGAAATCATCGCCAACGTCGCCACTAGCCCGCATCACCTTTCCGCCACCATGGTCACCGACCGCGCTCATCGGATGACCGAGCTCTTTGGACGTCTCGCTCCCGGTGTCACCCTCGAGCAAGCTCGCGCCGAGTTGCGCTCCGTCCACGGGGCCATGACCAAAGAACATCCCGAATCCTATTCTTCCAAAGCGAACTTTCAGATCGCGGCCAAGCCGCTTCGCGACCAGATCACCTCGGGCGCCCGTACAGTATTGCTGGTGCTGCTCGCAGCCTCAGGGCTGGTGTTCATCATCGCGTGTGCCAACGTCGCCAATCTGATTCTCACGCGAACGGTCCGCCGCGAAGGCGAGCTGGCGACCCGTGCGGCGCTCGGCGCAAGCACGGGCGCGCTGCGCCGCATGCTGCTGGCCGAAAGCCTGCTGCTCTGCGGCGGTGGCGCCGCGCTTGGTGTGGCGAGCGCGCAGCCGCTGGTTGCCATCCTGGCCCGCTACGCCTCGCGCTTCTCGGTCCGCGCGCTCGATTTGACAGTCGATTCCAGCCTGCTGTGGGTCGGAGCGGCGCTGGCTATCGTCGCCGCGGTGATTCTGGCTTTTGTCCCGCGCCTGCCGTCGGCCGGCACGCCCAATGGCCTCAGCCTGTCGAGCGGCAGCGTACGCATCACCGGCAGCACCAGCCGCCGCCAGCGCATTTTCGCGGTGATACAAATCGCTGCATCCTTCGTGCTGCTGGCCGGCGCAAGTATGTTGATCACCACGCTGATCGCGCTGCAAACGGCGCGGACGGGTCTGGACACGGACCACGTACTCACCATCAACGTGCCCCCTATGGCCTACGGAAAAACGCCTCAGCAAGTGGTCGATTTCTATAAGGAATCGATTCGTCGCATCGATGCCCTGCCCGGCGTGACCAAGACCGCCTTCGGCATGGCAGTTCCCTGGCGCGATGGCGGCTTCGGTCTGCAATTCTCCGCCGACGGTCATGTCCATGTCCCCGGCGAAGAGGATCCTCGCGCGCAGCTTCGCGTCATCTCTCCCGGATTCTTTGCCGCGCTCGGCGTTCCCATCATCGCCGGCCGCGATTTCAATGCACTCGATGGTCAAACTACAGAGCCCGTGGTTATCATCAGCGAAACTCTGGCAAAGCGGATGTTTCCCCATCAAGAGGCCCTGGATCGCCATGTCTATTGGACGGATCCGGTGCTGAAATTCATGCCCGGGAACGAACTGCAAAAGTCGCGTCTTATCGCACCGCATCGCATCATTGGCATCACCGCCGATATTGACGACGATCACCTCGTTCCCGAGCCCATGGTCACTGTGTTTACCCCCTTTGAGGAGTTTCCGATCTTTGGCGGCATCCTCTTCATCCACACCAGTGCCAATCCTTATTCGCTGGTCACGCCGGTCACCCGCATTATTCGCGGCATGTCCGCGGATCAGCCCGTCGATCACGCAGCCACTCTCGAAGACGTCCGCGCGGAGGTGCTGACGCCGGACCGTTTGAACTCGCTGGTGTTCGGCGTGTTCGCGGCTGTCGCGTTGGCGATTGCGCTGGTTGGCGTCGCAGGCGTGCTGGCGTTTTCGGTCAGCGCGCGCACGCGCGAATTCGGCATCCGACTGGCGCTTGGATCGCAGCCGCGGGATCTCCTGAGAGGTGTCATCGCAGACGGCGCCGTGATGGCTGCGGCGGGCGTCCTCGCAGGCGCGGCATTCGGGTTCGTGGTAGCGCGTTTGGCGGGCAGCTATTTCCCGGACGTGAAGATGCCGAGCGCCTTGCCCGTGGTCCTCTCTGCGTTCGTGCTGCTGACGGCCGCGGTCGTCGCGTCATGGCTGCCGGCCGCCCGCGCGGCGCGCATCGACGTCATACAGGCGCTTCGCGCCGAGTGAAAGGCACAGGGCCATCCGCCAATCACTGCAGCATGGAAGCGAACGGCTTCGCCCCGGTTCGTGAGAGGAATCGCAGCTTTAACAAATCGTCAGCGATCTGCAGGGATCCAAGAGTAGCGTTGAGATACGAGTAGTCCCTCGCCAAGGATTGTCCCCGAATAGCTGCGTATCGGAAACTGACACGCGACCGTTCTTTAGCGGCGTTTGGCTTGTGCCGGCGCGTCAGGTAGGCTCGAAGGATGGCTACGGCGAGGCAAGCGAATTTTGTGCCGTTGAAGGACCTGGATAAGCGGGTGCTTTCGAAGCGCGCATTGCTGCGCGGGCTGGTACGGCAGGCGCCGTTTGTGGCGAAGAATTTCCGGTTGTACTTCCAGAATGCGTGGCGGCGGAACGTGTTGCGAACGAAGGTGGTAGCGCCGTACGCGGTGACATTTTATGTGACGCACAAGTGCAACCTGGCGTGCAGCTACTGCACGCAGAAAGAGCCGGATGTGTTCAGCGAGGAGCTGGGGACCGCGGAGACGCTGCGTTTGCTGCGGAAGATCCGGCGGGAGAGCGATTCGATCGTGATCACCGGCGGGGAGCCGACGCTGCGTGCCGATATCGAGGAACTGGTCGAGCGAGCGAGGTTCGAGCACAAGTTCCGATCGCTGCTGCTGATCACGAATGGGACGCTGCTGGACCGCAAGCAGCGGATTTTGAACGGCGTAACGGGGCTGGTGGTGAGCCTGGATGCACTGGCAGCCGATCCAACGAATCCGCTCTCGAAGCCGGCGGCGCTGCCGAAAGTGCTGGAGAATCTGGAACTGGCGAAGGAGAAGTTAGGGAATCCGAAACGCATCACCATCAGCACGGTGATCGAGGAATGGAATATCGGGCAAGTGGAGCGGCTGCTGGACTGGTGCGGGGAGCAAGGCTTCGTGTTCGCGGCGCAATCGGCGCAGATGGAAAAGATGCCGAATCTGGCGCTGCTACGGAATCCGGGGTATCAGGCGCTGGTGGACAAGATCATCGAACGAAGAAGGACAAACGCGCAGGCGATCAACGGGACGCCGAAGACGATTGAGACGCTGCTGCGGTTCCGGCCATTCGAGTGTTTTCCGACGATGTTTCCGCGTGTGTATCCGAACGGCGATGTGTTTTATCCGTGCGAGCCGCTGCGGAAGATTGCGGGGAATCTACTGCGCGACGGATCCCTCGAGAAGATTTTCGCGCGCGGGAAGAAAATATACGGGGACATCCCGCCTTGCGAAGGGATCTGCTATTTGTTCGGGAATGTGCTGTCGCATTATTACGTGAATGATTTTTGGGGATTGGCGGGGGATTTTGTGCGGTGAAGTGACCCGCATGGGCACGGACCGAGGCGTATTGAGACGCCTGGGCAACTGTGGCGCCGCAGTGCTGCGCCCCTACGAGAGTTCGGAGAGTTTTTTGTCGAGGTGGGCCAGGGCGGCTTCGAGAGACTTGCGATGATTGGGATTGGTGGCGGATTGCAGGTCGTTGAGGATGCGCGTGCGGGATAGCTCGATACCTTTGCGTTCCTGATCGCGGAGGCGAGCCTCGGTGGGCTGGTCCTTGTTTTCGGGTTTTGCGGCTGCAGTTGCGGTCGCTTCCATTTGAGATTCCACGTCCTTGCTTTCCCAGCCACGCGCCATAACAACAGTGTGCCACAGTTGGGCAGATAAATCGCTGCCCGGAAGAACAGGTGTCCGAAAATTACCTATAGACAGGCTTAGGCGCTAGCGGCGCGGCGCTGAGGAATGACGGGAAGGCTGGGGCGCATGACACTGCGCAGGGTGGATTCGGCGACGCGGGCGAGATGCTCGGCGAAAACACCACGGTAGAGGAATTCCGCGGCGCGATCGTCCCAGCGAATGCGCAGGAGCCACTTGCCGGCGGCTTCTTCTGCGTTGGCAGAGACCATTTCGGATACGGGAATGACCAGCAGCGGCTGAAGATCGGAATCGAGGGCCCAAACATGCTCGGGACCAACGAATAATTGAGCGGAGCATGCGGTGGTGTTGCGGTGCTGGTAGCGGCCGCCGTTGACGACGACCAGAACGCCGAGTTGACGAGCTTTGTCTTCGGTAGACGTGTCCGGCGTGGGCTGCGGAAGTAGGATGGCGCCGATGAACATGGCGAGTCCGACGACGGCGAGGAGATAGCTGTTCCAGAGGCCGAGCGGGAGGATGACAAAGGCGGCGCCGGCGATGCCGAGAAGGATGCGGAAAGCCATCCAGGAGCGCTGGTTGCGGCGCAGGCGCAGAATTCTGGGAATGACGAGGACGAGAGCGAAGGCGGTGGCCATGGCAGCATTGCGAAAGCGAGCGCTGAAGGTTTCGTGGGCGTGGGTGGTGGCGTCGGGCATGGCAGTGCGTCAGGGCTTAAGCTGCTGAATCTCGCGCATGCGCGCGAAGGCGCGGCGGACGTGCGGAATGGTGATGGAACCTCCGACGATGAGCGCGACGTTCAACGCGTCGACCACTTCTTCACGCTTCCAGCCTTCTTCGCCGCAACGGACCAGATGGTACGTAATGCAATCATCGCAGCGCAGGACGGCGGAAGCAACCAGGCCGAGAAGTTCTTTCGTTTTCGTACCTAGCGGGCCGGGCTCGTAGGCTTGATGATCGAGCGCGAAGAAACGCTTCATGCCGAGATGGCCGCAGCCGAGGATTTCTTCGTTGAGGTCCGCGCGAAATTTTTGAAAGTCGTCGAGACGGTCGGGCATGCTTCCTCCGCGGAGTGACTGGCGCAATCACTGGCCGCTTATTATGACGCAAGTGGAGCTGTTTCCTGAACTCCGCCACTACTGCACCAGCGCAGCGCCTCGACTCGCTTCAATTTCAATCGGCGACGGGCGCGAGAGCTTTGGCGGCGAGTTCGCGGGCGCCGGGCTTGCCGGCGAGAACCAGTTCGGCCCATGCGACGCCAACTTTGGAGAGGCGGACGGATTCGCTAGTGAGCGATTCGGGGCCGCCAGAATCGGCGTTGCCGAAGAAGATGCGATCCAGAGGCTGAGCGGCGGCGATGCGCGTCTGGGTGTAAAGGCCGGGAGTGGCCATGAACATCGGGTGGCCGCGGCGGTAGATGCGAACTTCGATGGGAGCGACATTGAATTCGGGCAACAGCTTCTGGAAGTCCGCGAGGACGCGGGCTGCGAGAGTCTTGCAATCGGCTTCGTCGAGAAGAGTGGAGCGCAGCTCTTCGCGGAGCGGCGTATAGAAGGACAGAATGTTGTTTTTTTGTTTGTAGCCGGGTTTATCACGGACGGTCCAATCCGCGACGATGATGTCGGTAAAGGCGTTGCCGGGGCACCAGGTGTCGTAGCCGCGGTTGTAGACCGACTTATCGAAGATCACGTTGACGACGGGATAGGGCGCGTAGCGGATGTGGCGCATGGCGGCGCGCTGCTCGGACGGAAGGCCGAAGATGACGCGAGACGCGATTTGTTTTGGAGCGCAGAAGAGGACGGCCTTGGCGGCGACAGTAATGAGCTTGTCTTCGTGAAGATAGGTGACGCGGACAGAATCTTGCGCCTGCACTACAGCGACGACGGTAGCGCCACGGATCATGCGATCTTTGTAGTGCGGCTCCAGGATCTCGACGAGACGATGCGTGATGCAACCGAGGCCGCCGGGCAGAATGGCGCGTTTAGCGTCGCCTCCGGTGATGAGGTCTTGCGCTGCGGCTAGGCCAACGTAGGCGGAGGTGTCCTGTGTGATTGCGCCCCAGTTGGACGGGCCGTAGGTGTCCCACCATTGCTCGATTTCAGGGGCATAGCCGGCAGTAAAATTGGTGAGCGGCTGCGCGTCGAGTTCGGCCATGCGCTCAGCTACGTTGATCTTGGCGACCGCGTCGCGAAACTTTTTGAAGCTGGCGATGACGTCTTTTGGGTACGGGAGACGATCGAGGCCGGACTTCCAGGTATCGGGCACGAAAGTCTTGTTGACGATGGTGGGGTCGGGATTGTTCACCAACGGAAGCTTGAGTCCGATCTCACCCGCTAGCTGATCGCCGTAGTCTCCGTGATAGGCATAGGCCGAGCCGGTGCTGAAAGCGTCGCCTTCGTAATCTTCCTGATAGGCATTGCCGCCGAGGTGCTCTTCCTTTTCCAGCAGCAGCCAATCTTTGCCGCGAAGAAAATACGCGGCGGAAAGCCCGGCCGCTCCGCCGCCGATGATGACGATGCCTGCTTTTTGCGTGGCGTCGGGCCGGTCGAATTCGTGGCCGTCGCGGATTTGGTGGCAGATTTCGAAGTGATCGCCGTGAACCAGCGGGGCTGCTTGCTTTGCGTCAGGTGCCGTGAGCAGAGATTCGTTTACCGGACAGCCGGAAGCTACAGATCCGGCGACGACAAATTTGATGAAGTCACGTCGGGAATGGGACATAGACACCTCTAGGGCCTTTCGAGAAGTTGGCGGGATTGCGCGCCGATGTCGCGCGTGCGGATACGATACCAAATGACGATCAGCACGACGGAAGCGGCGAAGATGAGAGTCGAGATGGCGTTGATTTCGGGCGTGATGCCGCGGCGGAGGCGTCCCCAGATTTCGAGGGGGAGTGTGTTGTCGCGGCCGATGAGGAAGAAGGTGACGGCGATTTCGTCCATGGAGAGCGTAAAGATGAGCAGGCCGGCGGCGATGAGAGACAACCTAAGATTGGGGAGCGTGATGCGCCAGAAAGTTTGCCAAGGTGTGGCGCCGAGATCGAGAGAAGCTTCTTCCTGAGCGCGCTCCATTTTTTGCAGGCCGGCGAAGAGCTCCGTGGTGGCTACGGAGATGAGAGCGGTGCCATGGCCGAGGAAAACGGTGAAGAGACTGAGCTGCGCTCCAGCGAAGACGGCGAACATGAGCAGTGAGAGGCCAGTGATGATGCCGGGCAGAATGAGCGGGAGAAGAACGATGCGGCGGAAGAGCGCCTTGCCTGGAAAGTCCACGCGATCGAGAGCGAGAGCGGCGAGGAGGCCGAGCGTGAGAGAGAGTGCCACGGCACCTGCAGCAACTTGCAAGCTGTTCCACACCGCATCCCAGATGGCGCTGTCTGCTAAGAGGATGCGATACCAATCGGCGGTGAAATGGCGCGGCGGAAACCCGCCGACGCCATCGCGGTTGAAGGAATACAGGGTCAGGACGGCGATGGGGAGATAGATGAAGCCGAAGACGAAAGCCGCGTAAACCGCCAGGAGCGGCGCATTTCGAGTTGGCGCAGCGCGGCCTTTCATTTCGCAGCCCATCGTTTCTCGAGACGTTCGGTGGCGAAGAGCAAGCCCACAGTGATGAAGAGAATGCAGATGGAAATTGCCGCGCCGAGAGGCCAATCGTAAGCCGCACCGAAGAGGCTTTGCACCACGTTGGCGATCATGGTGCCGGAAGCTCCGCCGACGAGTAGCGGCGCGAGGAAATCACCGAGGGAAAGGACGAACGCGAAAGTGGCGCCGGCGATGAGTCCGGGCATTGACAGCGGCAGAATCACACGGAGAAAAGTTTTCATCGGGCCGGCGCCCAGATCTTGAGAAGCCTCGACCAGCGGACGAGGGATGTGTTCGAGCGAAGCGTAGATCGGGAGGAAAACGAAAGGCGTATAGATGTGCGTGAGAACGAGCACGACCGCGAAAGGGCTGTAGAGGAGAAAGCTGACTGGCTCGGTGGTGACGTGAAGATATTTGAGGAAACCGTTCAGAACGCCTTCGCTGCCGAGAATCGTCTTCCACGCATAGCCGCGGACCAGATAGCTGACCCACAGCGGCACGATCACGAGCTGGTACAAAAGCTCTTTGCGTGCGCCCGAATGAAAAGAGAGAAAGTAGGCCAGCGGATAGCCGAGCAGCAGCGAGAAGAACGCTACGGAAGCGGCGATGCGCATGGTTCGCAGGAAAACACCTAGATAGACGGGATTTGCGAGCAGGGTGCGATAGTTTTGAAGATTCCATTGGTGCGCGATAAAGCCGTCGCGAACGGTCCAGAAGCTGTGCGCGAACATGAGGGCGTACGGAAGCAGAAGAAAGAGACCAACCCACAGTAGCGGTGGGAAGGAAACGATCGTCTTGTAAGCGCGCGAATACATAATTCTGCAAAAAGCTCCGAGTACGGCGGACTAGTCCCGCACGCGAATTACGTCGTCGGGAGAAAACGAAAACTCCTGCTCGCCACTCAGCGGTGCGCCGGCGGTCCTTCGAACGCGCAGTAACTGGCCGGCGCAATCCACTTCCAGCAGTTCCGTCGCTCCTGCGTAGATTTGCTGGCGAATGGTAGCTTTGAATCTCATCATCGGTGCGCCGGAAGGCCCTTCGGGAAAGCATCGGATCGCTTCGGGCCGGAGAGAAAATGTTGCCAGTCCCTCGGGTCCCGCCGCTGGAACGATGCGGATGCCGCCGCAGGACGCAGATCCGCTTTGCACCTGGCAACGGAGTAGGTTGGTTTGCCCGACGAATTGCGCGGTATAAGCCGTCGCGGGACGCGAATAAATTTCGCGGGGAGAGGCGATCTGTTCCAAAACACCGTCACGGAGAAGCGCGATGCGATCGGAAAGCGCCATGGCTTCTTCCTGGTCGTGCGTGACGAAGAGAAAAGTGATGCCTACTTCACGCTGCAGCGATTTGAGCTCGCTCTGCATTTGTTTGCGCAGATTGGCGTCGAGAGCGGAAAGCGGCTCGTCGAGAAGAAGCAGTTCGGGACGATTGATGAGCGCGCGGGCCAGCGCAACACGCTGCTGCTGGCCGCCGCTCAGTTTGGATGGGCGCGTAGACGCATACTCTGACATCTTCACCATGCTCAGAGCGTGATCGACGCGCCCGGCGATTTCCTCCGACGGCGCGCCCTGGACACGCAGGCCGTACGCAACGTTGTCGCGCACGCTCAAGTGCGGGAAAAGCGCGTATTGCTGGAAGACCGTGTTTACGCGCCGCCGGTAAGGTGGCAACGTGTCGAGCCGCTCGCCGTTCATCCAGATTCCGCCGGAATTGGGCTGTTCGAAGCCGGCGATCAGGCGCAAGAGCGTGGTTTTTCCGGAGCCGCTTTCACCGAGCAGCGTGAGAAATTCGCCGCGCGCGACTTCCAGCGAAATCCTTTTGAGCACTTCGCGATTGCCGAAGCTCTTCACAATGCCCCGCACTTCAAGAACCCCCGCGTCTTCACGCGCAGTGGCTTGAGCGGCCGAGTTTGCGGAGCCGGAGGTCACTGCGCCGCCTTCACCGTATTCCATACTTCGTTGTACCTGGCGCGCCGCGGAACATCTTGCCAAAAGTAGATGCGCTCCATGTACGCATCCACATGGTCGAGATGCAGGCTTTTCTTTTCGTCGGCAGTCATGTGCGCGGCAGCCTCCGGGTTGGCGGGCACGTAGCCGGTGATGTCCGTGACTTTCTTTTGCGTCTGCGATGCAATCAGGTATTCGAGGAACTGCATCGCCAGCTCCTTGTGCGTGCTGGCCGCGGTGATCATGAGATGGTCGATCCAGCCGGTAGTGTTTTCTTTCGGGATGGTTTCGCCGATGGGGAAGCCGGCCTTGCGCAGCTGATTGGTCATGAGCGGCCAGCCCATGGCGGCGACTACCTCATGATTTTGAAATAGATTGGTAAGTTCGCCGCCGGTGGCCCAGATTTTACGGATGTTCGGCTTCAGCTCGATGAGTTTCTTCTGCACTTGCGCGAGCTGATCATCGGTCAGGTCATAGAGCTGGCGGGGATCGGGTTTGTCGAAGCCCAAAATTTGCGCGGCCATGTAGATCGTCGAAAGATCGTCCCAAACAGAAATCTTGCCCTTCAGCTTCGCATCCCACAGTACAGTCCACGAATCGGGCGCCTGCGCGAACGCCGTGGTGTCATAAAGAAGAGGATTCGGGCCCCACATGAAAGGGACGCCGTAAGTCTGGCCGTTGAATTTGACCAATGGCAGGTCACGCAGGCGCGGCGAAAGCTGCGAGTACGAAGGAAGCTTGGCGAGATCGAGCGGCGCGGCCAGATTGGCGCGCGCGATGGTGGCGGCGACATCGCTCGAAGGAGAAATGACGTCGTAAGTTGCCGCGCTGCCGCCGCGCAGCTTGGAAACCAGCTCGTCGCTCGAGCCCATGTACGACGCGAGGATTCTGCAGTGATGGCTTTCCTCGAAAGCATGCACAAAAGACTGATCCGCGTAGCCCTCCCAGACCAGCAGGCTCAGCGTCTCTTTGCTTTTCTTGCACGAAGTCCACACCAGCGCCAGCGCCACCATGCCCCAAAACAAAACGCGTCGCTTCATGATTCCTCCGGCCCTATTTCTTCGGCGCTTGATACACAACGCGGCCGCCGACTATCGTGGTCAGCACTTCAGTCTTGTCGATCCGGTGCGCGTCGATCTCGAAAATGTTCTGCGACACGATGATCAGGTCGGCGGCTTTGCCCGGTTCGAGCGAACCTTCGGTCTGCTCCCGGCGCCCCGCAAACGCCGCACCCAGCGTATATCCGGCAACCGCTTCGGCCACCGTCAGCCGCTGCGATGGCACAAAGCCACTTTCTGGTTTGCCTTCGCTGGTCTGGCGCGTTACCGCCGTTTGCACGCCTTCCCATGGATTCAGAGTGACCACTGGCCAATCGCTGCCGAACGCCAGCTTTCCTCCGCCGTTGGCGATGCTCTTCCACACCCACGCGCGCGTGGCTCGCTCTGGACCGATGTTGCGTGCCCAGACGTCCAGCGTGTCGGCATCCGGATAAGAATGCAGCGGCTGCATGCTGGCGATTACGCCGAGCTTGCCGAAGCGCGGGACGTCCGCGGCGGCTGCGGCTTCGATGTGTTCGATCCGCGGGCGCCGGTGCTTGGTGTGATTAACGTTTTCCGCGTTTTCATACGCATCGAGCGCGGTGCGGATACCGTAGTCGCCGATGGCGTGAGTGAAAAGCTGGAACCCGCGTTTGTCCAGCTCGGTAACGGCGGACTTGTACTTGCCGGGATCCCAAAACAGGTTGCCTTTCGTCGACGGATCGTCGCTGTAAGGCTCCAGCATCGCTGCGGTATGAGACTCCACCACGCCGTCCACCATGAACTTGACCGCATTCGTATCCAGCCATTCGTCGTGATATTTCTTGCGCGTGGCTTCGATGGCGTCGCGGTCTTGCTGCCGAAGCTCGGGCGGATCTAAGAAGTATGCGATGTAGAAGCGCACGTTAAGTTCGCTGTGCCGTCGCAATTCGTCGTAAAGATCCAGTTCCTCGAAATCGCCTCCCGCGCTGTGAACGCGCGTCAGGCCATGCTCATTCGCCCACTTGATTCCGGCGCGTAGTGCCGCAAGTTTCTCCGCGCGCGTCGGTTTCGGGATGACTTTCGCCACCAGGGACTGCGCGGATTCCTTCAGCGCCCCGGTGGCTTCGCCCGTCGCCGCATCGCGGACGATCGCGCCGTTCTCCGGATCGGCTGTGCTCTTCGTGATTCCGGCGAGCGCCAGCGCTTTGGAATTGGCCCAGTACGTGTGACCGTCATAGCCTTCGAGAAACACCGGGCGATCCGGGAAAAGCTCGTCGAGATATTTCTTGTGTGGCAAAGCCTCGGCGCCAAACATGGCGTAGTTCCATCCGCGGCCCAGAATCCAGTCGTTTCCCGGATGCTTGGCCGCGTATTCGCGCAGTCGCTGCTGGATATCCGCGGCGTCCTTGGCACCTTCCAAGTTCACGCGGCCCAGGCTGAGCGAGCCATCCAGGAAATGAATATGGCAATCGACAAATCCCGGCAGCAGCAGCCGGCCGCCGGCGTCAATCACCTTCGTGCCGTCGCCGCGTAGCTTCAAGATTTCGGCATCGCCGCCGACCGCAACGATCTTTCCGCTCCGAATGGCCACGGCTTCGGCCCACGGTTGCTTGCTGTTTACGGTGTACACCTTACCGTGCAAAACGACGGTTTCTGCAACCTCTACATGCTTACCTTGAGCGCGGCTCGATTCTATGGCGCAAAGCAATAGAAACGCCGCGGCGGCGACAAGTAATCTTCCGTTCAGTTCCGGCATGCGTTTATCTCCGCGAATCACGGCGCAATGTCTCTCCCTAAAATGTCGGCGGCGTATTGATCCACAGCAGCCAGGCTTCCGTCGCTCCGGGATTTTTCCATCGATGCGGTGTCGAGCTTTCGAAATACAAACTGTCGCCGCGTTTTAGCCGGTAATGCTCTTTGCGGTTTAGCCAAATCTCAAATTCCCCGCGCAGAATATGCAGGAATTCCTCGCCCTCGTGGGAATATGATTCGCCGCTGCCGCCGCCGGGCTTTATCCGGAATAGGTGCGGCTCCATCGCCGTGTGGCCCCACGCGAGGAGTTCCATGCGCACACCCGGACTGGTTTCGAGCACCTTGCGCTGACCGGGCTTTACCAGGCGCGGATTTTCGCCGGCCGTTTCAAACAAGGAAAGAATGTTGGTGCGATAGAAGCGCGCGATGCGGCGAAGCGTGGCGACGGAGGAACGCATCTGACCTCGTTCGAGAGCGCTGAGAAATCCAACGGAGACGCTGGTGGCCTTGGCCACCTGAGCCAGCGAAAGGCCGCGTTTGGTGCGCAGACGCCGAAAGCGCTGGCCCGGCAGCAGGGAACCTTCGGCAGGCGCGGACACGATCCCTTGCCGCTTTAGAACGTGCACGATCGCCGCCGGGTTCAGTCCGCGCGCGCGCCGCAGAAAAATCGCGCGCTGCAGCAGCCGCACGTCCGCCTCCGTATATTGCCGGTAGCGGCTCGCGGTGCGCCGCGGCACGACCAACCCGAGCGTTTCCCACGCGCGCAACGCCGACGACGAAATGCCCACGCGCCGCGCCACTTCGCTGATGCGCAGCGGCCGGCGGCCCGCAACATTTCCTGATACTGGCGATAAATTCTTTCTGCTTGACACCGCTTCCGGCTTTCTCTAAGTTTGCTGGATTATAGTAAGGTTTCAGGGGCGCAGCAACCTCGAAAACGGGACTCAAAAATTAAGTCGAAGCAAGGGGTGAGTTCATGATGGCAACAGCTTGTCGCCGGCATTTGCGTTCGTTCTTCCCATTATTTTTTTGCGGTACATCGCTTCTGTTGCTCGCAGCCTTGCTCGCCGCGCCGTTTTCCGGCGCCCAGAGCACCGGTGGACGCGTCCGCGGCACGGTAACCGATCCCAGCGGCGGCGCGGTTGCAGCGGCCTCGGTCCAGCTGGTGAACGAGGCGACGCACGCCACGCGCCAGGTACAAAGCAACGAAAATGGCGAATACATTTTCATCGAAGTTTCCGTCGGCACCTACGAGATCGATGTCAACCAGCAAGGCTTCAAGAAGTACCTGCGCAAGGGCGTCCCGGTAAACCTGAACGAAGTCATCGGCGTGGATATCGTGCTGCAAATCGGCGGCTCCACGGAAACCGTCGAAGTCACCGGCGCGCCTCCCGTTGTCGATACCACCTCCACGCAGCTCGGCGCCATCGTCAACGAGCGCTCCTCCACGCAGTTGCCCCTCAACACCCGCGACGTTTTTCAGCTTCTGCAGTTGCAACCCGGCGTGCAGTCCCAGATCGGCAACAATCTCTTCTACGGCTCGGACAAGCCAGGCGTCGTCACCGTCAACGGCGGCCGCGGCCGCTCGAACAATTACTCCGTAAACGGCGGCGACAGCAACGACCTCTTCGCCAATCTCCCCGCCGTTCAGCCTTCGCCCGACAGCATTGAAGAATTTCGCGTCATCACTAATTCCTTCGACGCTGAGTACGGCCGCAACTCCGGCGCCGTCGTCAACGTCGTCACCAAATCCGGCACCAACGATATTCACGGCAGCGCGTACGAATTCTTCCGCAACGATGTCCTCAACGCCCACGGATTCACGTTCCAGCCCACTCAGAAGCCTCCGTTCAAGCAGAATCAGTTCGGCGGCACCCTTGGCGGCCCGATCCGTAAAGACAAAACTTTTCTCTTCGGCTCCTACGAAGGACGCCGCATCGTCCGCGGCATCGTCTCGCAGAACGTCCCGGTCCCAACCGGCGCAGACTACTCGGGTGCCTTCACTGGGCCTGCTCCTCTACCGGGTCAAATGCCGCAGCCCGTGTTTCCCGGCACGCTAAACGACGCGACGGTTGCGACCATTCTCCAGAATCGTTGCGGCAGCCAATTAACGCCCGGAGGTCAGGCTGCCCTGGGCCTGGTTGCCAATGGGACGCCACAGCCTTGGGATAATATTTTTACCAGCACCTTCGCGCCAGATGGTTCGTCCGCGGCCACCGTTCCTACCCAATGTTTTGATCCCGTGGCCCTTAATTTGGCGAAGCGATTTCTCCCGGGCTCCGGCGGCACCAGTTCCCAGGTGCAGGACGTCGTCAAGTCCAGAGACCGCGGCGATCAATTCCAGATTCGCTTCGACCAAATCCTGAACAAAGACCAGAAACTTTCCGTCTACTATTACTACGACAACGACAACACTCTCGATCCCTTCGCCATCTTCCAGTTGGCCGGCGGTTCCCTTGGCAATTTCGGCGGCACCATTATTTCTCACGTGCAGCAAATCAACGCCAGCCATACCTGGACGCTCGGCTCCACCGCCGTCAACGAATTTCGCTTTACTCTATTCCGCGAAGCCGAGCCTAAGTTCTACACGCCCACGGTAACCAACGCCGTGACCGGATCCTGCGGCAGCGATCCGACCGCCGCGCCCTTCTGCTTCACAGGTAAATCAGACACCCCGCTGGTCGCCAACGACGGCACCATGCTTGGCTCGACTCCCGCCTGCCCTGGATTCGGCTGCGGAATCCATCCCGGCCTCGGCTCCAAGTTTGAAGGCGTGCCGTTCATCACCTTCAACGGCACGCAAGGCCTCTTCGGCAACAACTTCGAAGGCCAATTGCCGCAAACCGGCAACACTTTCCAGTTCAACGACAATTACAGCAAGATTATCGGCAACCACAGCTTCAAGTTTGGCGGCGACTTTCGCTACCAGAAGTTCGACCAGAAGGTCTTCTTCAACATCAACGGCGAGTACATTTTCGGGCCCGGCGGCACCAACGATACCGGCGCTGCGGACCTCTATGCGAATTATCTTCTCGGCCTCCCGGCTTCTTATTCCCAAGGCTCGGCAAACACCGAATTCGTCCGCAGCAAGTCTCTCTATCTCTTTGCGCAAGACAGTTGGAAGATTAAATCCAATGTAACGCTGAACTACGGCCTGCGCTGGGAAATGAATACGCCGCTGACCGACGTTGGCCAGAAGGTCCAGCGCTTCAACCCCGGCCAGAATTCCACCATTTTTCCTTGCCAGTTAAGCCCCACGAGCAACCTCTTCGGCGGAACTAACAACTGCGACAACCAAGGTGTCACCCCCACGGGCCTCGTCTTCCCCGGCGACAAGGGCGTTCCCGGCGGCTTGCTCGACACTTACTACAAAGCTTTTGCGCCGCGCCTTGGCCTGAACTGGAGCCCCGGCTGGAAAGACGGCCCGCTCGCCAAACTTACCGGTGGTCCCAACAAAACCACCGTCAGCATGGGTTGGGGCCTCTTCTACAATCCCATCGAACAGCTTGTGCTCGAACAGTTCGTCGCCGAACCGCCCTTCGGTATCAGCAACGGCGTTTCGAATCCGCTCTTCAGTACACCCTTCGTCACCCAAGGAGGGGCGACCAAGCCCAACGTCTCCGATGCTTTCTTGAATCCGCCGCGCAACCAGCCCGTCGACTGGTCGCTGTACCGTCCGATCCTGCTCTTCGGGCAATTCCCAACGCACCTGCGCACCCAATATTCCGCGCAGTACAACTTAACGATCAAGCGCGAGCTGCCCGGCAACATCTTGGCGCAGATAGGCTACGTTGGCTCGCAGGGCCATCGGCTCCTCGCCATCCACGACCAGAATTTCGCGAACGCTCAGACTTGTCTTGATCTCGCGGCACTCGCGAACGCCAATCCTAACAGTGTGCTGGACGGCCCGGTGAACGGTGCACCCACCACCTGTGGCCCCTTCGGGGAGGATAGCCGCTACTTCATTCCCGCAGGTACGGTGATACCTGCTGGCGGATTGCATCTTCCTTACAACGCAGGGAGCGGCGGCCTGGTTGTTCCCGCCGGCCCAACGGCGAATCCCATCACGCTCGTGGGGCTGCGGCCCTTTTCTTCACCGAATTGCCAGCCCACTACCGCGACCGCGATCGGCTGCCCAACCGACGGTACGCCCATCTTCACCAGCATCTTCGCCGAAGATACTGTTGCACGCTCCAACTACAACTCCCTGCAAGCTCTCTTCGAAAAGCGCTTCTCCCACGGCTTGCAATTCCAGGCTTCCTACACCTACAGCAAATCCCTCGACAACGCCTCCAGCTTCGAGGAAATCTTGAATCCGCTCAATTTCAACTCCACCTACGGGCCCTCGCTCTTCGACTCCCGTCATCGCTTCGTCTTCAACTACGTCTGGGAATTGCCGGTCCCCAAGTTCCAGGGATTCAAAGGCAAAGCTCTCAACGGCTGGCAAGTCTCCGGAATTTATACCTTCCAGAGCGGCTTCCCCATTCCCATCAATAATTGTGACGATCAGGAGCTCCAAGGCAGCACGCTCGGCTTCGAATGCCCGGGCAGGTCCGACCTCACCGCACCTTTCAAGACTCACAATCCCCGGATCGACGGCAACGTCTTCGATCCAACTATCTTCACCGACAGCGCCTTGGGAACCATCGGCAGCGCGCCGCGCACCTTCTGCTGCAATCCCCCCATCAACAATTGGGACATCGGCATTTTCAAAGACACGCCGGTCAACGAAAAACTCCGCCTGGAATTTCGCACCGAGATCTTCAACCTCTTCAACCACGCGCAGTTCTACGGCACAGACGGCGGCTCTTCGAACACTACTTTCGGCCAACCGCAAAAGGTTCGCGATCCACGTCTGTTGCAATTTGCATTGAAGCTAATCTTTTAGCAGTTGAGGAGAAATTCACGGCTTTCCGGCGCGGCTCGCAAGGGCCGCGCCTTCGCACGCATGAGACAATAACCTAGCCCCCAAAACTGACCGCAGGGAACAGTCCTGCAACTTACGGAGCATCACCATGCACGACGCACTACAAAAAGAAATCGCCACTTACGAAAAGCGCACTCCAAAATCGGCCGCCGCGCACAAGCGCGCCCTCCAGCGTATCCCGCTCGGCGTCGCCAGCAACTACCGCCACTACGAGCCGTATCCGATTTTTGTGAAAGACGGCAAAGCCGGCAAAATCCACGACCTCGACGGCAACGAATACATCGACCACAATCTCTGCTTCGGCGCACTAATGGCCGGCCACTGCCATCCCGCCGTAGTCAAAGCCGTCAAGGAAAAGCTCGATCAGGGCACCACCTTCGGCATGCCTCACGACCAGGAATGGGAACTCGCCGAAGAAATCTGCAAGCGCTATCCCGTCGAAATGGTGCGTTTCGGCTCCAGCGGCACCGAAGTTACCATGCACGCCTGCCGCATCGCCCGCGCCGCCACCAAGCGCGACAAGATCCTCAAGTTCGAAGGCTCCTACCACGGCCTCCACGACACCGCGCTCGTCAGCGTCAAGCCCAAAGAAGAAGACTGGGGCGATCCCGAAGCGCCCAATTCCGTCCCCGGTGGCGGCGGCGTGCCGAAATCCGCCGTCGCCAACGTTGTCGTCGCGGCCTTCAACAATCTTCGCAGCGTCGAACGCCGCTTCAGGGAAAATCCCGATCAAATCGCCGCCGTCATTCTCGAACCCATTCTCATGAACGTCGGCTTGTGCCTCCCGCAGCCCGGTTTCCTTCAGGGCCTCCGCGATCTCTGCAATAAACACGGCGCGTTGCTCATCTTCGATGAAGTAAAAACCGGCGCCAAACTCGCCTGGGGCGGCGCCAGCGAATATTTCGGCGTCAAGCCGGACATGATTTGCCTCGCCAAATCCATCGGCGGCGGCATGCCCCTCGGCGCTTTCGGCGCCAGCCGCGCGGTCATGGATCTCATCGCGCAGCACAAAGTCTTCCACGGTGGCACTTACAACACCAATCGCGCCGCCATGGCCGCCGGCCTGGCCACCTTCCGCGAAGTCCTCACCCGCGAGAACTACGCCCACACCGAAAAACTCAGCAAAAAACTCACCGAAGGCTATCGCGCCATCGTGAAAAAATCCGCCTTGCAAGCCTACGTCGTCAGCGCAGGCGTCAACGGAGCACTAATGCTCTACCCGCAGGAAATCAAAAACTATCGCGACTGGACCAAAATCGACGTCGACCTCTGGCGCCACTACTGGTTTGCCATGGTCAATCGCGGCGTGCTCGCCCAGCCCTATTGGTGGGATGAGCAGTGGACTATCTCCGTCCAGCACACCGAAGCCGACATCGACAAGCATCTGTCGGTCTTCGAAGAAGTCGCGCCCGCTCTTTCTGCCGCCCAACAACAACGCGGCGCAGCCTTCGTAGGCGCTGCCGGCCACTAAGCCTTTGTAGGATCCGCCTTCTGAGGCGGACCTTCGGTTGCAACACGACCTGAGCTAGTAGACACCGGGCTTCAGCGCTGCGAGCAGTTGTAGGCGCCGGGCTTTAGCCCGGCGTCCGCGATGGTTTCATGAATTCTCTTTAGGGGGTCGGGGCTTCAGCCCCGACATTGAGCCCGGGCAACTCGGGGCTTTAGCCCTGAAGAAAAGTTTTGGGGCACTACTTGTCCAACGACATCGCCACGCCAGCCGCCGTACTCGAATCCAGCGCCGCCCCCCACCTGCGCCGCGTCCTCGGCCGCCGCGACCTCATCCTCCTCTTCGTGGTCGCCGTCTTCAACCTCAACGTCGTGCCCTCCATTGCCGCCAACGGCGGCGTAACCGTCTGGCTCTGGATCATCTCTCTCGTCCTTTTCTTCTGGCCGCAAGGCATTGCCGTGATCGAGCTAGCCCACCGCTATCCCGGCGAAGGCGGCGTCTATCTCTGGGCCAAGGAAGTCTTCGGCGATTTCCACGGCTTCCTTTCCGGCTGGTGCTACTGGACCAACAACATGATGTACGTCCCCACCATCATGCTGTACTTCGTCGGCGTCTCTGTCTTCGTCCTCGGCCCCAATCATGCCTCGCTAGGCGATAACAAGTTCTTCGCCCTGACCGCTTCCCTTATCCTTCTGACCATCCTCGTCGTTCTCAACATCGTCGGCCTCGGCGTCGGCAAGTGGATCAACAATCTCGGCGGCATCGGCACCTTCGTCGCCGCCGCTCTTTTGATCGGACTCGGCATCATCGTCTGGTCCCGCTTCGGCACCACCGTCACTGCTGCCGATTTCAAAATCCCCGCCAATCCTCGCTTCGTTCTCAATTCCTTTGGCGTAATCTGCTTCGGACTTGTCGGCCTCGAGCTCGCCTCCGTCATGGGTGACGAAATCGACCAGCCCGAAAAGACCCTCCCCGGCGCCGTTGCCTGGGGCGGCGTGCTCTCCGGCGTGCTTTATGTCGGAGCCACGCTCACTCTTCTGGTGGGCGTCAGCAAATCCGACATCAGCGTGCTTCAAGGAATCGTCCAAGCCGTCGGACAAATGGCGCAGCGCGTCAACGTCGGCTGGATTGTCCCTCCCTTCGCATTTCTGCTCAGCGTTTCCATCGCCGGTATCGGTTCCGCGTGGCTCGGCGGTTCCGCCCGCATTCCTTTCGTCGCCGGCCTGGATTCCTACATGCCCTCGTGGCTCGGAAAAGTTCATCCCCGCTACGCCACACCCTACGCGGCTCTCATCGTTCACGCGGTCGTTTCCATGCTCCTTGTGGTAGCCAACTTTGGCGGCGGCGCGCTCTGGAACGCCTTCCTCGGCATCTCCTGGATTTCGCGCTTCGTCCAAGCACGCGGCTTCGTTGTTCAAAATTGGTTGGCCTCGGACACCGGAGTGCAAGAAACATTCCAGAAGCTGCTTTCCCTCGCCGTCGTCCTCCAGCTCGTCCCGTTCGTCTATATGTTTGGCGCGCTGCTGAAAATCGGCTGGAACCCCAGCTTTGTCCGAGGCCGCTACGGCAAAACCACCCTGCTGCTCGCTGGACTCAGCGGCTTGCTGACCACCATTCTCGGCATTGTCCTGGCCTTTTTCCCCGCACAGCAAATCACCTCGCTGCGCTCCTACGAAATCTGGATGTTCGGCGGCACACTCGGCTTCATCGGCCTAGCCGCCTTTTTCTTTTTCGTCTACGGCCGCCGCAAAGCCGCCCGCGCCGTGGTAGTGCCGTTGTAGGGTCCGCCTTCCGAGGCGGACCTTCGGTTTGCCCGCAGCGCGACAGTATCCGCGGAGCGCGGGATGATATGAAGGAATTTGGGAGGCGTTATGCCAAGCAGTTCAACCGTAACCGCAAAAACCTGGAAGAACTTCATCAACGGCCAGTGGGTCGAAAGCTCCGCGAAACAAACCTTCTCCGTCTACGATCCCTCCACCGAAGAAGTCATCGCCCACGTCGCCGCCGCTTCCGCCGCCGACGTCGATGCCGCCGTCAAAGCCGCGCGCGCTGCCTTCGACTCCGGTCCCTGGCCTTCCACCACCGCGCAGGACCGCGGCCGCCTCCTCTACAAGCTAGCCGAAAAAATCCGCCAGAACTCCGCCGCGCTCGCCGAAATCGAAGCACGCAATTCCGGCAAACCCATCGTCGAAGCCGAATACGATATCGCCGACGTTTCCACCTGCTTCGAGTACTACGCCGGACTCGCCAACAAAGTCCTCGGCCACGTCAATCCCGTCCCCGCCAACGCTCTCAGCTTCACCCTCCGCGAGCCTGTCGGCGTCGCCGGCCAAATCATCCCGTGGAACTATCCATTGCTCATGGCCTCCTGGAAGTTGGCGCCCGCGCTTGCTGCCGGATGCACTTGCATCCTCAAGCCCGCCGAGCAAACGCCTCTAACCGCCCTCGAAATCGCCAACTACTTCGAAGAAGTCGGCTTCCCTCCCGGAGTCGTAAACATCGTCAACGGTCTCGGCGAAACCGCTGGCGCCGCTCTCGTAGCCCATCCCGGCGTCGACAAGATCGCTTTCACCGGCAGTGCCCCGGTCGGAAAAATCATCGTCAAAAGCGCCGCGGACACCCTGAAGCGCGTCACTCTCGAACTCGGAGGCAAATCTCCCAACATTTTCTTTCCCGACGCCGATTGGGAAGCCGCCGTCGACGGCGCGCTCTTCGGCGTCTTCATCAACCAAGGCGAAGTTTGCTCCGCGGGCAGCCGCATCCTCGTCGAAAAATCCATCTACACCAAATTCGTCGAAGCCATGACCGAAAAAGCCAAGCGCATCAAGCTCGGCGCCCCGCTCGAACGCGAAACCAAGATGGGCCCCCTCGTCAGCAAAGAACAATACGACCGCGTCAGCTCCTATCTCGAAATCGGCAAGAAGGAAGCCAAGGTCGCCATCGGTGGCGGCCGCCCCAAGCAATTTGGCAAGGGCTACTACGTCGAGCCGACCATTTTCTACGACGTCAAAAACACCGACCGCATCGCGCGCGAAGAAATCTTTGGCCCCGTCGCCAGCGTCATTTCCTTCGACGGCGAAGCAGAAGCCATCCGCATCGCCAACGACACCCCCTACGGCCTCGCCGCCGCCGTCTGGACCCGCGACATCTACAAAGCCTTCCGCGTGGTCAAGTCTCTCCGCGCCGGCGTCATCTGGGTCAATCACATGCAACCCACTTACGTCGAAGCCCCCTGGGGCGGCTACAAACAATCCGGCTTCGGCCGCGAACTAGGTCCCATGGGCCTCGAAGAATATCTCGAAACCAAACAAGTCTTCGTCAATCTCGATGAAACTCCGATTGGATGGTACTGACATGAAAAGCATTCAACTTCGCACCGCAATCCCGGGCCCACGCTCCCGCGCCTTGATGGCGCGCCGCGAAGCCGCTGTCCCGCGCGGCCCGTACAATTCCACGCCCATCTTCCTCGCCAGCGCCGAAGGCGCCACTCTGGAAGATGTCGACGGCAACCGCTATCTCGATTTCGCCGGAGGTATCGGCTGCCTCAACATCGGCCATCGCAACCCGCGCGTCACCGCCGCGCTCCGCGAGCAGCTCGACAAGCATCTCCACGTCTGCTTCGCGGTCACGCCGTACGAGAGCTACATCTCCGTCGCCGAAAAGCTGAACGCGCTCGCTCCCGGCAAATTCCTCAAGAAAACCATCCTCCTCAACACCGGCGCTGAAGCCGTCGAAAACTCCATCAAAATCGCCCGCGCTTACACTAAGCGCCCCGCCGTCATCTGCTTCGAAGACGCCTTTCATGGCCGCACGCTTCTCGCCATGACCCTCACCAGCAAGACACATCCTTACAAAGCCGGCTTCGAGCCTTTCGCCAGCGATGTCTACCGCATCCCCTTCGCCTATCCCTACCGTGCCGAAAAAGGCGCC
This sequence comes from Candidatus Dormiibacterota bacterium, assembly GCA_035601655.1. GTDB lineage: Bacteria > Acidobacteriota > Terriglobia > Acidiferrales > UBA7541 > Acidiferrum. The sequence continues at coordinate 97,845 of DATNNV010000009.1, forward strand.
ACCGCCGAATCTTTCGCCCACTATCTCGAAGACGCCTTCAAGCGCGTCGTCGCTCCCGAATCCGTTGCCGCCGTCATCGCCGAGCCGGTACTCGGCGAAGGCGGCTTCGTCGTCCCCCCGCGCGATTACTTCGCCATCCTGCAGAAAATCTGCCGCAAGCACGGCATCCTTTTCATTGCGGATGAAGTCCAGTCCGGCTTCGCGCGCACCGGCAAGTGGTTCGCCTCCGAACACTTCGGCATCGAGCCCGATCTGATCACCATGGCCAAATCCCTCGGCGGCGGCATGCCCATCGCCGCTGTCACCGGCCGCGCCGAAGTCATGGACGCTCCCGGAGTGGGCGCACTCGGCGGAACCTTCGCCGGCCACCCGCTCTCCTGCGCCGCAGCCCTGGCCGCCATCGAAACCATCGAGAAGGACGGCTTGCTGGCGCGCTCCACCGCCCTCGGCAAACACTTCGAGGAGCGCGCCTGCGGCTGGCAGAAAAAATGGCCGCTGGTCGGCGATGTCCGTGGCCTCGGCGGCATGTGCGCCATCGAACTGGTCCGCGAAGCCGCCACCCGCGAGCCCGCCGACGCGGAAACCAAGGAAGTCGCGCACTATTGTTACGAGCGCGGCCTCATCACCATTACCGCCGGGACGTTCAACAACGTCATTCGCATTCTCGTTCCGCTGGTCGTGACTGACGCGCAATTCAACGAAGGGCTCGACGTCATCGAAGCCGCGCTGGCCTCCGTCGCCGATCGCAAGCACGCTGCGCTCTCTCACGCGTAGTTTGGCGTTGGCAGATTCGGTTTACTTTTTGCGGCGCCTACTGGCCGAGCGTCAGCGGCGTGTCCGCGTTGCTCCTCTCACACATCACTTTTGGCGGCGGGCGGCGCTCTCCACTCCCGCCAGCAGTTTGTCGAGCTGCGCGCGGTAGAAATACTGGCCGTTGGCGACGATCGCGACAATCTTCTGGGTGTTGGCGATGTTCTCGAGCGGGTTGGCGGAGAGCAGGACCAGGTCCGCCAGTTTGCCCGGCTCGATGGTGCCGAGCTGGTCTTCCATCGCGAAGAACCGCGCAGGATTCAGCGTGGCGGTTTGCAGTGCTTCGAGCGGCGTGAATCCTGCATCGACGAAGCGCTGCATTTCTTCATGCAGGCTAAAGCCGGGGAAAATGTAGACGCCCGGCGGAGTGTCCGTGCCAGCGAGGAATGGAACGCCGGCTTTGTGCAGCAATTGGGCGACTTCAAGCTCCTTTTGCACGAATTTCTTGCGCGTCACCAGATCGTCGGTGGCATAGCCCTGCTTGATTTCGGCGGTGAAGCGTTTCCATGCGCCTTCTTTCCACGCGGCAGGCGCATACTTCGCGCGCGTGTCCGCGGCAAAGTCGGTTTGGTCGAGCAGGTTGCCGCCGCGCTCCCAAACAAAAGTCGGGCACTGCCAGGTTTGATTCTTCGCGAGCACCGTCGCGAGGGCCGAGGCGCGCGCGGGATCGTAGTTGGCGAGCAAGCGAGTGACCGGCTTGTTGCCTTTCAGGAATTCGTCTTCGTCCGGCGAGCTGCCTTCAAAGATGCCGATCAGGTGCTCGAAGCTTTTCATTCCGGCGTTGGACATTTCGGAGGCGCGCATGGCGTCCGGAACGTGTCCTTCGAACGGGATTTGCTGTTTTTTGGCCTCTTCGGCGATGGCGAAGACAGCGTCGCGGGGAATCAGCGATTGCAGCTTGATGAAATCGGCGCCGCGGCGCTGGAGATCGTCCACGGCGCGGCGACCGTCTTCCGGGGTGGTGATGGCGATGGAGCTTGGGAAACGCGGCTTGGGGCCGTCGAGCATGGGGCCGGAGGTAAAAATGCGTGGACCGATCTGGCGGCCCGCTTCGATTTCGTTGCGCCAACTTTGCACGACGTCGAGTTCGCTGCCCATGTCGCGCACGCCGGTGACGCCGTTGGCGACCAGCAGCGGCAGGACGATGTCGCGGCTGCCGGGAAACCAGTCGCCGAACATCAAGTGCACGTGCATATCCCACAAGCCGGGAATCAGGAACATGCCGCGGCAATTGACGGTCGCGGCGCGCCGGGAATACTTGGCAGATTTACTGGGTCCGACGGAAGCGATTTTGTTCTTGTCCAGGATAACGGTTTGGTCCGGCGTGACCGTACCGGTGCGGACGTTGACGACGCTGACGTTGTTGAGCACCAGCAAGTCGTCCGGCGACGAGGTTTGTGCGCGCAGTGGCGCGGCCAGAAACGCAAAAAGAAGGAAAACGAAGACAGTGCTACGAATGAGAGAGAAGCGATGGCTGAGCATGCGCCCGATTCTAGCTGGTTTCGGCAAAGCTACAACTCTTCGCCCAGGAATTTGCCGAACTGATAAAGCCGGGCGGCAATCGGAGCTATGATTATGGATATCGGCAGCGGCTTGGGAAAAGCGGCTGCGCAAGGTGGGCCTATGCGAAAAGCGAACATTTTGCGGCTGAGTTTGCTGGCGATGCTGGCGGCGGGTGCGGCGACAATCGGGGCAACGGGGGCGGCGGCGCAGGAGAATCCCGCGTCGAAGCCGCACGATATGAACCATATGCAGCATTCGCATGACGGTTTTATGCAGGGTGGAATGCATCACGCGACAGCCAAAGGCGTGAAGCTGGAGCAGAAGATTGACGGGCAAACGATTACGGTTCGCGTGGGACCGCTGACGCTGCCTGCGCATACCAGCCATATGAACATGCCGCAGCCCGCGGATTTGATCTGGCAGATTCCGGTCAACGGATGGCTGCTGGCGTATCACCCGAAGCTGGTGGATGCCAATGGGAACATCGTGCCGGGAATCGTGCTGCATCACGTGGCGTTCTGGAACGAGAACCGGCCGGATTTCCTGTGCGCGAATAAAGAGGAGCACATTTTCGGAGCGGGGAGCGAGTTGACAGACTGGGCGGAGATTCCGGGATTCGGTTATCGCGTGGAGCAGGGGGACAAGATCCGCGTCGAGACCATGGTGCACAACCCGACGGAGACTTCTTACGACAACGCATATCTCGAAGTGACCATTCCGTATCGCGATGCCGGAGGCGCTCCGGTGAAGAATGTCTATCCGGCGTGGATGGACGTGACGGCGTGCGGGCACTCGGGCTACGACCTGCCGGCGGGCGAGAGCGAGAAGACGGGCGAGGTACGGCTGAAATATAGCGGCGTGCTGCTGGGCGTAGGCGGGCATATGCACGACTACGCCAAGCAAATCGTCCTGCGCGACTTGACCCAGAAAGCGACGGTGGCGACGCTGGACGCTAGGGTCGATGCGCAGGGGCGCCTGGTGGGGATGCCGGTGAAAACGTTCTTCGAGGAGGGCGGGTACAAGCTGGCGGCCGGGGATCAACTGAAGATGACCGCGACGTATGACAATATTACGGGCAAGGTGCTGCGCGACGGGGCAATGGGCATCGTGGTGGGTTATTTTGTGCCAGCGGAGGACGGGCCGGTAGCGGCGCTGAGGCGCGGGGCGGTGCCGGTGGCGAAGAAGTAGAGAGGGGCACTGGCCCGGGGCTTCTTTGTTTTCGTATGCGTGGGAGAGGACTTAGGCGCAAGTGTGAGACGCTCAGAATTTTGGCGGTGTGGCCGAGGTGAGCATGGCGGTTCGGACGGTGTTACAGCTGGGAAACCCGAAGCTGCGCGAGATGGCGCTGGTGGTGAAGGATCCGAGGGCGGCGGAGATCCGCGCGCTGGTGGAGGATTTGGCAGATACGCTGGCGTACTGGCGGAAAGAAACGGGTTACGGGCGCGGGATTGCGGCGCCGCAGATTGGCGCGGGATTGCGGATAATTTTCCTGCGGTTGCCGGGGGAAGAACCGTGGCTGCTGATCAATCCGGAAATTATCGAGCGCAGCGCGGAGAAGATGGTGGTGTGGGATGCGTGCCTGAGCTTTCTGGCAATCTTCATGCAGGTCTCGCGGCACCGGGAGATTACGGTGCGGTACCAGGATTTGGAGAGGAAGTGGCACGAGGTGCGAGCGGGCGAGGAGCGCAATTTGTCCGAACTGCTGCAGCACGAGATCGATCATCTGGATGGAATTCTGGCGGTGGACCGGATCACAGATATCCGCACGATCTGCACGCGGGAGGAATTTGAGGTGCGGTACCGGGCGGGCAGCCCGTATGCATTGGTGGAAGAGAGGCAAGCCAGCTAAAAACTACTTTACGGCTTGTGGATTCGGGACCTTGTAGCCGTCGGTTAGGGTCTGCAGGAAAGAGACCAGTGCGGCTTCCTCCTGGTCCGTCAGCTTAAGGTCCCCGAGTTGTCGTTTGTTGAGGTTGGTTGCGTCTTCGGGCGTTGGCCAGCAGGTGGTCTTTTCGCCGGGATCGGCTGGCGCGCACTTGGGCAGAACATCGCGCGTGTTGTAGAAGTGCACCACGTCTTTCAGGCTTTTGAAGTAGCCGTTGTGCATGTAGGCCTTCACAAAGTCGGGCCTTGGACGCATGTCCACATTGCGCAAAGTGGGCACCTGGAACTTCGCGTCGAACTCTGGCGCGAGTTTGATCCACTCGGAATCGGGGTTCAGTTGACCGCTATCGCTTTGCAGCGTGCGCAGGAAGGATCCGACGCCCGTATCGACATACGTGCCTCCGGCAGGGTTGGGACTGTAGCCGAGTGAGTCGGGTTTGCCCTCGTAGAAGATTTGTAATCCCGGGTTCCTGGGAACGCCGAGATTGCTGGCGGTAAAGTCCGTAAAGAGTGGCTCTTCCCCGGGCCCGCCATCGCGATGACACTCGTTGCATCGCGCCTTCCCGCGGAAGAGTTCATAGCCCAGTTTTTCCTGCGGGGTGAATTGGTCCTTTCCTGCCTGCACGTAGTCGTACTTCGAGGTGAAGGGACTCACCTCCGGCGAGAACTCGTATGCGGAAATCGCCAGCGCGAAGTCGTCGTAAGCGTGGTCAGCCCGCCCTCGGTCTGCCGCGCTGAGATGGACCGGGTACGGATCGTTCGCGGGCGGCGGCCCCGGAGTCGCACAGACCTTTGCCACATTGGGAGGCCATTGAATGGCGAATGAATCCGTCCCCCAAACGGTTTCAAAGAGCTTGCGATAGGGAGCCTGGGAAAGGCGGTACGCAACACAGGCGGAATCTGGCAAGCCCATTTCCACGGGATTTGTCGGGGGTCCCTGCGCTTGTTCGGCGCTGGGATTCTGCAGCCGGTAGCCGCTGGCGCGCATATCCCAGAAATTCCCGCCAACAAAGTCGCCCTGAAGTGCGTTGTAGTGGAGCACTGGCGCGAAGGGCGCGTACATGTAGCTCTGCGGCTTTCGATTGCTGAACCGGGTCCTCACCGATCCGGGATACGAGACGGTGGTCAGATTCAAAGATTGAATCGGTCCGGTGAATCCGGTCTCCGGCGTGTGGCAGAAACTGCACGCCTCGTTCTGATGGACGGAGAGATGCTTATCGAAGAGCAGTAACTTACCGAGGGTGCGGACCTGCCCTTGGCGATCGAGCGTGGTGTGTTGCAACTGTCTGAGGGTATCGGCCTCAATCCGATCGATGTCGGCAACGACCCTGGCCACATCCTGATCGAAGGAGGGAGGCATCTGACCGTTGCCGGGCGACTTCGCTTCGCCGGGGATGGCTACACGAGCCTGCGGTCTACTTGCCCCTGCGATTAAGAGCGCCCCGGAGGTGAAAAGACCGAATAGCGGTACGGCGAGATTTCGATTACGCAAGGTCTACTCCTTCAGCGCTGTCTGACCTAGGGCGAGGAGGATCAGGGGTGAGGTTAGCACAATCAGGAAAGCCGAAAAAACCAGGTCGTCCCACCGCGTACGGGAATTGCTCTCCACCGAATTGAAAGGATCATGGCAACTAAGCCGTTTATCGGAAACTGGGGGACTGCGCGCCATTTTCTTCGCGCATGCTGGGCGGGGCCGGTGGTGTAGAATCCGCTGCAACGTGGAGTCAATGAGGCAAACCTGTTTTGTCCAAGGGACATGTCTCCTCATGCGGCTGCGCTGGATTGCTTTCATCGCAGAGCCTAATATCAGGTCTAATTTTGCATCTTGCAGGCGGAGAAACTATTTCAATTCCGAAAGGTGAGTGGCATGAGCGACGAAGCAGGGAAGGACAAATTCACGCGCAGGGGATTTCTGGGAGTGAGCTCGGCAGCGCTGGCCGCTGCGGGAATGCTGTCAGTGGAAAGCGTGGCGGGACAGGACACCAAGGCCAAGGCCGGCAAAGTGGCCAGCGATCCGGGGCCGACAAATCCAGCGATGGATGCGGCAAATATGGATTCGTACATTCCGCCTAGTACGGACGCGGGCGGGGTGCAGACCTTCAAGTATCCGTTTTCCATTTCGCACAAGCGGCAGCATGAAGGCGGGTGGTCGCGTGAAGTGACACAGCGGGAACTGGCGGTTTCCAAAACTCTGGCTGGGGTGAACATGCGGCTCACCGCGGGAGGTATCCGCGAGTTGCATTGGCACACCGCCGCGGAATGGGCGTTCATGCTCACTGGCACGGCGCGGATCACGTGCATCGATGCGAACGGCAAGAGCTTCGTGACGGACGTGAAAGAAGAAGAGCTGTGGTTCTTCCCGCCGGGGATTCCGCATTCGATCCAGGGACTGGGCCCGGATGGCTGCGAATTCCTGCTGGTGTTTGACGACGGCAACTTCTCGGAATACGAGACGGTGCTGCTTTCGGACTGGATGGCGCATACGCCTCCGGAAATCGTGGCCAAGAATTTTGGCGTGAAGCAGGAAGCTCTCGCGAACATGCCGAAGCACGAACTGTTCATCTTTCAAGCGGATGTTCCCGGTTCGCTGGAGGAAGAAAAGCGCATTGCCGCGGGATCTCTGGGGCCATCGCCGATCGATTTTGCGTTCCGGACGAATCAGGGTCCGCCGACGATGCGGAACAAGAACGGCGAAGTGCGGATCATCGACGCGAGCAACTTTAAAGTGTCCACCACGGCCGCGGCGATTGTCACGGTTAAGCCGGGTTGCGTTCGCGAATTGCACTGGCACCCCAACGCGGACGAATGGCAATACTTCTATGCCGGGAAGGGCCGCATGACCGTGTTTGCGACTGGGGGGCGCGCGCGAACGATGGATTTTGAAACGGGCGATGTAGGCTACGTGCAAAAGACGCTTCCGCACTACGTGGAGAACACTGGAACGACGGACCTGAAGTTTCTGGAGATGTTTAAGACCAACTACTACCAGGACTTGGCGCTTTCCGAATGGCTGTCACATACGCCGCCGGCACTGGTCGCGGCGCACCTGCGACTTGATAGAGCAACGCTTAACGCTATGCCGAAAGATAAACCGCTGATCATGCCGGGAGGATGAGGTCCGCTGTCGCACGGCGCTGGGGCGGTGAGGTTCGCTCGCCCCAGCTGTTTTGATGCCTCTTCGAGCAGCGGGCGAGAGAGTTTCCGAGCTGAAGAATCACGACCACAATTACTATGCTGCGGCGAATAAGGTAAATGCGGATGCGTGGAAGTTTCTGCACGAGCACCGAGGGGAGTTCGAATCAAGCCGGGGGCTGGATGGAAAAGTGGTTTCCGATCGAGACGGAGCGGTTGCTGCTGCGGGAATTCCGTGCGGCGGATGAGCCGGACATTCATGAGTACGCGAGCGATCCGGAAGTGTCGCGGCTGATGGACTGGGGGCCGAACACTCCGGAAGTGACCAAAGCGGTGGTCGAGCGGTGGATCGAACAGCAAAGACAATGGCCGCGGCGGAGCGTGGAACTGGCGATTGAGGTGCAGGCCGAGAAGAAGGCCATCGGAGGGATCCGTCTGGAAGTGAAAGACGAGCGGAATCGTACGGGGGACTTTGGGTACGCGCTGAATCGCAACTACTGGAATCGCGGCTACGCTACGGAAGCGGCGAGGGCGATGCTAAATGCGGCGTTTGCAACGCTCAAGATGCACCGGGTGTGGGCCACGTGCGACGTGAGGAATCATGCGTCGTATCGAGTGATGGAAAAGCTGGGAATGCGGCGGGAAGGGTGCTTCGCCAAGGACGCGTTCCAGCGAGGCGAGTGGCGCGATTCGTATCTCTACGCGGTGCTGGCGGAAGAATGGACGGCAAAGTGAAAATGTGGCCGGAGGGTGCGGCAGAATGATGAGCGAAGATGGGGCGAAGAAGGAATGGCCGTGGACGGATGAGCTGGATGCGCTCAGGGCGGCCGGCGAGTATCACCGGCTGGTCTTCGAGAATGCGCACGTGCGGGTGCTGGAAGTGAGGATTGCTCCGGGGCAAACGGTGCCGGTGCATACGCATCGATGGCCTAGCGTGGCGCATACGGAGAGCTGGAGTGATTTCGTGCGGCGCGATGCCGACGCGAACGTGACTCTCGATACGCGCAAGGGAGGTCTACCGCCGAAAACGCAATGGCTGGAGCCGATGGCACCACATTCGGTGGAGAACGTGGGCAGGGCGGAGATTCGCGTGTACGTAACGGAGCTTCTTAAGGATGCGGCAGAATGACATAGAGTGTGCTTTGCGGCGGGTGGCTGCTCTGGTAACATGGAGGGTCTATTCAAGTGACAATTCTTCGAAAGACGCAGGACAAACTATGGCAATGAAGTGCGAATTGTGCGGCAAAGGGCCGCATTACGGGAACGTGGTGAGCCACGCGAACAATACGCGGAGGCGGCGCTGGAATCCGAATTTGCGGCGCGTGCGTGCGGCTGTGAATGGCGCGATGAAACATCTGCGCGTTTGCACTGCATGCATCCGGCTGGGCCGCGTAAAGAAAGCTGCCTGAGCGCTTCGCCTTGAAACTCCTCCTGTCGCGTCTACAAGCTGTGGGCCTCCCGCCTGTGGCGGCACTGCTGCCGCTGGCAGCGGTGCTGCTGGGTATGGCAGCGGGCTGCAAACAAACCAGCCAGCCCGCCCCCGATGTGTGGGCGGTGGTCAACGGAAAAGAGATCAAGCGGGACGACGTGGAGAAGTATTACCGGACCCGCGTGAATCCGGAAGGGCCGGAGCCAACACAGGAAGAAGCGCTGTCGTTGAAGCTGAACGTGCTGGACGAGCTGATCAACAACGAAATCCTGATCGAGCGCGCCAAGAAGCTGAACCTGGAAGCGAGCGACGGCGAAGTCGAAGACAAGTTCACGGAAGTGAAAAGCCCGTATACCGAAGAAGAATTCCAGAAGCGGCTGAAGAGCGGCGGGCTTTCCACGGACGACTTGAAACACGATCTGCGGCGGCAGCTTTCCATCCAGAAGCTGATGAACCGCGAAGTGGTGGCGAAGATTGCGATCACGGATCAGGACATCAACGATTTTTATCGGGCGAACCAGGCGCAGTTCAACGTGGCGGAGCCGCGATATCACATCGCGCAGATCCTGGTGACGCCGCGAAAAGAGAAAGAACTCCGCAACCGCAAGAATGACGATGCGACCAATGAAGCGGAAGCGCAGCGAAAAGTGAAAATGCTGATGGACCGCCTGAACAGTGGCGCGGATTTCTCCCAGTTGGCCATGGATTATTCGGAAGACGTAAGCACGGCGGCAACGGGCGGAGACCTCGGCTACATCCCGGAGTCGGGATTGAATCCGCCGCAGGTGGACCCGGCGCTGAAAAAGACCGTCCTGGGGCTGAAGCCGGGGCAGGTGAGCGAGCCCCTGGTGTCCAAGGACGGCGTGCATATTTTGAAGCTGATTTCGCGCGAATCGCCGGGACTGCGCGGGCTTTCCGATCCGCAAGTGCAGCAATCGATTCGCGACACGCTGAGAAACCAGAAAGAGCAACTGCTGCGGGTCGCGTACCTGACGATCGCGCGCGACGAAGCGCGAATCACGAACTATTTGGCGCAGCAAGTGATCGAGACGTCCGGGAAGCTTTCAGGCGCGGGCAAGCCCGCTGGCTCGACAGCGCCTGCACCTGCCAAGCCGTAATTCTCGACCTCAGAGTTTTAGTCCACCCACATCAACACGTCGCCGGCATTGACGGCTTGGCCTTCGCTGGCGAGAACGCGTTCGATGCTGCCGCTCTTCGGTGAGCGAATCTCGTTCTGCATCTTCATCGCTTCGACGACGACAAGCCCTTGGCCGGCTTCCACTTTTTCGCCCGCCTGAACGAGAACGCGGACGATTTTCCCGGGCATTGGAGCGGCCACCTGCTGACGTCCTTCCGCTTCGGCGGCCCCATGACGGCGGCTTCGCCACGCGCGCGGATCGATGACTTTCGCGATAAACGCGTGCAGGCCATCCTGAATCTGCAGCGCCCCGTTGGGAGCGGGCGCGACGCGAACCTCGTGCACACCGCCGCGCAGCAGAATCGAGAAAGTGTGGGGCGCGACCTCGGCGACGTCGGCGTCCAGTAAGTGGCCGTCGAGAGAAATGCGCCAGCCGTTTTTCACGCGCTCGATTTCGACGACGCGCTTCGCGGCGCCGCTTGCGCCAGAGAGTTGCACTTCGCATCTCATGGCGTGCGGTCCAATTGCTGGCGGCGGCCTTCGAGCTTCCAGCGAGAAACTTCTTCGCGCGACATTTGCTCTGCGGGCGCCGCGTTATGCGTCGCGTGCCAAACGGCTGCGGCGATGGCGGCCGCGTCGGCGCTGTCTTCGCTGGCCGCGCTTGGTGCGGCTGCAATAGCGGATGAGGGCCGGCGCAGCATTTCATCGAGCCACTTGGTGTGAATCTCGGAACGCCGAAAATCAGGCTCCGCAAGAATGCGCCGAAACAGCCCGGCATTGGTTTTAATGCCGGTAACGGCGTACTCCTCGAGCGCGCGGCGCAATCGCGCGATAGTCTCTTCGCGGCTGTTGCCCCACGCGATCAACTTGCTGAGCAACGGATCGTAATCGTTGGGCACGGTCCAGCCTTCGTAGACGCCATCATCGAGACGTATGCCGGCGCCACCGGGAGAATGCAGCGAAAGAATCTTGCCGGGCGAGGGAAAGAAATTGTTGTCAGGATCTTCGGCGTACAGGCGGACTTCCATAGCGTGTCCGCGCGGCGTGATGGTTTCCCAGGCAAAAGGCAAGCGGTGGCCGGCAGCGATGGCGATCTGCAACTTGACGAGGTCGAGGCCGGTAACTTGCTCCGTAACGGGATGCTCGACCTGCAAACGCGTGTTCACTTCGAGAAAATAAAAATCAAGCCGCGCATCCACGAGAAACTCGACCGTGCCGGCGTTCACGTAACCTCCGGATCGCGCGAGGCGCACCGCCGCATCTCCCATCTTCCTGCGCAAATCCGGCGTGACGATCGGCGAGGGCGCTTCCTCGATCACTTTTTGGTGGCGGCGCTGCACCGAGCATTCCCGTTCGCCAAGCGAAACGACGCGGCCGTGCGCGTCGGCGAGAATTTGGATTTCGATGTGGCGAGGCTTCTCGAGATATTTCTCGAGGTACACGCGCGCATCGCCAAACGCGTTCATGGCCTCCGAGGACGCATCGCGAAACGCGCCTGAGAATTCCCCGTCAGCATTGACAAGGCGCATTCCCTTTCCGCCGCCTCCCGCGACGGCCTTCAGCAAGACCGGATAGCCCATGCTTTGCGCGAGCGCCTGGGCCTCGGCAGGATTCTCGATGGGATCGTTGGTGCCGGGCACGGTGGGAACTTCCGTGCGGCGCGCCAGCTGGCGACCAGCGGTCTTCGAGCCGAGCGCTTCCATGGCTTCGGCGGGCGGGCCGATGAACGTGAGGCCCGCATCCGTGCAAGCCCGCGGCAAGGCAGCATTTTCTGCCAGAAAGCCGTAGCCGGGATGCACGGCGTCGCAGCCGGCGCGGCGCGCGACGTCCATCAATTTGTCGATGCGCAGATAGCTTTCGCGCGAAGGCGCAGGTCCCACAGGATAAGCCTCGTCGGCGAGGCGCACGTGCAGCGATTGGCGGTCCACGTCGCTGAAAACCGCTACGGAGCGAATGCCCAGCTCGCGGCAGGCGCGCACGATGCGCACGGCAATCTCACCGCGATTGGCAATTAGAATCTTCTTGAACATGCGTGATTGGAATGCAGACGGAGTTTAGCACGCACCGGGCCGAGGGGAAGGGCGTGCTTCGCTTCGCGTGACTAATCGTGCGCTTTTTGAGGGCAAGCCCGCGGCGACACACCCAGCCTACAGCGGGATGTTCCCGTGCTTCTTCCTCGGATTTGTATCCTTCTTGTTTTCCAGCGCCCGCAGCGCGGTAATCACGCGGGCCCGCGTCTCCGCCGGCTCGATGACCGCATCGACATAGCCGCGCTCCGCCGCAACGAAAGGATTGGCGAAACGCTCGCGGAATTCCTCGATTTTCTCCTGGCGCAGCTCTTCGCGCTCGGATTCCGGCGCCTTATCCAGCTCGCGCTTGTAAACGATATTCACGGCGCCTTCCGGCCCCATCACCGCGATCTCCGCCGTCGGCCAGGCGAAATTCGCATCTGTGCGAATATGCTTTGAGGCCATGACGCAATAAGCGCCACCGTAGGCTTTGCGCGTAATGATCGTAATCTTCGGAACCGTGGCCTCGGCAAACGCGAAAAGCAGCTTGGCGCCATGCTTGATGATGCCGCCAAATTCCTGCTGCGTTCCTGGCAGAAAACCCGGCACGTCTTCGAAAGTAATCAGCGGAATATTGAAAGCATCGCAAAAACGCACGAAGCGCGCGCCTTTCACGGAAGCGTTGATGTCCAGCACGCCGGCCAGATACGCCGGCTGGTTCGCCACGATCCCAACCGGACGGCCATCCAGGCGCGCGAAACCCACGACCATGTTCTTGGCAAAGTGTTCGTGAACCTCGAAAAAGTAGCCATCGTCGACCACCGCGTGAATGGCGTCCTTGATGTCGTATGGCTTTTGCGGTGCGTCCGGCACCAGTACGTTCAGCGATTCCTCGCGGCGCGCGGCAGGATCGCCGGTCGGTTTGCGCGGCGGATCCTCCAGGTTGTTGGCAGGCAGAAAGCTCAGTAGTTCGCGGATCATCGCCAGGCAATCGGCGTCGTCGCGCGCCACGAATTGCGCCACGCCGCTTTTCTCGTTGTGCGTCATCGCGCCGCCGAGCTCCTGCTTGGTCACTTCCTCGTGTGTCACCGTCTTGATCACCTCCGGACCGGTGACGAACATGTACGAAGTCTCGCGGGTCATAAAAATAAAATCGGTGATCGCCGGAGAATACACGGCACCGCCCGCGCAAGGTCCCATGATGGCGCTGATCTGCGGAATCACGCCGCTCGCCAGCGTATTGCGCAGAAAAATATCCGCATAGCCCGCCAGTGAAGCAACTCCTTCCTGAATGCGCGCGCCGCCCGAATCGTTCAGGCCAATCACCGGCGCGCCGACTTTCATCGCCAGATCCATGATCTTGCAAATTTTTTGCGCGTTGGCCTCGGAGAGCGATCCGCCGAACACCGTGAAGTCCTGCGCAAACGCATAAACCAGCCGGCCATCAACGCGGCCGAAGCCCGTCACGAAGCCATCGCCAGCCGGGCGCTGTTCTTCCATGCCGAAATCCACACAGCCGTGGCGCACAAATTTGTCGAGCTCCTCGAACGTGCCTTCGTCTAGCAGCAGGTCAATGCGCTCGCGCGCGGTCAGTTTGCCTGCTTTATGCTCACGTTCACGCCGCTCCGCGCCGCCTCCGGCTTCCGCCTCCGCGGAAAGCCGCCGGAGTTCTTCCATACGATCGTGATGCTTCCTTGCCGAAATTGCTGCTGGCTTGTCAGGCAAGCGGTCCTCCCGGAGTCGGTTTTTTCGGGGCAAAGATACGCACCGCAAGGTGCGTGGCGAGCCACACGGTTCCCAGCAACAGCACCACGCCCAGCAGCAACTCGGCACAGATCGCCCCGGCGCGCTGCAACGGAGATGTAATCGACGTCACACGAACGGTGGCCTCTACCAGGATGAACATGGCCGACAGCGTCATCGCCACAATCAAGACGGTCGTCACAAGGGAGGCGAGTATGGTTTTCATGGCCAAGCGCGAGAGCTGCGTTCCGCCCGCGCACGAAAGAATAGCGCAAGCTTGCGCAAATCAAAATCGCGAACACCGCCCTGGGTACTGGGTCAGTTCCGTTAGTCCGTAATCCGCCTGAGATCCGCAGCGTGCGAGGATGGGACCTCTAACCGCCTCTCACGATCGAGCCGGGTTGTTACGCAATCTCCCGTACTGGCTTCGAGAGCGCAGCTCCGGCGGCGGCCAACAACATTAGTCCTCCGGCGAGCAGAAACATGAACGTCAAGCTCCAGGAAACCAAAAATCCTGCCACCGCGAGGGAGATGGGTGTTATTCCATAGGAGGCGAGCATAAGCACGCTCGCGGCCCGGCCTCGCATTGCCGCATCGATTCGCTGCATAGCCCATGCGTTGATGTGGACGTTGACCATTCCCGCCGCTGCGCCCATGACCAGCAACACGCTGGCGATGCTCCACACTTTTCCCAGCAGCCCGATAGCGCCGAGACAAAGACCCAAGATCACAGAGACCACGAGAATCAGGAGGCCGCGTCTGCGAATCTTCCACACGCCTGCCAACAGCGCGCCCGACAGACCACCCGCGGCAACCGCCGAGATCACGATGCCGAACACGGCAGGCGAACCGAATCTTGTTTTCGTCAAGTACGCGAGACCAATGGAAACCGGCCCGCCAACGCAGAAATTCATGATCGTTGCCAGCAGCATCAGCGAGCGGAGCGGCACATCCCTGCCCACGTAGGCAATTCCCTCGGCGATCGACTGCCACACCGCTTTCCGGACAGTCTGCGATTTGGGTGGATCGGGCAGCTTCCACAAGGCGCCGATGATGAACAGGAAACTGATCGCGTCCACGAAGAAAGCCCAAGCCACCCCCAGCGTTTTGATCACTAGCCCTGCGGGAACGGGTCCTACAATAGTGGTTAACTGGGCCGTGCTTTGGCTGACCGAGGACGCCGCGACTAGCTGCTCGCGTTTCAACAGCGAAGGCAAGTAGGCCGTTTGTGCGGGACCTGCAAATGCATCGGCTACACCAAAAAGCACCGCTAGAGCGTACAGCTCCCATGTTTGCAAGACTCGCAGCCAGACTAGAACGCCGATCACCGCGACACAGAGGGTGCGCGCCATCGCGGTAGCCATTAAAATCTTGCGCGCGGAAATTCGGTCGCTGACGGCACCACCCATCAGCATCAGCAGAGCTCGGGGAATAGCGCCTGCCATCATCACTGTGCCCATCGCCAGGGCCGAGCCGGTCTGCTGTAAAACGAGCCATGGCAAGGCCACCAGGTAAAACTGATCGCCCAGCAAGGAAATAGTGCCTCCGATTAGCCAAAGGCGATAGCGCGCATCGCGCAGCGGATGCTCCACAGATGTTGTGGAAACGGGGTTTGCAGAAATCGTGTTAGAAGCCATAAAGAAATCTCCTTGAAGGATGGCCGGCCGGGAAAACCGCAGGCGCAGGCGCTCCAGGTCAAACGGAATCTTTACAATGTAAATGTAAATTCACATTTACATTCGTGTCAAGCATAATCTTACTGAGCTCCAGGAGGAAGCCCATGGCCAAGAAGACATTCGAACCACAACAGGCGCGCAGCAGGGAATCCACGCGTAAGCTTTTGAAGGCCGCCGCGGAAGTGCTCGGACAACACGGGCTTGAGGGCACCACCATTCCGCGCATCGCTCAGCACGCGGGGTTGACCCCGGGGGCCGTCTATCGCCGTTTCCCGGACAAGGACGCGCTGCTGGAGGCTGTGGTCATCGGCATCCTGGAGCGGCAGGAACAGAGGTTGCGCATGGCGCTTACGCCCGACATGGTCCGCCAGATTCCTCTGGCCGTGTTTGCCGAGCAGCTTGTCAGCAGCATGCTCGTCAGCTACCGCGCAAACGCCGGCCTGTTTCGTGCGCTCCGGCAGTTCTCGCAGGGGCGCTTTCACACGCCGTTTTGCAAGCGAGCCGCCAAACTGGAGATGCGCGGCATCCAGCACCTCGTGGAGTTGTTCTTGCTGCATCGGAATGAGGTCAAGCACCCCGACCCGCCGCTCGCCTTATCCTTCGCCCTGATGACGCTCACCAGCACTCTCGTCGAACTAATCCTGGCCGATCACGATTTGAAGTACTGGCAGGCCGCCATTCCCAAGGATGACCAGTCACTCAAGCGCGAGTTGCTGCGCACCTTCCTCTGTTATTTGGGTATCAAGCAGAAAGATAGCTGAGCGCCGGACTGATAATCACAGACTTTAACCCACCTACTCGCCAAGCCTTGCCCGTGCGCACGGCAAATTCCCCGAAGCTGGAGTGAACAACCGGTTGTCCATAGAAGTGGCGGCACACGCATTTTGATTCAGGAATCTAACTTGGTAACTCCCGAGTTCGGCAACTCGGAAACTATCGTCGGACCGGGTGGCGAGATTTCAGCGCAGCCCGGACCAATCGTCTGCCACCAGAATCGAATCGGTGGGATTCGCTGGATCATACTTCACGCTGGCCGGTTGTCCCGCAACCAGCCGATCCAAGCGGATCTGCCCTTCGAGTCCGGTGATGTCCTGCGCCGTGTGATAGGTCACTCCGGAAATCGCGTAGCTGTAGGAAACCAGATTCCGAGCCCGCATGTCCGGCAAGGGGCGTGCGCCCCCAAAGATCTTCCTGCGCTGCTCGGGCGCCGTTGGCGGATGCTCGGCAAGCTCGACGATTTGCCCTTCCGCGATTCGCCCAATCTGATTCAAATGCAGCCGGCGCCTGCGCTCGGCGTCCTCCTGATTTTCAGCGGGGCGGAAGAACGCGTAAGCGATCATGGCGATGGCGGCAACGGCCACTCCGCCCACCGTGAGCGCCAGTTTCCAGTCGGCCAACAATTTTTCCAACGGGGCGGCTCCAGTCCGTTAAATCGATTCTCGTGAGAGGCGTTCGGGCAGGTGACGTCTTTGCGCGGACGTGAATCCGCCGGTCCTTGCTAGCGCCGCCCCACTCTTGCGTATTCTACCGATTGCCGCGCTCCGCGAGAACCTACGATTGCGGAGCCTGCACCGGATTGCGCAACACGCCCACTCCTTCGACCGTTGTTTCCGCAACGTCGCCGGCAACAAGCGGCCCCACGCCCGCGGGCGTTCCCGTGGCGATCACGTCGCCCGGAAGGAGCGTCATCATGCGAGAAATCCACCGCACCAAAAAGGCCACCGGATAGATCATCAGCGAGGTCCGGCCAGACTGGCGCAGCGTGCTGTTCACGCGCAGTTCAACCAGCACATCCGCCGGGTTCAGTTGCGTTTCGATGTGCGGCCCGATCGGGCAAAACGTATCGAAGCCCTTGCCGCGCGTAAATTGCACGTCGCTCTTTTGAATGTCGCGCGCCGTCACGTCATTCAGGCAGGTGTAGCCCGCGAGGTAGGAAAGCGCGTCCGCGTCATCCTTCAAATGCGCGCACTTGCGTCCTACCACCAGCGCCAGTTCTCCCTCATGCTCGACGCGCTGCGAAAACGGCGTCAACACGATAGGTTCATCGGGGCCCACAATCGAAGACGGCGGCTTCAGGAAAATCAGCGGCTCCTGGGGAACTTCGTTGCCGAGTTCGGCTGCGTGCGCCGCGTAGTTGCGTCCGACGCAAACGATCTTGCTTGGTTCGACCGGCGCCGTGAATCGCACGTCTTGAACGCTCCATTTCCGGGAGCCGGCTGACCACGAATCCCAGGGCCGTCCGGAAATCTCGCGTACTTCGCCGCCTTCGAGCACACCATACACCGGCAGCGCAGACACCTGCGCCATACTGCGAACCTGGAATCGGCAGAATTTCATCTATCCCTCAAGTCATGCGGTGATTGGATGGTGGTGCGGAAGAATGCGAAACTGAGCTGACCGGCGGATGCGGGCCGCGCAAGCGCCACACGACGCTCCCGATCCAGCAAATCGTCGCGACGATCGTGTACACCACCGCGCCAGCCATGAATACATGAAACGCGCCGTAGCGTTGCTCCAGTCCCGTGAAAAAAAAGCCCAGCAGCCGGTAGCTGACGCTCAAAATCCCCCAGGCAATCGATCCGGAAGCCCACAGACTCCCGGGCATACCGTAGAAACGCAAGATCGGGATCAACGCCAGCAGACCGATCGCCACAGCTGCTGCCGCATTGCGCTCCAGCGCAAAACGCTCCAATAGCGGCATGCGATTCGCCACCATCACCCACGCGGCCAATATCAACGACAGGCACAGGCCCACGTAAACACCGGTACGCACCGCCGCATTGTGAAGGGCGGACAGCCTTCCGTAACCCGGCAAGTGCGGGCGTATTGGCATGAGGGACTGGCTCCCACGTTTCCAAAAATGTTCTAGTGCTGTTCAACCCGGGTTCACGGCGATGGTTGCGCTACTTCCACCGCAATTTGCTGGCTGGGCGCGCTCTCGTTTCCGGCCCGGTCGACAGCGGTCACGGTGTACCAATAGCGGTGGCCCGGCTGCACTGAGGTATCGCGAACCGAAGGCGTCAGCAACAGCTCCGGAGTGATCGACGTTCCCCGGGCACCTTCCTGCTCATTCCTATAGACGCGATATCCTGCCAGATCGGTTTCGCTGTTAATCGCCCACGACAAATCGACCTGTACGGAACCTTCCGTAGCGCCTGGCAGCACCGCCGCCACAATACCAGTAGGCCCCGCGGGCGGAAAAGTGTCAACCGGCGTAACCACCGCGGGCGCGGAGTCGCCCGACTCGATCCCTTCGCCCGCGGGCAATACCGCGCTGCGGACCACGTAGACATAGGTCTTGCCGAAGTCGAAACCCGCGTCGCGATAGCTGGGGCTCTCCGCCGGACCGAGCAGCGTGAGTTTCACTCGCCATTTCGTTTGCGCCAGATCTTTCGCCGCAGCTTCGGCGGAACTAGCATCAATTTCGCCGCGGTACACGCGATAGCTGGCTGCCCCACTCAACGGTTCTCCGCCAGAAGTCTTCGCCGGCGGAATCCAGCTCAATTCGATCGCCGCCTCGGTCACGCGCGCTTGCAGCGTCGCGATGGGCTCCGGTACCGCATACAACTTGAGAACCACCGCATTCGAATTCGCGGACGCGCGCTTCTTGGAAACGCGCGTCCGCACTTCGTATGCAACTCTCAAGCCCGGATGTGCCTTGGTTTCTTCCGGAGACATCGGATCTACAACTTCGACGCGATCCTCTTTCGGATCTTTCACTACCAGTTCGCCGGGGATGGTTTCGACCACGCGGAACGTCTTTGCGTCGGGCGTGCCGTCATCCTTGGCCGAGCCGCGCAGCACTTCGATCGCCGGCGTCTCCGCCAGCCGGTCACCGGTGGTGCTGTTCTTCGGCAGCGTGAATGTCAGTTGGACGCCGTCACCGCGCTGCCGTGCGGATAAATCCGCAACCGTGGCGGGAATTGGCGGCGCGGGCGGCGTGGGTTCGCCGGGCGCGCCACATCCGGCAAGCGAAAAGAAAGCCGCAGTCAACATGCAACAGGACGCGACGCAGCCTAGCCGAACGCATTCGCTCGCCGTTGCGCGGTTCAACCCGCTTCCAGTTTTCATTTTTAGCGGTCGGCGGTCACAGGATGTAGCGGCTCAAATCCTGGTTCTTCACAATGTCCACAAGCTGCTTGGTCACGTACGCTCCATCGACCTTCACGTTCTTTTTCTTCAAGTCCGGCGCTTCGAACGAAATCTCATCCAGCACCTTCTCGAGAATCGTGTGCAGCCGCCGCGCGCCGATGTTTTCCGTCTGCTCGTTGACGCTGGTGGCGAATCGCGCAATCGCCTCCACCGCGTCTTCCGTGATATTCAGCTTGACGCCTTCAGTCTCCAGCAGCGCCACGTATTGCTTGATCAGCGCATTCTTCGGCTCCGTCAGGATGCGCACGAAATCTTCTTCCTTCAGCGATTGCAGCTCCACGCGAATGGGCAACCGGCCTTGCAATTCGGGAATGAGATCCGACGGCTTGCTCACATGAAACGCACCCGCCGCAATGAACAAAATGTGGTCGGTTCGAATCATGCCGTACCGCGTGTTGACCGTCGTTCCCTCAATGATCGGCAGAATATCCCGCTGCACGCCTTCGCGCGACACATCCGGCCCATGTCCGGACTCGCGCCCCGCCACCTTGTCAATCTCATCGATGAAAATAATGCCCATCTGTTCCGCGCGCTCCACCGCCATGCGCGTCACCTGATCCATGTCCAGCAGCTTATTTTCTTCTTCCTGAATCAGGTATTCGAACGCGTCCGCCACCGACATCTTCCGCTTTTTCTTCTGCTGCCCGAAAAATCCGCTCAGCATGTCCTTTATATTGACGTCCATCTCCTCGGCGCCCTGGTTCGAAATAATTTCGAACGACGGCATCGCCCGCTCGCGCACTTCGAGGTCCACCATGCGCTGGTCCAGCTTGCCTTCGCGCAACTGGGCGCGCAGCTTTTCCCGCGTCCGCTGCGTCTGCTCGCGTTGCGCCGCAGCCTCCGCTTCGCTCGTTCCCGGCGCCGGAGGCGGCGAGGGCGGCAGCAGCAAATCCAGCACGCGTTCTTCCGCCGCTTGCTCCGCGCGATCCGCCACTTCGTCGAGCTTCTCCTCGCGCACCATATCGATCGATGTCTCCACCAAGTCCCGCACCATCGACTCGACATCCCGACCCACGTACCCAACTTCCGTGTACTTCGAAGCTTCCACCTTCACGAACGGGCATCCCGCCAGCCGCGCCAGCCGCCGCGCAATTTCCGTCTTGCCCACGCCTGTCGGCCCGATCATCAGAATGTTTTTCGGCAGCACATCTTCCGCAATCTCCGGGGGAAGTTTCTGCCGCCGCACGCGGTTCCGCAGCGCCACCGCCACTGCTCGCTTCGCCGCCGCCTGCCCCACGATGTACTTGTCCAGCTCCGCCACGATCTCCCGCGGCGTCATATCGTCCAGTGCCGGAAGCAGCTCTTCGCTTTCTTCCAACGCCGGCGCGCTCCCGCCGTTCGGCATGAAAATCAAATCTTTGTCGGACTTGCTAGCCATTCTTGATCCCGTCTGTGCGCCCTGAAACTACGCCCCCGCCCATTGCAACGCTACAACTCTTCCACTGTAAAGTTATCGTTCGTGTAAATGCAAATCTCGCTGGCGATGCGCATCGCTTCCATCGCCAATTCTTTCGCGCCAAGCTTTGAATGCTTCACCAGCGCCCGCGCCGCCGCCAGCGCATACGTCCCGCCGGATCCAATCGCCACAATCCCATCATCCGGCTCGATCACGTCGCCGGTGCCGGAAAGTATCAGCGTCGCTTTGGTATCCGCCACGATCAGCAGCGCTTCCAGATGCCGCAGCGCACGGTCTTTCCGCCAATCCTTCGCCAGCTCCACCGCCGCCTTCTGCAGATTCCCCGAAAATTCCTGCAGCTTGCTCTCAAACCGTTCGAACAGCGAAATCGCGTCCGCCGTCGACCCCGCAAATCCCGCAATCACTTTGTCGTTGTACAGCCGCCGCGACTTCCGCGCCGAATGCTTCATGATGTGGTCGCCCATGGTCACCTGACCATCCGCCACCAGCACCACTTTATTTTCCTTCCGCACGCACAGAACCGTAGTTCCGTGCATGGCTTCGCCGCTCGGTCTGCTCATCCGCTCAGTGCGCATTGGAATAGTATACAGGCGCGCCGCCAGGGTCGCTATTCACCCGCCGGAGCGAAGCCCGAGTCCCGCGTTATTGGGGCAGTTCGCGAAAGGACAAAACCTTGTAACCGGTGGCCTGTTGCGCCGCCTTGATCCAGCAGCTGCTGTAGTAGACGCCGGTGCCGTTACCCGTCTGGATGTACGATGAAGCGGCAGGCGCAGGCAGCTGTGCACCCGTACTGTCCAGAATCTTGGCCAGCAGGATTCCCCCACGAATGTCTCCGGTGCCGCCGGAAGCGGAAGCGCTGGTGAACTTGCCTTGCCCTATCACCAGGATCAGCCCTCGCCAGGACGCGGCTGAATCGAAATTCAGATTTCCAGTCACCACCAGCAATCCGTAACCGATGTTGTTCCATCCGCTGACCGTCAAATCACCGTTCACGACGATGGTTTTGGGCGTGCTCGGAGACATTCCGGCGAAAGGGCCGGGGGCGGCGTCTGATACGCTTGTGGTGCCACTCGTCGCGTCGGCGATTTGCCCGAGATCATGCACCACTTTGTTCAGGCCGGTCACGTCGAGCAGATTCGCTGTGATCACCGTTGCTATGTCGTTCACGCTCGGCTGGGGAAGCGGTGGGGGGGGAGGGAGATTCAGCCCCAGGTAGTTGCCAGGGTGCGCGGAAACCATGGGAGGCCGGTTTGTCCCAGAGAGATCGCCCATAGTCGTATATCCCAGTCCGGTAAGCGGCGTCCCTCCAGGATTGCACGATCCCACTACGTCGTGATCGTTTCCGTCCACGTAGAATGCAGAGGAAAATGGCGCCGAAAAACTGACGCCGCTGCCCACCATCGTTAACGCCGCGGGAACCTGCATCACGCTGAGATTCGGCGCAACTACATTCTGCAACACCTTCTGGCTGCCGTTCGGCAGCACCGCCAGCGACGTAATCTCAATCGCCTGCACCGCTGTCGACGGCGGAGTCGTGGATACAATCAGGCTCGGCCTTTGCACTCCGTGCGAATCCACATGCGCAGAATCGTAATATAGCGGCGTCGTCGAATCGTTTGGGTTCGTGCTGCTTACCTGCAGGTTAAGTGAAGTCTCCGTCACTGCGTTAATCCGCACCCATTTGTACAGCGGTCCCGGAATGCCCGCGGCGTTGTTCCCCGAAATCGAAGGAGTCGTTTGCGTATTTCCCGGGGTCGGTGCCGCGCCGAACTCGCTTTCGTATTCTGTGTCTGGGAATGGGTCTCCAGGGTTGGCCGGATTGACGGCTCCGCCGTTCACGATGTAGCGAACTTGACCGAGCGCAAGCGGCGTTCCGCCCGTCGGCATAAATCCCGCTACCGCGTTATTGAAGTAGTCCGGATTCTTCGGTTGCAGCCGCCCGCGCGCTTCTTCCAGCCCCGCCACTGCCGCGTAATGCACCGCCGCCGAAGACCGGTAATTCGACGTCAGCGCGCTCTCCGTCCCTGCCGAAAGAATCAGCGCGATCGCCACGATGCTCACCAGCATCAGCACGAAGATCGCGATCAACAGCACGATCCCCGCTTCCGGCTTCCGCCGACGTTTTGTCCGCAGCTCCTTCACGTACTCTCTCCGCGCAAGCATCACTGGGTTGGATTCACCAGGTGCCCCCGCCCGTTCAATACCACCAGCCGCGGCTGCCCGGTGTTCGCATCCACCTGCGCCGACGCCACGATCAGCGTCACTTCCACGTCACGGATGTTCGCCGGAGCATTATTGCCTCCTGGGTCCGTGCACTGTTTCCCCGGCACGCCGCAAAAGTACTTGAAGATTGGCACCGGCGCTCCCCCGGGAAACATCGTCGGATAGATTGCCTGATACTGCGCAATCTGCGCCGCCGAAGCGTTGTTCATCACGTTCTGTACAAAGGGCACCAGCGTTGGCAGCGTCGCATCGTCCGGATCAGTCGCTTTGTCTACGAAACCCCGCATCAGCGTCGTACCACCCGGCGCTAGTTGGTAGCGCACCCATTTCACCTTGCTTCCCGCCGCCTGCGGATTCACGTTCGTCTCGATGATCAGATCGTAGTCTGCCGGCGTCGTACATCGGCTTCCAATCGCGCAAGGCGAAAAACTCGTTCCCGGCGAATACCCGGGAGCCCATGCCACCGGTGTCTCCGCAAAACTTGAATGATCGCTGGGGCTGTCCGAAAATTGTCCCGGCGGCGGATACCCCGCAATATTTACGTCCCGTACGATCTGGTCCAATCCCAGCCGCGCCTCCTGGAACGCACTCAGCGCTTGCGATTGCGTTGAATACGCCTTCTGGCTCGCGATCAGCAGCCCAAACGCTGCTCCGACCACCACCAGAAAAATCCCCGTCGCGGTCATCAACTCCAACAGCGAAAACCCGCCTTCCCGTTTGCCTCCGCGATGCCTCATTGTTCCACCATCGTATCCAGCACCACCGGAACGTAGAACCCGTTCCCGCCTCGCTTTGTCGCTCCCAGGATGAATCTCTTGCTCGTCGGCGTTCCATTCGTGTTCACGTTCGTGATCACCGTCCACCTGACGTCGTACGTCGTCCCTGCCGGATCGTTCGGATCCTGATAGTTGAAGCTGTAGCCGGGTATCTGCGCCGCAGCAAAATTGATCACTGGCAGGCCAGATTCCAGCGGGCTCCCCACCGCTTGCCCCGGTTGTGTCGGATCTCCCAGAACGCACGCATGCGACAGCGCATCCGTAAATCCCGTCGCCGCCACCGGCTGCGCCATCATCTGATTCAGTTCGCTCTGCGCCAGCACAGTCGCGCTCGAGTCATTCCGATTCGTCGCATTGGACACAATCGACGCTGGCACCAGTTGCGCGATCGCCACCAGGCACACCATCAACACCACGATCGCCACCAGCACTTCCGTCAGCGTAAATCCGCTTTGCCTGCGCCGCTGCATCCTTTTCAAACGCACCGTTCGCCTGCTTTCTTTCCGCCTCAACCCGTACGCCGCCAGTCTCCCGCCGCCGTCGACGTCCACACCTGCGTCGCTCCCGACGGCAGCACTACCACCGCGCGATACCCCACCTGCGGGTCCGTCGCGCTCCCCACATAAAACACATATACCGCCGGCGATCCCGCTCCGTAATCAACCGCTCCTCGCGCATCAAAAGCGATTGCTCCGTTGGCCCCGGACTTCACGCTCAAATTCAGCGTCCCGACCGTCGCCGCGATCGGTGCCGGATTTGGCGCCGCGGCCAGTAAGTCCGCCGGCTCGCCAAACACTTCCTGCACCTCCGTCGCGTCCGGCGCTCCATTCGCAATCGTATCCTTCCACACTGTCCACTGCCCGCCCGCCTGGACTAACCCCAGGCTCACCTTGGTGTTCATCCGGATGGCCTCGAACCTCGTCAACTTCACCAGCCCCGCCAGCCTCGTCGCCTTATCATTCAGTTGATACGTCCGCAACGTACGCACGATCTGCGGCGAGACCATCGCCCCCAGAATCAGGATCACCCCTAGCGATACCAGCACCTCAAGCGTGCTGAAGCCTCTCGAGATGCCTCGCCGCTTGCTCGCGAAAGTGTCTTTTCGTCCCATTTTGGGGCTGCTTCTGCCTACGGGAATAACCGACGTGTTCCGGCCTTTCCTAAGGCCGAAATGCCCTAAGGCCGAAATGATAGTACGGGACATCCGATGGGTACCACGGAAAACCAGATACCTCTACACTAGGACTAAACTAGCTTGTTGGCAAGACACGTTGGTACTGGGACTAGGCCCCGCCCTAAATGCCTGAATCCAGAACCCTTACGCCAGGCACTTATGAAAGATTCGTGAACCTCCGCGCCACTATTCCCGCCCCGATAGGCACCGGGATAGGTATTTCCCAATTCGGTTCACGGATCAATCCTTCGCCGTCTTGTACTTATCCTTATCCTTCTTCTTCCCCACTTCCGCGAATCTCTTCTCCAGCGCCGCCTTGGTAAAGAAATCCTCCGGCAATCCCGGATTGTAGTTGCACGAATTCAGAAACGCCTGGTACGTTTTTCGCCCGTTGCGCTCCCGCGAAATCTGCAATGGCACGTACAGCCCGCCAACTCGCTGATAATTCGAGTAAATCGTCGATTCGTCCGTCCGTTCCGCTTGCCCGGAAGCATCATCCGTAATCGTCGCCACGCTCCGCACCAGCAAATGCGTCGATTTCTCCACCGCCAGCCGGAACACCCGCTGCTCCTGATCTCGAATCTCCACCCACTCCACCGGCTTCAGGTCCACAATGTCCGGCCCAGCGTACCTTACCGTAACTCCCTCTTCCTTCAGCCGCAGCCGCAGCAGATTGTCCGTATTGCGCTTCGCCAATTCCTGAAAATCCGCAATCGACGTTGCGGGCATGTCTTCCACTCCCGCCTTGTCCATCACCCAGCCTTCATTGCCGTTGTACTGCGTAATGATCGTTCCGCCGCCTGAAATGTCCAGCCCATCGATCCCCAGCACGAATCCCAGGATCGAGTTGTGGCCCTTCGCCACGTATTCCGTCCGCGTCTTGTCCGGATACTCCCAGTAATCCTTGAACTCGATATAACCGCTCAGCTCTCCCGCATGTCCAAACTGTGCCCGCCGCCCCGCGCATTCCCGCTGCCGCACGCTCAAATACGCCGGTCCGCCCATCTCTTCCACCGCATCCTTCAAAATCTGCCTAGCCTTAGCCTGATTCGCTTCCGGCATCATCGTGTCCGGATTCTGCGCCGCCACGCGCGCGCACAGCGCACCGCTCACCAGGCCCGCCAGAATCGCGATCTGTGCCAGCTTCACCCGCAAAGCACCGCACCTCCATTAACATTGATGATCTCTCCGGTCATGAAGTTGGCCAGCTCCGATGCCGCAAACAGAATCGGCCCGGCAATCTCTTCCGCTGTCCCCGCCCGTCCCAGCGCAATCGCGCTAGCCGCCATCTTTTGCCCAGCTTTCGAGTTCAGCACCGCATTCGACATGTCCGTCGCCACCCATCCAGGAGCCACGCAATTCACCAATATATTGTGCCGCGCCAGTTCCGTCGCCAGCCCCTTCGTCAAACTGATCACTCCGCCCTTCGACGCTCCATAATGCGTGTGCAGCGATTCTCCGCGCTGTCCCGCCGTCGACGCGATCGGAATAATTTTCCCGCCCTTCTGCTTGATCATCTGCGGCACCGCAAAGTGAATGATCGAGTACACGCTTTTCAAATTCACCCGCATCATGTCGTCCCACTGCTTCTCCGTCATCTTTTCGATCGGCAAATCCTCGCTGTTCCATACCCCCGCATTCGCCACCACGATGTCCAGCCGCCCCAGCCGCGCGATGCACTGCTCCACCAACTGTTTGTTGTCCGCGTGCTTGCCAACGTCTGCCTTGAACGCTTCCACTCGCGTTCCATGTTTCCGCGCTTCCTGCTCCACCTGCGCCGCGGCCTCCTTCGCCTTGTTGTAATTGAAAATAACGTCGGCCCCTGCCTGCGCAAACAGCTTCACCGCCGCCGCTCCAATCCCCCGCGAACCGCCCGTAATCAAAGCCGCCTTGCCCGCCAGTGAAATCATCTCTCCCCCGCCTCCGTGTCCTCTGTGACCTCTGTGTTAAAAAAAACCTGTAGCCACCGCGCTAAACCATCCGGGCCTGAGTCTTCTTCGCGGCCGCATTCACGAACTCAGCAAACAACCGATCCGCAAACCCGTCTCCCGCCATCCGCTCCGGATGCCACTGCACCCCCACCACCCAAGGCTCCCCAATCCGCTCCACACCTTCGACAATCCCGTCCTCCGCCGCCCGCGCAGTCACTTTCAATCCGAGCCCCGGCCGGTCAATCGCCTGATGATGGCTGCTGTTAATCTTAGCCTCAGATCCCCGCGCCAGTTCCGCCAACCGGCTTCCCGCCTCCAGCTTAGCCCGGTGCTCCAAATCGCCTTTCGCAGTTCCAGCCGCCAAATCCGTGTTTCCGTGCGCCACCGCCCCCGGCTTCTCCCCCGCTATATCCTGCACCAGTGTCCCCTTCAGGTACACGTTCAGAATCTGGCACCCATAGCAAATCCCCAGCACCGGCTTCCCAGCCGCCAGCGCATGCTCCAGGATCGCGCTGTCCGTGCGGTCCCGCTCCGCATCTAAATTCTTTGTTTTGCTATGCCTGGCAGCCCCATACCGTGCCGGATCCACATCCACCGGACTCCCCGGCAAGACGAACCCGTCAAGGCCAGCGACCTGCGCAGCCAGCGCTTCCGGACTCAGCCGCAGCGACACTTCCTTCGGCTCTCCTCCCGCCTTCCGCACCGCCGCAAAGTAATACTCCAGCTTACCCCGCTCCCCAGCCTCCTCCTCTCCCGTAGTCCGCCAGGGTATCCCCACCAACGGCCGCTCCGCCTCATTCAACATCATTCTCCCGCCCTATCCCCAAGCTACATCCCACCCAACAGGGAAGCCCCAAATCCTAGCATTCGCTCACGGACCCGGCAACCCATTCACCAATTCGTACCCCTATTTTCCTCTTGCCAATAGTTTACCATATCTTACATTATACGTAGAGCAATAATGCGACTTCACTTCGTAACGCCAGCTTCTAGCTGGCGTTTTGCTCTTCCGAGATACTGTAGCGCAGGGCGGAGTCCGCGCAGCCCTGCAGCCTTTCCGCTCCCGGCCTGCAAGCCCGCGGACCAACACTGTAGAGGCCGTCCTTTCAGGGCGGCCTTCCGACTCCGAGCGGTCCGTGCCAGGAGGGAGGCCGGTGCAATAGTGGCCACCCGTAAGTTCTTTAGAATGAGCACTTACACAAAACAGGGGGAGGGGATTTCGTTGACGAGCTGAAGTAGCTCCCGCCGTCGCAAGCTTTTGGAGTGCGGGAGCTCGCTCCCGCTTTTCTTACCGCCGACCACTCCCCGGTGAGTGCCAGCGCGTCGATTAGGCTCACTCCGCCGCTTAGCCAACCACGCGCCCCACCTCAGGCCGCGGCAGACAAAACTCCGCCCGCTGAAAAAACTCCGGCAATTCCGCAAGCCGCGCCGCCAGGCCTTCCCAGGTCGCCGCCCGCACTGTCACATGCCCTAGCTTCCGCCCAGGCCGCGGCGTCTTCCCGTATAAATGCAAGTGCGCATCCACCACCCGCAGCACGTCCGCGGCCTCCGGAAGCTCGCCAATCAGATTCACCATCGCCGAGCACCCCATCGCCGCCGTCGACCCCAGCGGCAGCCCCACCACCGCCCGCAGGTGATTCTCAAACTGGCTCGTCACCGCCCCTTCGATCGTCCAATGCCCGGAGTTGTGTACCCGCGGCGCCATTTCATTCGCCAGCAGCCGCCCATCCTGCTCGAAAAACTCAATCGCCAGCACCCCCACGTACTTCAGCTCCTCCAGTACACTCCGCGCCGCCTCTTCCGCCGCCCGCTGCGTGGCCGCGTCCAGCCCCGGCGCCGGCGACAGCGAAAGCCGCAATATCCCTTCCCGGTGGTGGTTCTCTACCAACGGATAAATCGCCACCTCGCCCCCCCGCGAGCGCGCCGCCAGCACCGATAGCTCCCGCGCAAACGGCACAAATTTCTCCAGAATCAGCGGCACCTTCGGCAATTCCTCCCGCGCCGCCGCCAGCCCGTCCGGAGTCCGCAAGATCCACTGCCCCTTCCCGTCGTACCCCAGCCGCCGCGTCTTAATAATCACCGGGTACCCCAGCTTCTTCAGCGGCAGCTCCAACTCCTCTCCGATTTTCGGAGCGACGTACTCGGTCGTCGGTATTCCCAGCTTTTGAAAAAGTTGCTTCTCGGTCAGCCGGTCCTGTGCTACTTCCAGCGCCGCCGTCGACGGCAGCACCGGCACGAATTTTTCCAGATACCGCGCGCTTTCCACCGGCACGTTCTCGAATTCGTAGGTCACCAGCTCCAGCCCGCTCGCAAATTTCTCCAGGGCTTTGCGGTCATCGAACGGCACGCTCACGCGCGCGGCTATGCGCCCCACTGGCGCTTCCGGCGAAGGATCGAGAAACCGGAAGTGCAGCCCCAGGGGGTAGCCTGCCAGCGCCAGCATGTACCCCAGCTGCCCCCCACCCAGGATGCCGATGGTCACGCGCGTTTCCTTTTCGCGTTTTTCCGATTTTTATTTTCAAGCAACACGGCGCCCGCTGCGGGATTCGGATTTGCCAGCACGCGTTCCGTCTGCGCCGCGCGGAATTGGCGCAGCGCTTCGCGAATCTCCGGATGCTTCGCGCCTAGAATCGCCGCCGCCAGCAACGCTGCATTGATTGCGCCGGCTTTTCCGATCGCCAGCGTTCCCACCGGAATTCCACCCGGCATCTGCGCAATCGAGAGTAGCGAGTCCAGCCCCTTCAGCGCTTTCGATTCAACCGGCACGCCCAGCACCGGAAGCACCGTCTTCGCAGCCGTCATTCCCGGCAAGTGCGCTGCTCCGCCCGCCCCAGCGATGATTACCTCTATCCCGCGCGATTCCGCGCTAGAGGCGTACTCGAAAAGCAAATCGGGCGTGCGGTGCGCGGACACTACGCGTGTTTCGTGCGCGACGCCGAGATCCTGCAGCGTTTTCGCCGCGTGCTCCATGGTCTCCCAATCGGAAGACGAGCCCATGATGATGCCTACGAGCGGTTTTTCTGACGGCAAATTGCGCTCCTGCATTTCTACCGCTTCTTCGCGCGGCGCGCGCCGAATCCGCTCTTTCCGTAAAGCTCGCGGCGCATTTCGAACCGCCGATGATAATACTTTATCGAACGAGATTGCCGACGCGATTCTTCCACCACTGGCGAATCTGCCCCACTAAATAGAGCGAGCCGGTTACGAAAACGGCGTCTTGCGGCGAGGCTTTCGCCAGCGCGTACTCCACGGCTTGCTCCGCGTCCGCGATCACGCGCACGGCCGGCGCGTAGTGCGCCGTAATTTCTTCCAGCTGTCGCGCCGAAATCGCCCGGGAAGTGCGCGGCTCGGTGAGAATCACTTCCGCAGCGCGCGCGAACAGCAATCCCGCGATTTCATCCACCGCCTTATCCCGCAGTGCCCCGTAAACCAGCCAGATTCTGCGGTCCGCAAAATGCTCCTCCCAGAACGCCGCCAATTCCCGCGCCGCCGAAGGATTGTGCGCGCCGTCTAAATAAACATCCGGGTGCGATTGCAGTTTCTCAAGCCGCCCCGGCCATTCCGCCTCCGCAATTCCAAGCTCAATCGCTTCGTTCCCAATGTGATAGCCGCGCGCCACCAGCACGCGCGCCGCAGCCACCGCATTCACGGCATTCTGCAATTGAAAGCGGCCCGGCAATTGCGGCGCAAGCTCGCAGGTCCATTCCGTTGCCACCTCGCGCAGGGTTGCCGTCAGGCATACCGCGTCTCCAATCGCCGTTCTCACTTCGAGTTGATACGCCAGCGGAGTTTCCACCAGTGGGGCGCCGATTTCTTTTGCGCGGGCGAGAATTACTTCGCGGGCTTCTTCGCGCTGTTCAGTCACCACCGCGGTGACGCCCGGCTTGAGAATGCCGGCCTTTTCGCCGGCGATTTCGCGAAGCGAGTGGCCCAGAAAATTCTCGTGATCGAAATCGATGCGCGTGATGATGCTGACCACAGGTTGCAAAATATTGGTGGCATCGAGCCGGCCTCCCAGTCCGACTTCGAAGATGCCGAATTCCACGCGCTGTTCTGCGAAATACAACATGGCCATGGCGGTAACGCATTCGAAGTAGGTCGGGTGCGCGCGCAACTTTCCTTCTGCCAGCAATTCCTCGATGGCGCTTTGTATGCGTGTCAAAACATCCGCGAAATCCTCATCGGCGATTTCCACGCCGTTCACGCGAATACGCTCGTTGATTTTGTCCAGGTGCGGCGAAGTATTGAGACCGGTGCGGAACCCGGCGTGGCGCAGCATCGATTCGAGAAACGCTGCAGTCGATCCTTTGCCGTTGGTTCCCGCGATATGCGCGGTAGGATACGCGCGGTCCGGGCGGCCCAGCCGCTCCGCCAATGCGCTGATATTTTCAAGGTCGAATTTGGCCGCAGCAGCTTGCGTGGGCGCCGCCAGCTCCCGGCCCAGCGAAAGAAGATACTGGACTGCTGCTTCGTAGTTCATCGGGAGATGTAGTCCTTGGCGCGGCAGGCCAAAGCGTGCCTAGTTGGTGAGCAGGTCCAGAGCATTCGCGATGTACGCTTTCATTTCCTTGCGGGGGACGACGGCGTCGAGGAAGCCGTGCTCGAGCAGGAATTCCGAGCGCTGAAATCCTTCCGGGAGTTTCTGGCGAATGGTTTGCTCGATCACGCGCGGGCCGGCGAATCCGATGAGCGCGCCGGGCTCGGCAATATTCAAGTCGCCGAGCATGGCGAAGCTGGCGGTCACGCCGCCGGTGGTGGGATCGGTGAGCACGGAGATGTACGGCAATTTCGCTTCGTCCATGCGTCCCAGCGCGGCGGAGACTTTGGCCAGCTGCATCAAGCTGATAGTGCCTTCCATCATGCGCGCGCCGCCGGAACAGGAAACCACGATCAAGGGCTGGCGGGTTTGCACGGCCATCTCGATCGCCCGGGTGACTTTTTCGCCGACTACGGCGCCCATGGAGCCGCCGATAAATCCGAATTCCATGGCGCAGCAAACCACGGGGCGCCCCGCGAGCTGGCCTTCGGCAGTCATGACCGCGTCGTTCACGCCAAGTTTTTTCTGCGCTTCTTTAATGCGGCGCGCGTACGGCTTGGTGTCGACAAACCTGAGCGGGTCGGTGGACATCATGCCCGCGTCGTGCTCGGTCCAACGGCCGTCGAGCAGCATAGCCAGGCGCTGCTTGGCGTTCATCTTGAAATGGAATTGGCACTTCGGGCAGACGTAGAGATTTTCTTCAAGATCCTTGCGGAACACGATGGTGCGGCAGGACTCGCATTTGGTCCACAGCCCTTCAGTGCGCACGCGGCGCTCTTCGGGCGGCGTTGCTTCGTCGATACCTTTTTTCTCTCGCTTAAACCAGGCCATAGTTCGATCGTGATCAGTAGTCGATTCCGCGCTGAGCTAGTATACCTTTCGTGTACGGGTGTTTCACTTCCTTCATCTCGGTCACCAGGTCCGCCAGTTCTACGAGCTTGGGATGAGCGTTGCGTCCGGTGCAGATGACGTGCACGCGCTCGGGGCGAGCCTTTAGCGACTCCACCACTTCGTCCGCGTCCAGCATCTTGTAGCTGATGGTGTAGTTGATCTCATCGAGTACCACCAAGTCGTATTTGCCGCTGTAAATGGCATCGCGCCCGGCGTGCCAGCACTCCTCAGCGAGCTTGATGTCTTCCTGGTCGGTCTCGGCGCCGCCGATTTTCACGAAGCCCCGGCCCATCGGCCGAATCTCGAACTTATCGTCGCCCAGCATTTTGGCCGCGTCCAGTTCGCCGTAATGCCAGGAGCCCTTAATGAATTGCACCATCAGCACGCGCAGGCCCTGGCCAACCGCGCGGAAAGCGGTTCCGAGCGCGCAGGTAGTCTTTCCCTTTCCCGGCCCGGTGTAAACGATCAGCAATCCCTTCTCTTCCGGCATGGCACCCTTTTGCGAGCCTCAGCCAGGCGAACTTGCGCCTGTACAGCCAAAACACGATTGTAGAATGCAGCGCCGCGAAAAGCGAAACGCCGGGCTTGCCGCCGAGGAAGGTAGCGCGTTCGTTGGCAACGGAAGGTGTGAAGGCTAAAAGCCGGTGGTTCCAAATGCCTGTTTGACGTGCGGCTTGAACAGGTACAAGAGAATCCACAAATCGATGGCGGCAATGCAAGTCTCGCGCAGCAACAGCAAGATGCGGAAATGGAACAGACCGTTGAGGACACCCAGAGTGGCAGAAAGCAGGCCTAACCCCACCAGAACGATGGTCAGAATGCGAGCCCAATTGCGCAGTTTCAGCAGGCCAATTCCGTTAAAGACATCGACAACTGCGACGGCGAAAAAGAAGCACGCAGCCACCGCCGCCCCGATACCTACGAGCGATGCAGGCAGGGACACTCCCAGGGTGGCGATCAACGCTCCTCCAACCAGAAACCCGATGGCGATGATGGCCAGAAAAAAAGCGCCAAGAAAACTTAACACCGCGATGATGGTGACCCCGGTGGGACGGTCCATGGGTGGCTCCTCTCGCCAGAACGATGCGTAGGCGGATATTCCTTGGCGGTGTTGGCCAGCCGCCCTGCGTTGGGCACACGCTATGTCACGCCGGGCCGGAGGGTCAAGGAGAAACGGGACGCTTGGGGCTTGCTGGCTGCTTAGGTCAGGCCCAGGCGGCCGACTAGCTGTTTGGCGATGTCGGACACGCGGGTCTGCGCTGCCGGGGAGAGTGCGTTGGTTGCGGTGGCGGCATTTTCTTGGAGGACAATCCACAGCCCGGGGCGATAGACCTCTTCATCACCGGGGCAGATGGCGCCGGTGAGTTGCACGATTTCGAGACCGGTGTGACTGAGAAGGTCCGTCAAGACTCCGCGGGCGTCATCGACCAGATCGCGGAATCCTTGCGAGACGAGGATGCCGTCGACATCGCGCGGCGTCGGCTGATCCATTTGCTCGAGATCGTAATCGGGCAGCGGTTTCTGCAGCGGAATCTCAATGGTTGCCGACGGTCGGCCTTTGTCCGTCACGATGCGCATAGTTGTAGGAGTAAGTTTGCACTAGATTGCGAGGAAGCGGAACAGCGGGACTGAGAAGGATTTCCGACGGAGTTAACCGGTGCGGCGGGCGGGGCGGGGGGCGGCTTGCGGATTGAGAGGACGCGGGTTGCGTTGCGGATTGAGGGTTGCCGAGATGTGGCGCAGCAGTGCTGCGCCCCTACTGGCTGTTACTTTGGATAGGGGCTGCCGGAGAGGATGGCGAAGGCGCGGTAGAGCTGCTCGGCAAGCATGACGCGGGCTAGTTCGTGGGAGTAGGTCATGGGGCTGAGGGAGATTTTCTGGCGGACGCGCTCGCGGAGCGTATCCGGGAATCCGTCCGCATCACCGCAGATGAAGATGAGTTCGCGCGTGCCGCGATCGCGTTCGGCGGCGATCCATTTAGCGAAAGATTCGGAGTCGTGGGATTTTCCGGCGGCGTCGAGAAGCACGAAAGTTGCGGCGCGAAAGGCGTCGAGTTTTTTCAGTGCAGCTGCGGCGTCACGCAGTTCTTCGATTTCGATGGGGCTGGTGTGGGAGATGCGTTTGACGTAATCGTCGAGCGCGGAGCGCAGTTCCGGCCGGCGCGTTTTTCCGAGCATGAAAAGCTTGATGCGCATTATTTGAGGCCGTATTTTTTGCGTTTTTCGAGAAGGGTCTTGCGGCTGATGCCGAGGATTTGGGCGGAGCGGCTGATTTGGTAGTGCGTGGCTTCGAGGGTGGCGGCGATGACTTCTCTTTCAATTTCGACCAGGGAGCGTAGGCCGGCCAGAGCGCCTGCGGCGCCCACGGCGGCGGATTGCACGCTTTCCGGCAGACTTTCGGGTTCGAGAGCGTCGGTCCGCGCGAACACTACGGCGCGTTCGAGGGCGTTGCGCAATTCGCGGACGTTGCCGGGCCAGGGGTAGACGAGGAGAAGGCGGCGGGCCGGTTCGCTCAGGTGCACGTCGGGGCGCGCGTGAATGGCGCGGAGTGTGTGGAGCAAGGACTCGGCGAGAGGCAGAATATCGCCGCGGCGCTCGCGGAGTGGAAGAGTTTCGAGCGTGAGAACGTTCAAGCGAAAGAACAAGTCTTCACGGAAATTTCCCGCTCTTACGGTGGCGGGAAGATCGACATTGGTAAGCGCGATGAGTCGGGCTTCGATGCGCAGGGTTTCGTTGCCGCCGAGGCGTTCGAAGACGCGTTCCTGCAGGACGCGGAGGAGCTTGCCTTGCGCGCCGGGGGAGAGCGCGGCGACTTCGTCGAGCACGATGGTGCCGTTGCCGCCGAGTTCGAAGCGTCCGAGCTTACGCTCGACGGCTCCGGTGAAGGCGCCGCGTTCGTGGCCGAAGAGTTCGCTCTCGACGAGCTGCGGCGGAAGGCTGGCGCAATCAATTTTGAGGAAAGGAGCGTCGCGGCGCGGCCCAAGTTCGTGGACGAGACGCGCGAGATGATCCTTGCCGGTGCCGCTTTCTCCGGTGATGAGCAGCGTGGTGGGAGCGGCGGCAACTTTTTGCGCGAGTTCGAGGAGACGGATCGAAGCGGGATCTTCGGCGACCCACGGCAATCGCTCGACCGCCATCAGGAAGCGGCTTCGTCCGCCGTGTGCAGAGCATGATAGGCGCCCGAGCGGGGACCTTCCGGCTGATCGGGAACATCGAGCTTGGGAGCCATGCGCCAGAGGCGTTCGAGATCATAATAGCGGCGGCCCTGCTCGCTGAAGACGTGCAGGATGAAGCCGCCGAAATCGAGCAAAGCCCAGTCCGCGGAGCGGCGGCCTTCGCGATGCTCCGGAGAGCGCTTGCGCTGCTTCCAAAGCTGCTCTTCGACTTCGGTGCAGACGGCCTGCATCTGTGGCGTGCTGAAAGCGGTGCAAATCACGAAGTAATCGGTGAAAGCGCCGAGGCCGCTCAGATCGATGACGGTGATGCCGGCGGCTTTCTTGTTTTGTGCCGCTTCGACTGCGAGGCGGACGCTCTCTGGTAAGGATGCGAGATTCAACGGTAGAGACCCTGTTTCAAAATGTATTCCTCGACACGGCTGGAAACAAGCCCGTGAATAGATTGCCCGCGGTGCGTCTTTCTGCGAATGTCGGTGGCGGAGACGTCGCTGGCGACATTCTCGAGCAAATAGACAGTTGTCTTCTCAAGATGCGCTACGACGGGAGAAGGATGCGCGTCGTCCGGCTGCTTTTTTCCGTTGGAACGCGCGAAGAGGGCCGGGGGAATGACCAGGCGGAGCGCTTCCATGCGCAGGCCGGGGCGGTTGGCGACGATGAAATCGCAGAGGCCGAGCAGCGTTTCATATTCCTTCCACATGGGAATGTCGAGGAAAGCGTCGGCGCCGATCATGAAGAAAATGCGGTCGCCGTGGCCGTGATAGGCGTGGCGGAAATAGCGGACGGTGTCGACGGAATAGTGGAGCTGTGCGCCGGAGAAATCTTCACCGGCTTCGGCGAGCGACGGCACGAAATGCGGATGCTCGGCGCAGGCCAGCGAGACCATGGCAAAGCGGTGCGGAAAGGGCGCGAGATGCTGCTTGAGTTTGTGCGGCGGGCGGCTTGCCGGAACGAAATGAATCTCGTCAAAATTGAAGCGGCGGTCCGCGGCGCGGGCGACGGCGAGATGGCCATTGTGAACCGGGTCAAAAGAGCCGCCGAAAAGAGCGATGCGGCGAGGGTGATGTTTTGCGGCGGTGCGGTGGGCCTGGGCAGTGGTCAATGCGCCTCCCGAGAGGGTGCGGGACTGCTCGCATCGGTATTTTCTGATGGGGAGTCGTGCAAGTCCAGAGAAGAGTCGGCTTCGGGTTTCGGGATTTTATCGAGGGCATCGGCGATGGCGCGGACGAGTTCTTTGACGCCTTCGCCGGTGGGTGCGGAGATGGCGTGGAATTCGAGATTTTGCGTTTTGCAGAAATCGCGCAGGGCTTCGAGGCGGGTGCGGTCGGTGGTGGCGTCGAGTTTGGTGGCTACTACGATCATGGGTTTGTGCGCGAGGGATTCGCTGAAGGCGATGAGTTCGCCGTTGATGACCTCGAAGGCGTGAATGGGATCGTCTACGGTGGCGTCGCTGGTGTCGATCAAATGGACAAGCAGGCGGGTGCGCTCGACATGGCGGAGGAAACGCATGCCGAGACCCGCGCCTTCGTGCGCGCCTTCGATGAGTCCGGGTAGATCGGCGACGACGAAAGTGCGGCCGAGTTCGCGGCCTGCGCTACCGGAGCCGTCTCCTGCGGCGCTGGTTCGCGTGAAGCCATCGGCATTGACCACGCCGAGATTGGGTTCGAGAGTGGTGAAAGGATAGTTGGCGATTTTCGGGCGCGCGGCGGAAATCACGGAGATGAGCGTGGATTTTCCGGCGTTGGGGAAGCCGACGAGGCCGACATCGGCGAGCAACTTGAGTTCGAGGCGGAGATGGCGCTCGACGCCGGGCTGGCCGTCATCATGTTCGCGCGGGGCTTGGTGCCAGGGCTTGGCGAAATGCTGGTTGCCGCGCCCCCCCCGGCCGCCTTGCGCGACGAGAACGCGCTGGCCGGGCTTGGCGAGGTCGGCGATGGTTTCGCCGGAGTCTGCGTCGTAGACGAGCGTGCCGACAGGAACTTGCAGAATGGTGTCGTCGCCGGAGTGGCCGGAGCAGTTGGAGCCTTCGCCGTGGCGACCGCGTTCGCCGCGGAATTCGCGATTGTAGCGGTAGCGGAGAAGCGTGTTGTCGTTGGGATTGGCTTCGACGAAGATGCTGCCACCGTTGCCGCCGTCGCCGCCAGAAGGGCCGCCACGGGGAACGTACTTTTCGCGGCGGAAGGCCACGCAACCGTTGCCGCCGTCGCCGGCCTTGACCAGAATTTTGGCTTCGTCTACAAACACAGGAAGAATCCTATTCTAATTCGACGATCGAGAGGACGATCTTGTAAAACACGCTCCCACGGATTTCTTGTAAGTGTTGATTCTGCAGTACTTAAAGTCCTTTATTTTCATACACTTTTGCAAGTGTTCATTCTAAAGGACTTAGGTGCGCTGTAGGCCATGCTTTGCGCCCAAACATTTAGAGGCTTTCTTCAGGTGCTGAAGCCCCTTGGTGATGGCCTTAGCGCGGGGGCTAAAGCCCCCGCCTCCTAAAGAGGCGGAAGGAACCCCCGATCAAAGCTCGGCGGCGAAAATCGCGCCGACAGGACGCTAGTTCGCGGCGGCTGAGGCTTTGTCGGCGGGGTGGACGCTGATGAAGCGGCCGTTGCGGCCCTTGTCTTCGAACTTGACGATGCCGGTGACGAGGGCGAAGAGGGTGTCGTCCTTGCCCTGGCCGACGTTTTCGCCGGCGCGATGCTTGGTGCCGCGCTGGCGGATTAGGATCGTGCCGGCGTTGACGAGCTGGCCACCGAAGCGCTTTACGCCGAGCCTTTGACCGTGAGAATCGCGGCCGTTTGTTGAAGAGCCGCCGCCTTTTTTGTGTGCCATTGCTAAACCCCTTTGGAATGTCTCGATTGCTTGCCGGGCTAAAGCCCGGCGCCTACATAGCCGGAAACGCTTGCCGCCAAGATGGCGGTGCCACCAGACTGAGTTACAGCTTGATTTCGCTTACTTGCACGGCGGTGAAATTCTGGCGATGGCCGCGCTGGATCTTGTACTGGTTCGTTTTCTTGAACTTGAGGACCGTGACCTTCTTGGAGCGGCCCTGCTGAACGATCTTGCCGGTGACGGTAGCCTTGGTGGCATCGTCGCCGGTGAGAATGCGCTTATCGTCGGTATGGACGGACAAGATGGAACCAAACTTGACTTGCTCTCCGACGTCGCCCTTAACGCGCTCGACGCGGATGGTGTCGCCCGGCGCGACACGGTATTGCTTTCCTCCGGACTGAATGACGGCGTACATCTTTCCTCCGAGTGCTAGAGACAAACCACAATTATACGGAGGCGAGGCGCGGTGCGTCAACGGAAAGAGGCGGGGCTGGAAGACCGCCTGGGCGAGCCGTCGAGGGGGGTGGGCGGGGTCCACCGAAACGCGACCCCGCATCTCGAGGAATAAAAGGGGCGAGTCAGCAGGAACGAATTGGCGCGGGGCGGGGGGTGGCGAGGATGCGGAGCGCCGGAGCAGCAGGGATAAGGTTGAGGCTCGCGGCGCGGGTAAAGTAAGCGCTCAGACCGCGAAGGTTGGCGGCGTCGAGGGTGTAGTCGATGTTTTCGGTCAGGTAGGTTTCGAGAGCGGGAGCGGGCAGGGAGAGTTCGCTTGCGGAGGCGGCGGCGATTTCTTTGAGGTGCTGGAGGCCGAGATCGCGCGAAGCGACGAAGTCGGCGACTACTTCCGGGGTGGCCAGGCTTGCTGCCGAGCTGCCGCGCCGTGCGGCCCAGATGGCCAGGACAGCGGGAAGGCCGGTCATGGCGCGCCATTGCTCGACGATGTCGTAGACAAACAGTTGGGGGAGTTGGGGAGCGGGGGCGATGCCGAGGTGGTGGGCTGGCACGGTCCAGGCGGCGAAGGGCTCCTGCTGCGAAGGTACGGCTGGAGATGCGGCTGATGCAACGCGAGTGGCGTGCGGCTCTATGGCGATGGCGAGGCGAAGCGCGGGGTCGCCGATGAGTAAAGCGGCGTCGGCTTGCTCGAGCATGGCAGACAGGTCGGGCGGCAGCTCGCGGAATTCCGGAGCGATCTTCCAGTACTCTGCGCACAGAATTTTGGTCAGCGCCTGGGTGCTGCGGGAACTGCGATCGAGCGCGATACTGCGGACATGGCTTACGGGCTGCTTGGCGACGAGCAGCAGGCTGCGCACGGCGTTCTTCGAGGCGATGGAAATGCCCGGCAGGATATCCAGATCGGGGATGCGCGCGTACTCGATAGCGGGAATGATGGCGATATCCGCGGCGCCGGTGCGCAAAGCTTCCGCGCATTGCGAGGGCACTGTGAAGGACAGCTCGTATTTGCCGCGCAGAGGGCCGTGCGTGAAGCCCCAGACGAGCGGAGCGGTGTTGAGATATTGAACGATGGAGATGCGAAGTTTGGGCATTTTGCGAGAAGCGAAGGGGTCCAGCCAAAACCCGACGCTCAGGATTGTAGCAGAGGGGAAATTACGGCGAGACGAGAGCTTTTGGTGTAAAACGTTCGTTCCCGCTGGAGGGTTCAAACATGGTGAAATTCAGGTCGAGCCTGGCCGCGGCGCTCTTGGCCGCCTTTTTGTCTGCATCGTTCCTCGCGTCGTTCGCGTCAGCAGGAGCCCCAGCGCGGCCGGACACGCCTACGCCGAGCATTGCCGAGAAAACTGCCGGCGCCCAGAAACTCGCGGGCTATTTCAATCTGTATTGGGATGCCAAGCAGGGAAAGCTGTGGCTGGAGATTGATAAATGGAGCAGCGAGTTCTTGTATCAGAGCGGGTTGTCGGCGGGAGTGGGCTCGAACGACATTGGCCTCGATCGCGGGCAACTGGGCGCCACGCGGATTGTGCGCTTCGAGCGCAGCGGTCCGAAAGTGCTGCTGATGGAGGAGAATCTGAATTATCGCGCGGTCAGCAATGATCCGGACGAGCGGCGCGCGGTGCGCGATTCGTTTGCGGAGTCGACGCTGTGGGGATTCACGGTGGCGGCGGAAACGGCGGACCACGCTCTCGTAGACGCGACGGACTTTTTCCTGCGGGATGCGCACAATATTCCGGCGACGCTGCGGCGCACGAAACAAGGCGCTTACAAACTGGATGACAAGCGCTGCGCGATGTACCTGCCCAACACCAGAGCCTTTCCGCTGAACACCGAGGTGGAAGCGACGCTGACGTTTTCCGGCGACGAGCCGGGCGCGTGGGTGCGCAGCGTTACGCCGTCAGCGGATTCCATCACCGTGCGCGAACATCATTCGTTCGTGCAATTGCCGGCGCCGGGGTACAAGCCGCGCGTTTTCGATCCGCGTTCGGGATTCTTCGGAATCAGCTACATGGATTACGCGACGCCGGTCAGCGAGCCAATTGTGAAGCGGTTCATCGCGCGGCACCGCCTGGAGAAAAAAGATCCTAAAGGCGCGGTGAGCGACCCGGTGCAGCCGATTGTGTATTACCTGGACCGCGGCGCGCCCGAGCCGATTCGCTCGGCGTTGCTGGAAGGCGCGCGGTGGTGGTATCAGGCCTTCGAGGCGGCTGGATATAAGGATGCGTTTCGCGTGGAGATGATGCCGGAAGGCGCGGACCCCATGGACTTGCGCTACAACGTGATCCAGTGGGTGCACCGCTCGACGCGCGGGTGGTCCTATGGCGCGAGTGTGACTGATCCGCGTACCGGAGAAATCATC
This sequence comes from Candidatus Dormiibacterota bacterium, assembly GCA_035601655.1. Lineage (GTDB taxonomy): Bacteria > Acidobacteriota > Terriglobia > Acidiferrales > UBA7541 > Acidiferrum. Next base: position 139,083 of record DATNNV010000009.1, read on the forward strand.
AAGGGGCATGTGACGCTGGGCTCGCTGCGCGTGCGACAGGATTATTTGATTGCGGAAGGTTTGCTGGCGCCCTACGAACGCGGCAAACCGCTCAATCCGAAAATGCTGGAGATGGCGCTGGCACGGCTGCGGCAACTGGCGGCCCACGAAGTCGGGCACACGCTTGGACTGCTGCACAACTATTCGGCCAGCACCGTGAATCGCTCGTCGGTGATGGACTATCCTCCTCCCTTGGTGAAGCTGTCCTCCGACGGCACGCCCGATGTTTCTGAGGCCTACGCCACGGGCATCGGCGAATGGGACAAAGTGGCCATCGCCTTCGGCTACCAGGATTTCCCAGCTGGGACGGACGAGCCTGCCGCCCTCAACAAGCTCCTTGGCGACACCTTTGCTCGCGGCCTCCGCTACCTCACTGATCAGGACGCGCGCCCGGCAGGCTCCTCGAGCAGCGTGGCGCATTTGTGGGATTCCGGCGCCAACGCGGTGGACGAACTGAACCGGCTGATGCAAGTGCGCGCCGTGGCGCTGCGACGTTTCGGAGAGAAAAGTATCCGGGAAGGCGCACCGCTGGCCACGGTCGAGGATGTGCTGGTGCCAATTTACCTGCTGCACCGATATCAGGTCGAAGCGGCGAGCAAAGTCGTGGGCGGCATGGATTACACCATCGCTTTGCGGGGCGACAATCAACTGCCGACGCAAATCGTGGCTCCGGCGGAGCAGCGGCGTGCGCTCGCGGCGGTCCTGGCGACGCTGAAGCCGGAGGCGCTGGCGCTGCCGGAGGCGCTGCTGCGCATCATTCCACCCCGCCCGGTCGAGTACGACCGCGGTCGGGAACATTTCAAGATTCGCACCAGTCCGGCGTTTGACGCGCTGGCTCCGGCGGAAGCGGCGGCGCAGCACACGCTGCAATTTCTCTTCAACCCGGAGCGCGCCGCCCGCCTCGTGGAATTTCACGCGCGCGACGCCCAGAATCCTGGACTGGGTGAAGTTCTGGATGCGGTCGTCGCGGCGACATGGCGGTTGCCGCGGGATGGCGGCTACTCCGGCGAAATCGCGCGCGTGGTGGACAACGCGGTGCTGTTTGATCTGATGACTCTGGCAGCGAATCCGCGCGCCTCCGAGCAGGTGCGGGCCATCGCGGCGTTCAAGCTCGAAGAGGTCCGCGCCTGGCTTGTCGCCGACGCCACGGCTGCCGCCAATGAGCCGGCCGAGCGCGCGCATCGCTTCTTCGCGGCCGCACAAATCGCGCAGTTTCAGAAAGATCCGAAGCAACTGGACCTGACTCCCCCGGCAGAGCCGCCAGACGGCCCACCGATCGGCAGCGGCGACGACGAGCTTTGGGACTAGTCACTTTTCTGGCGTTTGGCGCCTGACCAAGTGGTCGCTGCCATCGTCTATAGGCGGTAGGAGGTGCTCCTCATGCATTTACGCACGATGGTTGTCCGGTTCGGGCTCATGGCTGTTGCCGCGGTGGCTTGGAATGCGCGCTTGGCGGTGGCCATGCCGGCAGAGCACAACTGGTCCAGCGCTAGTAGCCACAGCGGGCCGATGGCGGACTGCTCGGATCTGCAGATGAATTTCGATGGCGAGCGCGCTATCGTAAAATCCGAAGAGAAGACACTCTCGCGAGCGGAAGCGCCGACCCTGCGCGTGCACGCGGAGACCAACGGGGGCGTGCAGCTTCAGGGGTGGGACAAGGACAGCTATTCCATTACTACGTGCAAAGCAGCCAGCCCGCCGCAAGGCGAAGCTGAAGTGCTGTTCTCGCAGATTCATGTGTCGATTCAGGGCGGCGACGTTTCCGCTTCCGGGCCAAGCCGTTCGGACCATCGCGATCAGTGGAGCGTTTTCTTTCTGATTCGCACGCCGAAAGGCGCAACCGTCGATCTCGACGCGACCAATGGACCAATCTCGTTCTACGGAGTGGATGGCAAGGTGACCGCGCGTGCTACTAACGGGCCGATCTCGATCAAGGACTTTTCCGGCGACGCCGAGGTCAACGCGACCAACGGGCCCATCAGCGTCTCGGGAAGCCATGGCAATTTGCGCATTCGCACCGAGAATGGCCCGATTTCCGTGGCCGTCAGCGAAACGAAGTGGAACGGAGCCGGACTCACGGCCGATGCCGAAAACGGCCCGGTCAGCTTGCACGTCCCAGCGGGCTTTCAGTCGAGCTTTCTGGTGGAGTCCCGCGGCAACGGCCCGGTGAGCTGCGCGGCGAGCATCTGCGGCGAAGCGCGCAAGACCTGGGACGACGACCACAAGCGCATTGAGTTCGGCAGCGGAGCGCCGGTGATCCACCTCTCCAGTTATAACGGCCCGGTCTCCGTGCGCTGAGGAAGCGCCGCAGCGCGGGCATCATGGACGCGGTGGAAGGGATGCGGCTAAACTTCCGTGCATGCTCCTGGAAACGCCGGTAGCGAGGCGCACAACGGAAACGGAAGCGGCGCAACTCGCGCGCGAACTATACTCCATTGAAGCGGCAGCGAAATCGCTGCCCGGCGAATACGACGATAATTTCCATCTGACGGCGCGAGACGGCCGTGAGTTTGTGCTGAAGGTCATGCACCCGGCGCGCGAGCGGAGCTTCATCGATTTGCAGTGCCGCGCGCTGCAACGTCTGGCGGAGCGCACGCCTAATCTTGGCCTGCCCCGGGTGGTTCCTTCGCGCAGCGGCGAGCTTTTCTCGGCCATCGCTGTTGCGGACGGTTCGACACGCCTGGTCTGGATGCTTACTTTTCTACGAGGCAAGGTACTGGCGCAGGCTGGGCCGCATGCGGCGGAGTTGCTGCGAGGATTGGGGGAATTCCTCGGCGCGTTGGATGCCGGGCTGGGGGATTTTGCTCATCCAGCGGCGCAGCGCGACTTGAAGTGGGATCTTGGCCGAGCGGGATGGATTCGCGAGCAACTCGACTGCATCGATTCTCCGGCAAAGCGCGCGCTGGTCGAAAAGTGTCTGCAGCTCTATGAGGCAGAGATCGTTCCCGCTCTGGCGCGATTCCGCCGCGGGGTTATCTACGGCGATGCCAACGACTACAACGTGCTGGTGAGCGATCCGTGGCCGCAACCGCGGAAGATCGCGGGAGTGATTGATTTTGGCGACATGCACGAGGGGATTGTCGTTGCCGAGCCGGCCGTCGCAGCCGCGTATGGCATTCTGGGGAAAGCCGAGCCATTGACGGCGGCCAGCGCTATCGTTGCTGGATATCATCAGGCGTTCGCGCTGGAAGAAGCGGAAATCGCCGCCTTGTATGCGCTGATCGGGATGCGCCTGGCGGTCAGCGTGACGAATTCGGCGCATCGCAAAGCGCTGAAGCCGAATGATCCGTACGTGACCATCAGCGAAGAGCCCGCGTGGGAAGCACTGGAGCGCTGGGCGCAGGTTCATCCGCGATTTGCGCACTACGCGTTTCGCCAGGCCTGTGGCTCGCCAGCGGTTCCCCGAGGCTCGGAGGTCACGAGATGGCTTTCCGACAATGCGAAATCGTTTGCGTCTTTGCTGAGTGTGGATTTGCGGACGGCGCCGAGTCTGGTTTTGGATTTGAGCGTGGGCAGCGCGTTTCTGGGCGCTGATCCTGCGGCGGGCGAAGCGGAGCCGCTGACGGAAAAAATATTTGACGCGATGAAGCACGCTGGAGTGTCTATCGCCGTCGGGCGCTACGATGAGGCGCGTTTGCTGTACAGCTCGCCGCTCTTTGGCGATGCGGGCAATCCAGAGCAAGAACGGCGGACGATTCATCTCGGAATCGATTTGTTTGTCGAGCCGGGAACGCCGCTTTGCGCTCCGCTCGATGGCGTGGTGCACACGCTGGCGAACAATACGGCGCCCCTCGATTACGGCCCGGTGGTCATTCTGGAGCACAAGACCGGCGACGGCTACGTATTCTTCACTCTGTACGGCCATCTCAGCGCGGAAACGATTGCCCGTCTCCAAGCAGGGCAACGCATAGCGCGTGGCGAGGAATTTGCGCGCGTCGGAGCCGCGCACGAAAACGGAGGGTGGGCGCCGCACGTGCATTTTCAGGTGATTCTCGATTTGCTCGACCGCGGGTGCGATTTTCCGGGCGTTGCGCGCGCCTCGGAGCGCGCTGTGTGGGCTTCACTTTCACCGGATCCCAACTTGCTGCTGGGCATCCCGCCGGAACGCTTTCCCGCGCAGGAACCGGACGTTGCCGAAACGCTCGCGGCGCGCGGCAAGCTGCTGGGCAGGAATTTAAGCGTTTCGTACGAACACCCGCTGAAAATCGTGCGCGGATGGAAGCAGCACCTTTACGATGAAAACGGCCATGCGTATCTCGACGTGTACAACAACGTGCCGCTCGTCGGCCACAGTCATCCGCGTGTGGTGCAGGCGGCGCAGGCACAACTGGCGCTGCTGAACACCAACACGCGCTATCTTCACGACAACGTTAATCGCTACGCCGAACGGCTCGGGGCGCTGCTGCCGGAGCCGCTGCAAGTGTGCTTCTTCGTCAATTCCGGCAGCGAAGCTAACGAGCTGGCGCTACGCCTGGCTCGCGCGCACACCGGCCGCGAAGATGTGATCGTGCTCGATCACGCTTATCACGGCCACACCAGCACGCTGATCGACATCAGCCCGTACAAATTCAATGGTCCGGGCGGGCGCGGGCGCAAGCCGTGGGTGCACGAGGCGCCGCTCCCGGACGATTATCGCGGACCATACCGGCGCGACGATCCTGCCGCCGGAGAAAAGTACGCCGCGCATGTGACGCAGATTCTCGACCGATTGCAAAAGGAAGGCCGCGGCGCTGCCGCATTCATCGCCGAGACGCTGCCAAGTGTTGGCGGCCAGATTGTTTTCCCGCCGGGCTATCTCGCGGAGGCGTATGGCCATCTGCGCGCGGCAGGCGTTGTGTGCATTGCGGATGAAGTGCAAGTCGGCTTCGGGCGATTGGGCACGCACTTCTGGGGCTTCGAGACGCAGAACGCCGTGCCGGATATCGTGGTCCTCGGGAAGCCGATCGGAAACGGTTTCCCGCTCGCTGCGGCGATCACGACACGCGAGATTGCCGCTTCTTTCGCCAACGGCATGGAGTTCTTCAGCACTTTCGGCGGGAATCCCGTGGCGTGCGCAGCAGGTCTTGCGGTTCTGGATGTGCTGCGCGACGAGGGCCTGCAGGAAAATGCGCTGCGCGTCGGCGGCCAGCTCGGCACTTCTTTGCAGGAATTGCAGCAGTGCCACCCGCTGATTGGCGATGTGCGAGGCTCCGGCCTGTTTCTGGGACTGGAGCTGGTGAAGAATCGCGAGACGCGCGAGCCGGCTCCGCTGCAGGCGTCCTACATCGTCAATCGGCTGCGCGAGAACGGCGTGCTCACCGGGACGGATGGCCCGCATCACAACGTCATCAAGCTCCGTCCCCCGTTGGTGTTCTCGTCGTCGGATGCTGAGCGCTTCGTGCGGAACCTCGAGGCCATCCTCAACGAAGACGCCGCGCAGCCGTAACCCAATGGTGGCCTGCTTTCATCGATTGTTGTAGACAGGGCCGGTTGAACTTGCTACGTTTTCATTTCGACTCGCCAGGCGCGACTGCACGTCCCCGTCCTTTAAAATCGCGCCAAGTCTGGATGTGATGCCTTCTGCCCGCCAGTTACGTTTTCCGATCCTGCTGCTGCTCTCGTTGTGCGTGCCGCCCCTCGAGGCACAGTCGAATCCCGAGCGGGACCAAGACCTGACGCAGGAACGAACGGCAGGCGTGGTTTCCCCCGCGTGCTCCGAAGGTCCGCGCGAGGATGCTCTTCCGGCTCTCTGCGCGCCGCCCTCGCTCAGCCAAGCCGATGAAGACGCCGCACGGGTGCAAGTGGCGCTGCAGCTCCCCGCCGGGACCCCGCTGCGCATCGCACTTGATCAACGCACGCGTATTTCTCACGAGGGTGAAGTCGTCCACGGCAAAGTTGTCGAGACCGTCTACGCCTTCGATCAAGCGGTCATCCCGGCAGGCTCGGTAGCCACGGGCAGAGTCACGCGCATCGATCCCGTCCCCGCAAAACGACTCGTTCTTTCGTATGGCAACGGCGATTTTTCTCCTTTTCACAATTACCGCATCATTTTCGATGCGGTTACCTTGCCCAACGGCAAGCCAATCGTGATTGAGACCACCGTGTCCGCGGGAGCCGCGGAAATCGTTCATTTGGTGAGTCACTCGGAGAAGGACGAAGAGAAAAAGAAGAACGCGGCGGCGCGCGCTATCGATAACAGCAAACAAGAAGCGCACGACCGAGTCCACGAAGCCCTCGACGAAGTCCGTTCGCCTGGACGTCTGCATCGGCTCCAGCAGTTTCTTCTCGCCCGGCTGCCGTATCGGCGCCAGTATCTTGAGCCCGGAACACATTTCAATGCTTGCCTCGACGCGCCTCTGGACTTCGGCATGACCTCGCGCCGGGCGGAAGAACTCGCTCTCCTCGGTACCGCTCCGCCGTCGGAAAGCCTCATGCACGCGCGGCTGCTGCTGGAAGTCAGCTCCGCGACGGCAACGCGGGGCGTTCCGGTGGTCGCCGTTCTGACGCAGCCCGTCTATTCGCCGGACCGCCATCTGATTCTTCCCGCGGAGAGCCTGCTGATCGGCGAAGTGATCCAGGCCACGCCGGCGCGCAAACTGCACCGCAATGGTTCCTTGCGGGTGATTTTCGAGCACATTGAAACGCCGGGAGGTAAGCCGCAGCCGGTGCAAGGCAGCCTGGAAGGGATCGAAGTCGACCGCGCGGCGCGCATGACCCTCGATGAGGAGGGCGGCGCGCATACTACGGACAGCAAGACGCGCTATCTTTCGACCGGCTTGGCCATCGCCATGGCCGCGGTGGCCTCGCAGCCTGACGCGGAAAGAGGCGTCACCGATACCGGCGGCGATCCGCTGGTGCGCGCCGGCGCCGGAAGTTCCGGCTTCGGATTGGCGGGAGGCTTGATCAGCTTCGCGGCCAAGTCCACGCCTTTTTCGATTGCTTTGAGCGTCTATGGCGCTTCGAGTTCGGTGTATGCCAATTTCCTTTCGCGCGGTCGCGACGTTGTTTTCCCGAAAGATACCGCGCTCGAAGTCGCCTTCGGCACCCCGCATCCTTCGGCGCAAGCGCCGCAACAAAGACGCTGACGAAGCCGACGCCCAGGCCAGTTTTGGAGTGCGGGAGTCTTGCTCCCGCTTTTCCGTCAGTCGAGCGCTCTCCTGCATCGCAGTTTTTCCTGCCGGGTAAGATCTTTTGTTTTCATCCATAGGAGACTTGACAACACCGTAATATTCCGAATACGCTCGGCAGCGCATGGAGCTGGACGCTTCCCTCTCCTGGCTCGCGCTGGCCCTCACACCGGGTCTGGCTTCCCGTCTGTCCGCGCGCCTGCTTCGGGAATTGGGCTCCCCCGATGAAGTTTTCCGGGCTTCGCCTGCGCGGCTGCGGGCTTGCAGTCTGCCCGCGGAAACCGCGCAAGCGGTGGTCAAGAAAGACGCTTTCAAGCGTGCCGAAAAGGATCTCGCGTATCTTCGCAAGATCGAAGGCTGCCGGCTGATCAATTGGAACGATTCCGAATACCCGCAGAATCTTCTGCAGATTTACGATCCGCCGGTTCTTCTGTATGTGCGCGGCGATGCGCAGCTGCTGAACGCTCCCAGCCTGGGCATCGTGGGCACGCGCAAACCCACACTGTACGGCACGCAGATGGCGCAGCTTCTCGGCCGCGATCTTGCCGGGCGCGGAATCGTCATCGTCAGCGGCATGGCGCGGGGCATCGATGCCATCGGCCACCAGGGAGCGCTTACGGCGCACGGGCGCGCCATCGGCGTGCTCGGCACCGGCATCAACGTGTGCTATCCCAAGGAGAACAAGAAACTCTACGAGAAAGTTCTGGAGCGCGGCGCGATCATCAGCGAGTTTCCGTTGCATACACATCCGTCGCCTGAAAATTTTCCGATCCGCAATCGCATTGTCGCGGGCATGCCGCTTGGCGTGGTGGTGGTGGAAGGGGCGCAGTACAGCGGCTCGCTGATCACTGCGCGGCTGGCGATGGAATTCGGGCGCGAAGTCTTCGGCGTGCCGGGCAACGTAACGCAGCCGGTCAGTTTCGCCCCGAACCAGCTCATCAAGCAGGGCGCCAAGCTGGTCACCTGTGCGGAAGACGTGATCGAGGAGCTGCCGACGCCGGTCCGCGCGGCGCTCGTCCAAGCCGAGCAGCCCGAGGCCGAGCAGCGCAATCGTTTGGTGGAAGCTTCACTCAAAGACTCCGAAAAGAAAATTTACGAATTGCTGCAGGCGGATGAGCCTAGGCACATTGATGACATCGTGGAACGCTCCGGCTTGAACTCTTCCGAGGTTCTGGCTACGCTGTTTGAGATGGAAATGAAAGGCATCGTCCGGCAATTGCCGGGGAAACAGTTCAGCAAGGTGCTGTTATAGAAGCGGTTACAGAAGAAAACGGCGTGCGAATCTCGACACGCGGGACGCGCATCCAATAGCCGTATTGCACCTATACGGCTGGCGCTTGTATCTGCTTAAGGTAGCGAGAAGGACACACGCCTCGCGTTCGGCCCTTTCTGCTAAAGACTACGGAGTTACAAAGGCAACATGGCTCGTTCGTTGGTAATTGTAGAATCGCCTGCCAAGGCGAAGACCATTAACAAGTATCTGGGCCGTGATTACACGGTGAAAGCGTCCATCGGCCACGTGATGGACCTGCCCAAGAAGACCATCGGTATTCGTCTGCCCGATGACGGGACAAAAAAGAAGAAGAAAAAGAGCAAGAGAAAAAGCAAGGTTCCGGCGAAAGTAGAGTTGAAGCCAGTGTCGTTGGACGACCCCAAGGTTTTTGAGCCGACGCTGCTGATTATTTCCGGCAAAGGCAAAATCATCAACGATTTGCGGAAGTCGGCTGCGACGGCCGATGCTGTGTATCTGGCGGGCGACCCGGACCGCGAAGGCGAGGCCATTTCCGCGCATTTGGCGATGGTGCTTTCGAAGCCGGCGAAATTCACGGAAGAAGAGCTTTCGAACGGGAACGGCAAGTCGGCGGAGGAAAAAAAGGAAGATCCGAAGGCCAAAGGCAAGGCCAAGAAGAAGGACAAGGACGAAATCAGCATCCCGCCCATCGATCCGAAAAAGATTTTCCGTGTGACCTTCAACGAGATCACGCCAAAAGCAATTCGCGCCGCTTTCGAGAAGCCCCGCCAGATCGATACGCACCTCGTCGATGCACAGCAAGCGCGCCGCGTGCTGGACCGCATCGTGGGCTACAAGATTTCGCCGCTGCTGTGGGACAAAGTGCGGCGCGGCCTTTCCGCTGGGCGCGTGCAAACAGTCGCGCTGCGCCTGATCGTCGAGCGGGAGCTGGAAATTCGCGCTTTCGTGCCGCAGGAATATTGGTCCATCCACGCGATGCTCGACGGCGGCGACCCGCCTATCTTCGAAGCGAAGCTCAGCAAATTCAAGGGCGAAGATATTGCCGTCTCGAATCAGGAAGCCGCTGACAAAATCGTGGCGGCCGTCAGCAAGGCCAAGTGGCAGGTCACCGGAATCACGCAGCGCGAAAAGAAGCGCAATCCGCCGCCGCCATTCACCACTTCGAAGCTGCAGCAAGCCGCGTACAACCGGCTGCGCTACACTGCCAAGCGCACCATGGCGCTGGCACAGCGCCTCTACGAAGGCGTGGAGCTCGGCGAAGAAGGTTCCGTCGCGCTGATCACCTACATGCGCACGGATTCCGTGCACGTCTCGACTGACGCTTTAGCGCAGGTGCGCGAGCTGATTCCCGAGCGCTTCGGCAGCAACTACCTGCCCGAAAAGCCGAATTTCTACAAATCGAAAAAGGACGCGCAGGAAGCCCACGAAGCGGTGCGGCCGACCGACGTGTCGCGCGCCCCCGAAGACGTCCGCAAATATCTCACCGACGATGTTTTCAAGCTGTATCAGTTGATCTGGCAGCGTTTCGTGGCATCGCAGATGCTGCCCGCGATTTTCGATCAGACCGGCATCGACATTTCCGCCGGCGACTACACCTTCCGCGCCTCGGGCTCGGTACAGAAATTTGACGGCTTCCTTCGCGTCTACCAGTTACCAGTCGCCAACGCCGACCGCGACGACGACGAGAAGGACGACGAAGGCGAAGGCAAAGCGCTTCCCCGCGTCACTGAAGGCCAGATCCTGAGGCTGGACCAAATCCGTCCCGACCAGCACTTCACCGAGCCGCCGCCACGCTACACGGAAGCCACGCTGGTGAAAGACCTGGAAGAAAAGGGCATCGGGCGCCCGTCCACCTACGCTTCGATCATTTCCACCATCGTCGAGCGCGAGTACGTCCAAAAAGAGCAGGGCCGCTTCACGCCCACCATGCTCGGCGAGCGCGTCAGCATCCTGCTGGTCAAAAGCTTCGACGACGTCTTCGACGTCACCTTCACCGCGCGCCTCGAGGAAGAGCTCGACGAAATCGAGGAAGGCAAACTGCCCTGGCGCGATGCCGTCCGCGAATTCTGGGAAAAATTCGTTGTCGATCTAGCGCGCGCGGGCGACGAAATGGTTTCCTATAAAGCCGGCATTCCAACCGGAAAAAAATGCGAAAAGTGCGGCGAGGGCGAACTGCTCGAGCGCATCAGCCGCCACGGATTTTTCCTGGGCTGCTCGCGCTATCCGGATTGCGATTTCATCCAGGACATGGCGCCGGATTTGCCCGGCGATGCCGATGCCGAAAACAAAATCGAATACTGCGAAAATTGCGGCCGCGAAATGGCCATTAAGCGCGGACGTTTCGGCGCCTTCCTGGCGTGCACTGGCTATCCCGATTGCGCCACGACGCGCCGCCTGATCCAGGGTACGCGCACTGCGCACAAGCCCGACGAGCCGCTCGAAGAAAAATGCGCGGAGTGCGGCAACCATCTCATCAAGAAACACGGCCGCTTCGGAGAGTTCATCGGCTGCTCCGGCTACCCGAAATGCAAATACACGCGGCCGATCACCATGGGCATCAAATGCCCGAAGTGCAACGAAGGCGAGTTCGTGCGCCGGGGTTCCGCCGGGAAAGGCGGCCGCGGCCGTCCGCGCGTTTTCTACGGCTGCTCGCGTTATCCCGATTGCGATTTCACCACGCCGTCCATGCCCATCGCCGAGCCGTGCCCCAAGTGCGGCGCGCCGTTTATTGTCGAGAAAAAATCTAAGATTGGCACGGTCCATACTTGCATCAAGGAAGGCTGCGACTGGGAAAAACTAGCTCCTGAGCCTCAGCCAACGCAACCCCAGCCCGAAGAAGCCACGCCCGTCGGCGCCAAACCATAGTCCGTTGCACCAGCCGCGAATTTTCCGCAAATTGTGCTTGGACGCTTGTTCGCCGGAGCGCATCCTATAGACAAGCAGTCCACGCAGTGGTTCAAGCGGAGAGTCCCCGCGTCGCATGAAGCAAGCTATTGAAAAATATCTCGAATATCTGAGCGTAGTGAAGAACTCGTCTCCGCACACTATTCTGAACTACGGCAAGGACCTCGAGCAGTTCATCACTTTTCTTTCGCCGCCCGGAGTTCAGCCGCCCTCGCTCCTATCGGTAAAGCACACGCTGATCCGCGAATTCGTCGGCCACCTTCACGACCTCGGCCTAGAAAAAAGTTCCGTGGCGCGTAAACTCGCCGCGCTGCGATCTTTTTTCAAATACTGCGTGCGCGAAGGCCTGATCGTCGAAAACCCCGCGCGCCTCGTGCCCACTCCCAAGCTTCCCAAGCGCATTCCCTCGGTGCTCTCGGCCGAAGAAATGAACGGCTTTCTCAATCAACTCGCGACCATGCGGCCCGCGCCGTCCGCTCCCATCCTGAACAAACGCTCCTCCGGCGCGGAAGCCGCGCCTAAGCGCCCGCGCCGCGATGACGAAGGCTTGCTGCTCCGCCGCGATCGCGCGCTACTCGAGATGCTCTACGCCGCCGGCCTGCGCGTCAGCGAACTCACCGGCTTGAATCTGATCGATATCGATCAGCAGGAACGTGTTCTTCGCGTGCGCGGGAAAGGCGACAAGGAGCGCATCGTGCCCTACGGCAGCAAAGCCCAGGAAGCGCTCGAAAAATACTGGCCCGTCCGCGAACAGCTGCTCACTCACGTTTCCGCCAGATCCGCCCGCGTGGAGATGCCTCACGCGCAAGCCGTCTTCCTCAATTACGCCGGCCGCCGCCTCACGCAGCGTTCCGTCGGGCGCATCGTCAAGAAGTACGTCCGCCTGGTCAACATCAACTGGGACCTGCATCCGCATTCGCTGCGCCACGCCTTCGCCACGCATTTGCTTGCCGACGGCGCCGATCTCCGCGCCATTCAAGAACTCCTCGGCCACCAATCGCTCTCGACCACCCAGAAATACACGCACGCGTCCATCCGCCAGCTCATGGACGTGTACGACAAGGCGCACCCGCACGCCTGATCTTGCGGCGAAGTTCATGCTCCAAAAACAGAAAAGCGGCTGCCGGACTGGCAGCCGCCTTTTTTTTTCAGTTCTCAGCTTACCAGGTGAAACGCGCGCCGATTTGGATCTGCCGTTGCGCCAGCAAAGAGCTGCTCGACGACGTAACGATTCCAAACTGCGGATCAGCCGTAAGAGTCGGCTGACCGCCGGTGGCCCCGGTAATCGAGAAGTTGCGCGTGCCCACGGAGGTGGCATTCACATGATTGAAAAGATTGAACGCTTCGCCGAACAGCTCGAGCGCCGTCGATTCGTAGATTTTGAACTTCTTGGCGATACGCAGGTCCACGTTGGCGGTCCGCGGCATCTGGAAAGCGTTGCGAGCGATAGTCGGCAGACGGCTTGATCCACCCGCCCCTAAAATGCCGCTGAGGATCGGCGTGAAACAAGTCCCTTTGGGCGCAGTCTTGGGGTTGCAGATGACGTTTGCCGCAGTAATGGACGGCGCGCTCCCTGAAACCGTCGCAGTGTACGGCGCACCAGACGAAACCACGACGATCGGAGCGATGGTGAAGCCGTCGAGAGCGAGATCGAGGAGCTTGCCGCGCTTCTGGAAGTAGTTGGGTTGCCAGACAACAGTGGCAGCGAACCGATGATGAATGTCGAAGTTCGATCGGCCGTTTTCCTGGGCCAGATCGAAAGGGTTCAACACGTTGTTCGAGGACGTAAAAGTCTGCGAACTCTGTCCTGTATCGGAAGTGTTGGAGTAGGTGTAGAAAGCCTGGGCTTGCAAGCCTTCCGTCATGCGGCGATTGAACGAAAAGATTACGCCATTGTATTTCGAAGAGACGCTGTCGGAGATCTGTGTAATGCGGCCGAAGTCCGGGTTAGGCCGGACTTCGGTCGGCGACATCGGAAGAAACAATGGGACGGTCAAAGTGTTGCCGGAATTGGGGCCGCCGCCGAATGTGTACGTGATAGTGCTCGGATTTGGCAGGTTCGTATCGATGAAAATGGGGAGGTTTCGCCCCAGACTGCCAACGTAGGAAACGGATACAGCAGTATTGGTCGCGATCGTCTGCTCGAACACCACGTCGAATTCGTGAATGAGGGGGTTTGGCGTGTTCGGTGCGAAAACCACGACGTCGGAGGCCAAGCTGGTCACCGGAGGAGCCGTCGGAACGATATTGGGATACAGTGGCGCGTTGGGGCTGGTGCTATTGAACTGGAAGGAAAGCTGTCCCGTCGCCAGGCCAGTATTCGTGATGGCGTTCGAAATCGTCGAGTTGATGATACGTCCGTAGTAAATGCCGTACCCTCCGCGTAGCACGGATTTTCCTTTGCCGGTCAAATCCCAAGCGACTCCGAACCGCGGTCCGAAGTTATTCTTGTCGCTCGGAAATTGTGAACTAGCGGGGAGTTTGGCATTCGGTATTTGCGGGGACGGCATCTTCTCGTATTCCCAACGCAGACCAAGATTCAGGGTGAGCCGAGAATTCAGGCGCCAGTCGTCTTGTGCAAAAAGCCCGAAATCAACGGTCGTAAATTGGAAGGCCGTGGGACCAAATCCCTGGTTGAAGCTGGAATAGCAAGCTGTCCCGCAAGCGGGTTGCGCGAAATTGTTCACAGCTGCTGCGTAGTCGCTGATGAAGTCGACGCGATTGTTGTAGCTGTAAGCACCGCTTTCCTGGAACAGGTTATCGTTCAAATCGTGGAAGCGAATGATGTCTCCGCCGAACTTGAACTGGTGTCTTCCGCGGCTGATCGAATAGGTATCCGCGAACTGATAGCTGTGCTCGTCCGGGAACGCGCGGCGATCCAGGAAGTTCGGTTTCCCGAAGACAATTCCTGCGCTGCCGTTGATCGTAATCTGTGGGGAGATTCCTTGCGAAGAGACCGGCTCTCCCGCGATCGCCTGTTGCGTGTTTTCAAATTCAAAGTCACGTCCGTATTGGAATCGGAACTCGTTGATCTGCGTGGGAGTGATCGTGGAAACGAGCCGTGTAATCAACGAGTCGTCTTTCACAAAATCGTTGCCGAAGCTCTCTTGTCCACGAAAGACGACACCCGCCGTTTGGATTCCGGCTGGAGATGCCCAGCGCATGCGGTTGTATTCCACGGAGAGATGATGCTTTTCATTGATGTTCCAATCGATCTTCGGAAAGAGCAGAAGCTGGTCGCCCGTGCGCGGCACGACCCCCGTGAGCGTCTGAAGAAACGCCAGACCCGTATTCCCCTGCGCGGCCGAGACGCCTCTGCCGGAGAGCGTGGCGAGTTCGGCAGGACTCAGCGCCGCAAAGAACGCCTTGGGAGCGCTGGCGTTGGCCACCCCTGGGAAGTCGCGTTTTTGCTGGTCGGCATTGAAGAAAAAGAAAAGCTTATCCTTGATGATGGTGCCACCGACATTTCCGCCAAACTGGTGCCGCTTGTCTTCCGGCTTGATGGGAATCGCCACGTTCGGCGCAGGTGGAGGTGGCACGATGGTCTGGAACGGATTGAACGCGCCAAAATCACTGCTGCGGTAGAACCAGAAAGCCTCGCCGTGAAGCTTATTCGTCCCAGACTTCGTGATAGCGTTGACGACGCCGCCCGCCGACCTGCCGTATTCCGCCGAATAGTTCGACGTATTCACCTGGAATTCCTGAATGGACGATTCGCTCACCGAATAGCTGATGCGCGTGCGCCCCTTCTCCTCCGCGAAAAATGCCTGGTTGTTGTCCCCGCCGTCCACGGTGTTGTTATTCAGCAGTCCGGAAACCCCGCGGAAGCTCACCAATCCAAAGTTCCCGTCGGGCACCGCACCGGGCGTAGCTAGCGCAAATGTCGACCAACGCCGTCCGTTCACCGGCAGGTTGTTGATCGAATCGTTGTTGATGTTCGTTGAAAAGTCCGAGCGATCCGTGGTGATAACCGGCGCCTCTGCCGTGGCCTCCACCGTCTCTGCCTGGCTCTGTACTCCCAACGACGCATCCAAAGGCGTAACGCGCCCGACTTCGACAGTGATAGTGGTCGCTTTGTACGGCGCAAACCCAGTCGCCTTAATCTCCACCGAATACAATCCCGGCTGCAGATGAATAATCAGGTAACGCCCGCCGCCGTCGGTGCTCCCGCTGGCTTGGCTATTGGTCGCCAGGCTGCGCACCTCGATGCCTGCATTCGGCACCACCGCCCCAGATGGATCGGTGACCGAACCCCCGATTGCGCCATCCGTTGTGGATTGCGCGAGAGCACTGCGCGCTGCGAACCCTGACAGAGCCACTGCCAACAACACGCCAAACATACAGACACTTAACCTACTCTTCATGGAAGAGCCTCCAATTTTCCCCTCGACCTATTTTTTGGCAACAAGCGGACCTGGCAGCGGAACCGCAAGGGTATACGCAGTGATCCTCGGCATTTGCGTTGACCGACCCCTGCACCCGCTACGCAACTCTCGCTGCCGAACGACGCCCCGTAACTCAATTGTAGATAGGTATGTTACTAGCACATGAATGCGCCGAGAGCAACCCATGAGAATCGCGCATCTGAGGATTTTGTTGGAAATCTTTGACCATTTGCTGACCGATGCTTGATGCCTTATCCTTGGCTGTCTGGTCTTATAGTATGTTCTTGTGCTCAGGCCCTTACTCGGTGACTAAGCAACTCTTCAAACCCGCCGCACTACTCGCTCTCGCCACACTGTTCGGCTATCCATCCGTTTCCCGGGCCCAGGACAACTATGAGATTCAGGTCTACCCGTACGAGACCGTCGATCCCGGCCACACCATGGTCGAGCTGCACAGCAATTTCACCTTCGAGGGCTCGAAAACCAGCGAGAACGGCTTGCTCCCAACCAATCACCAACTGCACGAAACCATCGAAATCACCCACGGCTTTACCGATTGGTTCGAGACCGGCTTCTACATCTTCACCTCGTCAAAAAGCGGCCAGGGCGTGCAGTGGGTCGGCGATCACATTCGCCCGCGCTTCCGTATCCCTCCGAAGTGGAAATGGCCTGTGGGCCTTAGCCTCTCGAACGAAGTTGGCTACCAGCGCCGCAAATTTTCCGTGGACACCTGGACCTGGGAAATGCGTCCTATCATCGATAAGCAAGCCGGCCGGTGGTATTTGTCCTTCAATCCGACCTTCGACAAATCCTTCCACGGCGACAGTGTCCGCCAGGGCTTTGTTTTTTCCCCGAACTTCAAGGTCGGCTACGACTTCACCAAAAAAATTAACGCCGGCATCGAATACTACGGCGCCGTCGGCCCGGCCACCGAATTTCTGCCTCTCAGCCAGCAGCAACACCAGATTTTTCCCTCCATCGACCTCAATCTGAATCCCAAGTGGGAGTTCAATTTCGGCGTCGGCGTAGGCGTCACTCGCGCCACCGACCATCTCATCGCCAAAATGATCCTCGGCTACCGCTTCGACTTCTAACGTTTCGGTCTTTCTGAACTTTTTGTTCGTCTACGCCCTTGCTAGTCTGCGCCCCTTGTTCCTTTAAGCTTTGAAGAATTCACCCAGGATGGTGTTCACTTCTTCGCTCACGGCCTCTTCGCTGTGCGGGCTGTGCTGCCCTTCTTTCACGAACCTGAACTCGGCCTGCGGCACAACCTCCCGCACGCGCTCCATCTCCCCCGGCTGAGTCCGCGGATCTTTTGCTCCATGCAAGAACACCGTCGGGACACACAACTCCCCCAGCCGCCCGCCATACAAATCCTGCTCAGGGCGCACACTCTCGTCCGCAATTCGAATCCACGCACCGCAGTTCCGCCGCAGCACATTCGGCCAATGCTCCGCGCCATGATCCGCGGCCAGCAGCCGCTGCGTCTCTTCGGCCAAATCCTCCGGATGCGCGCTGAAGCGCTCGAAAAACCCCCGCGAGCCCGGCTTGTTCCGGTAAAAATGAAACGCCTCTAGAATCAGCCGTTCGCAGCGCTCCGGCGCCGCCAGCCCGATCATCGCCGCAATCACTGCTCCGTCGCTGTGCCCCCAGAAGATCGCCCGCTCGATTCCCAGTGCATCCAGCACCGCCAGCGTCTCTGCCGCCGCGCGCCGGTGAAAATCCGTCGGCATCTCGCCCGCCACCCGCGTGGAACCGCCGTAGCCCGAGCGGTCCGGTGACACAAACCGCACCCGCTCCCCAAACGCCGCAATCTGCCGGTCGATCGGATACACGCCGTAACCCCATCCACCATGCAAAAACACCACTACCCTTCCCCGCCCCGCATCCCGGTAATGAATCGCCACCGGCCGAATTCCCGCCGCGTGCTCCGACTCCCTCAGTTCCACAAAAGCCATCGCGCGCCCCCGGCCCGCGCGCCACACTACGCGAGAGACGCTTCTCGCACAAGCCGCTGTACCTTCTGCGACCAAGGCCAGGTGACAAATCCTTACCATCCCGCATCTGAGCCGTCGATGTGCTAAGACCCTGATGGAGCCGCTCATGACTCACCATCTCGCGCAAATCAATATCAGCCGCCTGATCGCACCTCTGGACGACCCGCAAATTGCCGGTTTCGTCTCCCAACTCGAGCCCGTCAACGCCATCGCCGATCAATCTCCCGGTTTTGTCTGGCGTTTGCAATCCAGCTCCGGCAACGCCACTGACATCGCCTACAACGACGACCCCTTCGTTATCGTCAACATGTCCGTCTGGCAATCCCTCCAATTCCTCCGCGACTTCACCTACCGCTCGCATCATCTCGGCGTCTTCCGCGACCGCGCCAAATGGTTCGAGAAAGCCGATAAACCCAACTATTGCCTGTGGTGGGTACCCATGGGCCACCTCCCCACCGTCGCCGAAGGCCGCGAGCGCCTCGAGCATTACCAGCGCCACGGCTCTACACCTTACGCCTTCTGGTTCGCCCAGCACTTTCCCGAGCCGCAACCTGCAGCTATCGAATCGCCA
This sequence comes from Candidatus Dormiibacterota bacterium, assembly GCA_035601655.1. Lineage (GTDB taxonomy): Bacteria > Acidobacteriota > Terriglobia > Acidiferrales > UBA7541 > Acidiferrum. The sequence continues at coordinate 157,337 of DATNNV010000009.1, forward strand.
ACCTAAGTGGCAATTCGGAATCGTGCGTGCCTCAGTCTGGTAACTCGAGCTATACGAAATAATGCGCTGGGTTTTCTGAGCAATTGGCGCTGTGATGAGGCAAGGGCGCTGTCACTGCTACCGGTGGGAATTCGAGGCTTTGTTTCCGCTCGCGTCGCCGGATGCAATCCGCTCTACCTCACCGCACTCATCCGCCGCTGCGCATCTGCCACCAGCGGATCGCCCGCGCCCTTTTCCTTGATCGACAAAAACATCCTGTAGGACTCCGCGGCTCCGGGGCTGTTCAATCCTTCCCGCGCGCGCCCCAGATAGTAATGAACCGTCGGCAGCAAGTGATAACTCGGAACGTCGTCGAGAAATACCGAAGTGGCTTCGCCGCGCCGCTTCAGGCAGACATCAAATTCCGACGATGCTTCGGTGTACGCTGAAGCCGCCAGGTACGCCAAGCCCATGTCGAAATGTCCCAGCCACGTATCCGCGAGCTTCTGCGCCTCCTGAAAGGCGCCCAGAGCGTCGCGCGGATTGCCCCGCTTGAGTTGTGCTTCGCCCGCGATCAACTTGGCGCAAATCTGCGGCTCGGTTTCGAGGCGCTGCGCCAGCGGAGCCACCGCTTGCAGCGCCTTCGCTTCCTGCCCCGCGGCAAGATAAACCTGCGCCACGCGATAGGCCACGCCCGGCTCTTTGCTGGAGGCCGCCGCTTTGCCCGCCAGCGAAACGGCTTCCTGATTCTTCCCCAGCGCCACCTGCGCAAGGGCCAACGTGGCCTCATGATCGGCCGCGGATTCCGTATCCTTGCCGGCAATATCCGTGGCGACGGCTTTGTCCAGAATGCTCGCGGCCTCGGCCAGCTTGCCTTCGTAGAGCGCCAGGTCGCCAAGCCCCGCGGCCGCAACCGAAGCGCCATACGTGCTCACCGCTTGCAGCTTCAGGTACGCCTGCCGTGTCTTTTCGTTGTGCCCTTGTCCCAGTTCCGCCAGCGCCAGGGTCCGCAGTGCCTGGTCAAATTTCGGATTCTCCGAAAGAATCGCTTGCGCTTCTTTTGCTGCGGTATCGAAGTCGCCGTCGTACAACGCGTACATCGCAAAATTAATGCGCTGGAGAATGCTGTTCGGCGTGATGGCCAGCGCGCGCTTCTGCTCCTCGCGCGCCTTGCTCATATTTCGGCCGTAAAAATACGCCAGCGCCAGGTTCGCGTGGCCCGCGGTATCCGCCGGATATTGGTTCACCAGCGCGGTCAGCTCTTCGATCGCTTTGGGCTGGTCGCGCTCCAGCAGGTAGTACCCGCTGCGCGTGCGGTATTTTTCCCGGTCGGTCATGCGGTCGATGCGCTCCATCGCCAGCCGGTAGTTTTTCTCCGCGTCTTGCCGCTTCCCGAGATTCGCGTACATCGCCGCCATGCCCGCATACGCGCGCCCCAGATTCGGATCCAACTCCGCCGCGTGGCCGTACGCTTGAATCGCTTCCGCCCACTTACCCTGTTGTTGCAGGTCTTGCCCGATGGCGTAGGCGTGCGCTGCCTCCAGCGAGCCCGCCGAAAATGTCTCTGCGGCCATACTCTGCGCTGACTCGGAGGTCTTGTCACCCAGTCCTCGTCGAATCAGCTCGGCCAGTTTTCCGGCGGCAGCCAGAACATCCTGCTTGTCGGTGGCTTTCGATTCTTCCGTCACGATGGACTTGCCCGTCGCCGAGTCCAGCGTCATCACGTAGACCTTGTATCCGGCTCCTTCTTGCGTGATCGACCCGGTCACTACCGCATTCACGCCCTCGCGCTTGGCCACCAGTTGCGCCAGCGGGCCATCCATCCGGGTGGAACCCGGCTGCAAGCGGACGGCAACTTTCCTCGCTTGCCCGCGGTTGAACGACGAAATGAACGGCGCGCCCTCGAGTGCGATTCCCAGCATCGGCTCCAGCGTCCCATCGAAGACCGCCTCACCGGTCTTGTTGTCGAAATCCGCAATCAGCAGCGTCATCGGGGCGTGCACCGCGGCGGTATGCGGAAACAGCTTTCCGCGAAACGCAATCCCTCCCGCGATCAGCAGAACGCCGAGGCCCACCCCGGCCCACTTCAAATACGCCGGCAAAACCTCTTGCCGCTGCAGCGGCACGCGCGTTCCCGCTTGCGGCCCTTGCCACATTTCGATTTGCTGCAGGAGTTCAATCGCGCTGGCGTAGCGGTTTTCCGGGCGGATTTCGAGGCATTTATTGACGATGTCGCTCAGCGACGGAGGAATTGTCTTGTCCAGTTCCGCCAGCGGCCGCGCCGGTTCGTTGGTACGCTTCCATAGCTTGGCCATGGTGGTGTCGGCTTCAAACGGGGCAGTGGCGCTCAGCATCTCGTAGAAGATGATGCCCACCGCGAAAAGGTCCGACCGTGCGTCAATCGCTTGCCCCTTGGCTTGCTCCGGAGACATGTAGTCCGGCGTTCCGATGATCGCGCCCGTTTGCGTCATTCCCGAGGTCAGCATGGACCGCGCCACGCCGAAATCCATCACGAACGCCCGCCCGCTTTTATCTAGCATGATGTTTTGCGGCTTCAGATCGCGGTGGACCACGCCTTCCGCGTGCGCGGCTTCGAGCGCGCGGCACACCTGGGAAATAATGTTGGCGGCTTCGGCGGCTGCAAGTTTCTTTTTGCGGCGCAGGACGCTTTGCAGGTCCTCGCCGTCGATATACTCCATGGTGATGAATTTGATTCCGTCGGCTTGCGCCAGATCGAAGATGCGGATGACGTTCTTGTGGGTAATTTGCCTGGCTAAGATCAGCTCTTGCTTGAATCGCCGCAGGATTTCGGGATTCGCGGCCATGTCCGCGCGAATTACCTTCAGCGCGACCTTGCGCTCCAGCTCGCGGTCTTCCGCCTGGTACACCGCGCCCATGCCGCCCTGGCCGAGCAAACGGACGATTTCGTAGCGATTCCCCAGAATGGTACCGGGGCTTAGCTGCACGGCGGACTCCGCCGAAATGACCACGCCACTGCCCGGCGCGGCCGGAACCGACCAGCCTTGCACGCTCGTAGCTAGGGTCTGGCTATCGAGCGGAAGAGGTGTAGCGCATTTCTCGCACCGCAGCGAGGTATCCGAATTTGTGTAGCTGCACTGGGGGCATACCATCGAATGTCCCGCCCTTGCATGGGACGTGTCAATTATCTAGCCTTCCCGGCGAAAAGCAACCAAGCATGCGGATATCTTCTGCCCAATGTGTGACGTGCGCGGACGCGGCAATCCCTTTCAAAGTGGCAAGGTTACTGAGACTCCGATGCTATCAAGGTGGGCTCACCCAGCATCCTGCAGAGTTTAAGCGCAGCGCTCAACCATCATTCGCTGTAATTCAAGTCACGCCGCGCTTCTTCTGATTTCCTTAATCCCGTGCCCCAAACGACGCCGCAGAAGAGTCCGGAGCGTTATGCCATCGGAGTATCCGACTCGTGCAGCGATTTCTTCCACGCTCTCGTCAGTGGTCTTCAGCAGATGCACCGCGCGCTCGACACGCAGCTCCTGGAAATAAGACAGCGGCGACTTCCCCAGCACGGAATGCATGCGGCGAGCCAGCGTTCGCTTACTCGCTCCGGCGGCTGCCGCGGCATCGTCCAGCGAAAACCCATGCGTAAGCCTGCCGCGCGCCCAACGCTCGAACCGCTCGACGAGTGGATCGGAGTGCGCAAGATGATCGGCAAGGATATAGGCGGACTGCGCCGGTCGTGAGTCCACGACGAGATACTTCGCTGTCAAGGCGGCAAGCCTGGGGCTTTTCTGCCGGATGAGCCATAAGGCCAGGTCCATGTGGCTTAGGGCCGCTCCCGCGGTAACGAATTTCCCGGATTTTACGATCATCCGCGATTCATCCAGGCGCACTCTCGGATATCTCTGGCGAAATAAGGGAGCGAGCCACCAGGTTGTAGTCGAGTCCTGGTTATCGAGCAGCCCCGATTCAGCCACGACGAATGTCCCGATACACGCCGCCGCCGTAGCTGCGCCGCGCTCCGCCCACCAGCGCAGCGTCTTGCCGGCGTCGCTCACATCAGTTCTCAGAAGAGCTGCTTGCAGCGGGCCCGGCATCTTGAATCCGATCGCTGGAACCACCACGCAATCGGGAACGATCCGCAGGGGGGCGGCAGTCACTGGAACGATCAGCCCTTGCGATGTTTTGACCGCCCTGCGCATTCCGACGATAGTGACGTCGAAGCGCGGCGAAGCCAGACCAGACATTTCCGCCAGTTCGTTCGCGGTCTGAAAAGCATCCAGCACGGTCGCCAAACCTGTATCAAACACGCCGTCCAGCGCGAGCACGTAAATCTTCATGGCAAATATGATATCAAATGTGGCGATTATGCCAATGGCAGAATGTCGGAGCGAGAGCTATCTTAGCTGCTCGCGAGATGGATCGAGTTAAGGAGAAAGCCGATGGTTAAAGTCGCATTGTTCGTACGTCTGGAAGCCAAAGCCGGAAAAGAAAATGACGTCGCCAAGTTTCTCGAGGCAGGACTTGCGCTGGCCAATCAAGAAACGACCACGCCTGTTTGGTTCGCGCTACACTTGGGCTCCACGACTTTTGGGGTGTTCGACGCCTTCGCAGACGAAAGCGGACGCCAAGCGCATCTGAATGGCCCCATCGCCAAAGCGCTGATGGCGCAGGCACCCGACCTGTTTTCCAAACCACCTGCCATCGAACAGATCGAAGTTCTAGGCGCAAAGCTTCCCCGGTAGCGAACGCTAGGCATCATGAACGAATTGCGTGGGAGCATTCTCTCCGGTTCTGTCGGGCGGCCAGGCCGGCGCTCACAAAATGGACGGGATCGGAGCGGGTTTTGTGGCGCCGCTCTGGCAGCAGGGCATCGCCGATGAGATTGCATAGGTTTCTACGGAAGAGGTTGTGGCTATGGCCATGCGCCTGGCACGCGAGGATGGCGTTTTTGCGGGGACTTCCACCGGCGCCAATGCCATCGCCGCTTTGCGATTAGCCGAACAACTGGGACCGGGCGCGACCCATTGCCACCGCAGGGTGCGATACCGGAATCAAATATCTCAGCAGAGCATCCCCAACTTGAAGCACTCCGCGGCCGCATTGGGTGTGGCGGTCGTGGCTAATGCTACCGCTCTGTCCCATTCGTTTCCTTGCCTTGTAACCTTAAAGTAGTGGAAGAAGAATAGAATTTTGGCTCCCCGGGCTAGATTCGAACTAGCAACCCTTCGGTTAACAGCCGAATGCTCTACCGTTGAGCTACCGGGGAACCGCAGATGGCGGGACGAAACACGCCAGCTTCGAATTGTTCACTGGCGCAAAGCCAGTTTAGCGAATACCGGGAAACGGGTCAACGCATGGAAAATCCCGGCTCGCCCGCCGCGCTGGCGGATTGAGTAGGGTAAACTCGCACTGGCGATGAATATTCTTGGCATCAACGCGTATCACGGGAACGCGTCTGCGGCGATCGTGTGCGACGGGCGGCTGGTGGCTGCCGTCGAAGAGGAGCGCTTCAATCGCGTGAAGTACGCCGCGGGCTTTCCTGCGCAAGCGCTCCGCTATTGCCTGAAAGAGGCGGGGCTGAAGCTCAGCGAGATCGATCACGTCGGCGTGCCGCGAAATCCATACGCGCGCCTTGGTACTAAGCTTTTCTACGCGTTGCGCATGCCTTCCTTCGCGCGGGAGCGCGCCAAGGTGCTCACGAAATTCACGGGCATTCCGGAAGCGCTGGCGCATGCCTTTGATGCCGACCCGAAAACGATGAGCGCGAAATTTCATCGCGTGGAACATCATCAAGCGCATCTGGCGAGCAGCTTTTTTTGCGCGCCGTACGAGCGCGCGGCGCTGCTCTCCGCGGACGGGCTGGGAGATTTTGCGAGCACGATGTGGGGGACAGGCGCCGGCAACCGGATGGCCATCGAAGGAGCGATCGCATTTCCGCATTCGCTGGGGCTGTACTACAGCGCGGTGACGCAGTATCTGGGCTTCCTGAAATTTGGCGACGAATACAAGGTGATGGGCCTGGCGGCCTACGGCGAGCCGGAACAACTCGAAGCGTTCCGCGACATCGTGCGTTTCGACGCGGGCGCGAACGGCAACGGATTCCGGCTGGGGCTCGATTACTTTACGCACCACCGTACGGGGCCGGAAGTGTCCTGGGCGGACGCGGACAAGACGCCGACGCTGGGCAAAATGTTTTCCGGAGCAATGGCGAAGCGCTTGGGCGCTGCGGCGCGCGCGCCGGAGGAACCGCTCGAACAGCGCCACAGAAATCTGGCGGCGGCGCTGCAACTTCGGCTCGAGGAAGTGTATTTGGGAATGCTGCGCAAGCTGGGGGAGCGCACCAAGCTGAAGGCGGTCTGCCTGGCAGGCGGCGTGGCGTTCAATTGCGTAGCCAACGGAAACATTTTTGATGCCACGCCATTCGAGCAAGTGTACGTGCATCCGGCGGCGGGGGACGCGGGACTTGCCGTGGGCGCGGCGTTCTACGTCTGGCACCAGAAACTGCGGAAGCCGCGGACGTTTGTAATGGGGCATGCCTACTGGGGGCCGGAATATTCGCGGGAGGAAGTGCGGCGGGCGATCGAGGCGAGCGGCGTGGCGTCGCAAGGCTTTGCCATTGCGGAGCTGGCGGAAAACGAATTGCTCCGGCGCACCGCGCAGATTATCGCCGACGGAAAGATTTTAGGCTGGTTTCAGGGACGCGCGGAATGGGGCCCGCGCGCGCTGGGAAATCGCAGCATTGTGGCGGACCCGCGGCGTCCGGAGATGAAAGATGTGCTGAACCGGCGGATCAAGCACCGGGAGATTTTTCGGCCGTTCGCTCCGTCGATCCTTGCGGAGGCCACCGGGGAATGGTTCGAGAAATCGCATCCTTCGCCATTCATGACGCTGGCGTATTCCGTGCGACCGGAGAAGCGCGATAAAATCCCGGCGCCGACGCACGTGGATGGGACGGGCCGCCTGCAAACGGTAACGCGCGAAGCGAACCCGCGGTATCACGCGCTCATTTCCGCGTTTCGCGAACTGACCGGCGTGCCGGTGGTGCTGAATACCTCGTTCAACGATAACGAGCCGATCGTTTGCAAGCCGGAAGAGGCGCTGGACTGCTTTCTGCGGACGCAGATGGATGCGTTGGTGCTCGGCGATTTTCTGATTACGCGCGCGTAGCGACGGTCTTCTCTCGATGTCCGTCCTTACTTGTGCTTATGCCCCGATTCTTGTTGCTCCATGGCGTCGCGCAAGCCGTCGAGGAACGCGGTTTTACTCTTCGATAGGTCCGTTTTGTTTTGCGAGAACCACAGCGATTTTCCCGTCTTCGGATCGACGATGGATATGCGCGTGAAGCCGGCGGGGACGGCTGGCTCTGCCGGTGTGTCGCTGCGCGCTGGGGGCGGATAGCCGGAGGTGCTCTCGCTGGCCGGCACCACGCGAACAGAACTGGGCCCGGAAATGGCGAGGATGATGTCGGCGTTGTCGCGGCTCTCGGCCAGACGAAAGCGCCCCCAGCGCGCCAGCTCCATGTAAACGGAATGCTGCAGCGTGGCGTCGCCGGTGGAGTTTTCGATGAAGACCGTCTTGCCGGTGAGAACCATGGCGGGAAGCGGCGCGTAACTCTTATTGGCTTTGAGAGCGGGCGAAGCGGCCAACAGCGCAGCCGCGATACCGAGCGAGAGGAAAGTCTTCATGGGTGCTCCTCAGTCTCCGCAATCTTTTTGCAAGGGCCAGCGATGCGGGCCATGCGCCCGGCGTTTGCGGAACTGCTTCAGCGAATGGTGCCACTCTATAAATGATGCGCGGCGGTGGGAACTGTCCTGTGGACGCAAAGTGGGCCAGTTGCCCTGTTCCTGTAGTGCTGTCCCGGTGGGCGCGCGCATTCCAGGCAGACACAGCAAGAAGTAATTGGCCCGCAGATTCGTGGAGACGCGCATGGCGCAGTGTTCCCTGTACAATCGGCGGATGCGCGTTTTGCTGCTCAACCTTTATTTTGCTCCGGACACTTCAGCGACGGCAAAGATGGCGCAAACGGTGGTGGATGCGCTTTCGGAGCAGCACGAAGTGACGGTGCTTTGCGGGCGGCCGTCGTACGATCCGACGGAACGCCGGCCGTGGCGTTTGTGGCACACGGAGCAAGTGGGCCGCGTGCGCGTGATTCACGTGGGTTCGACGGATTATCCGCGCTATCAGATGAAGCGGCGCGTGCTGAATTACCTGAGTTATGTTGCGCTGGCAAGTCCCCGCGCGCTGTTCGTGCCTTGCGACGTGGTGCTGGCGATGACCGATCCGCCGTTCGAGGGCATCGTCGGCGCCTTCGTCGCCATGCTGAAGGGCAAGCCCTACGTTTACAACATTCGCGATTTGTATCCGGATATGGCGCTGGGCGGAGCCATCGTGGCGCCGGGGCTGCTTTCGCGCATTTGGGAGCGGCTGCACCGCTGGGCGCTGCGACGCGCAACTCGCGTGATCGCGCTGGGCGACGATATGCGCGCGCGGATCATCGGCAAAGGGGTTGCCGGATCGCGAGTCGCGGTGGTCCGCGACGGAGCGGATATTCCACCGGCGCATACATCACCACCGGAACTGGATCCGGAAGTGATTCGCGCGATCCGCGGCGATTTCCAGTTTGTGCTCTTGCATGCGGGCAATCTCGGCTTTTATGGCGATTGGGAGACGCTCGTGGCGGCCGCGAGACAGCTCGCGGACCAGGGAATCGGTCTGGTGTTTGTGGGAGACGGTGCGCAACGCGCGCGCCTCGAAGCGCAAGCCGCTGATGCGCGCAACATTCGTTTCCTGGACTTTTTCCCAGGGAGCAAGATTCCGTCGGTGCTTGCGGCACCGGATGTGCACGTGATCAGCATCAAAAAAGGGCTGGAGGGAGTAGTGGTTCCGAGCAAGCTGTACGGGATTCTGGCGGCCGGGAAACCGATCGTAGCGGTGGCCACAGCCGCGACGGATGCCGTTTCTCTCGGCGCCCGGCAAGGATTTTCTTGCGGCATCGCGCCGGGCGACGTCGCGGGACTGGTGGCGCTGGTCCGGCGATTGGCTGGCGACGCCAGCGAAGTGGAGAAGATGAGCCTTGCGGCGCGGGCAGCCGCACCCGATTATGATAGAGTCGTTGAGCTGAAAAAGTTTGTGCACATTATTGAGGAGGCTGTAAGAGCGTGACTTCTGCCGACACGTTTTGGAGCGGAAAGCTTGTTTTTGTTACCGGGGGAGCGTCGTTCATCGGATCGACGCTGACGGATCAGCTTCTGGCGCGCGGCGCGGCCAAAGTCCGCATCGTGGATGATCTTTCCAGCGGACACCTGGGGAATCTTCAGCAGCACCTGGGCACCAACAAAGTGGAGTTCGTCCAGGCGGACCTGCGCGAACCGGGCGTTGCGCGCGCGGCCATGCAGGGAGTGGATACCGTGTTTCACCTGGCCGCGGATCACGGCGGACGCGGCTACGTCGACCTGCATCAAGCCGGCCCGGCTTCGAATTTCTTTCTCGACGGACTGATTTTCGCCGAAGCGGTCAAAGCCAAAGTGAAGAAGATCGTCTTCGCCTCGTCGGGATGCGTGTATCCGAATTTCATGCAGTCCGACCTGAAAAAGGAGCTGTATCTCACCGAGGATCTGACCAACGGCCCGAACGATGCCGACAATACCTACGGCTGGGCCAAGCTTATGGCCGAGTTCACGCTGAAGGCTTATGCCAAAGAGCACGGCATCGGCACCGCGTCTTGCCGCTATTTCACGGTATACGGGCCGCGCGGCGTCGAGAATCACGCGGTGATCGCCATGATTGCCCGCGCCTTTCTCAAGCAGAATCCGTTTGAGATCTGGGGTGACGGCACACAGATTCGCAATTGGACGTACATCGACGACATCGTCGAGGGCACCATTCTGGCGGGCGAGAAGATCCACGACGGCACGGCGATCAATCTCGGCACCATGGAGCGCATCCGCGTGATTGACTGCGCGAAAATGGTCTGCGAGTTCACCGGACACAAGGCGGAAATCAAAACGCTTCCGCACATGCCGGTGGGCCCGCTGAACCGCGTGGCCGACAATGCCTTGGCCAAGAAGCTGCTCGGCTGGGAGCCCAAGGTGGCGTTCCGCGAAGGGCTGAAGCGCACCATCGACTGGTATTACGCCACGAAAGATCGCGCGGAAGTCCAAAAAATCTTCACCCGTATGCTCACTGAACGATAGGCTGCGACTTGCGAGACTTTTCGCGCCTCCAACCTTTGCACCTTGCTACGTAGGGTAAATTCCCGATTGCCGCGAAACCTTTCTGGCAGTATCGTGTTTCTGCTGCGTGGGGCAGCCATTTTCAGCTTACTTGGGAGCCGGATCCCCAATCTGGCAATGAGGCAACGGCCGCCGTACCGCCCTGGGCCGGAGTCTCTCGGTTCAAAAATCTGAACGAGGTAGTATGCCCGCAGGCTTGTTGGCTTTCTCGATCGCTCTCCTGGCGTCGGTGACTCTGACGGTCCCCGTGCGTGCTCTGGCAATTCGGGTGGGCATGGTGGACTTTCCGGGGCCGCGAAAAGTGCATCTCCAGCCCATTCCGCTACTTGGCGGCTTGGCCATTTATGGCGCTGTGGTGATTGCCGCGCTCTTTTCCACCAGTGGTCCGGCGCGCAATCAGGTCCTCGCCATCCTTGCGGGCGCGACGCTGGTAGCTGCGGTGGGAATTCTGGATGACCGCGGCTTGTTGCATCATCAGATTAAGCTTTTTGTCGCCATGCCCCTGGCCGCCGCGATTCTTCTGGCCAGCGGAATTCACGCGCAAGTCTTCAGCGTGTTGATGGGCGGGCACACCGGGTATCTGCTGGACGCGGCGCTCACCATCCTGTGGGTTGTCGGCATCACGGCATCCTTCAGCATTCTCGATCATATGGACGGGCTTTGCGCCGGCATAGCGGCGGTCGCTTCGGTTTTTTTCGCGGCGCTCGCGCTGCTGCATGGACAGACGCTGGTCACTTCGCTGGCCGCCGCTGTGCTCGGCGCTGCCGCCGGCTTTCTGCGCTGGAACTTCAAACCGGCCAAGATTTTCATGGGTGATGGCGGCGCCATGTTCCTGGGCTTCTTGATGGCCACGCTTAGCCTCAAGCTGCGTCTCGAGCAAGTGAACCATCTTTCCGCGTGGCTGGCGCCGGTGTTGATTCTCGGCGCCACGATCTTCGATACCGCGTTGGTCAGCGTGTCGCGCGCCCGGCGCGGCCTGCTGCCTTTTGCCACCCCCGGCAAGGATCATGCCGCGCACCGTCTGGCAAATCTCGGGCTTGGCCATCGCGGCGCGGTCGTCACCATGTATTTCATCGGTGCGGTCAGCGGAGCCGCTGGTCTTCTGGTCAGTTACCTTTCGTCACGCGGAGCTGCCATCGTGGCGTTTGCCGCAGTCGCCCTGTTATTCGGCGGGATTGCCTTCCTCGAAAGCGCTCCTTACGAGCGCCAGAGTTCCGATTTGCAGAAAGCCGTCTAGCGGTCCAGCCAGTACGGACCGAGAGTAATTTGCCTTGTGGTCAGTTTGTCCCGCGCATCGGATTCGCTATACTCTGACGGTCCTTGATACCGCTCATCGCGAGGCTCGGCGCGATATAGGCGGCGCGCCATCAATTCCCAGCAGCACAACGAGCCGGCACAGGGGCCGGACAATCTGCAAGACTGGACGTACAAAGAGCTGTGACCCATCAAGAGTTTCGTTCCCGGACACGCCGGGACAACACAGAGGTTGTCGTCGTGGGAGGCTCGGCTGCCGGCCTCTTCACTGCCGCACGGGTCGCGCGGGGTGGCCGGCGCGTACGCGTTCTCGAATCCAAACCGCAATGCGAACCTGCGGCACGCACGCTGATCGTCACCGACCATTTCCGCAGCCAGATGGGCGCTGGCGCGCAGGAAAGCATCGTCAACGAAATCCGCCGATTTGAGCTGTTTACCGACGGGCGCTCCGCGCAAGTCGCGCTACGCAAGCCCGACCTGATCATCGAGAGAGCCCGGCTGACCAACGCGCTGGCCCGCGAAGCGCAGCACGCGGGCGCCACCGTGACTTTCGACACACGCTTCCTCGGACTCTCTCCCAACGGAAAGGGCCTTCGCCTGCAAGTCGATACCTCCGGACGGCGCGAAGAGCTGCACGCCGGAGCCCTAGTGGGAGCCGACGGAGCTGCCAGCCGCGTTGCGAGAGCAGCCGGATGGCCGCCGGTGGAAACCGTTCCACTGATGCAAGCGATTGTGCGGCTGCCGAAAGATTGCCCGCCGGACACTACGCGAGTCTGGTTTGTCCCGGACGATACGCCGTATTTTTATTGGCTGGTTCCCGAATCGGCGGAGCGCGGCGCACTCGGGGTGATTGGCGAAGACGGGCGGGACACCAAGCGAGCCTTCGAGCGCTTCCTCGAGAAGAAACATTTGGAGCCATTGGAGTGGCAAGGGGCGCGCATTCCGGTTTACAAACGCTGGGTTCCCGTGCGCCGGCGTATCGGCAACGGCGACGTGTACCTGGTCGGCGACGCCGCCGCGCAGGTGAAAGTCTCGACCGTGGGTGGCATCGTGACGGGCTTCCGCGGCGCCCTGGGCGTGGCGCAGTCTCTTCTACAGGATGGGCGCAGCTCGGAACTCGGCTCGCTTCGCCGCGAGCTGGATACTCACCGGCTGATTCGCCGCACCATGCATCATTTTCAGCAGAACGATTACTCCCAGCTCGTGGATCTCCTCGATGCCTCGACACGAAAATCGCTTGGCGAGATCAACCGCGACGAATCCACGCGGCTCCTCTGGAATGTGGTCCGCCGCCAGCCTCGCCTGGTGCTTCTGGGGCTTCGCGGGTTGCTGATGGGACGCGGAGCACGCACCCGATAGGTATTGGTATCTGCGCGCCAAACGCAGCTTGGTTCCGATTGGCGTTTCGTCCAAAATTAAGGTTTGCATGTGCGCGGCCGCGCGCGAAAGGGGAATCGCAGTGCGTCTTGCCGTCATCGGTTGTGGATACGTCGGGCTGGTCACCGGAGCTTGCCTTGCTGAAGCGGGTCACCAAGTCATTTGCACGGATATCGACCGCGAACGCATCGCCAAGCTGAATGCCGGCGGCGTTCCGATTTACGAGCGCCACCTCGACGAGATTTTGCGTTCCGCGCGCGCCGCCGGGCGCATCTCCTATACGAGCGATGCGGGTGAAGCGATTCGTGCTGCCCAGGCGGTTTTTATTTGTGTCGGCACGCCTCCCAAGGAAAGCGGCGAAGCGGATCTTTCCGCCATCGACAACTGCGCGCGCCAGATCGCCGCGGAAGCGGACGGTCCGAAGCTCGTCATCGAGAAGAGCACCGTTCCCGCGCGCACCGGCCTCGAACTGAGCCGCGCGCTTGCGGCGTATAGCCGCAACGGCCTCCGCTTCCGGGTCGCTTCCAATCCGGAATTCCTGCGTGAAGGCACCGCTGTCGAAGACTTCTTCCATCCTGACCGCATCGTCGTGGGCGTCGAAGAGCCATCTGCAGCCGCCGAGCTGCGCGAAATCTACCGGCCGATCCTCGAGCGTAGCTTCCATTGTCCCATCCACAACGGCGCTTGCCCCGTGGGCCCGCGCGGTGAATTCCTGGTCACCACCATTAACAGCGCCGAGCTCATCAAGCACGCGTCCAATTCGTTCCTGGCGCTCAAAATCAGCTATGCCAACGTGCTCGCGGACCTCTGCGAGCGCATCGGCGCGGACGTCGAGGAAGTCACGCACGCTATTGGACTCGATCCGCGCATCGGCGGCCAGTTCCTTAAGGCCGGGCTGGGCTTTGGCGGTTTCTGCTTTCCCAAGGATGTGCAGGCGTTCATTCACTTGGCCGCGTCCGTGGGCGTGGACTTCGACATTTTGAAGGCCACGGAGCGGGTCAACAAAGAGCGCATCGACCGCTTTATGGAAAAAGTCGCCAAGGCGCTTTGGGTGGTCAAAGCCAAGCGTATCGCGCTTCTTGGCCTCGCTTTTAAAGCCAATACTGACGACGTTCGTTTCGCTCCCGCGCTCGAAGTGCTCAAGCGCCTCCTGGCCGACGGCGCTGAAGTCCACGCCAGCGATCCCGAAGCGATTTCCCGCACCAAGCCGCTCTTTCCGCAGGTTCACTATCACGAAGACCCGTACGCGGCGCTGCAAAATGCCGACGCTGCTCTGGTCTGCACCGAGTGGGACGTTTTCAAAAGGCTCGATTGGGAGCGCGCCGGGAAAATCATGGCCCGCAAGCTGGTGCTGGACGGAAGAAACTTGTATTCGCCGTCCGCCATGCGCGACCTGGGCTTCGAATACTATTCCTTCGGACGTGCCTAGCTTTTTTGGAAGAGCATTGCGCTCGCACCTGCGTGCGCCAATCGCAGCTCGTAAGCCAGCTACTTACTGCAAGCGGAACTGCAGCGTTACCGTCAGGTGCATCGGCACTGCTTTGCCGTCCAGCGTCGCCGCCTGGTATTTCCACTGGTGCAACGCATCCATCGCCGCCTGATGCAGCAGCGTGGGACCTGAAACAATCTTCATGGTGGTCACGCGGCCGTTCGCGTCGATCAGCGCGTCCACTTTCACGTCTCCCGCAACATGCTGGCTCTTCGCCAGCGAAGGATAAATCGGTGAAATGGAAGAAAGCAGTTTGGCCGCTTTCACGTCGCCGCCGATAGGCAGCGGCTCTGCCGGTTTCGCCGGCTGGTTCGCATTGGCGGCCAGACCGCTGCCCAGCGAATCGCTGGGAGCGGAGTCAGAGTTGCCAAGAGAAATCCCTGCTTCTGCGTCGTTCGCTGGCTGTGGTTGGCCGTTGCGGTTCAACGTCGGCGCGGCGAGGCGTACTTGCCCAAGCGCCGGCTTCTTTGGCGTTGGTTGCAGTTCCGCTTGCGCAGGCACGGGCTGCGGCGTTTTTGCGACAACGTTGTTCACCGAACCGTTCGAGCCGTTGTTCGAGCCGTTGTTCGAGCCGTTGTTGGAGCCGTTGCCGCCAGCATTGCCCGCTCCCGCGGCCGGATATGCCGAGGAAGAAACCACTGACCCCGCTGGAGGAATCGCCTTGGCGTCTATCGCGGGACCGTTCGAGTTCTGCGCCGAACTTTGCACGGGAGTCTGAACCGGCGCGCCAGGCGCCACTGCTGCGGCAGATGCGCTTCCCTGCGCCGCTCCCGGCTGGCTGCGCATGTACCACGCGCCACCCGCTGCCGCGAGCACAATTACCGCTGCGACCGCGCCGATGAGCAGACCCTTGTTCGAGCCGCGCGAAGCCGGTTGTTCCGGCTCCAGAAAATTCGTCGTGAAAGGCAGCGTCGCGGCTTCTGCATCCTCCGGCGCCCTACTCTCAGCAGGTTCCGGCGCGATGTAACTTTCCAGAATCGGCTCTTCGTTGTGGCGCCACTCTTCTTTGGGGGCCGCCTCTTCCGCTGCCGAAGCATTCGCCGCATTGCGCGCCAGCGGCTCGAGCCACGATGGAATCTTGACCTCTTCCGCTTCCAGCAGCGATTTCGCCGCGGTGCTCGCGATGGGCTGCGCGGACTTTGTTGGCGCCGCCACGATCTTCGGCTGCTCAGGTACCGCTGCCACCGGCGGTGCCACCGGTACCAGCGCCGCTTGCGGCGGCTCCGGCTTCACGAACTCCAGGATTTTCGCGGCGGTATCATGAATCTCTTTCGTTGCGGCCAACGGCGCGGCTGCTGGCGTGGCCGATTCGCTGGCGATGAGCTTTTCCGCAAACAGCATCGAAGACAACTGCTCTTGCAGCCGCGCTGTTTGCTGCTTCAGCGCTTCCGTTGAAGGATCGCTCGCAATCGGAGCCGCTGGCTTGGGAGCTGGCGGCGCAATCGTTGCAGCAGGCTTGAACTGGTGGATTTCGGCCGGCGGATGTGTTTTCACCGGCGACGGCGCCACATATGCTTCTGCCGACGTCGGCACGGCGGAAGCCGCCGGCGAATTAACCGGAGAAGATGTGAGCGCTTTCAGCGCCGCGAAATTCGCCGCCGCCTCCGGCAACGGCATCGCAGGCGTACCACTCGGCTGCGCAGCCGGCTTTGCCGCCGGCAGCGCGGGTGCCGGACTTCCGGATGCCACCGCCTGCGGCCCGATGCGGTCGCTCGGGAATCGCACGCCCCAGAAGCCGATCACCGCTTCTGTAAATTCCAGCTCCACGTATCCGCTGACGTTCCGGTAGTTCTTCGATTTCACCACCTGGCAAACCACTTCTTTTCTCGTTTTTTCGTTGGTCAGAAAAAGAAGCTGCCCCGGTGCCACCGGCGATTGCAAGCGAATCACCGCACCGCTGCCGAAAACCAGCACCGTCTTAGTCGATTCCGAAAAGGGCTCGCGCTTGTCGCTGCCGTCCACCGTGCGCGCGCCGTTCACCGTCACCGCTACTTCCAGCGCCACCGGCTGCGGCTTGCTCGCTCCCTCGCTCGGAAGCGTGGAAGGTGCAGCAGGACGCGCGGGCGCATCGGTCGCGGTGGTCAGTACTTCGTTTTCTTTCGCAATGGGTGCCATAGCGAGCTCTTTCGAGATGAGAATATTTGGAGCGGCACAGGCGGAGGAAAAGCCGTTCCGCATCTATTTCTATGTTTATTCCCAGGCGGGCGGGCCAGCTATAGTACGCGCGTACTACCTTGGAAACACTGTACGGAAGGACAGGCTCTTGCGCGCCTCTTTGGAGTGCGGGAGCCTTGCTCCCGCTTTTCCATCAAGCGTGCATTGTCCTGTATCGAACCCTCCGTCGCTGTCGAGGACTCCCGATCACTTCGCCAGCGGCGGCTTGAACCGTTCGTCAATCTCGACCTGATATCCAGTCACCATTTTGTTCGTCTCATTGGCCATCCCAATCACCGCTTGCAGCTCCTGGAACATCGCGGGCGTCATGCCTTTGCCGAACGCCGACGCCGTATGCGACGCGATGCAGTACTGGCAATTGTTGGTCACACTCACGGCCACATAGATCAGCTCTTTGGTCAGCGGATCCAGCGCGCCCGGCCCCATGATCTGCTTGATGCTTTCCCATGTGCGCTTCAACGTGGCCGGATCGTGCGCGATCGCTTTCCAGAAATTGTTGATCCAGTCGGTCTTCCGCGTCGCCATGATGTCATCATAAATGGCGCGCACCTCCGCGCTGGCGTCGCCATACTCGATCAAGCCGAATGTCGACATGCGCACTCTCCCTCGCCCCATTCGCCACCATTCAATCCGAGTAGCTACTCAGCGTCGTGCGGCTTCTGCACCGCTCCGTTTTTTAGCGCCCACGCCAGAAAACCCTCCGGCATATTCTTCGCCCCAAACAAATTCGCTCTGCTTACGCTCCGAATTTGCTGCCAGCGCACGTTCCGCAGATCCGTGTTGCACAGATCCGTGTTCTCGAGCGTCGTTTTGCTCAGGTCCGCTCCGTCAAGATTCGCCCCGAATAAATCCGCGTCCGTGAGCTGCGCGCCGGAAAGATCCGCGTTGCGAAAATCGCTGCCCCGAAAATTCGCCGATCGCAGATCGGCGTTCGAGAAATCAGTGGCCCGGAAATCGCTGTCCCGCGCATCCGCGGAGTTGAAGTTGGCCCGCGCCAGCCGCGCCTTTCCGAGCCGCGCGCCACGCAGAAACGCGCCCGACACGTCCACGCCGATCAGCGATATGCCGTCCGTATTCAATTCCTCCAGTGCGTCCAGGCGCCCTCCGGTTCCTCCCTTTCCTTGCGCCGTGTTGATCACCTGCCACGCCTGATAGTGCTTCTGCTTCAGCCGGTCGCCGGACTCCGAATAATAAAACACCACCGCGATCAGCACTCCGAAACTCCCCAGATACTCCAGCACTTCCAGAAACGCCCAGTTGCTCAAGCCATACGCCAGCCATTCGAAACCCCACTCCACGGCCCAAAACGGGCGTGACCACACCGGTTTGCCCGCCGCCCTGATCCGCAACGGGTCCGGACGCTTCCTAGGTGCATGCCAGATCATTGGTATCCCTTCTGCTCTAAGGTCCTAGACCTGCGCACTCTACAACATATTCCCCCGCTGGATTGCACCGCCCTCCCGGTTCATAATATGGCCCTGCCGGCTTTGGCTCGGACCGCCGTTTGGCCTGAAACCAAGTGCCCAGGTCGCGAGTCTAAGAAACCAAACGAGGGCAATCCAACCAACGTGCCGCAAAGAACCGTCTGTAACATTTGTTGTCGCCCGTGCGCGACCCATTCCCCCAGGCTCTCCGCCTTCGCCGCCGGTCTGATTCTCTTCGCGGCTCTCGCAAGCGGTTGCACGAAATCGCCGTCTGCCAGCGTCCTCGGCGACGCCGGCCACCCCACTCACGTGCACCTTTACACCGTCGCCGAAGAAACCGCCAACCGCCGCATCCAGGCCGTCGGTTCTCTCTACGCCCTCGAAGAAAGCACTCTCAGCGCCCAGGTTGAAGCACGCGTTTCACAAGTCCTCGCCGACGTCGGCGACACCGTCAAAGATGGCCAGCCCTTGATCTTGCTCGATCCCCAGGAGCTGCAATTCGAAGTCGAACGCCAGCGCGGCATCGTGCAACAAGTTCGCGCGCAGCTCGGCATTGGCCCCGGCGATCCGCTGCCCACCGACCCGAAAAAAATCGCCACCGTGCAGCGCGCCGAAGCCGATCTTTTCGACGCCGCACGCAAATACACCCGCGCGCAGGAAATGTTCCGCGAAAAGCTCATCTCCCAGCAGCAGTTGGATGAAGCTGCCAGCCGCAACCAAAGCACCCAAGCCGCCTACAGCGTCGCGCTGCAGGAAGTCGACCGCCTCAAGGCCCTCCTCGTTTCCAGCGACGCCGCCGAACGGCTCTCTGAGAAAAAACTCGCTGACGCCACCATTCGCTCCCCTTTTCCCGGCGCCGTAAAAACGCGCAACGTGCATCCCGGCGAGTATCTGCGCCTGCAAAGCCCCATCATGGTCGTGGTGCGCACGGACAAGCTGCGCGCCCGCCTCGCCGTCCCGGAGCGCTGGGCCGGCTGGCTCAAAGATGGCGCCATGGTCGACTTGCAAGTCGAAGCCTTCCCCGGCGAAAGCTTTCACGGAAAAATCTCGCGCATCAATCCTTCCGTGGCCCAGGATTCGCGCACCTTTGAAGCCGAAGCCCTGCTCGAAAATCTGGACGGCAAATTGAAGCCCGGTTTCTTCGTGCAGGCTTCCATCCCCAGCGAGAAGCGCGAGAAAACCATTTTCTTGCCTTACGGCGCCGTGAACTATCGCTACGGCGTCTACAAAGTTTTTCTGCTCAACGGCAATCGCGTTTCCGAGCGGCAAATTCGTCCCGCGGGCCAGACCGAAGACGAGCGCGGCCGCCGCTTTGAAGTCGCCGAAGGCTTGAAGCCGGGTGACCGCGTGGCTGTTGCCGTTTCCGGCGATTTGCGCGACGGCGCCACCGTCCAGGAAGAGCGCGAATCTCCGAATTCGTCGTCAACAAAATAGTTTAGAGACTCGAACCGAACTCTCATGAGAATCGCCGACATCTGCGTCAAATATCCGGTCTTCACCGTGATGCTCATCGCGTTCCTAGTGACCCTCGGCGCCTTTTCCTACCGCGGCCTCGCCGTCGATCTCTTCCCGAAAGCCGATCCCGCTACCGTAAACGTCGGCGTCAAACTGCCTGGCGCTACTCCCGAAGAAGTGATCACCGGCGTGGTCCTGCCCCTCGAAGACGCCATTTCCTCCGTCAGCGGCATCGACGAAATCACCGTGTATTCGAGCGAAGGCTTCGCCGATATCACTTGCACCTTCGTGCTCGAACGCGACATTGAAGGCGCCGCACAGGACATTCGCGAAAAAGTCTCCGCCGCCATCAGCCGCCTGCCCCGCGACACTCTTCCTCCTGTCATCACCAAGCAGGACCCGCAATCCGATCCGATTCTCACCCTGCTCGTCAGCGGCCCGATGAGCCGCCGCGAACTCACCGAAGTCGCCGACAAGCAGGTCCGCCGCGCCATCCAGACCGTGGATGGCGTCGGCAGCGTGGACATCAACGGAGGGCAGGAGCGCCAGATTCGTGTGCTGCTCGACGCTCAGAAGCTCACTTCGCACAACTTCACCGTCCTCGACGTGCGCGACGCGTTACAGCGCGAAAACATCGAAGCCCCCGGCGGCCGCATGATTACCGGCCCGCAGCAACTCGGCTTGCGCACCATGGGCCGCGTCAATACCGCGGAGCAATTCGGCGAAATCGTCATAGGCACGCGCGGCACCACGCTCGTGCGCGTGCGCGACGTTGCGCAAGTCGAAGACGGCGCACAGGAATTGCTCACCTGGTCCGCGCTCTTCCGCGGGAAAAGTCCCGGTCAGGACGTTATCGCCATCGACGTGCGCCGCCAGTCCGGCGTCAACACCGTGCAAGTCGCCGAAAACGTCAAAACCAAGATCGAAGATCTGCGCGCGCAGATGCCTCCCGGCGTGCAACTCCTCGTCATCCACGATATTTCCGACTTCATCAAAGCCTCCGTAAATTCTCTCCTCGAGCACCTGATTCTCGGCAGCATTCTCGCCAGCCTGGTCGTCTGGCTGTTCATGCGCAATTGGCGCGCCGTGATCATCGCCGCCGTGGCCATTCCCGCCTCCATCATCGCCACCTTCACGCTCATGAAGCAGATGGACTTTTCACTCAACAATATGACTCTGCTGGCGCTCACGCTCGCCGTCGGCATCGTCATCGACGACGCCATCATCGTTCTCGAAAACATCGTCCGTTTCATGGAAGAAAAAGGTGTGGACCGCAGAACCGCGGCCATCGACGCTACCCGCGAAATCGGCCTCGCGGTCATGGCCACTACGCTTTCCCTGGTCATCATCTTTTTGCCCATCGCCTTCATGAACGGCTATGCCCGCAAATACGTGAACTCCTTTGGCTGGACTATGGCCATGGCCATTCTCGTATCCCTGCTCATCGGTTTCACGCTCACGCCGATGATGAGTTCGCGCATGCTCAAGCTCCGCGGCAACGAAAGAGAGCGCCACGCCCGCGGATTCCTGCACAAAATCGATGAGTGGTACATGGCCATGCTGCGCTGGTCGCTGGCCCACCGCGTCGTCATTATCCTGATTTGCGTGGTCACTTTCCTTTCCACCTTCGGCCTTTACCGCCTGGTCGGCCGCGATTGGATTCCTTCCGACGACCAATCCGAGCTGATCAGCTCGTTCACGCTGCCCGAAGGCACGTCCCTCGAGAAAACTTCGCTATTTGCCAAGGAAATGGCCGAACGCGTAGCCGCCTTGCCGGAAGTTTCCTTCGTGCAATCCTTCACCCACGGTCCCACCAATCACGCCCACTTGTTCGTCGGGCTGGTCCCGCGCAGCGAACGCAAAAAATCTCACGCCCAAGTCGCCGCCGTCGTCCGCGCCATGTACACCGACTACAAAAACATCACCTACAACGTCCGCTTGCCTTCCGTCCTCGGCGGCGAAATTTATTTCCCCGTAGCCGCCGTCATCCGCGGCCCGGACTTGAACGAACTAGCCGACCTCAGCCAGCGCGTAGCCGCCAAGATGATGAAGTATCCGGACCTCGTGGACGTCAATCCCAGCTTGAATTTGAATACTCCGGAACTCCAGGTGAAAGTCGACCGCCAGCGCGCCGCCGATATCGGCGTGCGCATGAACGACATCAGCGACGCCGTCCGCCTCTTCTATTCCGGCGAAGACGAAATCACCCGCTTCAAGGAAGGCTCCGAGCAATATCCCGTCACCATGCAGCTTTTGACCGCGCAGCGCGACAATCCCGACGTGCTCGCCCGCATGATGGTCCCCTCTGCGAAGCTCGGCCAAGTGCGCCTCGAAAATGTCGCCTCCATCGTGCGCGGCGCCGGACCCGCAACGCTCTGGCGCTACAACCGCGAATTTCAGGTCAGCGTCTACGCCAACGTCGCCATCGGCTTCCCGCTGGATGTGGCCGCGGCTCATACCGTGCAATCCATCAAGGAAATCGGATTGCCCGCCGGATATTCCTACCGCTTCACCGGCCAAGTCAAAGTCCTCGAAGAAACCACCTGGAACCTGCTGCTGGCCATGCTGCTCGCTTCCATTTTCATGTACATGGTGCTGGCCGCGCAGTTCGGCAGCTTTTCGCATCCCTTCATCATCATGCTCACGCTGCCGCTGAGCATTCCCTTTGCGCTCTTCTCGCTTTGGATCACAGGGCGAGCCCTGAGCCTCTGGAGCGCCCTGGGAATGTTTCTGCTCCTCGGCATCGTCAAGAAAAACGGCATCTTGCAGGTGGACTACACCAACCGCCTCCGCGCCTCCGGCATGCCCGTCCGCGAAGCCATTCTGGAAGCGAATCGCGTCCGCCTCCGCCCCATCCTTATGACCACCCTCTCGATCGTCGCCGGCCTGATCCCCGTCGCCATCGGCATTGGCGCCGGCTCCGAGCAGCGCGCCTCCATCGCCGTAACCATCATCGGCGGCCAAACCCTCTGCCTGATCCTGACCCTCCTGGTCGTCCCCGTCGCCTATTCCTACCTCGCCGAGTTTGAAGCCCTACCTTGGAGCGAGCTCTCCGCCCGAGCCTTCCGTTCCATTTCGGGACGCAACCCCTCCCTCCCACGCGACTCCGACGCCGACTGATTCTCCAGCAACCCCTTTTTCCCGCGGACTGCCACCACCGCTCCCCACACCCGGATTGTAACGCCCACAAAACAGTATACTTACTAGATATTACTTGACAATTTATAAAAATGTGCTATAATGTTTGCAGATCGAAGGCACTGGGTTGGTCTGTTCCGCTACCGTATGTTCGTCTCTCGAGGCAGTCCTTCTAACTTTCCCGCCACAACTCCGTCTTGCGCCCAGTCCGCAGCTTCTTCAACAAAATGCCCACTCTTACTCGCTCTTTTGCACCAGAGCGAAGCACATCTCCTTTTGTTTCAATCGCCTGCGCACTCTTTACGTGTTTACCCGGGGTGGCACTCCGAGCGCTTTCTCTCGCCACTCATCACTCGCCACTTCTTAACTCCTTTAGAATCCGCACTTACAGCCAATCACCGCGTTTCAACCGAAATCAGCCGAAATCGTCCGACCGCAACTTCTTTAGAATCAGCACTTACAAGAAATCGCTCTGTAAGCCCTTTAGAATCCGCACTTACGAAAAAAACAGGGGGGTGGGGATATTATGTTGACTAGTCGATCCGCCGTCTGGCGTGCCTGGGTTCTGGGAGCGCCAATCTCCCGATTCTCCCGATTGGCGAGCGACGGCCGGAGCCGCGAGACCGGTCCCAATGCCGGCTACTTCAGCTCTCGGTTGAGCAACCGAGCCAGGCGAGCCCCGGCAAGCGCGGCACGCTGCTTGGCCAGCGGTTGCGCAGCCGCCGTGTACTCCGGCGTGATAGCGAACGAGCCGTCGGCGTTGGCTACCAGGCCCGCATACACGGTTTGCTGGTCGGCGCTCAAGCTTTCCTGGACCCACACGGCTTCACTGGACTTGTTCGCCAGCGCCCGCTTGGGACGCGGCAGAGTCTTGGCGAAGGCAATGATGGCGCGAATGGAGGCTTCGTCCGGCAGGCCTTTCTGTTCGGGAGGAGCCGACAGCTTAGTGGTGACGCCCAAAGCGTCATCCCAGAATTTGTGCAGGTTCCCGGGACAGTCCGTGCAACGCAGCGTGACCTTGTTTCCGCCATCGTCTCCGTTCGGCAGCGCGCTGCTCAGGCGAGTGCACGCGTGCAGCGGCTGGTGAATGTCCCCAACCAGATGCAGCAGCCAGGTGAGATCGTAAGACTTCTTGGGATCATCCTCGCTGGAGGCCAGGACCGCGCGGAACA
This sequence comes from Candidatus Dormiibacterota bacterium, assembly GCA_035601655.1. Classification (GTDB taxonomy): domain Bacteria; phylum Acidobacteriota; class Terriglobia; order Acidiferrales; family UBA7541; genus Acidiferrum. Next base: position 181,014 of record DATNNV010000009.1, read on the forward strand.
GCGCGATGGTGTCTTGCGCGTTCGGCGCAGGAATTTGGTAGGAAGCGGTGGAAGTTCCGTCGGTAGACAAGGGCATGTCGATGAAGTGCCGGTATTTGTGCATCAGATGATCGTCGTAGCCGGTATTCCGCTTGGCGTCCGGGCTGCCGTCCGGGCGATTCCCGCCCATGCCGCCATCCGAAGCGAAAGCGGGATCGCTTCTGATTTCGTCCGCCCACAAGGAAGCCAGCATGAAGATGACCGTGTCTTTGTCGAGGCCCGCGGGGACCGCGGCGGCCCATTTGTCGTAATAGGGATTGAGCTTGAGCAGCGCGTTGGCGCGCGCGCGCGTGGCTGGAGTGAGCTTCTGGTAGGCGAGGTACGCGACAGTCATGTGGCCGAAGTCGTTCCAGGCGTAGGCAGGTGCCGCGAAAGTGGCGACGCTGGTGAAGATAAGAAGAGCCAGGGTGATGCGAAGGTTCTTGAGCATGGAGGACTCCCGCATAGGAGACTGCCGCGACCGCCGATTTTATTTCCAGCTCTAGAGGATAAATGAGTGCGCGGCGGGAAACAAAGCAAGGCGCGGGATCACTTGATTTCTTGGATCAGGAGGTCGGGGTGGGCCACGTAGTTGGGGAAGCGGAGATGCGAGTCTTCAGGCGCGGGCGGGTGCGTGGCGGTGACTGAGAATTCCGCGTCATCGCAACTGATCGAATAGGTGTAGCCGAAGCGCCCGGAGAGAATGTTGTCGGAGTCGGGCTCGTCGGCGAGGTCGCGCAGGGAAAGGCAGTCGTCGTTGGTGGCCATGTAAGCGTGTTCGGCCCGGGCGATGCGTTCGACGTCGCGGCGCACGATGGAAAGACGAATGGCCTGAGCGATGGGAATGCGTTCGCCGTCCACGGACATGGAGCGGAGGATGAGATAGCCCGCGAGATACAGAACCAAAGCAGTGCCGATGGCCCAGCGAAGGAAGCGCATATGGATGGGTACCTGAGTTGTGAATGGCCGCCGGAGCTACTATACCTGCGGATTTGCAAGGAGACAAATCCCCGGTCGAGGGATGTTCCAGACCGGCGATAAGCGTTAGCGCACAAATGCGGCGCGCCAAGCGAGACGATGCAGAATCTCGAGCGTCACTGCCCCCAGTGAGGCTTAGCGGCCGGGAGTTTGCAGGAATTCTTCGAGCAGCAAGCGGGCGAGCCGCTTGGTGTCGTGGCGGATGAGGCCGTGTTCTTCGAGCAGGTCGTCGAGAATGGCGCGGACGCCGAGTTTTTGCAGGGCGGCGAGATCGATGGTGACAGGCTCCGCGCCTTGCGCGCGGTAGCGGCGCGCGACGTCGGACGAGACGGGCTTACGGTTGGCCACCACCCAATCGATAACGCGGCGAGGAACGTGCTGCTGGATGGCGCGAAGGTGGTCCGCCAGAGCGTAGCCGGCGGTTTCGCCGGGCTGGGTCATCAGATTGGCGATATATACGCGCGGAGCCTTGGATTTAGCGATGGCGCTCGCAATTTCCGGGATCAGCAGATTGGGAAGAATGCTGGTGTAGAGCGAGCCGGGGCCGAGCAGGATTAGATCGGCTTGCTGGATGGCTTCGATAGCTTTGGGCATGGGGCGTACGCGGCGCGGGGAAAGAGTGAGGTGCTTGATGCGGGAGCGGCTGGCGGTGATGCGCGTTTCGCCGTGGACCGTGCGGCCATTATCGAGCTTGGCGATGAGATGCACGCTGTTGGAGAGCGTAGAAGGGAAGATGCGGCCGCGGATGGCGAGAACTTTGCTGGAGACGCGCACGGCTTCGGCGAAATCGCCGGTAACGTGAGTGAGCGCGGCGAGGAAAAGATTGCCGAAATTGTGTCCGATGAGGCCGCGGCCGGCGTTGAAGCGGTACTGAAAGAGGCGGGAGAGCAGCGTTTCGTCCTGCGAGAGCGCGACCATGCAGTTGCGAATGTCGCCGGGTGGCAGAATGCGATTCTCGCGGCGCAGTCGGCCGGAGCTTCCGCCGTCATCGGTGACGGTGACGATGGCGGTGAGATCGGAGATGGGGCGCTCGCGATTCGCGGGGCTGTCGGTGCGACGTGCGACGTGTTCCTTGAGGCCGCGGAGTAGCGTGGAAAGGCCGGTGCCGCCGCCGAGAGCGACGATGCGGAATCCGCGATCGGAAGAGGCCGGTTTGCGAGCAGTGCGTTTCATCGGCGGAAGAAAGAGTACAACAGAGAGCTTGCCAAGAGCATGCGGGGCATGGAGGATGTAAAAAAACGGCTAGGCGGCGCCGTCTTTCTCCGGGTACAGAAGTTCGGTGAAGCGCGGATCTTCCTGGAGGAAAGCGAAATCTTCGTCGTTGCGGGCGTGGTAACGATTTTCGGGGCGCAGCTCGATGGCGACTTTGAGATTGGCCATGGCGGAATCGGCTTCGCCGGTGAGGCAATCGAGAGCGGCCAGAGCGTAGTGGATGTGATCGGCTTTGGGAGCGGCTTTGCGGGCTTTGATCAGGCTTTCGCGGGCGTCGTCCCAGCGACCGATGTTCATCATGGCCACGCCGCGCTGGTAATGTTCGTCGGCGGAGCGAGGATTCTGCTCGGCGGAGGGCTTCATGCGCTGTTCGGCGATTTTGAGGTGCATGCGCGCGCGGTCCGCGAATGCCTGGCTGGGGCCTTCGAGAACTTTTTCGAGCTCCTGCTTGGCGCGGGCGAATTTTTGCTGGTGAAAGAGGGCCAAGGCTTCGTCGTAGAGCTTGAGTTGCGCCTGGACGCGGGGATCGACGAGTTCGACGCCGCCACGCTGAGGCGGCGGCGGAGTGCCTAAGCTCTTCTTTTTCTGTGACTTGGAGGTGCTACGGGCGCTGCCCTTGGAACCGCTGGATGAGCCGCGTGAGGGCTTGTGCGCTTTGGCCATGCAGCGGATGCTAGCAGAGGAGATAACGCGCGTCAACGAGGGGGTCACTGTAGGCGGGCCGGGGAGAGAGGGTAACCCGCACGCAGCAGGGGCGCGAAAATGTTAGGAGAATGGGGAGAACCTCGCGGAAACTGGATGAGTCTAATGTGGAACGTGGCGCCGGGGGTGCTGAGACTGGCCGGGTGTCGCCGCGTATGCTATAAATCTGGAGCCGATTCGAGCTAACGACACGTGCCTTTCATCAATTTTCCTGCGCGCGAAATTAATTGCAAGCTGGTGTACTACGGTCCAGGTCTGGGCGGAAAGACCGCGAACCTGCAGTGGATCTACGACCACACGGGGCAAAACCAGAAAGGCAAAATGGTTTCGCTGGCGACGGAGACGGACCGGACACTGTTTTTCGATTTTCTGCCGCTGGATTTGGGAACGGTGCGCGGATTCAAAACGCGCTTCCATTTGTATACCGTGCCTGGACAGGTTTTTTATGAAGCCAGCCGCAAGCTGATTTTGAAGGGCGCGGATGGCGTGGTGTTCGTGGCGGATTCGCAGGAAGAGCGGCTGGACGCGAATTTCGAGACCATGGACAACCTGCAGGAACACTTGAAAGAGCACAGCCTGAATTTCGCGACCATCCCGTACGTGCTGCAACTGAACAAACGCGATTTGCCGAACGCGCTGCCGGTGGAAGTGCTCGCGAAGCACCTGCAGAAAAAAGGCGAGCCAGTCCTGGAAGGCGTAGCCATCCAGGGCCAAGGCGTATTCGAGACGCTGCGCGAAGTAGCCAAGCTAGTCCTGGCGGAATTAAAGAAGAGCGGCTAGTCCGCTGCCAAGAGCGGACGCTGCTGGCCTATCTCGTTGCGCTAAAGAAGACCTGCATCGGCATAACGACCGCCACGGGCTTACCTGTACGATCAAGCGCTGGTCTGAATCGGAAAGCTCGCATCGCACACCAGGCCACGTCCGCGAATTCCGGCCCTGCGCCCTTTACCACCTTCAGGTTTGTTACGCGTCCTTCCGCTGATACCACAAGGTTAAGAAGAATCGCGGCATCGCCCCGGACGCCCATCGTGCCATCCGCGGGACCTCGGAACTGAGGAGCGGGCACATCCAGAAATTCCGGCGGCCGCACGCCTCGATCGGTCAGTTGCGAAATGGACACCGGAGTCTCGGCTAGCGGATAGGTCCGAAGGCTATCGAAGAAGCTGTCAGATGGGATGAGAATCTTCTCGGAAGCAATGACACTGCCGTCCGCGGAGCGCTTTAGAGAGGCTGTAAGAATGAGCTGTTGGGCTTCACGTGCCACGGATCCGGTCAAGAGTGCTTCGACGTGCAGCGAGTCTGCGCTCTGCTTCAAGACTTCTGCCGATTCGAGGTCACGGAGCACAAGCTTTCTGGTTTCGAGAAAATGGCCTGCGGCCTCGCGGGCGATGAGGTCATATTTCTTTGGCGATTCCGCCAAGTAGAGATGCAAGATATCGGCGAAATACAGCCCTTCGCCCGAACTTGCCCCACCGACCGGAGCAAAATCGGCGACCGCGAGGGATTTTATTTTAGCGTCTGCAATACGCTTACGGAGAGCACTGCTTAGAACGCGAATCTGGGAATGTGAATCGGCTCTAGCCGTTGGCGTGAACGTAGCAAGCGGTAGGAGGAAGACACAGCTGGTAAGGAAACAGAGACCGAGCCGCACGAGAAGATTCCTAGTTGCGCGGGTCATGCGAAGCTGGAGAGGGCGGCGGATTCGGATTCGAAGGTGGGGATGGCTTCGACGAGGCGGGTGACGGTGAGGGAATCGCGGACGCGGCCATTGCCGCAGACGAGGTGGAGAGCGCCGGATTCGCGGGCGAGGCGGATGGAAATGCGCACAAGGGTGGAGATGCCGGAGCTGTCGATTTGCGGGACGTTATTGAGGGTGACGATGACTTTGCGTGCGCCGCGCTGAATGACGGATTGCAGAGCGTCATGCAACTGCTCGGCGGGCTCGCCAATGGTCAGGCGGCCGTGAACATCGAGGAGGAAAACGCCGCCGGATTCGCGGACGTGGATTTCCATGGGGACGCGGTCGGTCATCGGCAGAGTGTGGCCCGAGTTCGCGTGAACGTAAAGCTACTGACGGGAAACGGGTTGCGTGCATTATACGATGGCAGCGGGGTGAGGCAAGGAATTAAGCAGAGGGCCGGTCCGCTGGGCATAGTGAAAGGCGGACGAAGTTTTTTGCGGGCTGAGAGTGCGGCAAAGGGAAGATTTGAAAAATGAATCGAGGGGATAAGAATTTTTGGCAGGGCTGGATGGAGGGCGCGCCTGTATACTCACGGCGCAGAAGCGGCGAGCGGTGCGTCCCCAAGATCAGCGTAGCGGAGCGAAGGAATATGGCGAGCGCAGTGCGAAAGTGTAGCTGGCTATTGGTCTTGGCGCTGTGCGCAGCGCTTTTTCCCGCCTCGTCGCTACGCGCGCAGCAAGCAGCGCCACTCACCGGTGCGACTTCTCCTTCGAGCAACGCGGCAACTCCTGAAGTGCGTCCTGAAACGCAAAAAGCGGTGAATGAAAAGCTGGCGCAACTGGACCAGCGGGTGACGGCGGCGCAATCGGCCGGCGACAACGCGTGGATGCTGGTGAGCGCGGCGCTGGTGCTGATGATGACGGGTCCCGGGCTGGCGCTGTTTTACGGCGGGCTGGTGCGGCAGAAGAACACGCTGGCGATCATGATGCAGAGTTTCGCGATGATGGGATTGATCACGGTGCTGTGGGCGCTGGTGGGCTACAGCCTGGCGTTCGGGGGAAGCGGACCGGTGATCGGAGATTTTTCGCATGCGTTTCTGCGGGGCGTGGGAGTGGATCCGAATCCGGATTATGCAGGGACGATTCCGCAACTGACTTTCATGGTGTACCAACTGATGTTTGCGGTGATCACGCCGGCGCTGATTACCGGAGCGACGGCGGAGCGGATGAAATTCAGCGGAACCTGCCTGTTTTTGACGCTGTGGTTTCTGGTGGTGTATGCGCCGCTGGCGCACATGGTGTGGGGAAAGGGCGGGCTGCTGAATTCTTCGGGCGGGCGATTTCCGTGCCTGGATTTTGCGGGCGGGACGGTGGTGCACGTTTCGTCGGGAGTTTCGGCGTTGGTGTGCGCGTTGTATTTGGGAAAGCGGAGCGGGTATCCGAAGCAGCCGATGCCGCCGCACAGCCTGGTGCTGAGTTTCATCGGGGCTTGCCTGCTGTGGGTGGGCTGGTTTGGATTTAATGCGGGAAGCGCGCTGGCAGCGAGCGGGCTGGCGGCGAGCGCTTTTGTGGCAACACACTTTGCGGCGGCAGCGGCGGCGCTGAGTTGGAGCCTGGTGGAACGAATCAAGAACGGGCGCGCGAGCGCGCTGGGAGCGATTTCCGGCGCGGTGGCGGGATTGGTGGCGATTACGCCGGCGGCGGGATTTGTGGGACCGATGCCGGCGCTGGCGATCGGATTTATGGCGGGCGCGTTTTGCTACTGGATGGTGGCGAAGGTGAAACAGATTTTTGGGTACGATGATGCGCTGGATGCGTTCGGAGTGCACGGGGCGGGAGGAACGATTGGGGCGCTGCTGACGGGAGTATTCGCGCAAGCGGTAATCAATCCGGTGTTTGGTGCGGGCAAACCGGTGGGCTGGCTGGACCGCAATTGGGGACAGGTTGGAAATCAATTGATAGGAGTGCTGATTGCGTGGGGACTGGCGCTGGTGGGAACGTTCGTGTTGCTGAAGGTGGTGGACCTGATTACAGGAGTGCGGGTGAGCGAAGAGGAAGAGATCGAAGGGTTGGACATTTCGCAGCATGGAGAAGAGGCGTACAACCTGGAGAATTGAAGGGCTGGGAAGCTAAATGGGCTGGGGAACGGCGGATTTAAGATAGCGGGATTTGCGGGAAGCGCAGGCTGAGAATGGTGGAGCGGAAACGTCGATGATGAAACTTGAAGCGATCATCCAGCCGTCGCGGTTCGAGTCGGTGAAGGATGCGTTGCGGGAGATGGGGATCGAGGGAATGACGGTGACCGAGGTGCGCGGGCACGGCCGGCAGAAGGGGCACACGGAGGTGTACCGCGGCCGGGAGTACACCGTCGATTTGCTGCCGAAGATCAAGCTGGAGATGGTGCTGCCGGACGCGCTGGTGGAAAAAGCGGTGGACACGATTTTGAAGACAGCCAAGACAGGAAAGATTGGGGACGGTAAGATATTCCTATCGCGAGTTGAGGAAGCCATCCGGATCCGAAACGAAGAGCGCGGCGAAAAAGCGCTCTAGCGGAACGACCGATGCGCCGGGCCCCAGGCCGGACGATGCTCTTCCCAAAAATAAAATGGCAGGCTCACTAACGCCGCTGTCGGTGCTCGGACCACTAGCCGAGAGCGAACGACAGCGAATCCGAAAGCAATTCGAGATGGGAGCAGGGGCTCGCAATACGGTGCGAGCGCTGTGCGAACTTGCGGACCGCAACGTGGTGCAAGTGTTTGGCGAAGCGGTGCGCGTGCATGGACCGGAGACGGAAGGGCTGACGCTGCTGGCGCTGGGAGGGTACGGGCGGCGATTGCTGTTTCCGTATTCCGATCTGGACTTGTTGTTTTTGTTTGGAAGCGAGAAGGCGGAGGAGGACTTCCGGCCGCTGATTTCGGAATTTTCGCGTATTTTGTGGGACTTGGGTTTCCGGGTGAGCTCGGCGGGACGCACGCTGGAAGAATGCAAGCGCATTGAAGAGGACAATGCGGAGTTTCACCTGGCGCTGCTGGACCGGCGCTTCCTGGCCGGGGATCAAGGATTGTTCGAGCGGCTGAACACGAAAGTTCTGAGCGTTTCGGAGAAGCAGGCGCGGCCGTTCATGCAGGCGCAACTGCAGAAGCTCACGAGAGAGCGGCTGGCACGGTACGGGAACACGATTTTCCATCTGGAACCGAATGTGAAGGAGTCGCCGGGCGGGCTGCGGGATTATCAGGCGGCGGCGTGGCTGCGGCAAATCAGCGAAGCGAAGAATCGCGGAGTGACGGCGGCGGAAGAAGAGCTGGCGGCGGGAGCGGTGGATTTTCTGAGCGCGATTCGCTGCTTTCTGCACTACGCGAACGGGCGCAACGACAACACGCTGACGTATGAGCTGCAAGCGGCGGCGGCGGAAAAAGCGCTGGCGGTGCGCGACGGATTGCCGCGGAGTCCCGCGGAGTGGATGCGGCTGTATTTCCGGCACGCGCGCACACTGAACCGGCAATTGCTGCGTTTTCTGGAGCAGAGGACGGCCTCACCGCAATCCCTGCGGCAACGGATCATGAACGCGGCGTGGGCGCCGAAGGGAGCGGGCGGGACGGGAAGAGCCTACGCGGTGCGCGACGGCTTGCTGGAGGTGGCGGACGTGCCGGCGCTTTCGGACCGCGCGGTGATGTTTTCGTTATTTGAGGAGGCGGCGCGGATTGGAGTGCCGCTGAGCCGGGAAGCGGAGCGGAGCATCGCGTACGTGTTGACGCATCCGGAGCTGCCGGTGCGCAATGCGGAGGTGACGTGGGAACGGCTGAGAGAGATTCTGGCGTCGAACTATCCGGGACTGGCGTTGCGGCCGATGCAGCGGCTGGGGCTGTTGACGGAAGTGCTGCCGGAATTCGGACGAATCGATTCGCTGGTGGTGCGGGATTTCTATCACCGGTACACGGTGGACGAGCACACGCTGCGAACGATCGAGCATCTGCAGGAGTTGGCGGGCACGACGGATGCGCGAGGCGAGCGGTTTGCGCCGCTGTGGAAGACCGCGGACCGGCGCGACTTGCTGATCCTGGCGCTGCTATTGCACGACGTAGGCAAAGGGATGCCGGTGGATCATCACGTGGCGGGAAGTCTGGAGGCGCTGGAGAGCGCGGCTACACGGCTGCGGTTGACGGCGGAGGATAAGGCGGAGGTGAAGTTTCTGATCGAGCGGCATCTGGATATGTCCGCGACGATGCAGCGGCGGGATATTTTCGATGCGGCGACGGTTTCTGGATTTGCGGCGACGGTGGGAACGCCGGAGCGGCTGCAGCGGCTGACCTTGCTGACGTACGCGGATATTCATGCGGTGAATCCGGAAGCATTGACGCCGTGGCGAGCGGAAATGCTGTGGCAGCTTTTCGTGGCGACTTCGAATTACTTCAGCCGGGCGCTGGACCGCGACCGGTTGCACGCGTCGGATGAAGTGTCGATGCTGGCGCAAGTAGAAAGCCTGGCGGGCGGCGCCGCGAAAGAAGAGATCGAGCGATTCCTGGAAGGATTCCCGCGGCGGTATCTGGCGGTGCATTCGGCGGAAGAGATTGCGCGGCATTTTGCGCTGTACCGGAAATTGGGAGAGAAGACGGTGCAGGCGGAAGTGGCGGAATCGCGGCACGTGTTCTCGTTGACGCTGCTGACGGCGGACCGGCCGGCGCTGTTTGCGACGATTTCGGGCGCGTTGGCGGGATGGGGAATGAACATCGTGAAGGCGGACGCTTTTGCGAATGCGGCGGGAGTGGTGCTGGACACGTTTCAGTTTACGGATTTGTACCGGACACTGGAGCTGAATCCGGGTGAAGTGGAAAGATTTAGGCGGAGTTTGATTGATGTGGTGAGCGGCGCGGCGGAACTGGAGCCGCTGCTGAAGAGCCGGCAAGCGAAGCGTGGAGCGAAGCAGCCGAAAGTTACGGTGGCGACGCGGATTAATTTTGATGATGCGGCCTCGGCGCAGAGCACGCTGATGGAAATTGTGGCGCAGGACCATCCGGGATTGCTGTATGAGGTGGCGGCGGCGCTGGCGCGGCAGGGATGCAATATTGAAGTGGCGCTGATCGACACGGAAGGGCAGAAGGCGATCGACGTGTTTTATTTGACGGCGCAGGGGAAGAAGCTGGGGACCCCGAAGCAGGATTTGGTGCGGGAAGTGTTGCAGGGGACGCTGGGGTAGAAGGAAGCGTGTGGTGCGGCGAGAACAGGAGAGCGGCGCGGTGTGCGAGCACGAAGAGCGGCCAGCCTCCCCCACGGGGCAAGCAGAAGGCGGGCCCTACACAACGGCGTCATCCGTAACAAGACGCGGTGACCGAAGGCCCGCCTCAGAAGGCGGGCCCTACATGATGCGGAGGAGCGGCGGAAACGGTTCAGCGGCGCGTGGATTCGACGAGGACGGCGGCGACCTCTTCGATGGTGGAGTTGTCGGCGTGCTCGGCGGAGAGACGATGCTCGTAGCGATCGGCGATGCGCTCGGAGGGAGAGGCAGGGCGCGATGGAAGCGGACGAGATGAGCCGTCGGCACCGGCCAACGCGGGCGAGGAGACGGATGGGCGCAGGTTCGCGGGATGTGCGACGACGAGGTAGAAGTTTCTAACCGCGGCGTACCACAGCGCATTGAGCGCGATGGCGGCGGCGGCGAAGAGAAAGCCGGGGACGATGGAGCCATCGGGATTGCGCAGTCTCAGGAGGAATGAGGCGGGCGCGAAAATCAAAGACAGCCAGTTGTAGAGCACTTGCTGGTCGAGGCGGATGGCAGGGACGACGAGGTCCATGCGATGGCCGACGGCGGCGAGCAACAGCGAGATGAATGCTCCTGCGGCGGCAAACTGGAGAGTTCTGGGCTTTTTCATTGGAGTAGCTTGGACGCGGGACGATCGCCGCGGTCCGACCTTCCTTCCCTGTGAGATGGATGTGATGGTGCAGGCGGTGGCGCAAAATGAATGCGCATCGCGGGGTCCCCGAAAAGAATCCAGGTGCGGCGAACGTCGGAATCGCCGGTAAGTTTTTTGGCGGCGAGGATGGCCTGGCCGAGAGGCAGATTGGGATTGTTGGCGAGCGCTTGAATGAGCGCGCGATTCATACTGGCTTGCGGACCGGCATCGGTGAAGCCGGAGGAAGCCCAGACGGCAACGGCGCCGCCGTCTGGAGCGAGGAGCAAGGTTTCGGCGAGGCTCTGCGTGTAAACGTCCTGGAAGAAGCCGTTGAGGCAATCCATGAGGAGAAATACGGGCAAGCGATTGCCGTTTTGCAGTGCGGAGGCGTCGGAATTGTCGAGGAGGTCGGAGAAGGACCACTGTTCGACCGAACCGTGACCGACGTAGTTCACCAGAAGTTGCCCCTGATTGATGCTGTCGAGAAGCTGCTGCTTCAGGGCTTGCGGGTCGAGATTGCCGGAGATGATGCGCGTGACCGCGAGAGATTTTCCGAGCGAATCGGCGATCGACGTGGAGGTAGTAGAAAAATCGTCGCCGATGTTCTGGTCGGCCACGACGAGAGCGTTGCCGTTCCAGGTGCCGGCGAAGGCGCCGCGCTCGTAGTTGACGATTTTGGAGACGACGAGATCGGCTTCCTGCGCGGTGCGAATGGGCAAGCGGCCGGTGGCAATTGTGGGGAAGCCGGTTTGCGTGAAGTCGGTGAACCAGTCGTCGGAAGCGGTTTTGAGCGCGGCGGTGTCCACGAGACGCGTGGGGACAAAGTCGAAATCGCCGAAGCCGAGGAAATTGCGGGGGTCTAGCGAGGCATCGCCGACGAAAAGGATGGAGTGCGGATGGCGTCTCCAGTTGCGCTGGGTGAAGAGGAGGAAATCGCGGAGGGCGTAGGGTGTGCGCTCGCCGGAATTGAAAGCGTCGAAAATTTCGTCGATGGTGACGAGCTTGACGGCGTGGCCCTGCTCTTCGCGCAGGCGGACGAGCGGAACGAGACTGGCGGCGAAGTCTGGATGCGTGACGATGAGGATGTCCGCGCCTTCCTGGCGTTCGCGGAGAACGCTGGGATGGTGGAACGCGAGAGACGACGGCGCGAAGAGCTCGTCGCTGGAGAAGGCCAGCAACTGGCGCGGGCGGCCGGTGAAGGAGGAGCCCGCGGCGACAACGTCGATGGCGAAGCCGGTGGTTGTGGACTGAACCCGGCCGGTGAGTTCTTCGATGGCGAGCGGATTGGTGATGTCGAAGACCCGAATTTGCGGATTGGAGAAGTTGGCGATGTGCAGATGGCTTCCTGAGGCGGCTTCCAGGCGGAGCCAGTTGGCGTCGGCTTCGTAGGTGTGGGCGTAGTGGAGGGCGATGGATTGCACGACGCTGACGTCGTTGTCGCCGTCGAGCGCGGTGAGGGTGACGGTGTTGGCACCGTCATGGAGCAGGGTGGGATCGAGCGTGAATGTGGATTTGAAGAGCGGCTGGCCGACGAAGGTGATGTTGCCGAGGAAATTGCTGTTGAACGAGACGGAGACGGAGTGATCCTGGCCTTCGGTTGCGCCTTGCAGGGTGATGTCGAGAGTGACGGGCAGGGCGGAAGGCGTGGAGTGTACGACGTCGAGCTCCTGATCAACGGGAGTGCTGGTGACGACGGCGCCGAAAAAATTGTCCTGGTCCTCGCCATTGAGAAGAGCGGCGAAATAGGTGGTGCGGTCCTGGCGAACGACGGTGACGGGGAAACTGGTTGGCTCGGGACCGCTGAAGGAACTCGCCGGGAGTTGCGGGATGCGTTTGCCGGGTTCGCGGCCTTGCACGAGCCAATAGACGCGGGCGTCGGAATACGGCGTGTCGATTCCGATGCCGTAGAATTCGATGGCGTCATTGGCACCGAGCGAGCCAGACGGATTGCCGGCGAGAATAAGGAGCGGCTGCTCGACGCCTTCAGCGAAGAGTTGCAGGGTGCGGGCGTTGGCGCGCGGGTCGAGACCGGCAGCGACTAACTGCGCGAGGGTGATGTGGTACCAGCCTTCGCTGCGGACGAAAATCTTCACCGCGGGCTCGCGATCGAGAACGGCGCGACCGAGTCCAGGAGGAACGGCGCGGAGAGCGGCGTCCATTTCGGGATCGTAGAGGCGAGGGCGGTGGGCGGACGCTGGCAGTGCACCTGAGTTGGCGGCGAATGATTGATTGAGATGCGCCAGGAGCTGAGCTGCGGCGAGGGCGCGTTGCGGCGCGACGGGTCCGAAGATTTCAGCCGGGCCGTGGGAAATTTTGGCGCCGCTCAAGTCGACGTCTTCCAGCCAATAGGCCGAGGCGGAGGCAGACGCCACGGGATCGATCCACTGATAGGTTTTCGCGGCGTGCTGGGGCAGGCCACCGCGCAACACTAGAGCGGAGCCGGCTATCAATGACGGATTCAAGCGGTGACGGCCGGTCGAGTCCTCGCGGTAGACGTTGAAGCCGAGATTGCGAACTTCCTCGCGCGTTTTCCATTCGAGCAAGACGCCGCCTTCGGGAAGCGCAGCGGCCCGGAAAGAAACGAGCTGGACGGACGTAGGAGCAGCGATCGTGGAGGTCGCGGAAGACGTGTTGTTGGTGAGATTGGGATCGCCGGTAGTGGCGGAGACGGTTGCGGTGTTGCTTGAGAGCGTGGCGGAACTAAAGGTGGTGGCGGTGGCGTTGATGGTGACGATCGCCAGGCCGCCGACGCTGAGGGAGCCGAGATTGCAATTGACCGTGGTTGTGGCCACGGTGTAGGTGCACGTGCCCTGCGTGGTGGTCACGGAAGTGAAACTGACTTGAGCGGGCAGAGGATCGTTCACCGTGACGCCTTGGGCGACGGCGGGGCCATTGTTGGTGACCTGCAAGGTGTAGGTGATGTTGGTGTTCTGATCGACGGGTTCAGGCGAAGCGGTTTTCAAGATGGCGACGTCGGCTTGCGTGGGCGAAGCGACGACTACGGTGGTAGGAGCTGAGTTGTTGGCGCAGTTGGGATCCGTGACTGCCGAGCAAGGAACGTTGATGTTGGCGGTGTTGGAGATGGAGGCACCGGGAGCAGTGCCGGAATTCACTTTGACGACCAGCGGAAAACTCGCTGTGGCGTTCAGGGCAAGCGTGGCGATGGTGCAGGAAATGGTTCCGGTGCCGCCGACGGGAGGAATAGTGGCTCCGCAATTCCATCCGGCGGGCGGGGTGAAGGAGACGAAAGTGGTGCCGACAGGGATGGTGTCGGTAAAGGTGTCGAGACCAGAAACGGCAGGGCCGTTGTTGGTTACGGTCTGGGTGTAAGTAATGTTGTTACTGGAGGTCACCGGGTTGGGCGCTGCGGAGCTGGTGATGCTGAGGTCGGCTTGGCCTGCGGTAGCCACAACGATGTTCGAAGTCGCGCTGTTATTGTTGGGATTCGGATCGGTGGTCGATGAAGCGACAGTCGCGGTGTCTGTGATGAGGGTGCCAGCGGCCGTGCCGGCGCCGACGGTCAGAATGACCGTGAATGTGGTGGAAGCACCAGAGGCGACGCTCGGATTCGAGCAGGACAGTGTTCCAGCGACGACGGAGCAGGTCCAGCCTGCCACGGGAGAGGGAACGACGGAAACAAATGTGGTGTTGGCCGGAATCGCTTCGCTGAAAACCACGCTGGACGCGGTGGCCGCGCCATTGTTCCTGACGACGACGGTGTACGTGATGTTGGAACCGGCGAGGACTGGATTGGGTGTGCCGGAGTTGGTGATGGACAAGTCGGCGGTGGTGGACAGGCCGACAGTGATTTGCACGGTGGCCGAATTGTTGGCAAGGACGGCGTCATTGGTGCCGGAGGTGGCATCGATGACATCGGTGATCACCGTGCCAGAAGCGACGCCGGTGTTGACGGCAACCCCAAGCGTGAAGGTGGTTGAAGCGGCCTTGGCAACGTCTGCGTTGGTACAGGAGATGGCGCCTGTGCCGCCGACGGTGGGTGTGATACACGTCCAGCCGGAGCCTGCTGGATTGTTGAAGGACTGAAAGGTGGTGTTTGCCGGAATGGATTCCGTAAATGTCGCGTTCAAAGCGTCGAGCGGGCCATTGTTGGTGACGTTCTGGGTGTAAGTAATGACATTGCCTGGTCCGGGTCCCGGGAGGACCGGATTGGGCGAACCGGAATTCGTGACCGCGAGATCGGCGGAAGCGCACTCCGCTCCAGGCTGCGTGCCAGGAGTCTGAGGAATGGTGGAGACGGTGTTGACGAGGCCGGGCGCGCCCAAAGTCGCGCCGTAAGGATCGCGAGAGGATGTGGATGCTCCGGGAGCGCCGCCGTTGACGGTCGAAGCGGTTGGCGCGCCGGAGAGGAAAATCGCGCCGCCAGCGCCGCCGCCGCCGGGTCCATGGCGGTCCGCCGGAAAAGAGGTTTCGGGTCCTTGGATGAGCCAGGTGTTTCCGCCATTTCCGCCGTTGGCGGAGACGGTGAGGCCACCGAGAAGACCGCTGTTGACCAGAACTCGAATCGAGCCGCCACCGCCGCCTCCACCACCGCCGTCGTTTTGCACGTCAAGCGCGGTTTGGCCGTTCGCGGTGATGGTGCCGGCGCCGGTTACCGAGCCGGCGTGAATAATGACGATTCCCCCGCCAGCGGCTCCGCTGCTATTGATGCCCGCCGGATTGGCGTTGGCGGGACTCGCGGTACCGTTATTGGTGGTGCCCGCTCCTCCGCCGCCACCTAAGATCAACGCGCCGGTGTTGCTTGGAAAAGCAGCCCCGCCGTAGCCGCCGACGATACCCGCGCTATTCCAGCCGAAGCCGCCTTGGCCTCCCGCGCCTCCATTGCCGCCGCCGCCGCCGCCGCTGTTTTCGTCGTTTGCTGTGGGGCGTGCGTCAGTTGCGCCACCGCCGGCGTTGCCCGGCGCGCCGCGAGCGTAGCTGCCGTTGGGCAAGCCTTCGACTCCGGTGTTGGTCAGATTCGTGAGCGCAGCGTTGGCGACAAAGGTCGGAGTGCCGGCGATGCCTTCGCCCTTCGAGCCATTCGTCGCCGTTCCAGAGCTAGTGATGTAGTCGGTTGCCAGCGTGCCAGCAGCGCCAGCTAGCTGCCGGCCGGCGCCGCCGCGGAAACCAGCGGCATCGAGGCTGACGGTGCCATTCAGGGTGAGCTGTGATGCAACGTCCAGGGCAAGTACGCCACCGGTTGCACCATTCCAGGGCATTGCCGCCAGCGTCGAACTTAAAGTCGCGGAGGTGTATTGCGGTACACGAATCACCTGAAAGGTTCTTTGGCCCTGCGTCCCAGCAACGTAGGCGGCTTTCGTGTAAGCGTTCAAAAGGCCGCCAGTGGGCCCGGTAGCCAGGAAGTTCAGCGTGCCTCCGCCAACCGGGACGGCGTTGGTCGCGGTGACAAACTCAAAATTTCCGGAATTGTTCAGGGCGATGGACCCGAAGCCTGGATCACCCGGAATGCCGTCGCCGTAAGCACCGGTGTTAATGGGGTTGATGGCGGCGTCCTGCATCTGGATGACCAGGAGCAAGTCGCCGGCGGCTATGGCGGTTTGCGCGCCGGCGGCAGCAGCAGCACCGAGCACGACGGAAGTCGAAGCCGCGGCGACAGTTCCGTTGTTCGCGGGCGGATAGTAGGCATTGAGAATGCCGGTGAGCGTGTTGCCGGGGCCGTCGCGCCCTGGCGAGGCGCAAACCAGCGGCTGAACAACGGTCAGAGTCGTAGCGCTGTTGTTGCCCGCAACGGGATCAGCAGTGGTGGAACTTACGGTGGCAGTGTTGGTGAGTGTGCCCGGAGCTGCCGGCGTAGACACGGTAATGGTGACCGTGATGGTGGTGCCGTTGTTTACCGCGCCGAAGGTGCAGGTCACCGTGCTGGTGCCGGAACAGGATCCTTGGGTCGTCGAAGACGAAACGAATGTGGTTCCCGCAGGAATGGTGTCTACGAGCTTGCCGTCCGCGGTGTTGATCAAACCGAGGTTCTGGACCGTAATCGTGTACGTGAGTTTGGACGAAATGAAAACGGGGGTGGGCGAAGCGGTCATGGATGCCGCGAGGTCCGCCTGAGTGCCGCTCTCGACGAGGACGGAAGAAGTAGAGGCGTTGTTGGTGGAGACTGGATCGGAGGTGTTGGCGGTGACATCCGCCGAGTTCAGGATCACGGTACCTGGAACGACTGCGCCGCCTACCGCGACGACGATGGTGAAAGTGCCCGAGGCGCCGTTGGCGAGAGCCGCGCCATCGGTGCAAATGATCTGGCCGGTGCCGCCGGCAATGGGCTGCGTGCCGCAGGTCCAGCCCGCGGGAGGCGTTACAGATTGAAAAGTCGTGTTCGGAGGAGTCTGTTGGTACAGCACCGCGCCGTTGGCCGCGGTGGGACCTTTGTTGGTCACCGTCTCCGTGTAGGTGATCAGTCCGCCGGGTGCGACGGCAGAGACCGAGGCAACCTGGGTCATGGAGAGATCGGCGCTGGAAACTTGCACGGACGCGTTGGCGGTATTGTTGGCGAGATTGGGATCGGTGCCTGTTTCGCTGACGGTAACTGAATTCGGGATCGTCGAGCCGGGTGCAGCGGCGGCGGTTATTGCGACTACCAACGTGAAGGTCGCGGATGTTCCCGCAGCGAATGTGCCGTTCGCCGTGCAAGTAATTGCGCCAGTGCCGCCTACGGCGGGCTGCGTACCGCAAGTCCAGCCGGCCGGAACGGTGATGGACTGGAAGGTCGTGTTTGGCGGGGTTGTCTGCGAAAGAGTCGCTCCGACAGCTGCTGTCGCACCATTGTTGGTCACGGTCTGGGTGTAGGTAATGTTGGAGAGAGCGTCGACGGGATTGGGCGCGGCGGCATCGGAGACGGAAAGATCAGGAGTCTGCACGGTGACATTCGCTGCGGCGGTGTTGTTAGCCGGAGTTGGGTCGGCCGTGGTCGAGCGGATGTTGACGGACTCTGTGATGACCGTGCCGTTTGCGGTTGCGGCGTTCACCTGGACGATGAAAGAAAAGGTAGCGGTTCTGCCGTTGTTCATATTTGTCGTGCGCGTGCAAGTGGTTGTACCGGTGCCGCCAACGGCGACGCCTGCGCAGTTCCACGTGCCGGTACCGCCCGTTTGCGCGGCTGAGACAAACGTGGTGTTCGGGGGCGTGGCCATGGCCACGGAAGGCGTGGTGGCGGTGTTAGGACCGTTGTTGATGACGGCAACGGCATAGGTGATTTGATCGCCTGCCGCGACCGGTGAGGGCGCAGCGGTGTTCGACGTGATGGCCAGATCAGCCTGAGCTGCAGCGGGGGCAACATTCCAAAAGAGCGCGAAGACTGCGAGTAGCCCAAAAAAAGCAAAACCGGAGCGCGCCTTGTGGATGCGCAGGGCCGCAGCCAGCCGCAGTCTGCGGATCAGCGCGCGGGAAGCGTGCAGAATTCTTTGTGTTTGGCCGGTTGCAGATATCTGTATTCCGTTGCGTTCGATGGAGATGACCCGGCCAACGAGCCGTTGAGGTGCTACGTCGTTTTCGAGTCCGGTGTCGCCCCGAGTGACCAGGGCATCCGAGGAATTCGCTTCGACCAGTCGATGTACGCGAAGCCCATCCCGGTCCTGCGATAAAACGATGTCCCCGCGCTGCAGTTCCGTTTGTGCTACGCGCGCGACGATCACAGCGTCGCCATCGCGGAGATTCGGCTGCATGCTGAGGCCACGGACGTGAAAGCGCACCTGACTTCCGGACGCGAGCACGGTTTCGCATATGGCGCGAAAGCGCGGCGAGTCCGTCCAAAGAAGCGCGTCGTTACGCGGCACGGAGAATGGC
This sequence comes from Candidatus Dormiibacterota bacterium, assembly GCA_035601655.1. GTDB lineage: Bacteria > Acidobacteriota > Terriglobia > Acidiferrales > UBA7541 > Acidiferrum. Next base: position 199,292 of record DATNNV010000009.1, read on the forward strand.
CTCCACGGCGTTGGCGTCCGGAACAAAGCGAAAGAGCGATACGGGAACCTTGCGGGCAATCTGTTCGGTGAATTGCAGCACGTGCGCGAGCCCGGCGGGGCTGTGGTGCGGCACGAAAGTTCGCGTGAAGAGCTCGGCGACGGCGCGGGAGGGCGCGAGCGGAATGATTTCGTTCGCGGGGCCATGTTCGAGCAGGAAAATGCGGTCGAGGCGTCCGGAAGCTTGCGCGGCGAGGCCGGCGTCGCCGTGCCACGGCGTGCCATGCATGGTGATATGCCCGCCGCTTTCGCGGAGAATGATGCGGTCGTCGCTGAGCACGCGGACGCTCGGCTGGTTCAGCCAAAGGCGCGACGTGGTGCTTTTCCCGGCGCCCGAGTGGCCGACGAAGAGACGCCCGAGGCCATCCCGCGTAAGAACTCCGCAGCCATGAACTTCGACGCCGTGCCCGGTAGACAGGCGGTGAATCATCAAGAGCTCGTCGAGGGGATACTCGAGCGGATAAACGGGAAGCTCAGGATCGAAATAACGCTTTAGCAATTCAACGCGGCCGCGAGTGAAGCAGCTGTCGAAGTGGGCTTTCTTGTAGGGAGCGCTGCCAAGATAGGCGGTCTGAAAATAGAACGAGAAACCGCCATCTTCCGGATAGGCGCTCCAGAGTCCGCCGGACTGGAAAACTGGCGCGGTGGCGGGCAGGTCGAGATGATCGGCCCAAGCGGCTGCGATTTCGACGTCGCAGGCTGGATTGTTGGACGCAAACTCGAGAAGAGCCGGCTCCAGGGCCAGCCTCAGATCGCCAAGGGAACTCACACCAAACGAAATTCCACCGACGCTCAAGGCAATTCGTGATGCCACAGGCGCCCCTGTGGCGAGGGTTGCCAATTCAGGCGCCAAATTGAAGACGGCCGCGTTCAAGTCCGTATGCTCCCTCAAGATCCGAGTGACTTGCAGGCGACGACAGCCCGGCAGGAACCGGAAACAGGCCCAGCCGAGCCGGCGATCTTGCAGTGCCCCAGAACAGCCTCTTCGGGACGCAGGCTTACCGCGACCACCTTGGGTGGTTCGTATGGCGCGCGCTTTGATTCCGGCTGCTGCGAGGTCTTGCTCATTCCCTTACTTTCTGAACCTAGTGCGTAGAAGCGCAGGAGCCGCAAGTACCGCTGCGGCTGCTACTTGAAGAAAGCACCGGAAGCAACGTGGCAGCTGGCGCGATCGGCTTCCAGGATCCGACATCAACCTTATTGTTTTGAATGCGTTCGGCCGACTCACTAAGTGCGGCATGGTAGGTGCCTTCGGCGCAGCACGGGCAATCTCCATGCTCCGGCACTTCGTATCCAAGGGCGTAGGCGCGTAAGTGCGCGACCTGGCAAAGAAAATCGACAGGCGACTCCGGGTGCCCGGCTTCCAACTCGCCGTTAGCCGGACACATGCTGCACAGCGACTGAATGCGGCAGCGATGGCAGCGCGTCTCTCGCGTCTTCTTCTTGCTGCGGGTCTTCAGCAGCGCTTCGTTCCAGCCCTCGGCAAAGGAACCGTTGCGCCAGTCGTAGTGTTCTTGCTGCGAAATCACGCAGATAGACATTTTCCCGGTGGGGTCGAAAGCGCAGCCGGTCATTCCGCCGCCGCAGAAATAGACCTGGTCGCCGCTATTGGCGCCGCTCGGCAGAGAGATGTCGTGGTCCGCGAGCCGCCGGTATTCCTCGCGGCGCTTGGAGTCGTGAAAATCCAGGGCCACTACGTCTTCCGGGACCAGCCGGACTCCCAGTGGGCTTGCCGAACAGTCGATTCGGGGGTTGACCAGGGGGTCGAATTTGAACTCGACGCCGAAGTCTTCTTCGGCCATACGCTTCATCTCGTAGACTTCATGGCGGTTAACCGTGGTGGGAACGGTCTTGAGCTTGAGCGGCAGACCGCGCTCGAGTAGAAGCCGGATGCCGCGCATGCAGCGGTCGTAAGAGCCGGGAATCTGGGTCAGCGCCTCGTAGGTCTCCCGGGTCGCGCCGTAGAGCGTGATTTCGATGGCGAAAGGCCGCCACTCCGCCAAATAGTCGGCTACCCGCGGGGTAATCAGCGTTCCGTTCGTGAAAATGGTGACCAGAAAGCCGCGCTTCTTGGCTTCGGTATAAATGTCCAGGAAATCCTTGCGCGCGAAGACCTCTCCGCCGGTGTAGAGCAGCCAAAGGCAGCCGGCGTCTCGCAATTCGTCGAGAAGGCGGCAGTGCTCAGCCAGGGTGAGTTCGGAGGCTCGCGCCGCCTGGTCGCCCATCGAAAGATTGTTGTAGCAGTGCAGGCATTCGAGGGGGCAGCGGCGAGTGACCTCGATGGACACTTCGGAGGGCACCCGTTTTCCGGAGAAACGCTGGTGAACGTCTATGCTGAACCGGCTATAGCTCGCGACTTCCACTCGATTGCCTATCCCGCCGGGCGACTAAGCCTGGCTCCCGTGCTGCTCGTGCTGATGAACCAGCCCTGCCCGGCTCAATTCATCCAGGAAAGCTTGTATGTCTGCTAAAGCCTGCTGAGACGTCACTTCGTAGCGTTCGACCACCCAATTCCCCATTTCCTCGACCGAGGTGCCCGCCTGAAGCAGGTTCCACAGGTCCGAACCGAGGGGGTTGAACGAAAAGATCGAGTCCAGGTCTCCAACACCGCCGCGAACGGGGACAACAAGCGTTTCTCCGCCGATTTCCCGGCTGACCACGGTGGAACTCCGGACATATTTTGCCGACGACAACAAGGTTTGCGACATTTCCTGGCCTCTCCCTGTTTAGGGGGTGGACTGCGGGGAAGGTTAAAGCTTCCTTATATAGAGGGTGGGTCAGGGAAGGGCATTTGTCATTCCCCCCTGGCGGGGTGTGTAGCGAAACCCACAAGAGGGCCGAAAGTACTACGCCCGTAGTACCAATGGGTGAGTTCTCCCCAAGTAACAGAAACTAGGGAAGTTCTTGGATCAGCAGCCAAACCGCCGTTAGCCTGAGGATGATGATTTGGAGGTTCTAATGCAACTCCTCGGTAGAATTTGCGCCGGTCTCTTGCTCATTTCCTATAGCGTACTGGTACCACTAGGTCTAGGGCAGGAATCCTCGGCCGGTGTGGTTATCCAAGCCAGTCACGGACAGCTTGGGGGCGTGAATGTCAGCTCTGGTGCCAGCGTTTTCTCGGGCGATCTCTTACAGACTGACGAAGAAGGGCAGATTCAGATCCAAGCGGGCCGCACCAAGCTGGTGCTGCAGCCGAACAGTACGTTACGTTTGTTTCGCGCGGGCGGACACGCGGTCGTCGAGCTTGACCGGGGCAGCATGAACTATTCCATGCCCGGCACCGGCGAGGAACTGGTGATCTTCGGCTTGGATGTTCGCTTGGTTCCCACACGCGGAACGGCTACGGCCGGCCAAGTGACAGTGGTCTCGCGATGCGAAGTGCGGGCCACGAGCCAGACCGGAACCCTGGAAGTAACCTCCGGCAAAGAGACAAAGACGGTCGAGGAGACCAAGACCTACAGCGTACGCTCGGACTTCGGAGTCGAATATCGCGATTCCTGGAAGCCCATTCCCGAGGACTATCCCGACTTCGATCCAAACTCAAAGTATCACCGGTCGCACTCGCACGGGCCCTGCGGCCTAGCCGAGAACCAGCCTGGCCAGACGCCTGCACGTCCACTCGGAGGCCACTTCAAACTGGCCGCCGCAATCGTCGGCGGGGGAGTCACCTGCCTGGTTTTGTGCCGGGACTTCGAGAGCCCGGATAATCCGAGGGCGCACTAGACGGGAAAAACGCCGGGGGCGTGCTCGAAAGATGCTGTCCGGCTAACTAGCTGTATCGAGTGAAGTTATGGATGCGCGATACTCTGGATTCCGGCCTGTTGATTGCCCGGAATGCCCGTGCCCGCCGAATAGACAACAATCTCGATCGTTCCCCAGCCGGAGTCCGTGCCAGCGCCAGTTCTCTTGCCCATTCCCAGAGTCTTAAGCTGAGTATCATCGAAACCAAAGTTGCCAACTAAGTAGGCGCGCACCACTGAGGCGCGGGCCTGCGTCAGAACTAAGTCCTTCTGAGCGTCACCGGTCGCGCCGGTATAGACGACCACCACCGCGATTCCAAATTCATTGGCGGCAAGAAATCGCCCTGCGTCACCCAAGGAATCCTGGTTCTTCAGCTTGGCGGTGTCGATCTTGTCGAAAAGACGTTTGGGATCGTAGGTAAAGGTTTTCAGCGGGGTACCTTCCGGCAAGCCCGGGATTACGTTTTTCGCCAGCTCGGCTGAATCTTCATAGCCGCGTTTCTTGAAGTAGCCACGGAGCAGGAAATTTTGCTTCAACGCTTCCATGTTTTCCTGGAAGTCCGCGACTCCCGCTTGCGCGTGGGTCATGGTGTCGCGCATTCCGACCGAGGCTTGGTCCAGCTGGGTATACATTTTTTTGTCGTTAATCAAAGCCCCGATCGTTCCCTGGCCCTTGTCGATCTTTCCGCTGATGGAACTCAGGTTCGCGGTGGCCACCGTGACGTTGTCCAGCGCTGCTTTACTGCTGTCCAGAATGGCGTCGGTCTTCTTGATCAGGTCCGCGATCACCAGCGGAGCCTCGCTGGCGATCATGTCGCCGTCCCGTACATTTAATCCCTGGGCGGTTCCAAAGGAAATCGCTACATATTCATTGCCGAGAAGGCCTTCGGTCTGGATGGCAGCAATCGAGTCCTGCTTGATGATGTTGTGAGTCGAGCGCTGTAAATCCATCAGCACGGTAATTTTGCCGGTTGGCTGGTTCGGCAAATCGATGCGGCGCACGCTGCCGCCATGCACTCCGCCGACTCGCACCTCCGCGCCCGCGTCCAGTCCAACCACGGTGTTGAATTGCGCCTTCAATCGATAGGTGGAGGTAAAGAGGTATTGCCGGTCACCGATGATGAAGATTCCTGCCGCGAGAATCGCCAGCGTCGCAATGATGAAAGCTCCCAGTCTGGCCGCTCTTGACATATATGCTCCCTATGAATCCCGCTTGAAGAATTCCGCGACAAATTCGTCGTCGCTTTTCTCCAACTCCTCGAAGGTGCCTTCGATCGCGACCTTCCCCTTGTGCAGCAGCACAATGCGGTCGGCGATGATCTTCGCGCTCTGCAAGTCGTGGGTCACCACGATCGAAGCCACGTCGCGTTCTTCTTGCAGCTTCAGAATCAATTCGTCGATCTCGCGGGAGGTGATGGGATCGAGCCCGGCGGTCGGTTCATCGAGCAGCAAGATGCCCGGCTCGAGCGCCAGCGCACGCGCCAGCCCTACCCGTTTTTGCATGCCGCCCGAAAGATCGCTGGGCATCTTCTTGAGTTCGCCTTCCATGCCCACGCCCGCCAGCAATTCCTTGATGCGGTCACCGCGTTCCGATGCGGTCATTTTTGTATGCCGCCGCAAGGGAAACGCTACGTTTTCCTCGACGGTCAAAGAGTCGTACAGCGCTGCGTGCTGGAATAGAAACCCCATCGTCTTCCTGATCTCGTTCACCGCTTCGGTCGTGGCGCTGATGATCTCTTGCCCGTGGACACGAATCGAGCCCGAGTCCGGCGTCTGCAGCCCGATGATCAGCTTCAGCAGCACGCTCTTGCCGGTTCCGCTGCGGCCCAGCACCGTTAGCGTCTTGCCGCTGCCAACCGTGAGATCAATGCCGTCCAGGACCTTTTGCGCGCCGAAGGACTTGTGTAAGCCCGCCAGGATCACGGCTGGCGCGGGGCTGTCCCGCTCGGTATGTTCAACTGCCTGGTCGTAGCTGCTCGGTGTCTCTTGCAGCGCGACTGCCTGGTTAGCGAGCATCATGGAAAAAACACCAAAATCAATTTCACCAAAATGACGTCGGCCAGAATCACGAAGAGCGACGATAGGACCACCGAACTCGTCGCCGAACGGCCCACACCCTCGGTACCACCTTCACTGCGCATTCCCTGGAAGCACGCGACCGTCCCGATGATCAGGCCGAACACCGCGGTTCGGAAGGTCGGCGCCAGAAAGTCGTTGAAGCTGGTGCCGGCAAATCCTGCCTGGATGAATTTGTGAAACGAAATCGGCTCCGCGAGAGTGTCCGTAATCCAACCGACCACCACGCCGCAGAAATCAGTGGCCAGGGTGAGCAACGGGAGCATCAGGATGCAGGCCAGGATGCGCGTGAAGGCCAACAGCTTGTAGGGATTTACGCCGGAGGCTTCGATGGCATCGATTTGCTCCGTTACCTTCATCGAGCCCAATTCCGCGCCGATTCCGGCCCCCACTCGGCCGCTAATTACCAGGCCGGTGACCACCGGACCCGTTTCGTGAATGATCGAGAACACGATGGCGGCGGGAAGCATGGACTTGGCGCCGAATTGAATCAAGCTGTGACGGCTTTCGAGAGCCAGGACCGCGCCGATTGCGGAGCCTGCCAGCGCCACCAGCGGCAACGATTTGGAACCTACCTCGTCGAGCTGCCGAATCAGTTCCCGGCCTTCAAAGGGACGTCGTACCGCTGCCCGCATCACCTGCCAGACAAAAATGCCCAGCTCCCCAAACCATTCGAGGAAGCCGTTGAACGGTCTCCACAGGGAAGTGAGCGTAGGTCGCGTGACCGACGCAGATTGCGGCGCGTCCGGACGGATCCAGCCAGGAGCTGTGGAGTTGTCGTTCATGAATCAGGCTCACGGGTTCGAGTTGGCTGCGCGTTCCGTTTCCGGAGACACGGTGGGATCCACATGGCTAAACAACGTGTGCGGTCCTCCGTAGATGAACTCTTTCGCGACATTTCCGGCGGCGAACGCCAGCAGTGCGTAGTTGCCCATGCGGAACCCGTCTTTGGTGCCATAGCGGCCCGGATACCACCCATATACGGCAGTCATCGAGCCCGCATACGGCGCAATGATTGCTGGAAACGACAAGCGCCGATGGCCGTCTTCCCCGCGCCGAGCCGTCACTGTCGAAATCAGCGCATGACCCATCCGCCGAAAAACGCCTTTGCATTCGCAGCGGTAATAGATGGTGTCTTCGCGAAAAGCTTTCGCCAGCGCATAGCGCGTTGTCGTCGTCACCATCGCAATTCCAAAGTCGGAACCCACTCGCTCGCCATACGGCTTGAACCCCTGCCCCCACTCCGGCGGCGTATGATTTCCCTGATTTACAGCTCCCAGGATCGCCGCGCCAACGATTGGGTACGGGCCGAAAGTGTCGAAAAAGTAGTTCCTCAGTTTCGTTTTCTCGGTAGGACGCCGGTACGTCAGATCCAGCTGTGTGTGCGTTCCATGCGAGCGCGAGCTTGTGCTATAGGACGACGATTCGGCGTTGCCGGAAGAAGTGCCTGCCCCAATGGCGGATTGCGCCTTTCCCGCGGGCGCAATCGCTACCAGGCTAGCTATGCCAATCAACAAAGGGACAACCCGGAACCTCTTCATGTGAAATTCTCCTTGCCTGGAGTTCATCTTGCGATTGAGGATGCCTGTAGCAACGCCCGCCAGAGAGGACCCCAAGTCCCTCAATCAGAAATAGCATCTGGCGACTGGCGCCGTCTGTCCCAAACGGCACACGATCCGCCATAGGTTCCAAGGGGTTACAAGCTTTGCGGACGTCAGGCACAGCCGGAATCGGCGACTAATTGGACTACTAGGCAGGTGGTTGGTGGACGTGACTGGTATCGAACCGGTGAACCCCGGAGCCCTCAAGTAGACTTGGCGTGGCTTTCTTCCGAAAAGATGATCTGCAAATGTGAAATTGATGCAGACTCGTCGAACACACCAGACGTGAGGTGAGAGATGGCCGAAACTACGGCAATGTATCTGGCGGGGCACGGCTCAAGGGTAAAGCCTCGCCTGATCGAGCTCCAGCATCAACGAATTCTTAGACACAGACGAGCTCTACTCACGCAATGCGCCCTAGATACTGGATATCCCGACGCGTTCCTCGACTTACGCCTACCAAGCTTCGGCTTCGGGAGTGCGGACCTCAACGACGTACCGGGATTCAAGTCTCTTCTTACAAGCGTTCAGGAAGGCAAACTTAGAATCGTTCTTATTGACATTGATGAAGAGCGGCCCGGACTACGCCTGACGATGAGTACGCGTTCGTACGGGAGCGGCTGGAAAGTTTGGGCGCAACCGTGCTCACGCATTTAGGGACGACGGGAGCGCATTTTCTAAAGACCAGAAGGAACGTCGATTTTGCGCCTCAGTGCGTAAGAATTCCTCGGCGTCGCAATTGCGATGCAGGAGGCAGATGCAACAGGGGGAGTCTCATCAGGAAGATTTCAGTCACCTGCGTATCTAAGCCGCTGCGTGGGAAAAATAGCTCGGACTTGGTACGCTGCGTCAATTCGCGAGCAATCGGGTTGGATCTTTCAGAAGTGAGCCAGACTGAGCAGGAGGTACGTCATGAATAACAAGAAAAATCAACAGAGCCAAGAGGATTCCCTCCACCCGCATCTCGCTCCAGCTCCGCGAACTCACGAGGCTGCGGACAGCGGGATTTCGCGGCGTGGATTCCTGGGGTTTGCGGCTGCGTCCATTTTCCTGTCGCACGCAGACCAACAAGTCCCGCGATCGAAATCCCAGAATGGCATACCTTATCGAACTTTGGGCCGCAGCGGAGAGAGAGTCTCGCTCATTGGGCTGGGTGGCTATCATCTGGGGAAACAGGTGGATCCCCAGGAAAGCATTCGCATCATCCGCACGGGCCTCGATGAAGGAATCAATTTCCTCGATAACTGCTGGGACTACAACGGCGGTGAGAGCGAAATCCGCATGGGAAGCGCGCTGCGCGACGGTTATCGGCAGAAGTCGTTTCTCATGTCCAAGATCGATGGCCGCACAAAGGCAGCCGCGATGGCCCAGATCAACGAGTCGTTGCGCCGCCTTCAGACTGACCGCATCGATCTGCTCCAGTTCCACGAAGTAATTCGCGACAACGATCCGGACCGTATTTTTGCCGCCGGAGGAGCGCTCGAGGCTGTATTGGAGACGCAAAAGGCAGGCAAAGTCCGCTACATTGGATTCACCGGCCACAAGAGTCCGGACATTCATTTGCAAATGCTGGCCACCGCTTCGAAGCACGGGTTCACCTTCGATGCCGTTCAAATGCCTCTGAATGTAATGGACACCCATTTCGACAGTTTCGAGAAAAAGGTTTTGCCCGTTCTGCTCAAGAGCGACATTGGCGTGCTGGGCATGAAGCCCCTTGGCGACCCCTTTATCCTTGATAGCAAAACAGCGACCCCGGTGGAGTGCTTGCACTACGCGATGAATCTTCCCACCAGCGTGGTCATCACCGGCTGCGATTCCGTGCCGATTCTTCGGCAAGCTCTCGACGCCGCACGCAGTTTTCAGCCGCTGGACTCTTTCCAAGTTGAGCTGCTTCGTGCAAAAACTGCAAAAGCCGCGCAAGCCGGCCAGTTCGAGCTTTATAAAACGAGTCGCCGGTTCGACGGCACCTACGCCAACCCACAATGGCTTGGTTAGAAGCGCAGCAATAGCGGAACGAATGACGAGAGCAGAGGATAGGAACTACGAGCATTAGAGATTGCGGGCGGTTGAACGGCTGAAGCCGCGAGCGCCACCGCGGGATTTAGTTAGAGAAGAATTGTGGAGGTCAATCATGAACAAGAAAGAACTTTCTGCAAATGCGGCTGGAAATCTTTTGCTTGGCGGGGACATTTCTGTGCATCGTCTCGGCTTCGGTGCGATGCGCCTTACTGGCGAGGGCATTTGGGGACCACCAAAAGACCGCAAAGGGGCGTTAGCGGTTCTTCGCCGGGCCGCGGAGCTGGATATCAATTTTATCGATACGGCGGATTCCTACGGCCCACACGTAAGCGAGGAACTGATTGCCGAAGCGTTGTTTCCGTACCCGGAGGGCCTCGTAATTGCAACCAAGGGAGGCTGGAACCGTCCCGGCCCGAATCAATGGACGCACGACGCAGCTCCCACGCACCTTCGCAAGGCGGTTGAGGGAAGTCTGAAGCGATTGCGCCTGGACCGCATAGACGTCTATCAATTGCATATTCCAGATCCCGTCGTCTCGTTTGAGGCGTCTATGGAAACTCTGGCTCAACTGCGAAACGAAGGCAAGATTCGTCTGGTCGCGTTGTCCAACGTCACGCAAGAACACATCGAGCGAGCGCGCAGAATTGTTCCTATCGTTTCCGTGCAGAACCGCTATAGCTTTGCGGACCGCGAATGGGACTATGTAGTGGATTATTGCGAGCGCAATGGAATTGCCTTTATTCCTTGGTTCCCACTGGGAGCAGGTAAAGTTGCCGGTGAAGTGCTTGACCGAATCGCCCAGGCACACCGGGCGAGCCCAACGCAGATGGCGCTGGCCTGGCTCCTGCATCGATCTCCCATTATGCTGCCCATCCCAGGGACTTCCTCGATCGAACATCTCGAGCAGAACGTTGCTGCGGCTTCCGTGCGCTTAACTGACGAGGACTACCAAGCGCTTTCGAGGGTTCCCGAGCTGGTCGCATCGCTGGCACAAGTCAGGCCGTAAGCACCGCCGTGAACTGAAATCTGTGGGTCAAGTTGTGAATTGGGGTTTTCGGTGTAACGTCTGAACTTCTTTAGAAAGAATGGCGGGGACCACGAGACTCGAACTCGCGACCTCTGCCGTGACTGGAGTCCTTAACCACTTAATCCAGAAACCACCCTCGCCGATGCGATCGGGGTTTTGCAGGAAAGTCCCACCGGCGTAGGTCGATCCTCTGTACGCGCTCGCTACTGCAAGCGACACTAGGGAGCAGCTGGCGCAAATTTGCTGAAGTTGGCCAAAAGCCGAATTAGCAAACGATTTAAATTGCAGGCAGATAGTTGGTGGACGTGACCGGGATCGAACCGGTGACCCCCTGCTTGCAAAGCAGGTGCTCTCCCAGCTGAGCTACACGCCCACTGCTGCATTCATTTTAGACGAGTTTCCGCATGCGTGCAGCCCGCTTTTCGCTGAAGGCGCTAGTTCTCGGCTTCGTCGTCCGCGATCTTCAGCGCCTCGTCGAGCGCAGCGACTCCCGTGTCAATTTCTTCCTTGGTGATGATCAGCGGCGGCGCGATTACGAAGTGGCTCATCCACGCCTGGATAAAGACTCCGTTGCCCATCATCCGCGCAGCAATCCTGTCGACCACCAGCGGCTTTCCTGCGACCTTTTCGCTCGCGGTGTTAAATGGCGCCTTGGTCGTTCGGTTCTTCACCAGGTCGACCGCCCAAAACAGGCCGATGCCCCGAACATCCCCGATCGAAACATGCCTCGCTTTCAATTCGTTCAGCCTCTGTCCCAGATGCGCTCCCAGTTCCACAGCTCGTTCGGCCAGATTCAGCCGCTTCATTTCATTAATCGAAGCGATCGCCGGAGCCAGCGTCAAGGGGTGCGCCTCATACGTGTGCCCGTGCGAAAAGAAATGATCCTCGAAGTAGGACGCGATCTTGCCTGTCGTTGCGCACAGTCCCAGCGGTATCGCCGCATTGGTGATGCCCTTGGCGGTCGTCAGAATATCCGGCGCCACTCCCCAATGATCCATCGCAAACCATTTTCCCGTCCGGCACCATCCGGTCATCACTTCATCGGCGATCAGCAGCACTTCGTGCGCATCGCAAATCTTCCGCAGCTTCGGCATGTATTCCTTCGGTGGCACCAGCACGCCGTTCGTGCCCACCACCGGCTCGACGATCACCGCCGCGACATCACTTTCGTTTTCAATCATGTGCTCCAAATACTGCGCGCACGCAATGTCGCAGCTCGGATAAGTGTGCAAGATCGGGCATTTGTAGCAGTTCACTTCGGGCGCGAAGATCACGCCGGGAATCTTGCCCGCGGGCTCCATGGCCCAGCGCCGCGCGTCGCCTGTCGCGGCAATCGAGCCCATCGTCGAGCCGTGATATGAGCGATAGCGCGAGATAATTTTGGTTTTGCCGGTGGCCATGCGCGCAATCTTGAACGCGGCCTCATTGGCTTCCGTGCCAGACGTGGTAAAGAAAAATTTCTCCAGGCCCTTGGGTAAAACCTCCAGCAGCAGCTTGGTCAGGACCGCGCGCACGTCCGTCGCGTAGCCCGGAGCCACATACGCGAGCTTCCTTGCCTGCTCCGCAATGGCCTCGACCACCGCCGCATTCTTGTGCCCCAGGGTGACGCACATCAACTGCGCCGAAAAATCCAAATACCTTTTCCCTGCAGCGTCGACGAAGTAGCAGCCTTCCGCGTCGATCAAGTGCAGCGGATTCCAGCCTCGTTGCCGGCGCCACGTTCCGTAGGTGTATTTGCGTGTCAGCTCCGTAACTTCCGTGGATGTCATTTGATCCGTCATAAGTCCGGCCTCGGTTGCCAGTTTGTCCGGCAAATTGCGCTTCGTTGGCAAATTACACCATTTCTGCGGACGGAACCAATCCTTCAGTACCTCGGACCGCCAACTTCGGCCATTTTCCATTAGGGCCGCGCAGTCTCCCTAAGTTAGGCTGCCTCCTGCAAAGGATGCCCAAATGACCTTGTCTCCGCTTGGCGCGCTGAATCGCCAGCTCAACGCAACTTTCAAACACACCATCTTCCTGCTCGCTTTGCTGCTGACGTTCGCTGCCCGCCCGATGCGCAGCCAAACGTGCGCCAACGCCGATCTCATCGTCCGCAACGCAAAAATAGTAACCATGGATTCTTCCGACCGCTTCGCAGAAGCCATGGCCGTCCGCGACGGCCGCATCGCCGCCATCGGAACAGCTCAAGAAATCGCAATCTGCGCATCGCCGGCCACTCGCATTGTCAACGCGCAAGGCCGCACCATCCTCCCCGGCTTGATCGACGTCCACACTCATGCCATGGAATGGGCCAAGAGCGTCGTCAGCCATCAGATTGATGCGGCGTACCCAGCGATGAAGTCCATTGCAACCCTAGTCGCGGAAGTCGCCGTGCGCTCCAAGTCCCTGAAATCTCGCGAATGGATCGCCGGCGCCGGTTGGGACGACGCAAAATATTCCGACCACCGCTACCTCACGCGCAACGACCTCGACCCTGTCTCCGGCGATCATCCTGTTTATCTCGTGCACGTCAGCGGACACCTGGCTGCAGTCAATTCAGTGGCTCTCAAGCTCGCCGGACTCTCGCGCACCACTCCTGATCCCTCCGGCGGTGTGGTCGAACACGACGCCAACGGCGAGCTCACCGGCATCCTCAAAGACAACGCCATGGATCTCGTCGCCAAATATCTTCCGCCCGAGCCTTCCGACCTTCCGGAGCGAGCCGCCAAGTATCTTTCCACGGCAGCGCTCGCCGTGGGACTCACCACCATCCACGATATCAATCTCACTCCCGAAGATTTGCGCGGCTACCAGCAAGCGGAACTCGCGGGCTCGCTAAAGCTGCGCGTGCAAATGGTCCCGCGCGTCAGGAATATCGCCGATGCCGAAGCCCTCGCAAGCTCCGGCCTCTTCACCGGTTTCGGCAATCAGCGTCTCAAGATTGGCGCCGCGAAAATGTTTGCCGACGGCGGCATGGGCGCGCGCACCATTGCGATTTATCCTCCGTCCGCCGCCGGAGAAGAAAATAACTTCGGCCTCCTGATCTGGAAGCCCGAAGACATGCAGAAAGCCCACCGCATTCTTGCCGCTGCCGGATGGCAACTCGTCACCCATGCCATCGGCGACCGCGCCATGGATGAAGTGCTCGACTCCTACGCAGCCACCATCAAATCGCTGAACCTCTCCGATCCTCGCTTTCGCATTGTTCACGGAGGCATCTCGACGTCCGCCATCCAGAAGCGCCTCAGCGATCTGCACGTCATCGTCGACGGCAATCCCGCTTTCGTCTATTGGATTGGAAGCTGGTTCTTCAAATACGGGCCCGAGCGCGTGCGCTGGTCTTATCCCGGCAAATCCTACATCGCCAACGGCGTCATCGCCGCCGCCGGCTCGGACGTTCCCGTCACGCCGATCACTCCCTGGTGGGGGATTTGGGCTGCTGTCGTCCGCAAGGAGCTGACCACCGGCAAAATTCTCGCTCCGGAAGAACGGCTGACTATCCGCGAAGCGCTCACTCTCTACACGCGCAACGGCGCTTACGCCGGCTTCGAAGAAAAGCTCAAGGGCTCCCTGGAACCCGGCAAGCTGGCCGATTTCATCGTTGTCGATCGCGATGTGCTCACTATTCCTAACGACGAACTCAAAGACGTGCAGGTGCTCATGACCTTCGTGGGCGGCGAACTCTGCTACCAGAAGCCCTAGCGGCAAACGCGGTCGCGCAGCCGGCTCCCGGTTACTTGATATACCGGTGCAGGATTTCCACCAGATTCCCGGCCGCGCGTGCTTCCCGCGAATCTACTTTGGAGTTCTTGCTCAACACGTGAAAACGAATTTCCCCATCGATGATCTCCACCAGCAGACTGTTCACCGCTCCACGGCACGCCGCAATCTGCTGCAACACGCTGGCACACTCCTGCTCGTCCTCAATCGCAGAACGAATGCTCTCCAGTTGTCCTTGGATTCGATTGACGCGAACCAGCAACTTCTTCTTTTCTTCCGTCGTGTGCGCCACGCCAAATTCTCCTTGCTGATACTATACCGAGTATAGTATAACTGCGCCGCGCTGGGCGCCATTCATTTTTCGCTGCATCGTGCGCCGCTGCTTCCCGTTTCGCGCGTTGTCGCGGAACCGTAGCTCGCGATTCACGCGCCCGTAAGCTGGCCTGCGTTCCGCTGTTGTTATAGTTTCCGAGTTTGCAGCAATCATCGATTACCTCGGCGTGGATCAGGTCCACAGCCAGTTCGCCGTCGGGCGTGAGGGTATCCAATGAAGCGTCCGGGCCTTCCAACTTGCGCATTCTGCTGCTTCCTTTGCTGCCTGCTGGCCGCCGGTTGCGGCGATGAAAAAAAAGACGAGAAAGCCGGTGCACCGCCCCCGCTCAGAGTCGAGCGCGTCGAAGACCGCAATCTCTTTCAAGTGGACCATCCTGAACAGTTCCCGTTGACCACCGCTGTTCCTCACGTGGCCACTTCGCAGTTGCGAGCCACCGGCACCGTCAGTCCCGACATTTCCAGAAACGTTCCCGTCATTTCCGTGGCTTCCGGCCGCGTCGTCGAAATCGCCGCGCGTCTGGGAGACACCGTTAAAAAGGGCCAGCTCCTCCTGCGCGTGCAAAGCGCAGACGTGGCCGTGGCCTTCTCCGAATATCAGAAAGCCGTCGCCGACGAGCAGCTCACCAGGACCCAACTCGAGCGCGCGCAACTCCTCTACGACAAAGGCGCCATCGCTCTCAACGATCTCCAGATCGTCCAGGACGCCGACGCCAAAACCAAAGTCGACGTGAAAACCGCCGCCGAAAAGCTTCGCGTCCTCGGCAGCACCAACCTCGATCAGCCCTCCGGCATCGTCGACATTCGCGCACCCGTCTCCGGCGTGATCACCGACCAGCAAGTCGCCAACGCTTCCGGCATCACCGGCCTCGGCGCCCCCAATCCCTTCACCATCTCGGACCTCAGCCACGTGTGGATTCTCTGCGACGTCTACGAAAACGATCTCTCCAACATCCACCTCGGCGAAAAAACCGACATTCGCCTGAATGCCTATCCCGATAAAACCTTCACAGGCGTCATCAGCAATATCGGGACCATCTTGGATCCCAACCTTCGCTCTGCCAAGGTGCGCATCGAAGTCCGCAATCCCGGCCTCATGCGCGTCGGTATGTTCGTCACCGCCGCGTTTCACGGTCAAAAATCCCAAACGCGCGCAGCCGTCCCCGCTACCGCCATACTCCATCTGCACGACCGCGATTGGGTCTACATCCCTGCGCAAGACAAAAAGTTCCGCCGCGTCGAAGTCGTCGGCGGAGAAATGCTTCCCGGCAATCTCCAGGAAATCCTTTCCGGAATTGCCGCCCGCCAGCAAGTCGTAACCAATGCCCTCGAATTTCAGAACACGGCTGAACAGCAATGATCCGTTCGCTCGTCGACCTGGCCCTCAACAGCCGCTTCATCGTCCTGAGCATCGCCTTTCTTCTTTTCGTTTGGGGCGTCATCGCCTTCAGGCAACTTCCCGTGGAAGCCTATCCGGATGTCGCCAACACCTGGGTCCAGATCATCACCCAATGGCCCGGCCGCGCCGCCGAAGAAGTCGAGCAGCAAGTCACCATCCCCGTCGAAATTCAGGTCAATGGAATTCCTCATCTGCAGCACATCCGCTCCGCCTCCCTTGCCGGTCTCTCCGTCGTCAATCTCATCTTCGACGACGATTCCGACAACGATAAGGATCGCCAGAAGGTCCTCGAGCGCATAGCGCAGGTAAGTCTGCCGCCCAGCGTCTCCGCCGCCATCGGTCCCGACTTCAGTCCCATCGGTTCCATCTACTGGTACACGATCAAAAGCACCAATCCTTCTTACGACGTCATGGAACTCAAAACTCTCCAGGACTGGGTCATCAGCAAATATCTGAAATCCGTTCCCGACGTCGTCGACGATTCCTCCTTCGGTGGCATCACGCGCGAGTACCAGGTTCTGCTCGATCCCGAAAAACTCGTTTCCTACAGCCTCAGCCTCGCGCAAGTCGAGCAGCAACTCACCAACAGCAATGCCAACGCCGGCGGCAGTTTCATCGAGCAAGGCGCGCAGCAAATCAACGTCCGCGCCGTCGGCTTGGTCCGCACCGTCCACGATATCGAAACCACCGTCATCAAATCGCAAAACGGCGCCGCCTTGCGCATCCGCGACATCGCCGTCGTCACGCAAGGCCCCAAGATCCGCCTCGGCCGCATCGGCAAAGCCATTCATCGCGCCGACGGCGTCGTCCTCGACGACAACGACGTCGTCGAAGGCATCGTCTTCATGCGCAAAGGCGCGGACACCGCCACCACTCTCGACGGCATCCACGCCATGGTCCAGCGTCTGAACACTTACATCCTCCCGCCCGGCGTAAAAATCGTTCCCTACCTCGACCGCGACGACCTCGTGCACTACACCACCCACACCGTATTGCACAATCTAGCCGAAGGCATGCTCCTCGTCGTCCTCATCCTCCTTCTCTTCCTCGGCAACTTGCGCGGCGCCATCATCGTCGCTCTCACCATCCCTTTCTCGCTCCTTTTCGCCTCCATCTGCCTCGATCTCCGCCACATCTCCGCCAATCTTCTCTCTCTCGGCGCTTTGGATTTCGGCATGGTCGTCGATGGTTGCGTGGTCATGATCGAAAACATCGTTCGCCACCTCAACCGCCGCCAAGATCCCGGCACGCCCTTGGAGAAAATTCGCCAGGCCGCCCACGAAGTTCAGCGTCCGGTCTTCTACGCCATCGCCATTATCATCACCGCGTATCTCCCAATTTTCACGTTACAGCGTGTCGAAGGAAAACTCTTCAAGCCCATGGCCTGGACCGTCGCCTTCGCCCTCCTCGGCGCTCTCCTCTTCTCCATGCTCATCGCTCCCGCTCTTGCCAGTCTCCTTTTTCGTTCCGGCGTCAAGGAATGGAAGAATCCCGTGATGAGTTTTCTCATCGCACGCTACCGCTCCGCCGTCACCTGGGCCGTCCGCCACCGCGCCATCGTCGTTGGCGTAGCCCTCGCATCTTTCGCCCTAACAATTTTTCTCGCCTTCGGCGGCGTCATCGGCTCCGAATTCCTTCCCCATCTCGACGAAGGCGCCATCTGGGTTCGCGGCACACTCGCATCCAGCACCGGGCCCACCGAAGGCGCCCGCATCGCCGAACGCGCCCGCCAAATCCTCTGTTCCTTCCCGGAAGTTCCCCAGGTCATCACTCAGGTCGGCCGCCCCGACGATGGCACCGATACCACCGGCTTCTTCAACACCGAGCACTTCGTCGATCTTCTCCCCAAGGAAAAGTGGCGCCCCGTCTTCCACCAAGACAAAGAGCGCCTCATCGCCGCCATGGATCGCGAACTCCAGAAAATTCCCGGCGTCATCTGGAATTTCTCCCAGCCCATTTCCGACAATCTCGAAGAAGCCACCAGCGGCGTCAAAGGCGAGCTTGCCGTCAAAATTTACGGCGACGACCTGAAAACCCTCGAAACCAAAGGCGACGAAATCGTCAGCGTCATGCGCAACATTCGCGGCGTTCAGGATCTCGGTCTCTTTCGCGTCCTCGGCCAACCGAATCTCGACTTCGCTGTCGACCGCGAGCAAGCTTCCCGTTACGGCATCAACGTCTCCGATGTCCAGGACGCCATTCAAACCGCCGTAGGCGGCGGCGCGCTCACCCAGGTCCTGCAAGGCGAGCAGCGCTACGACCTAGTTTTGCGCTACCAGCCGCAATATCGCGACACCAAAGAAGCCATCGAAAGAATACGTCTCCTCGCTCCTTCCGGCGAACGCGTCTCCCTCGCTCAACTCACCAAAATCAAAGTTTCCGACGGCGGCTCCGAAATCTATCGCGAATCCAACTCTCGCTACATCGCCATCAAATACAGTGTCCGCGGCCGCGACCTCGGCGGCACCGTCGAGGAATCCATCAAAAAAGTTGGTGTCGCCGTCAAGCTTCCCTCCGGCTACACTCTCGACTGGGCCGGCGAATACGAAAGCCAGAAGCGCTCCGCCCGCCGTCTTGCTCTGGTCCTTCCGCTAACCATCCTGGTCATCTTCATCATCCTGTACGCCATGTTCAAATCCATGAAGTGGGCTCTGCTCATCCTCACCAACGTCGCCCTCGCTCGTCTCGGTGGCTTGCTCGCTCTTTTCCTCACCGGCACCAATTTCAGCGTCTCCTCCGGCGTCGGTTTTCTCGCGCTCTTCGGCGTTTCCGTGCAAACCGGCGTCATCATGCTCGAATACATCAATCAGTTGCGCGCCCGCGGTTATTCCATCGAAGAAGCCGCCATCGAAGGCGCCGTTCTCCGCCTTCGCCCCATTATGATGACCATGCTCGTCGCCACTCTCGGCCTCCTCCCTGCCGCTCTCTCGCACGGCATCGGCTCCGATTCCCAGCGCCCTTTCGCCATCGTCATCGTCGGCGGCCTCCTCTCCGATCTCCTCATGAGCATCTTCCTTCTGCCCACTCTCTCTGTCTGGTTTGCGCGTCCTGGTGATAGGCTTCCTAAGCCGGAAGAAGAAGCCGTCTGAAGTGACCTGCGACTGACGACTTGCGATTGACGACTTGCGATCCGGCGACTTACGATTGACGCGTCTCTGCAAAACTTCGCAAGGACTCTATCCGTGACCAAAACCAGAGCCGAAGTCTGCTCCCTCATCAAAGAAATCGGCATCATCCCCGGCATCCGCGTCTCCAACCAGGAAGACGCGCACTTCGCCGCCGAATCCGTAGCCGCCGGCGGCATTCCCATCGTCGAAATCACCATGACCATCGCCGGCTGCGTGGACTTGATCTCTCACTTGGTCAGCTTCCATCCCAAAATGCTCGTCGGTGCCGGAACCGTCCTCGATGTAGAAACCGCGCGCCAATGCGTACAAGCCGGAGCCAATTTCCTAACCAGCCCCGGTCTCGACCTCGCCGTAGTCGACTTCGCAAAGAAACACGATATCGCCGTTCTCCCCGGCGCCCTCACTCCCACCGAAGTCCTCACTGCCTGGCGCGCCGGCGGCGACTTCGTCAAAGTCTTCCCCTGCGCCCAGGTCGGCGGCGACTCCTACATCAAAGCCCTGAAAGCCCCGTTCCCGCAAATCCCCTTGATCGCCGCCGGCGGCGTAAATCAACAAACCGCCTGCAACTTCATCCTCGCCGGCGCCACCGCCATCGGCATCGGCTCCGAACTCATCCCCCGCGAAGCCATCGAACGCCGCCAAGCCAGCCGCATCAACGAACTAGCCCAACGCTTCCTCGGCTTCGTAAGAGACGCCCGCCAACACGCCGCCGCCCGCAAACAATCCGCCGCCGCCCACGACTAGTCGCCGCAATTTGCCCCGCCCATTATGTTGACTAACCCCGTAGAGGCCGTCCTTTTAGGGCGGCCTGAGCCGAGAAGGAAACGATCGGCGATCTGCGGTCTCTCCTCTGCTTCCTCTACTTCCTTTACCTCTTGCCCTTGCGCTAAATTGGTTAGTCCATGTCCACTACTCTAACTACCGCATCAAGCTCCAATCTCGGCCTCGCCGACCCGCGCCTCTTCCGCGAAGCCTGTTACGTCAACGGCCAATGGATCCAGTCCGCCTCCGGCGCCACCCTAAGTGTCGATAATCCGGCCACTTCCGAAATCCTCGGCAAAGTCCCCAAGCTCTCCGCCGCCGAAACTCGCCAAGCCATCGAAGCCGCCCACCGCGCCTTTCCCGCATGGTCCAAGCAACCCGCCAAAGAGCGCGCCGCCGCCCTCCGCCGCTGGTTCGATCTCGTGATCGCCCATCAAGAAGATCTCGCCCGCCTGATGACCCTCGAGCAAGGCAAGCCCCTCGCCGAATCCCGCGGCGAAGTCACCTACGCCGCCGCTTTCCTCGAATGGTTCGGCGAAGAAGCCAAGCGCGTCTACGGCGACACCATTCCCGCCCAGCAATCCGACAAGCGCATCGTCGTTCTCAAGCAGCCCATCGGCGTAATTGCCTGCATCACTCCCTGGAATTTCCCCCTCGCCATGATCACCCGCAAAGCCGGCCCCGCCATCGCCGCCGGTTGCACCGTCGTCCTCAAGCCCGCCGAGCAAACTCCGTTCTCCGCCCTCGCTCTTGCCGAACTAGCCGACCGCGCCGGCATCCCCGCAGGCGTCCTTAATATAGTCAGCGGCAACCCCAGAGAAATCGGCCCCGAACTCACCGCAAGCCGGCTCGTCCGCAAACTCTCCTTCACCGGCTCCACTGAAGTCGGCAAACTTCTCATGGCCCAGTGCGCCGGAACCGTAAAGAAACTCTCCCTCGAACTCGGCGGCAACGCACCCTTCATCG
This sequence comes from Candidatus Dormiibacterota bacterium, assembly GCA_035601655.1. Lineage (GTDB taxonomy): Bacteria > Acidobacteriota > Terriglobia > Acidiferrales > UBA7541 > Acidiferrum. The sequence goes on from DATNNV010000009.1 coordinate 220,080, forward strand.
TTTTCGAGGATGCCGACCTCGACGCCGCCGTCGAAGGCGCCATGGCCTCGAAATACCGCAACACCGGACAAACCTGCGTCTGCGCCAACCGCTTCCTCGTGCAAGACACCGTCTACGACGCCTTCGCCACAAAACTCGCCGCCGCCGTCAAATCCCAACTCATGCCCGCTCCCGGCCTCGATCCCGGCGCCACCCAAGGCCCGCTCATCGACGATGCCGCCATCGAGAAAGTAGAAAGCCACATCCGCGACGCGCAATCCCAAGGTGCCAAGATTCTGCTCGGCGGCAAACGCCACGCCCTCGGCGGCCGCTTCTTCGAGCCCACCATCCTCACCGACGTCACCACGAAAATGGCCCTCGCCCGCGAAGAAACCTTCGGCCCCGTCGCTCCGCTCTTCCGCTTCAAAACCGAGTCCGAAGCCATCGCCCTCGCCAACGACACCGAATTCGGCCTGGCCGCCTATTTCTACGGCCGCGATATCGCCCGCGTCTGGCGCGTCGCCGAAGCCCTCGAATCCGGCATCGTCGGCATCAACACCGGCATTATCTCCACCGAAGTCGCCCCCTTCGGCGGCGTAAAAGAATCCGGCCTCGGCCGCGAAGGCTCCAAATACGGGCTCGAAGAATTCCTCGAAATCAAATACCTCTGCTTCGGCGGCATCTCATAACCAGAACTATTGACATGATTCAAGAAGGGCTTCTAACCTAAAGCCATGGAAGTCACACTGACACCAGACCAGCAAGCTTTCGTCCGGCAAGCCATTGAAAGTGGCCGCCTGAATCAAGCCCAAGACGCAGTTCGTGAAGCGCTTTCTCTGTGGGAAGAGCGCGAACGCCGCCGCGCCGAAATTCTCGTCGCCGTCGACGCTGCCGAAGCTGCCATCGCCCGTGGCGAAGGGATTGTGGTCACCGAAAAATCGATGCGTGAGCTTGCTGAGCGCGTCGACAAGCGCGGGCGGCAACAGTTGCGCGCCAGGGCCAAACAACGCAAGGCAAGCTGATGGCGTGCCAAGTCGGTCCGGACGTCGAACCAGAGCTGGATAGCATCTGGGAATACATAACCGACGAGAGTGGCAGCCCCGAAACAGCCAGACGGGTCGTTCATTCGATCACAAAACGCTTCGCGTTGCTCGGCAAGCACCCGCACATCGGCCGCACCCGTGATGACTTGCGGCGTGGGCTCCGTAGCTTTGCGGTGGGTTCGTTCGTAATCATCTATCGCATCGACGGAGACGATGTCCTGATTCTTCATGTCTTGCACGGGCGCCGAGACATCCAGAATCTGTTTGGCGACTGAAGCCCGCCACGCGTTGGGAATATGCCGGAACTGCCGGACGTCACGGTTTACATTGAGGCGCTGGAGCAACGCATTGTTGGGCATGTGCTGGAGCGGGCGCAGATTGCTGGGCCGTTTCTTCTGCGCACGGTCCATGCTCCGATTCAGTCGATTGAAGGGCACAGAGTTATCGCCATTCGCCGCATCGGAAAGCGCATCGCGCTTGGCTTCGACAATGAGTTGTGGCTGGTATTTCACCTCATGATAGCGGGACGTTTGCACTGGAAATCCTCGCGCGTCACTCCGGACGGCCGCCGCACGCTGGCGGTTTTCGATTTTGACTCGGGCACGCTTACGCTGACCGAGGCGGGCACGCAGAAACGTGCGTCAATTCATCTCGTCGCTGGCGAAGCGGCTCTCGCTGCGCTCGATCGCGGCGGCATCGATGTCTTCGCGGCAACGCCGGAGCAATTCGCTGCGGTGCTCACGGCGGAGAATCACACCCTGAAGCGCGCGCTCACCGATCCCCGGTCGTTCAGCGGGATCGGCAATGCGTACTCGGATGAGATTCTGCATCACGCAAAGCTCTCGCCGATTGCGCTCACGCAGCGCCTAAAGCCCGACGAAATTCGCCGCCTCTACGGTTCCATCCGCCACACGCTCACGCACTGGACACAAATCCTGCGCGACCAAGCCGCTGGGAAATTCCCGGAGAAAGTCACCGCCTTCCGCGAAGGCATGGCCGTTCACGGCCGCTATAAACAGCCCTGCCCGGTCTGCGGCACGAAAGTGCAGCGCATCCGCTACGCCGCGAACGAAACCAACTACTGCCCAAAATGTCAGACCGGAGGAAAACTGCTCGCCGACCGAGCCCTCAGCCGCCTGCTCCGCGAAGACTGGCCTCGCTCACTGGAAGATTTGGAAGATCGCCTGACGCCCGTAGCGCCAGCAAAAACACTCACGCCGACCGGGCATTGAACCCTGCCGGCGTGACATGGAAGATGTTGGTTTCGTCAGTATTCGCGGACAGCTAGAAACGCCGCCGCGAACATTGCCTGGCTAGTTGTCGTGGTGGTCTCCGTCATGATGATCACCGTCATGATCGAAATGGAAGAAGTCGAAGAGATCGCCGAGCGCCGGGCTGTTCAGCGGTACGTAGGGATTCTCGTCATCGGCGATCGGGTTCGGGAAATTATCGCGACTGCGGTGCGTCAATGGCTTCAAGTGCCAGTTGCGCTCGATGAACTTCAGAATCGAGACATGGTCCGTGTAGCTGTGGCTGATGTGACCGCCGCGGGTGAACGGCGACACGATGATGAGCGGAATGCGCGGCCCGTCGCCGAAGAAGTCCAGCGGCTGAATGTACCCGGAGTCATAGTAGCCGCCGCCTTCGTCAAAAGTGATGATCAGCGCGGTCGAAGCGAAGAGCTCCGGCCGGGCTTGCAGGTGATCGACAATCTTGTCGACCATGCCTTCGAAGAGGTCCAGCTTTGAGGATGCCGGGTGACCGTCGAGCAAGCCGTCCGGTTTGACGAAGGACACTGCGGGCAGGCTCTCGGAGTCGATGGCGTTGAAGAAGTCGATGGCGTCCTTGATGTGCGCGGTGCGCTGCGCCGTATCGCCCATGATTTTCGTGGCATAGGACTCGAAGTTGCAGATGTTGCAATACGCTGCGCCAACCTGTACCGCCGGGTCATTGCTCTTCGGATTGTGCTGGAGATTTACGGCAGCGGTGTACGCCCCGCCGTAATACGCCCAGGAGATGCCCTTGTCGTTTAGCGCCTCGCCGATGGTGCGAATATTGGTCGGGGGAACGGAGCCGCCGCCAGCGATGCCCTTGGTGTCCACGGTGCCATCCGGAAGGAAGCCCGGCGAATCGTTGTTGATCATGTAGAAGTGGTCTTTTTCGCAGTTGGGTTTCGGATCGTATGGCAGCGATTCCAGGTAATCCCGGATGGGCTTGATCCCCGGTTGCGCTGGATCGCTGCAGTTAGTGAAGTTGCCGTCGAAGAGCAGGTCCACGGTGTAAACATCGTCCGTGCCGGGTAGCGGATCGGGATTGGCGATGTGCGACGGCGGCGTGGTGGGATTGCCATTGCCATCAGACCAGAAGATCGCGTCGCCGGTGCCCAGCATGAAGTGATTGGCGCCAGTGCCGCCCATGAACGACTGGTGGAAATTGTCGCTCATCGAGAATTCATCGGCGAGGTGCTTCAGGACGGGGGCGTCTCCGTGCTGCACGTTGTAGAAAGCCATGGAGTTGCCGCCGCCGTTGTCGTCAATGGCCGGAGGATTATCGAAGATGGAGTCGATCTGGTTCGTGTAGTTGGTGATGACGAAGGGATAGAGATCGCTCAAGCATCCCGAGGGGTTGCTTCGGGTGGCGTTCTTGACGTTGCAATCGGATTGCTGCCACATCTCGAAGAGGCGGTGGGTGGTGTCACCGGTGTAGGAATCGTAAGGGAGCGCCGCGCCTTCCAGTTGGAAAGGCCCGTTCGGCAACGCGGCGAAATTGGCAACGCGCGTATCGAAGTCCGGGACAGGAGTGAGCGTGAAGGTGTTGGCAGCTCCGGAAGCGCCGGTGGTCAGCAGGTGCAGATCGCTGGTTTCCAGAGAAGGCTCGATGACCGCCAAAAGATTCAGCGGCGTTGCGGCTGGAAACGGCGGCGGATTACCGGGAGTGCTCGGCGAAAAGTTTAGCGTTGGTGCCGGAAGGATCTGGTAGGGAGCCTTTTCATCCGCGTCCAAGCTGGTGAAATACTTGGTTTTGAATGGCGCTACCGCCTGGAATTGCTGGGCCTTCTTGAAATGCCCGCCGGGCTTGCCTTCGGGAGTGATGATGCCCTTGGAAAGAAGATTCGAGACGGAATCCTCGCTCTTGGGCACATACGTGGCGAAGACATGATCGAACGTGCGGTTCTCCCCGATCAGCACGATGAGGTGCTTGATCGGCGTAGCCGTCTTCTGGTGATCAACGGCCGAGTCCCCGCTGGGATTCTGGCCCGCGGCGACGCCGTTGGACATCAGCGCGAAAATGCAGGCGCCGAGCGTCACGCGCTTCCGCAACTCCTTGAAATAAGACATCTATTCCTCCAATCGTTAACACTGCAGCTTGTCTCGGGAACAGCCCCACGCACGCTAGCCTGCTCCGGCCGCGAATTCATCACGGTCCCGTTAACGACCCATGAACTTATGGGGGAGGAATGCAAACTCCGGTGCGCCCGGCGGAGAGGGGCGCACGGACAACTCCATTCCTGCCAGGCACTTAGCCGTTGGCCCGGGTGGAAACAAATACGTTGTCTGGAAGTATGGAGGAGCGCCGGACTTTTGGCGCGGTTCCCGGAATTTGCGGCCAGTCAGCGCGGAAAACGCTTTACTTGCCGCTAGGCTTGATCACCGCGGTGTTGCGTTCATCGCCGGCGATGATGCGGTAAAGCTTTTTCAGCTCGTCCATTTTTCCCACCGGCACGGTGACTTCTTTCACTTCAAACGTGCGCGTGTACCGCAGCTTGTTCCCGCTCATTTCCGATTTGCTGTGATAGCTCGCGAATCCGTAATCCGCATCGACGGGGGGCGGCAGATCGTCAATCTCGTAGCCCGCCGGCAGCGTGATCTCAAAGGTATCGGAATCCAGTGAAGGTCCTGTGAATTCCACTGGAAACTTCCGCGGCTCTTTGGTTTCCAGCAAATCGCTGGATCTGCTCCCTAGCACGCGCGGCCGCACCAGCAGCAAATCTCCCGCCGGCTTGGCATAGCTCTCGGCGACCAGCGAGTAGTTGTAGCCAAACGGCAGATCGGTTTGCTGCGCGTTGGTCACCGACGCCTTGGTGATCCGATACGTCGCGAGCGAGTGCGCCAGCAAACTCTCGATCGGCTTGATTTTGTCGTTGTCGCTGGCCGCAGAACGCAGTGCGTACCGCTGGTAGGTTCCAGGATCCCCCATGCGAATCTCCGTGACTTCTCCAGTCAGCGTGCCCGCGGGCGTCAGCGTCATCTGCGCGGTGCGCCGAATGCCATTCATCGAAGGCGCCAGCTTGGGCAGTTCGATCAACTGGCCTCCGTTGTCTGCCACCAGCAACCCATGATTTGCCTGCAACGGTCCCCGCAAAGACCCGAAGGGAGTCAGCTCGTCCGTGGGATCGAAAATCAGCAGGCGCCCCAAGGTTTCGTGCCGAAAGACGGCCGTCAGACCGGACTCGTTCACTCCTTCGGGAAGTTTGACCGCCAGAATCACGTGGTTAAACCAATTCACCGCGGGCGTCTTCGAGTTCACCGCACCCCGGTTGGTATTCACCACTACATAGTAGGAATCGACCCCGATTTCCTTCAGCATCGCGCTCATCAGCGTGGCTTTGTCTTTGCAGTCACCGAATTTGTGGGCAAACACGTCGTTGGCGGCGTGCGGCTGCCATCCGCCGATACCCAGCTCGATGGCTACGTAACGAATGTCGCTTTGCACGAATTTCGCCAGCGCGCGCATCTTTCCCGTCACGCTGGTTTCCGAAGCGGTCAACGCCGCCGCCTTCTGCTTGATTTCCGGAGACGCATCGCGCCGTCCACGGACGAGTCCCGCTTCCCAGAGCGCCATATCGTTCCAGTTTTCAAATCCCCGGTTCGTCGCACCGCCGGACGGGAGAAAAGAAACAATCATCTGGCCGGCAATGGCACGCCAAGGGGGCATATCGCTTTCCGGACGAATGGCCTCGACGTTATTCAGCACCCACTGCCACTGATTGTTCCCGGAGGCGGTCGATTTCACTTCCGGATAGTTCAAGAAAACGGCTTTGTACTCCCACCCGGCTGGCAATTGCAGCGTGTAGCGCGCTTCGCGCACTGGATCCGTCCGCTGAAAACTCCACTCATCCTGCAGGATGTACGGGCGGTCTTCATGTTCGATTTCGTAGCCGACAATGTTCCCGGGATCCGCCGCAGGAATCTGCAGAATCTTGGTGCGGCTGTCGGAAGCAAGTTCGCCGTTGGCCACGCCGAAAAGGGCGGTCTCGAGGACATCTTTGTCTTTCACTTCGTAATCTTTGCCCTGCGCGGGAATGCACCAGCCGCGCAGTGCGGTGATCTTGGTTTCGGAATCAAAATGCGCGTAAACGGTGCCGCGCTCGCGCCCCCCCGGCCGGAGAATCTTGTAAGCTTTTCGTTCGATGCTTTTGATCTTTCCGTTGTTCTGCACGTTCAAGATGTCTTCGGAATAGAGCAGCACCGCGTCGGTCTTCTCGTCGTGAGCGGGGAGCGGAGCGTTGACCAGTGCGTGCATCCACTGCGGAGCATCGCCGGCGCGCAAAGCGGGGGCCGCGAGGAACAGGCATAGCGCCAGACCGGCGATTGGTAGAGCGGCCCTAGTTGCTGCTAACCGCAGTGGCGCCGGGTTGCAGAACAATTTGTTGCTCATCGGCGGTCCTCACCGTTTGATAGAATTTACGAAGTGCCGGGTAGTATTTTGCGTCCAGAGAAATCAAATCGCTTTTCATGCGCCGTTCCAGGTGCAGCGTTCCGTTGCTGTTCTCGACTTTCATGGTGTACACCAGCAGCTTGGCATCATCGGTCTCCGGCTTGGGCAAGCTGCTGACCTGCCAACCGAGAGGCAGCTCGATGGTCACGTCGTCGAGTTTCTGCGACATATAGTGGAAATACAATGGATGTACGCGCGTGGCGTGCTCGCACATATGTTTTTCCGGCGCGCTGAATAGTCCCACCGGCAGCAACGCGCGGCGGCCCGCTCCAGACATCCACCCGGCCACCTTGAGGTCGAACTCCGCTACCAGCGTAGGAGCGGAGCTGCCCCAATCGGGCTTATTCGTCAGCTCCACGTCAATGCCAACGGGAATCGAGTAGCGCACGTCGTCTTCCAGGAATTTTTTGCGCTGCGCGTCATCCTGATGGCGCTCTTCGACGCGGCGGAACTGCGCCTCCAGGCCCGAATAAGTGACCGTCAGTTTGCCCTCCAGGGATCCTTCCTGGGTGGCTTTCAAGATGGCCTTGCGCTCCACTTGGGAAGCGCTGCTATCCGGCGTGCTGGTGGTGACCCAGGTGCCGCCGTCTTTGTCCAGTTTCAGTCCGGTCGCGGCGGTTTCTGCCCAGGGCAACAGGCCGTAAGGCGTAAACGCGGTACCCGGATCGAAGTACAGGTCCTTGCCGTTCAGTTTCACGAGCACAACGTAGGTGTGCAGATCCCGGGCGCGCATGAGGTTGGCGAGAAAGAAATGGTCTTCGCGCGTCGAGGCACGAACCGCGTAGGCGTCCAGGCCCGCCGCTCGAGCCAGTCCCCAGAAAAGCAAAGTGATCTGCTCACCGTCAGCGTACCCTCGCTTCCAAATGTCTTCGACGTTGTTTACCTCTTTTTCTTTCGCGCGCTTCTGTTCTTGCTCCGTCTTGGCGATTTCGTACCCAGTGTTGCGAATCTTTTGCGTGCGCGCGTAGATTTTTTGCAACTTCACTTCCGGCGTATCCGTCGCCGCGACTGTTTCCGCTACCGCCTGTTCCAGCGCCTTGCGCTTGTTGACGAAGCTCTCGGCCGCGTCGTTCATCTTCTTCCCTTGCTTCTTCCAGAATTTATCGGCTTCCTTCTCGAAGCCTTCCTCGCTGTATAGGAAGTCCACCCGGAACTTCATCGATCCTTCCGGCGGCATGTCGTCCTCGGTCTGGAAGGCGGGAATGTTTTGCGCTTCCATGTGGATGATCTTGCCCTCGTTGACGGGCGGTTTGGTGCCCGCCGGCAAGCCATTCGGCCAGCTCCATTGCAGTTGCCACTCGGTGTAGGGTTTGAGGGTGAACTTGGCTTGCTTGCTGAAGAGATCGTCGCTCAGCACCCAGTTCGAGTTGAATACATAGTTTTCGGCGAAGTCGATCATGTAGTGATATTCGATGATGCTGCCGGGCTGGACATCGGACAGCGTGAAGGTCTTGGCGAGGTACTTAAACCCGCGGGCTTTGATGATTTCCTTTTCGTATATCTTGCCGTCGAAATTGACGATGGACCCGTCAGAGTGAATGGTCCGCGCACGGATATTGTGAATCGTGAATTGATCTTTGATAAAAGGAATGTCCACGTCCGCGTTCTTTCGTCCTTCTTCGGTGAAAATCTTTTCGCGCACGTAGTTATATTCGTGCGGCGTGCGCGGAGAGCTGTCGTCGCGGTCCACTTGGCGGTACAAGATGATCGCCGGCGCTCCCGGCGCCGCGGGATCGCTGGTGGCCTTTAGCTCTTCCGGCGAAATGGGGAGCCATTCGTCTCCGGCGCTGGCCGGGCGGAGTTTCGCCAGGCTGAGTCCCAGCAGCACCACGCAAGCTAACGCCGCTACACGCCGTATCTGCACGTTGCGCCTCCAAAAACGAGATGTCCGTGGAAAATCTGCAACTGGCACAGGTAGGGGTAGAAAACCTGCCGGGCCGGGAAGGAGTGGGTTGCCATGGGCGTAATGCTAAGCTGTTGACCTGTGATTCGGCACATTACCGAAGCGTTGGTCTGCTGTCAATAGACCATCCTGTACTTCGCCAAAACATTAAACCAGCTGCAGGATTCGCTTTGCCCCGTACCCCTCCTGCGGCATAATCCCCCCGCGCTTCGTTACATCGCATTCACAAATCTCGGGAGGTTCCGTGAGCGAACGCCCATGGAGTTCCACCGCGCCGCCAGGCGAATTCCAACCGTACATCTCGGCTAACGAGAGCCCGGCGGAGTTCACCATCCGTGCCGTTGTGCTCGGCGCGTTGTTCGGTTTGCTTTTCGGAGCGGTCACCGTGTACGTCGGTCTGCGCGCCGGGCTCACCGTTTCCGCGTCCATCCCCATCTCCGTGCTCTCGATCAGCATCCTGCGCGCTTTCGGCCGCTCGACCATCCTCGAAAACAATATCGTGCAGACCACCGGCTCCGCGGGCGAATCGCTGGCCGCGGGCGTCATGTTCACTTTGCCCGCGCTCATCTTCCTCGGCTTCGGCACGGAATTCACTTTCCTGCGCATCTTTCCGCTGGCGCTTCTCGGCGGATGGCTGGGCGTTCTCTTTATGGTGCCGATTCGCCGCCAACTTATCGTTAAAGAACACGGCAATCTCGCGTTTCCGGAAGGCACCGCCTGCGCCGACGTTCTGGTGGCCGGCGAACGCGGCGGTTCCTTCGCCGGACGCGTGTTCTGGGGCCTCGGCCTCGGCGGCGTGTACACCTTTTTCATGAACACGCTGCAAGCGTGGACCGGCCAGCCGGAAGCTCGCCCCAGTTGGTTCCCGGGCGCTTCCTTCCGCGCTGCCATCACCTCCGAATATCTCGGCGTCGGCTACATCATCGGCCCGCGCGTTTCCGGCATTCTGTTTGCCGGTGGCATCATTTCCTGGCTGGTGATGATGCCGGCGATCCGGTTCTACGGGCAACTCGCGGGCAACACGCCGATTTATCCGTCCACGATTCCTATCCCCCTGATGTCTCCGGACGACATCTGGCGCAGCTACATTCGCCCCATGGGAGCCGGAGCCGTGGCCGCCGCGGGACTGATCACACTGCTTCGCACCATGCCCACCATCATTTCTGCTTTGCGTGCGGGCCTGAAAGATGTTCGCGCCGAGGGCGCCGGCGAATCAACTGCTTCTAGCCGCATCGACCGCGACGTCCCCATGCGCTGGGTCATCGTCGGATCGCTCGTGATCGTGGCCATGCTCTGGGTGCTGCTCACGTTCTTTCCGATTCAGGGTGCGCAAACGCAGTGGTACCAGAATCTTTTTGCCGCGGTGTTCGTCGTGGTCTTCGGATTCCTCTTTGTTACCGTTGCCGGGCGCATCAGCGGCCTTCTTGGCAATTCTTCCAATCCCATCAGCGGAATGAGCATCGCCACCCTGATGGCCACTTGCGCCATCTTTTTCCTCGCAGGGTGGACCGCTCCCAAATACGCCGTCCTCGCGCTGATGATCGGCGGCGCGGTGTGCATCGCTGCGGCCATTGCCGGCGCCACTTCGCAGGACCTCAAGACCGGCTATCTGGTGGGCGCCACACCGTTCTGGCAACAAATGGGCCTGCTCATCGGCGTCACGGTCTCCACCGTGGCCATCGCTTTCACGCTGAAGCTCATGAACACCGGCCTCGAGAAGTACATTCCCACGGAAATCGCCGTAAATGTGCAGTCGCTCCCCTCGGGCGTAAAAGTCGAACGCGACACCTTCACTTATAAAGGCAAGAACTACGTGCTGATCAATTCGCTCGGTTCGCACGAGGTTCCCGACGGCGAGTATCTCTACGACGCATCGACCAGCAAAATCGAATATCAGTGGGCGCAAGGCATCGGCAGCGAAAAAGCTCCCGCGCCGCAGGCGCGGTTGATGGCCACGGTGATCAGCGGCATCTTGAATCAGCGGTTGCCGTGGCGGCTCGTGCTCATGGGCGTCGCTCTGGTCATCGCCGTCGAAATCCTTGGCGTGCGCTCGCTTGCTTTTGCCACCGGCTCGTATCTTTCCATCGCCACCACCGGCGCGATGTTTGCCGGAGGACTGGTGCGCGCGCTCGTCGAAGCCACCACCAAGAAAAAAGACGAAAGCGAAGCCAGCCCCGGCGCGCTGTACTCCAGCGGATTGATCGCCGCCGGAGGTGTCTTCGGTTTGCTCGGCATCATCATCAACCTCTTCCAGGACTCGGAAATCTCCAATCATGTCCCGCACCGGGTCACCCAGATTTTGCATCTGCCCTGGTCTGACAAGCTTTTCGCCCTGGGGCCCAGGTTTTGGCCATCGCTTGCGGCGAGCGACAAGATGCCGACTTCCGCGCAATCGCTGCTGGGCATCATCATGTTCGCGCTGCTGGCCGCTTCGCTCTTCCACTTCGCGCGCAAAAAGCTCGACTAGCTGTGGAGTGCGGCAGCCAAGCTGCCGCTTTTCCTCCGGCTACCGAATTAACGTCCGGATACGCCTCCAGCGGCTCTTTTCGTACCTACATGGTTTGCGGTATAGCAGCCCCTGCCGCAAACCCCTAGGCTATGCAATTACGGTTGGAGGAATGTATTTCTCCAGAAATCCGGCCGCTCATCCGCGCAGTTCCGAAAATGCCACTCACAAGAACAACCCCGGGACGCCCAGGATGATCGCGCAAAAAGGAATAACCATGCGTATGCTTTCGATTCGGTCGCTGTTCTTTGTGCTCGCGATAGTGGGCCTGTTCGCCGCCACTCTTGGCGTGGCTCCGCCTGCGCGCGCGCAAATCGGCATTTCCGTCAGCTTCGGCCCGCCGGAGTTGCCTGTCTACGAGCAGCCCATTTTACCGGGCGAGGGTTACCTCTGGGTGCCGGGTTACTGGGCGTATGGCGACGACGACTACTATTGGGTGCCCGGCACCTGGGTGGAACCTCCCGAAGTCGGGTATCTCTGGACTCCCGGCTATTGGGGCTGGCGCGACAATGGATATTACTTCAATGATGGCTACTGGGGCCCGACAATCGGCTTCTACGGCGGCATCAACTATGGCTTCGGCTACTACGGCCACGGCTACGAAGGCGGGCGCTGGGATAACGGACACTTTTTCTACAACCGTGCCGTGAACAACGTCAACGTAACCATCGTTCACAACGTGTACGAAACCAGAGTGAACGAATCCAATGGGACTCGCGTCAGCTTCAATGGCGGCAACGGTGGCGTTAGCGAGCGCCCGCGGCCGGAAGAACAGAACGCTGCGCGTGAGCGGCATATCGCCCCGGTAGCCGCGCAAACTCAGCACGTTGAAGCGGCACGCTCCAACCCCGAGCTGCGCGCTTCCGCCAACCGCGGCAAACCCCCGATCGCCGCTACTCCCAAGCCTGCCGCGTTTCATGACAGCGGTGCGGTAGCCGCCAAATCCGCAGGTGGAACGTACACTCCGCCGCCCCGCAACGCGAATGCGAACGCGAATGCGAACGCGAATGCGAATCCTGCTAACAACGCTAACCGTCCGAACGCTGCCAACAACGACCGCCCCAATGCTGCCAACAACGCTAACCGCACCAACGCTCCCAACAACGCCAATCGACCTGATGCTGCTGCCAACAACAACGCTGGTCGATCCGACGTCGCCAACTCGAATCGCCCGAATAACGTAGTCCACCCGAAAGATGTGGTTACTCCTCCGCGTCCCGCTCCTCCGCAGACCGGCAACACCAAGCTGGACACGAAATACCAGCAACAGCAGCAACAGCTGGTTACAAAGCAGGACCAGGAACGCCAAAGACTCCAGCAAAAGCAGGATCAGGACCATCAGCGCCTGACCCAGCAAAAGGCTAACGACACCAGACAACAGCAGGTCGAACAGCAGCACACCCAACAGACCCAGCAGCTCGTGCAAAAGCACACCCAACAAGTCCAGACCATGCAGCAGCGCCAGCAGCCCCCGCCGCAGCGCCAGCAACAGCAACAGCAACAGCAGAAGCAACCGCCGCCCAAGTCCGAGAAGCCCAACTGAGAAACCCGCGGTCCGTCGTAGGGGCGCAGCACCGCTGCGCCCCAGTTGTCTAGCTGTTATCTGACTGCCTCGCTGCTCGGCAGAACTCTTTGCAAGGCCTCCAGGAAGGCGGCTTCCGCAGGGTGAATCTTCTCTCGCGCTTCCGCCACCCCGAAAAAAGCGGCGCGATCGATCTCCGGAAATTCCGCCATTTTGCCCGAACGCGGAGGCCACTCCAGTTCGAAAGTATTGCTGCGAATCTTTGACGGGTCGCCGTCGCCGAGAAACGCCCACGCCGTAATCGTCTTGCCACTTTTATTCTTGATGGATCCCAGCGGCAGAAACGGTCCCTGCGGCTCGCAGCCGGTTTCCTCCTGAAACTCGCGTTTGGCGGCCTCTAACGTATCTTCGCCAGCCTCAATCTCACCCTTCGGCACAAACCACGCACCGGCATCCTTCTTCGCCCAGAACGGTCCGCCCAGGTGCACCAGCAGCACCTCCAGACCCGGCGAAAAGCGAAACATCAGCAGACCCGCGCTGGCTTTGGGCATTTTCAAATCCCCAGTTACCGACCTTCCGCCGCGTCGGCGCGGACCCTGAGACCTAAGGCCCAGGGATTAAGGGATGTTCCTCCGCGTTTTTCAGGCATTTCACGTATGGCACGCCAGGCGCATCGTTGAAATACTGCCAGCGTTGTGAAGCGCTCGGCTCTCGCAGGCAAGCCTCCATGGTCTCCGACTCCTGCAGGATGTAGCCCCCGTTCTCACCCCCCCAAGCCGGGGGGAGCCGCCTCCGAGGCTCCTCCCGGTCCTTCCTCTTCTCGTAGCAACCTCTCCGCACTTTCCGCAAGGCGCCACCTGACTGTGGCTTGACTAGGGCCTGACTAGGGAATGACGAGCGATGGCACCCGAGTGCGACGATGCCAGGCTAAAGCCTGGGGCTACATTGTCGGTTGGCAAAGGCGCAGAACGGACGGACTGCAAAGGAAAAAAGGGCGCAGCCCCGCCGCAGCGGCCTGCGCCCTTCGTTCACCGGCACTCAGCTTTGTCCGGCCGCCTTACTCATCTTGGCCGTCATTTCTTGTTGTCGCCGCTTCATCTCTGCGGGGGCGACGTCTTCGACATGACTCGCGACGCCCCAGGAGTGCCCGTACGGGTCCACAAACTTGCCGTAGCGGTCGCCCCAGAACTGATCGGCGAGCGGCATGGTCACCTGGCAGCCTTCGGCGATCGCGCGCTTGTAGACCGCATCGACGTCTTCGGTGTACAGAAAGACGAACATTCCCGTGGACACGCCCGGCGTGGGCGCGGTGGCCATGCCCGGGATTTCGTCGTTCAGGAAAATGTGGGAGTCGCCGATTTTCATGTCGGCGTGCATGATCTGGCCGCCGGGGCCGGGCATGCGCACGAGTTCGGTGGCATGGAAGACGCGCTTATAGAAGTCCATGGCGCTGGCGGCGTTCTTGCACGTCAGTGCGACAGAAAGGGAATGATAGCCTTCGGGAATGGGGCGTACGGAAGTGCTCATGGATTTGCTCCTTGCTGGACTAGACTTGCGCGCGGCAGGCAGAGCTGGCGGGACGCCAGTGCGCATAACGGCTTTGATACGCCTGCGGCGTGGCGAAGTCAAGAGGGAGCTCCCGAGAATTGGGAGCGGGAAGGAGATGGATCATGCGATATGCCTTTTTGGTGGAAACGTACGAGACGGAGCGGATGAAGGTGGTCAGCGTGTGGAGCGAATTCCGCGACGCGGATATGGAATTCCGGCCGAACGCGGCGGATCTGCGAGGGCGAAGCGTGCACGAGCAGATGGTGCACCAGTGCGTCAGCGAGGATTTGTGGCTGCGCACCATGCTGGGCATTGACGTCGGAGAGCCGCCGTTGCCGGCGCAGGAGACGCGCCTCGAATTTATCCGGCGCTATGCGGACCACAGTGCCAAGCGGCTGGAGATATTCCGTACCAAGGATGAAGCGTGGTGGGAGGGCGAAACGCAGTTTTTCGATGTGGCGCGGTCGCGCGCCTGGGTGATGACGCGGCGCATCGCGCATACCGCGCATCATCGCGGGCAGCAAATGGCCATGCTGCGGATGCTGGCGCATGATCTGCACAGCAACTACGGCCCGACCGCGGATACCGGCGGGCTGATGCAGAATCATGCGCCGACGATTTACGCGTACGCGAATTTGCCGGCGCTGCTCGATGGCGAAGCGGCCGGCGGCGAGAAGTCGAAGTTGCCGGGCGGCGGCGAAAAGCCGGTGACGGAGCGGCCGGGGAAGAGCTGAGATAGCGGACGCTACGAAACGCCGCGAGGCTTCTTCATGGGCTAAAGCCCACTCTTTCCCGAGGCGTCTTGCAGGGGCTAAAGCCCCTGCCTCGCGAAGCCCCGATCGTGAACAAGCGGCCTTACTTGAACCTCCTCGCAAAAAAGCTACTCCGGTTTCAGGATTAGGCCGCAGGCGATGCGCGGGGGCGCGCCGGTGCCGGTGCCGCCGGCTACGGCGTGAATGACGATGGCGGTGCCGCCGTTGCTGAAGACGGAGTGAGCGTCGGAGCCGAGGGTGACGTTGGGCGCGAGGGTGGAGGCATGGGCGGTGCCGTCGGCCGCGACAATCAGCGAGAAGTCGGGGATATCGCCGGCGGGAAGTCCTTCATGGGCGTGGCTGCCGCTGGGATCGAAATGCGGGCCAGCGGACTTGAAATCCGGCCCTTCGCACTTGGCCACCTGATGAATGTGGATGGAATGGTCGCCGGGCGGGAGACTCTTGATGTCGATCTTGATTTTGACGCCTTTGGCTGCGGAGGAGAGTACGGCAGTGCCCACGCTTTGGCCCTGGGCGTTCTTGATGTCCACGCTAACGGACTTGGCTTTCGATTCCTGCGCCCAGGCGGCGGAAGCGCTGAGCAGAAACACGGCCACGGCAGTTCCCAAGATTCTCTTCACTTGTTCACCTCTCGTTTTGGCTGAAGGATTCGGCGATGCAACTCGGCCCGGAAACACGCCCCCAGCAATGTAGCGCACTTCGGTGCAAGTGATGTTACGAGATGGGGAAACGATGTCGTTAATCTGATAAGGGCGCGCCGGGAGAGGGAAGAGGTTGAAGAGTTCAAGGTTGAAAAGTTGAGAAGACTCTGTGGGCGGCACCCCAGGTAAACACGTGAAGAGTGCGCAACGGATTGAAAAGGAAGGGGATGGCTTTCGCTCCGGTGCAAAAGAGCGAACCCTTCGGGGCTCAGGGCAGGAAAGAGTGGGGAGTTTGCGGAAGTGGCGGGTGACGAGTGGCGAGTGGCGGGAGAGAAACGCTTGTGACGGCACACCTGCGGTTTTTGCAAAGAGGCGGGAAGTGATTGAAGGGGAAGGAGATGCGCTTCGCTCTTTTGCAG
Source organism: Candidatus Dormiibacterota bacterium (assembly GCA_035601655.1). Classification (GTDB taxonomy): domain Bacteria; phylum Acidobacteriota; class Terriglobia; order Acidiferrales; family UBA7541; genus Acidiferrum. Next base: position 236,132 of record DATNNV010000009.1, read on the forward strand.
GGGAGTGCAAAAAGTGCGAAAGAGCGAGGAGGGAGAGGTGGAGCGTAGGGAAGTTAGAAGGACAGCCGGGCGGCGAGGCATAAGAGGGCGGGCAGCGACGAGATCCGCTGCTCGCGACGATAACCCATTATAGCACATTTTTGGGATTTGTCAAGTGGTATCTAGTAAGTGGCTTGTCTTCTGAGAGATAGACGGACTGCAAAGAACGGGGGAAAAGGAACGCATGAGAAGACTCGTAGGCCTCTCCAGAGGCTTCTACTGGCTAAGATGCGCCGCCCACCTATCCGCTGCGTTTGCGAACCACAAACCTTTCACCGGCGATGAATGCGACGATCACACAAGGTACCGTCAGCGCGCTCCACACAATCACCGGCGGGTCCCACCGGAAAAAATAGGCGATATACATCGCTAAGACATTAATCGACATAGTGCCGACCAATATAAGCCACAGTAAACGCCGTCGACGGTACTCCCAAAATCGTTCCAAGATTAGAGCTACGATTCCGGGGGTAGAGAGAATGCCCCAGAGAATTGGTCCCGGTATCTGCTGTATCCTTCCCGTGGTCCTTTCGACATAGAACATGTAGATTGTGAATGCCGCGGCTATCGCTAGGCCTACGCAGAGGTAGATAAGGTTATCTTTGATTTTCTGTTTCATCTTCTAGAATATGGGGAACGCAGCCGCGCATTCGCCACTTCGCGCCTGACCAGAAGTTGTGTACATGCTGTGAAGAGCCGCATAGTCCACCGCAATTGTTTGGACCGCGAAGTTTGCTCTCGCACCAGCTGCGACTGCATTTTTGGCTCCTTGCGCAGCCATAGCTCGGACGATAGTCGATCGAAGAGGAACGGTTAATCCCCTGGCTGCGATGTAAGCGTCTATCCCAGCTTCTGTCTGCGCCACTGCGCTGTTGAACGCCATAGCCTGTGCGGCAGGGGCCGTCGCTTGAATAACCGACGACCCGCCTGGCACGAAAGGAATAAACTCTCCAGCGATGTGAGTCAGTGCCTGCCCGGCGCAGGTCGGTTTATTGCCCGGGCCACCAGAGAATGTGAGAAACGACCGTGTGAATGCAATCGTCCACGACCATGGGTCCTGGGCGTTTACTGTTGTAGAGGATCGGCCGAAAAGGGAGTCGCCGAATGCGGTGAGGCTCTCTTGGTCACAGACGCCGCCGCCGCAGGAAAACTGAGCAGTTCCATCCAGGCCATTTGCGAATACAAAGTCGCTGTTTGGATCGGCTCGAAACGAGCTTGGATCTATACTGCCGGCAAAATATACGCCGCCCGCGTCGCTGCAACTAGCAGCGTCAAGTTCAGGAGCAATTTCAGCAATACCGTCGCCAGCGTCATTTAGGAAAACGCAGTCCAAGCCGAGAAGGTCAATGCGGGCGAGTGGGTTGTTAAGAACGTAGGCATAGCGATTCCAGGATTGAGGATTTGATGGGTCGGCGGCGGCGAGGCCAGCGGGGTCGGGAGAGGCCCAGCGGCCCTGAGTGGAGTACTCACGGAAGAGGAAATCGTCGTCGCCGGAGACGGTGTCCTGGTTTTGACCCGTGAAGGAGAGGTCGGCGGCACCCGATTGGGCGTAGGGCTCGCCGAAAGGCGCGTAGGCGGTGCTGGAGAGAAACGTGCGCGAGGGCGAAGAAGTAAGGCGTGCGCTGCCGAGCCAGTCGGAATGGCGGTAGTGGTCGAGACCGCTGCTAGCGTATACGGCGATGGCTTGGCCTGGGAGCGGGAAAAAAGCCTTGACCAAGGATTGCCCGTTCATGAGAGCGAGTTTAGCACCGGTTGGGGCGTAGACAATTTGCGTGTAGGCGCCGGAGCGGTTCTGCTCGACCATGCGGTCGAGGGCGTCGAAGGCGAGGCCGACAGCGTCTACGGTAACGGAATTGTTGTCGGCGTCCCAGGCGTAAGTGTGGTTGCTATCGTTCAAGACGTTGCCGTTGGCGTCGTACGTGGGCGTGAAATTGCCGGGGAGCAAGGTCATGCGGTTGGTGGCGGCGGAGTAGGTTGGCTGAAAGCTGTTGGGGCTGCCGGATTTGTTGATGTTGCCGAAGGGATCGTAGGCGAAAATGTCGTTGTCGCCGGAACCGAGATTGACTTGTGTGGGAAGACTGGAGGTGTTGAAGGTGACGCCTGTGACGGGATTTTGTCCTGAAGGCTTGTGAGTCTTGACAATCGCATGAGATAAAGAGAGAATCGTTTAGGCGAATAAAAAGCGAATATTATTTCCTTCCTCTACCTGCCTTATCGCCGATAAAACATCGCAGAGTGCCCGCCTGAATAAAGGCGGGGGCAGCATTTTATGGGCATGAAAACGGCGGCGGCATTGCGGTTGGAGGTGGAGTCGGCGCTGGCGGGGCGCGTGGCGGCGCCGTTTCAGTATCGCGACCGGCGCGCGGTGGAGACTGCGCCTACGGGTGTGGCGCCGGTGGATGCGCTGACGGGCGGGTTGCCGCGCGGAGGATTGACGGAAATTTTCGGGGCGGTGGGCGCGGGGAAGACGAGTTTGCTGATGGCGGCGCTGGCGGGGCGAACGGCGGCGGCGGAAGCGTGCGCGCTGGTGGATGCGCGGGATGCGTTCGATCCGGAGACAGCGCAAGCGGCGGGCGTGCGGCTGGAGCGGCTGCTGTGGGTGCGGTGCCGGGAAATTGCGCAGGCGATGCGGGCTACGGATTTGCTGATCCAGGGCGGCGGGTTCGGAATGATTGCGGTGGATTTGAGCGATATCGCGCCGCGGGTGCTGCGGCAGGTGCCGCTGAATGTGTGGTTCCGGTGGCGACGGGCGGTGGAAGAGACGCAGACGATTCTGCTGGTGATGGAGCCGGAAGCGAATGCGAAGACTTGCGCTTCGCTGGTGCTGCGGATGGAGAGCGGCGCGGCGCGATGGGCATCGACGGCGGAAGATTTGCGGCAGACGGAAGCGCGGTTGCTGGAAGGGCGGAGGAGCGGAGTGGAGAGAGTGCGGGTGCGGAAACGGGCGCGGGACATTTTTATGAAACAGATTGATGCGCGGGAGATAGACGAGGATCGCACGGCGTTTGAGACGAGTGTTGTTCGACTGTTCGGAGAAGAGCTTAACGCAGAGACGCAGAGTGCACAGAGAAAGAAGAGAAGGGGAAAAACATAACACAGAGAGCAAGAAGAAAGCGCACGGAGAGAGTGGAGAGGAATGTTTGCGGGAGTATTTGCGAAGAATTTTTTGGTGCAGGCGGCGGTGCGGGCAGAGCCTGGATTGCGGGAGTGTGCACTGGTGTTGGTGGAAGGAGCGCCGCCGCTGACGAAAGTGGTGGCGGTGAGCGGCGCGGCGCGGCGGGCGGGTGTCGAGATCGGAATGCCGAAGGCTACGGCGGCGCAATTTTTAGGCGTGGAGATACGGGCGCGATCGTTGGCGCTGGAAAAAAGCGCGCATGCGGCGCTGCTGGATTTGGGATGGTCGATTTCGCCGCGGATGGAAGATACGGCGGCCGACACGATGGTGGTGGATGTGGCGGGGCTGGGCTCCATTTTTGGAGATGAAGAAGCGATTGCCGGCGAATTGCTGGAACGCGGGCGGGCTTGCGGGTTGCGGCTGAATGTTGCGGTGGCGGCGAATATTGCAGCGGCGTTGGTGGCGGCGCGGGGATTCGCGGGAACTTGCGTGATTGCGCGTGGCACAGAAGCGGCGCGACTGAGCGGTTTACCGGTGAGCGTGCTGTCGCTATCGGAAGAAATGGCGGAGACGCTGGAGCGCTGGGGCGTGCGGACGTGCGGCGCGCTGGCGGCGCTGCCAGTGCTGGAACTTTCGGAGCGGCTGGGACAGCACGGCGTGCGGCTGCATGCGCTGGCGCGCGGCGAAGGATCGCGCGCGATGGTTGTGGCGGAAGCGGGGCACACGTTTGAAGAAGAAATGGAGTTGGATGACGCGGTGGAAGAACTGGAGCCGCTGTCGTTTTTGCTGGGGCGGCTGCTGGACCAGCTTTGCGCGCGGCTGACGGCGCGGGCACTGGCCGCGAGTGTTATTCGCATGCGCTTCGAACTGGAGCCGGCGTTCGAAAAGGCTATCGAGGCGAAGAAAGAAATCGTGCGCGCCAAGAATTTGCCAAGCGTGTTCGAACGCGAGCTGCAACTGCCGGTGGCCATGCGCGACGCGAAAATGCTGCTGAAGCTGGTGCGCTTGCGGCTGCAGGCGAATCCGCCGGGAGCGCCGATCGTGAAGATTCGCATGGCGGCGGAAGCTGCGCGGACGCGCGTGACGCAGAATGGGCTATTTTTGCCGAGTTTTCCAGATGCGGAGAAACTGGAATTGACGATTGCGCGGATTGCGAACGTGGTGGGAGAGGGGAATGTCGGCGTGGCGGAACGGATGGATACGCACCGGCCGGATGCGTTTCAAGTGAAGAAGTTTTCGGCGGCGGTGGAAGAGCGGGATTACGAGATGCCGGCGAGGGGTGGAAGTGCGAGGATAGCGATGAGCTGCCGGATTTTTCGGCCGGTGCTGGCAGCGAAAGTGGAATTGGAAGCAGAGCGGCCGGTACGCGTATTTTTTTCGGGAATGCGAGGAGAGGTTGCAGCAGCGACGGGGCCTTGGAAAACGTCGGGCGAATGGTGGCGCGAAGACGCGTGGCAGCAGGAGGAGTGGGACCTGGAACTTGTGTTTCGCGTGGGGCGTGGGGAAAGCGAGCGCAGATTGTACCGCGTGTATTACGACGCGAAATGCGGCGGGTGGTTTGTGCGCGGTGTGTATGACTGATGTATACGGAGCTGCATGCGCGGTCGGCGTTCAGTTTTCTGGAAGGCGGAGCGACGCCGGAAGACCTGGTGAGTGTATGCGCGGAACGCGAGATGCAGACCATGGCGCTGCTGGACCGCGATGGCGTGTACGGATCGCCACGGTTTCATTTGGCGGCGAAGAAAATGCGCATCCGCGCGCACATCGGAGCGGAAGTAACGGCAGCAGATGGATGGCGATATCCGCTGCTGGTGGAGACCCGCGAAGGTTACCGGAATTTGTGCCGGTTGATCACGCGGATGAAAATGCGCGCGAAGAAAGGCGAAGGGCAAGTCTTCGCGGAAGAAATGAAGGAACTTGGCGGCGGGCTGATTTGTCTGACGGGAGGGGAAGAAGGGCCGCTGGCGCAGGCGCTGCTGAGCAGCGGCGCGACAGTAGCGGAAAGACGAGTGCATGAGCTGTGCGAAACGTTTGGGCATGAAAACGTTTATGTCGAATTGCAGCGGCATTTTTGCCGCCACGAAGAAGCGCGGAACCAGGCGGCCGTGGCCATTGCGCGAAAACTGAGATTGCCGTTGCTGGCGACCAACGGCGTCTCGTACGCACAGCCACCGCAGCGCGAAGTACTGGACGTCTTCACCTGCATCCGGCATCACCGCACGCTGGCGACAGCCGGACGCCTGCTGAGTCGCAATTGTGAACGCTATTTGAAATCGCCGGAGGAGATGAAGCGCTTGTTCGCGGATTTGCCGGAAGCCATTGCGAATACCCAGGAACTTTCCGCGCGGCTGGGCTTCGTGCTGAGCGATTTGGGCTACAAATTTCCGGACTATCCGATGCCGGAGGGCGAAACGCAAACCAGCTTTTTGCGAAAGCGCACCTACGAGGGCATGCTCTGGCGCTATGGCGGGAGCAACGAGCGAGCCAAACAACAGATCGAGCGCGAGCTTGCTTTGATCGAGAAACTGCGTCTCGAAGGATATTTCCTGATCGTGTGGGACATCGTGCGGTTTTGCCGCGAGCAAAACATTCTGGTGCAAGGACGCGGGTCGGCGGCCAACAGCGCGGTTTGTTACGCGCTGGGGATTACTGCTGTCGATCCCGTTGGCATGGAATTGCTCTTCGACCGGTTTTTGTCCGAGGAACGCGGCGAATGGCCGGACATCGATCTCGATTTGCCGAGCGGCGACCAGCGCGAGCGCGCCATCCAGTATGTGTATGAGCGCTACGGAAAGCTGGGCGCGGCGATGACGGCGAACGTGATTACGTACCGTGGAAAATCGGCGGCGCGGGAAATTGGGAAAGCGCTGTCGTTCGATGCGGAAACGCTGGACCGGCTCTCCAGCCTGGTTGGCGCGTGGGAATATCGCGATGCGAAAGACACGCTGGACCGGCAGTTCCGCGATGCCGGGCTGGACCTGCATCATCCGCAAATCAGCAAATTCTTTGCGCTGTGCAAAGCGGTGAAGGATTTGCCGCGGCACCTGGGGCAGCATTCAGGAGGAATGGTGGTTTGCCAGGGCCAACTGGATTCCGCGGTGCCGCTCGAGCCGGCGACCATGCCCGGGCGCGTGGTGGTGCAATGGGACAAAGAAGACTGCGCGGACATGGGCATCGTAAAAGTGGATTTGCTCGGTCTGGGAATGATGGCGGTGCTGGAAGATACGCTGGAGATTATCCGCGATAACTACGGGGAAGAAATTGATCTTGGACGATTGCCGGCAAACGACCGAAAGATTTACGACACGCTGACGAAAGCAGACACGGTGGGGATGTTTCAGATCGAGAGCCGCGCGCAGATGGCGTGCTTGCCGCGGCTGCGGCCAGAATGCTTTTACGACATCGTGGTGCAGGTGGCCATTATCCGGCCGGGGCCGATTGTCGGGAAAATGGTGCACCCGTACTTGAAGCGGCGGCAGGGGCGCGAGAAGCCTGAGTGCCTTCATCCATCGCTGGAGCAAGTGCTGAAGCGCACGCTGGGCGTGCCGCTGTTTCAGGAGCAACTGTTGCGCATGGCCATGATCGCCGCGGGATTCACGGGCGGCGAAGCGGAGGAACTGCGGCGAGCGTTCGGGTTCAAGAGGTCCGAAGCGCGAATGAAGGATGTGGAGACCAAGCTGCGTGGAGGAATGGAGAAAAATGGCATCATCGGAGAGACGCAAGACAAAATCGTAAAATCAATTACTTCGTTTGCGTTGTACGGCTTTCCGGAATCGCATGCGGCGAGCTTTGCGCTGCTGGCGTATGCCAGCGCTTATTTCAAGTGCCATTATCTGGGACCGTTCACGGCGGCGATGCTGAACAATCAGCCGATGGGCTTTTATCGCCCGGCAACGCTGGTGAAGGATGCGCAGCGCCACGGATTGAAATTCAAGCCCATCGACGTGGCGCGATCGCAATGGCACTGCAAGCTGGATAAAATTGCGGAGGGATTCGCGGTGCGCATGGGGCTGCAATACGTGAGAGGATTGCGGAAAGAGATCGGACTGGAAATCGTGCGTGAGCGGGAAGTCCGCGCGTTTACGTCCATCGAGGAATTGAAGCTGCGCGTTCCTGGAATCCAGAAAGCAGAATTGACGGCGCTGGCGGAAGTGGGCGCGCTGAATTTTATCCATGGCGCAAAAGGAGCTATTCACCGGCGGGATGCGCTGTGGCAAGTGGAACGCGCGGCGCGGCGGCCAGGGCCGCTGTTGGAGCAACCAAACGCCGCACACCATCAGATCGAGCCGGAGGAGGAAAGCATACAAGCAGAATCGCCGCTGCTGCGTATGACCGCGGAAGAACGAATCGTGGCGGATTTTCGCGGTACAGGATTGACCACCGGACCGCATCCCATGGCTTATCACCGGACGGAATTGAAGAAACACGGGATTCTGAGCGCGGCCGAGCTGATGAAACTGCAGGATGGAGCGAAGGTGCGCGTAGCGGGCGCTGTGATTGCGCGGCAGCGGCCGGGAACCGCGAAGGGATTCGTGTTTCTGAGCCTGGAAGACGAAACGGGAATCGCCAATGCGATTATCACGCCGCAGCTTTTCGACCAGGATCATACCGTGGTGGTGCATCACCCATTTTTGCTGATCGAAGGACGGCTGCAAAATCAGGACAACGTGGTTTCCGTGAAAGCGGAAGCGGTATTCCCGCTGCGGCTGACGCAAGCGGAACCGGAATCGCACGATTTTCACTAAGGGTCGCCTGCGAACAGCGGACCGTCAATCTTCCGGCCAGATTTCCATCCAGGGCGCGGCCTCATTAAGATAGCTGCGACATGGATTCTTCCCCCAAAACGCCGGACAGCAAGCCGAAGCCGCTGGCCGGAGTGAAAGTGCTCGAAATGGGTCAGCTTCTGGCCGGACCGTTTGCGACTGTGCTGCTCGCCTGGTTCGGTGCGGAAGTCATCAAAATCGAGCCGCCCGGAACAGGCGATCCCTTGCGAAGCTGGCGCACGCTGCACAAGGGAACATCGCTGTGGTGGTACAGCCTGGCGCGCAACAAGAAGTGCATCACGCTCGATCTGCGCCAGAAAAAAGGACAAGAGATTGCGCGGCGGCTGACGGAACGCGTCGACGTCATCGTTGAGAATTTCAAGCCGGGCACGCTGGAAAAATGGGGCCTCGGCTTCGAAGACGTAAAAGCGATCAATCCGCGGGTGATCATGGCGCGCATTTCGGGCTGGGGACAGACCGGACCCAACGCACAAAAGCCGGGATTCGCGGCCGTGGGCGAGGGAGTTGGCGGGCTGCGCTACGTGACCGGTGATCGCGACCGGCCGCCAGTGCGGCCAAATCTGAGCCTGGGCGATTCGCTGACCGGTCTGCACGCCGCGTTCGGAATTTTGACGGCGCTTTATCACCGCGACGCGCAAGGCACCGGAACCGGACAGGTGGTGGACGTCGCGATTTACGAATCCGTCTTCAACATGATGGAAAGCACCATTCCGGAATATGACAAGGCCGGCGTAATTCGCGAGCGCGAAGGAACACGGCTCTCCGGAATCGTGCCCACGGGAACGTATCCGTGCGGTGACGGCGTGTACGTAATCATCGGCGCAAATGGCGACAATATGTTCAAGCGCTTTATGGTGGCCATCGGCCGGCCAGAAATGGCCAGCGACCCGCGATTCCAACACAACGACGATCGCGTGCCGTGGGCCGACGAAATTGACCGCGCGATTTCGAACTGGACGCAGCAGCTTACGTCAGCGGAAGTAATACGAATCCTGGAAGACGCGGCCGTTCCGGTGGGGCCAATAAATTCCGCGAAGGACATGATGGCCGACCCGCATTTTCACGCGCGGGGACTATTTCAGGAAGCGGACCTGAGCGACGGCGACAAAGTGCGGCTACCGGCGATCATGCCGCAGCTAACCGAGACGCCTGGCGGCCTGGAGTGGCCGGGACCAAAGCTGGGCGCGCACAACCGCGAAGTCTACGGCGGTCTGCTGGGGTACAGCGACGAAGAAATCGCCGCGCTGGCTGCCGCGCGAATCATCTAGATCCGCTTCGCGAAATGGCTGCCTTTTCTGACAAGTAATGCAGAATTTCCGGGCCTCGCGAAATGCGCCGCTACGCTGTTCTTATTTTGACTTTGTCTTGACTTTCAGCGTAATTCGCAACACACTCTCGCCACGGTTGCGCCTGAAAGTGGCCAGTTCCCCTCCACCTTTCGATGTGGTTCACAACCCGATTCTGCGTGGAGCAGCCGATTCTGTTCGGTCTTCTCCTCCTTCCCATTTTTGTCCTGCAAGGAGCGGTTCATGAAACTGCCAGCCCGGTCTATGCCTGCAATTTGTCTCACTGCGTTGCTCGCCCTCTTTGCGGCCGCGCCCGCTGCCCTGGCGCAAGTGGCAGGCCAGAACGTCAACATGGTGTCGGGAACGAAGTGGCCTAATGGCGATCCGTTCCTGCAGCGGCAGAACGAGCCGTCGATGGCGGTCTCGACGCGCAATCCCATGCACATCCTGGCGGGCGCCAACGACTATCGAACCGTGGACCTGGAGCAGGTGCTGAGCGGTGGCGCGGAAACCGGAGATGCGTGGCTGGGGCTCTTCAAGTCGTTCGATGGCGGATTTACGTGGCAGAGCACCCTGCTGCCGGGATGTCCGTATGCGATTGGTCAATGCACGGACAGCGGAGCGTTGAAGTTAGGGAACTATCAAGCGGCGGCGGACCCGGTGGTGCGGGCGGGGACGAACGGGATGTTCTATTACGCCGGGCTGGCGTTTGACCGCGCTACAAGCACGACTTCGGCAAGTTCGGTGAGCTCGATCTTCGTGGCACGTTACAACGACTTGAACAACAACGAGCAACTCGATCCCATTACGTACATTGACACGCACATTGTGGCGACAGGCAACAGTGCGCAATTTTTGGATAAGCCGTCCATGGCTGTGGACATTCCGCGAGCCGGAGCAGCGACGTGTTCGTTCACGGCCAAAGAGCCCGGGGTTGGACCGAATGGCGCGACGCTCCCCGTCCACCAATCCTTTGCCGCGGGGAATATTTATTTGGCGTACACAGATTTCCTGGCGGGGGCGAAGGGCAATATTACACCGACGCACTTGATGTTTACGCATTCGACGGATTGCGGAGTGACCTGGAGCACGCCGGTTCAGATCAACACCGGAACGACGACCAGCCAGGGGAGCACGATAGCCGTCAACCCGATCACGGGAGCCGTGTATGTGGCGTGGCGGCAATTCGCAACGCCCGGAGTAGTGCCGGACGCGATCGTGATCGCGCAGTCGACGAACGCAGGAAAGAGCTTCAGCAAGCCGGTACAGATTTCGACGTTTCAGCCGTTCGATCAGGGGACTACAGGCACGTCGTTTCGAACCAACGCGTACCCCGCGATCACAACGGACTTTTTTGGTTTCGTGTATGTGGCATTTTCGGCGCGTGGCGTGAGTTCAAGCGGCGATGCGCGGATCGTGGCGGCGGGTTCCATTGATGGCACGCACTGGACGCCCGCCTTTATGGTGGACAATCTGCCGCAGAACGCGCAGACCAATCCTTCGGGACGCGGCCACCAGATCATGCCGGCAATGACCTTCGCGAACGGCAGGCTTACGCTGCTTTACTACGATCTGCGTCTGGACCACTATGCCGGGTTTTACTCGCCAAATCCCGCGAGCCTCGGAAGCTACACGGAAATGCTGGACCCGCAAGGTGAACTGGCTCCTGTGACGATAACCGGGTTGAACCAAGTGTTCACACACTATATTGATGATGCTGGATTGGGTCTGCGGCGCCACACGCTCGATTTGCGCGTGCTTGAGCTGGGCATATTCCCCACTGTGACTTTGGGGCCATCCGTGCTCGTCTCGCAGTACGAATATGGATGCTGCGTCAATCCGGCGGCTCCGGACATCGAGCAGTTCAAGTTCAATGTGCCAAACCTGCCGCTCTTCGATCAAGGGCAGCAAGCGTTTTTGGGGGACTACATCGACGTGGTGCCGTCTCCTATGTTTGTTCCGCGGGGCAATTCCTGGGCCTACAATTTCACGCCAAGTGTTGATCCGATTTTTCACGCGACCTGGACTGACAACCGCGACGTTGTGCCGCCTCCGCCGGGCGGAAGCTGGCAAAATTACACCGCGCCCGTCGTTGCGGGCGCAATAAGCGTCGAGAACGGCAATCCTCTTCCGACTTGCCTGCCCGGGCAAGAGGGCATGCGCAACCAGAATATCTATACTTCGCAGATTACCGGCGGACTCGTTGTGGGAGCGCCGGGGAACGCAAAGCCGTTCGGCACGACGACGTTCAATGGCAAAACCGTTCCGTTCCAGCGCGCGTTTCCTGTGCAGGCGCAGAACTCGACCGGCCAGCCGCTCAACGTGCGTTTTACGATCGCGAGCCAGCCTCCAGGCGGAGCCGCGTCCTTTTTGCAGTTTTCGGTATTGACGACTTTGGATGTGACCATTCCGCCTTACTCGTCAGTGTCCCGCAGTGTGTTTGCCACCTCGACGAACGCGGCGGCCACCATTACAGTGAATGTGGCGCAGATCTCGGCCATTGGCGGATCCATTGTGAATAACGGGCTTTCGTCGACGGCCGTGCTCAATCCGGACATCACCAATCCGAATATCACCAACCCGAACATCACGAATCTCGACATCGCGAGCACGGAAGCAACGAATCCGAATATCACCAACCCCAACATCACCAATCCGAACATCACCAACTTGGGCATCACGAACCCGAACATTACGAACACGGCGTTCCTGAATCCCAACATCACGAATTCCAGTACCGCGAACCTCGACGTAACGAATGTCAGCGCAACGAATCCGAACATCACCAACCCGAATATAACCAACCCTAATATTACCAATCCAAATATCACAAATCCCAATATCACGAATCCGAATATCACCAACCCGGACATCACCAACGGTTCGATTCAAGACGCGACTTATCCGATCACGAATAACGGCAACACCACGGCCTCTTACACCGTCAAGACGGCGACCAACGGAGCCGTGCCAAGCGGAATCGTGTTGCAGTTGATCATCAATAAGCTGTATCAGACGCCGGTGGCGCAGAATTGCGTGCTGGGCGTGCAAACGCATTGGATCACGGTTGCCAACATCACGAATCCGATGCTGTTTACGGCCTCGAATCCGAATATCACCAATCCGGATATCACGAACGCCACGCCGAACGAGGGGACGGTCACGCTGGCGCCGGGAGAGACGGCGTACATCACGTTGCGGGTGGTGAACCCCACGCCGGCGCTGACGCCGTTCAATCCGCTCACCGTGATTACTCCCGTGACGGTGCCGCAGGCGGTCAATACGGCAACGGTTTTGTCCAATCCGGGAAACCCGAATCTCACGGCGCCGCCGGTTTATCCGCCGGTGAATATTCTCACGACTTCTTTGCCTGCGACCGACTTGAACGATCCCGGCTATTCGGTGCAATTGCAATCCGCCGGCGGCAAGCCCGGGCCGGACACTTTCTCGCTGGCCAGCGGTCCGTTGCCCAACGGAATCAATCTCAGCTCCACAGGACTGCTATCCGGCACGGCTACGCAAGTCGGGACCTTCCCGGTCGCCATCAAAGTTGCGGACAGCGCCGCCAACTTCGCCACGCAAAACTTCATTCTGAACGTCAACGCGCCGCTGCTCATCACCAGCGAACAGGGAATGCCGGACGGAGTCACCGGACAGTTCTACAGCACCATTCCGTTCACCACCTCCGGGGGCACTCCTCCGTATACCTGGAGCGCCACGAATCTTCCTTCGGGCTTGAGCATCAATCCCATCAGTGGGCTCGTCTCCGGCACGCCCGCCGTGGTTGGCACTTTCAACTCCGTCATCACGTACGCTGACTCCGCTCTGCCGCCACGCAGCCTTACACCCGTTAGGCAAATCCGCATCGCCGCGCCTCTTGTGCTTGTACCTGGCCCCGGGACCTTAACCGCCGGCACCATCGGCGTCACCTACACCCAGCAATTCAGCACTACCGGCGGCCTCGGCTTCGTTTCCTTCGGCTCCAGCGGCCTTCCCGACGGCGCCACGCTGAACACCAACACCGGCTTGCTCTCCATTTCCAGTCCCGCGGTTTCCTCTATTTCCTTCACCGTCAGCGCCAACGACCAGTCCAATCCCTCGCCACAATCCGCCAGCGGCATGTACACCATCAATTTCGCCCCGGCGCCTTCCGCGAATGTGGTGTTCGTAACGCAGCCGCCCAATTACGCCGGTGGTCAGACTAGTCCGAACAGTCCTGTGCACATACGCGTGCAGGACAATCAAGGCGCGCTTATAGCGGGCGCCCAGGTGACCATGTCTCTGAACGGGACACCGCCGTGTGCGACAGCGACGTTGAGCGGTACGCTGAGCCAGCAGACTAGTTCCACGGGAGATGTTTTCTTTGGAGACTTGAGTGTAGATCGTGGCCAAATCGGGTACGCGCTCAGAGCGACGGTTGGCAATGTATTTGCGGTTTCGAATCCCTTCACTGTCAATGGCTTCTGCGGCAGCGGCAACTTGAGTGTGGCTCGCGACAATCTGACAGCGACATTGCTGCAGAATGGCATGGTGCTGGTTGCGGGAGGCCAAACTTTAGGTTCCACGGGGAGCAACGCAGCAGAACTTTACAACCCCGCGACTGGAACGTTCAGCAGCGTCAACGGCATGAACAGCGCGCGATATCAGCATACCGCGACGCCACTCAATGATGGGACGGTGCTCATGGTGGGAGGCCAAAACAATGGCACCTTTGTGGCCACGGCAGAGATCTTCAATCCCGGCCTCGGGACCTTCACAAACACGAAGAACAATCCCAATATTGCGCGCTCCAGCCATACCGCAACGCTGCTTGCCGACGGAACGGTCTTAATTGCTGGAGGCTCCAACGGGGACGTGCTGACGAGCGCGGAAATCTATGACCCGGCCACTCGGACATTTACGAACGTAGGACCGCTACACTCTGCGCGATTGGAACACACCGCAACGCTGCTGACCAACGGAAAGGTGCTAATTGCCACGGGGTTAGACGCTAGCGCAGAACTGTACGATCCGGTCGCGAAGACGTTTTCGTTTACTGGCAGCCTGAACACCGCCCGGCAAAACCCGAGTGCGACCCTGCTGACTAACGGGCTGGTTTTAGTAGCGGGAGGACTGGCAGGGAGCACTGCCGGCGTCGGAACAGCGGAGCTCTACGATCCGGTCGCGGGAACTTTCTCCTTCACCGGGAGTCTGAACAATGCGCGCGGGGCTCACACGGCAAGCCTGCTACCGGACGGCACCGTTTTGGTAGCGGGTGGATATAACTGCCCGCCCCCTTCTTGCACGAATCCGATCCAGGGCACTGCCGAGATCTATGATCCGTCGAGCTCAATATTCACCAATACGGGCAGCCTGATCAGCGCCCGCTGGCAGGACACGGCCACATTGTTGAACGATGGGACCGTGCTGATCGCGGGAGGATTCAGCGGCAACAGTCCGACAGCAACCGCGGAACGCTACTACAGCACCGCGCCGCTGGCGGCGATGCAAGTGACAACTCCTACGACCCTGGCGAACGGGCAGCCAAGTACTGCGGTTTTTTCAAACTCGACTGCCTTTAATGGGGCCGCCACCAACATCAGCCCCATTGGTTTTAACGGGATTCTGCCTGCCGGAGCGCCGTTTGCAGACTTCAATCCCCTTACCGTTTCGGGTGTGAGTTTCTCAACCACCAACCCGACTACGACGGTGAACGTCACAACAGCAACGTTCTACACGCCGAACTATCCTGCGGACTTTATCGTGGATTCCTCGAATGGCAGCCCGAACAATGAGCTCACGATCATCCTTCCGCAACCGACGCGTGCCTTGGCGCTTGATTACGGAGGACTGGGATTTGGAGGACCGAGTTCGGGAACGCTCGCGTTGTCAAACGGCTTTGTCTTGCCGCTAAGCAGCCTACCGACTGCTGGACACACGCAGTTCAGTGGATTCGTATCCGCGACGCCGTTTAGCTCTCTGACGTTCAACACCACCAATGATTCCTGGGTGGTGCTGGATCTATTGCTTGCCACGGCAAATACTGCGCTTCCAAGCGCGACCGAAGGCGTGCCCTACACCCAGGTGCTCTTGGAGCAAGGGGGCCTCGGTCTTCTGACCTGGACGTTGGCCAGCGGTGGATTGCCTCCGGGGATGTCGCTGACGCCGAGTGGTATTCTCGCAGGCAACCCCACAGCCAGCGGGGCTTTCACGTTCGCCGTTCATCTGGTTGGCAGCAGCAATCCACAGAAGAGCGTGACCAGCGGTTCGTTCACGATGAACGTGCAGCCTCAGCCGGCGACTAATTTAATCGCCTCGCCACAAGGGACCGGAATCGTGACGCTCACATGGACACCGAGCCCTTCGGGAGACATTGCCGGCTACAACGTACGCCGGGGCACAACCTCCGGAGTTTATACGACGGTCATCAACGCTGGTGCCGGACCGCAATTTGTCGATACCGGACTCACTTCCGGCCAGCAGTATTTTTACGTGGTTACCGCCGTAAGCGCTTCCGGGGTCGAGAGCGTCTTCTCGAACGAGGCAACTACCACCGCCCAGTAGCTAACGAGTCTTGCACGGAAGTAGTGATTCGGCTCAGCTAGCGAATGGCAAGACGGCGCTCGGCGCTGGCGACGAGCGGACTCCTTGAAGGGGAGACTTTCGTAGGGCCTGGCTTTAGCCCAGCCGCGAGTCGCTCGAAGTCTCTTTGTGAAGGGTCCGGGAGGCGGGCCGATCTGGTTACCTCCAGGCTGCCTTTTCCCTTCCCCCGGCGTCCCATACCTAGGCAGTGTTATACTTTTACTTGGTAAGCCGGAAGGCCAGAAGGCCAGAAGGATGGGCGCGGCATGAGTCGAGCGGCTCGCATCGGTATTGTCGTCGTTTCGGTGGCGATTTTCTGCTACGCGGGGATTGGCCATGTCTTGGGGCGTACATCAGACGATAAAGCCTACAAGTCCCTGACCGTCTACGGCGAAGTGTTGCAGAAGGTTCAGCAGGATTACGTCGACGACCCGAACATGCGCGTGGTCACCGCCGGCGCCCTGCACGGCCTCCTCGAATCCCTGGACACCCAATCGAGCTATCTGGCGCCTCGCGAGTACGACGAGTACAAAAAGAAGCTCCAGAATCCGGCCATCGGCGAAACCGGTCTGACGCTCGGCAAGCGTTACGGCTACGTCATCGTAATCTCCGTTTTGCCCGACAGCCCGGGAACCAAAGCGGGCATCCGCAGCGGCGACATTTTTGAATCCATCGCCGGCTTCACCACGCGAGATATGTCCATCGGCCAGGCGCTCAATTTGCTCATGGGCCAGCCGGGTTCCGGCGTCAAAGTCGCGGTCATTCGCCGCGGCAAAGCCACTCCGGATGAAGTAGACCTGGTGCGCGAAAAGCTCGGCCCATCCAAGATCATTACCGCGAAAGCGGACCCCGACATTCTGACTTTGCGCCTGCCTTCGCTCGATGCGGGCCGCGCCGACGAAATTCGCGCCCGTTTGCTGGACGCCGAAAAACAAGGCGTGCACCGCGTCATCCTGGACCTGCGAGAATGCGGCCGCGGCCCAGTATCGGAAGCGATTGCAACGGCAAGGCTGTTCGTGCCGTCTGGAACGCTGGCGCTGTTGCGCGGGCAAACGGTATCGACGCAAACGCAGTCCGCCGATCCCAATAAAGTGGTGTGGCGAAATCAAGTCTCTGTATTGATCGATGCGACCACCTCTGGAGCCGCGGAAGTGCTCGCTTCCGCGATCGTTACGACCCGCCGCGGTGACGTCGTCGGCGAGCGTACCTTTGGCTTGGCCTCCGAACAGAAGCTCATCACTCTGGACGATGGCTCTGCCCTGATTCTGACCGTCGCGAACTATTACAACGCCGGCGGCAAATCCATTCTCGATGAAGGCGTAGTGCCCACTGAAGTGGTGCGCGCAACCGCAGTCGATGATTCCGCGGCCACCGAAGACGACTCCGCCGCTCCCGACACCCGAAAAGAGCCTGGCTTGGGGCCACGGCCTCTTTCTCCGGAAGATCCCATCTACCGCAAAGCGCTGGAGCTTCTGAAGTCTCCCGCGAAAAAGGCCGCTTAAGCGTTCGTGAATTGGCACGACTTCGCAGCATTCGACTCCGCAAGTTTCTCGGCTAGAAAGCAACTCTTCCAAGCACTCGCAGCGTTCAGCCTGGCGCTGGCGCTCTTTTTGACCGGCTGCGAAAAGAAGAGCGCGCGAAAGCCATCGGCAGAGGAAATCCACGGCATCACGCAGGAGCTCGCAGCCGCGGCGGCGCCACACGCAACAACCGTCAAGGTCAAGAAGTCCGCTACGGACAGCGATGCATCTAGCAGAGATGCGCTATCCATGAGTCTGCCGGCCGCCTCATCGCCAAATGCACGCGCCGCAGCCCAGACCACCCTGCTGCAGAGCCTCGACCGCGTAATCACGCGTCACAAGCTGACCCAGGATGCGCCCATAACCTCCGCGAATTCCTTGCGCATCGTTCTCCGGCGAGCCGGAACCGTGACGCACGAAATCGAGATCGCGACTCGTTCGGCAGCAGCCTCCAGCGCAAAAACTTCAGGGGAAACCGCCGCTCCGCGGCTGGCGATTATCCTGGACGATCTGGGCAGCGACCCCGCAGCTGCGCAAGCGATCTTCGCTTTGCACTATCCGGTGACGCTTTCGATTTTGCCGGGGCACGCGCACTCCACCGAAATCGCGCAGGAAGCCCATCGCCGCGGACTCGAAGTGATGCTGCATCTTCCGATGCAGTCGGTCGGCAAGGAGCAGCCGGAAGCGCAGGAACTGCGTCCCGGAATGCCGGCGTCGCGAGTAGCTACGCTAGTGGATGACTTCCTGGCGAAAATTCCCGGCGTCGCGGGCGTCAACAACCATCAAGGCTCGCAAGCTACTTCCGACCAGGCGCTGATGGACGAACTGATGCCGATTCTGCGCGACCGCCAGCTTTTCTACGTCGACAGCCGTACCACTGCCGCAACTGTCGCGTACGACGCCGCCAAAAAAGCGGGCGTGCCCTCCGGTTTCCGCAATGTACCTTTTTTGGATGACGTGGAAGAAGTTGCTGCGGTGCGCAAGCAACTCGGGCTGGCGTTCAAAGGCGCCAGGGAAAAAGGCGAAGCCATCGCCATCGGGCATCCACACGCCGCGACATTAGAAGCGCTGCGCCAGCTTTTGCCGCAAGCGGAAGCGCTAGGGATCCGCTTGGTTCCTGTATCCGAGATTGTTCACTAAGCCGCGGAAGCTGCAGCCGGCTCTTGCTCCGCCGATTCCTTCGCTCGCGCCGGAAACATCACGTGGATCGCCAGTGCCACGATTCCCATAGTCACAAAACTGAACACACTGCCTTCCGGCCCGATGGATCCGCCGCTCAACCACAACGGTCCATGCAGGCTGGCGTTCGATAAGTGGCCTTCAAACATCACTCCGCTGTTGGGCACGGAATAAAGAAAGGTCTCGCCAAAATCAAACGCGGCGTGCAAGCCCACGCAAAACCAGAGATTTCCCGTGCGCTTCAGCGCGAAACAGAAAACCAGCCCGATGACGATCACGCTGGCCACTCCGGCCCAGCCTTCGCCGGCATTTTTGCGATGCACCATGCCGAACGCCACCGAAAGCAGCACCGCCGCGGGCCAGAAGCCGATTCCTTCCGCCAGCGTGAACTGCGTGTACCCGCGGAACAAAAACTCCTCGAACAATCCCACCAGCACGAACAGGATCGCCCAGGAAACGCACATGTTCACAAGAGCTTGGCCATGCAGCGCGAGTTCACCGAAGGAATACCCGCCAAACGCAGCAATCAACGCGACCAGCGCGGACACTTCGCACAGCCCCACCAGGCATCCCAGCCAAAACAGTTTTCCAAACGCTCCTCGCAAAGGCAGGCCGTACGCGGCCGGGGAACGTTCCTCGAGGCGCGACATCATCCACGCCGCGCCGAATGCCACCGCAAAACTTACGAATTCGCCGACGCCCAGAACCCACGGCGAATACGCTTCGCGCTCCGGGTGCACGAATTCGTTCACCAACATCATGCAGCCGATCCACGCGGCCGCAACCGATCCCACGTAGATGACCAGGCGCCAGCCAGCACGCAAGCCGCGCTCGTTCTGAAAAATCCAAGGCAGGCGCTTCGGCTCCGTGACCGACGGCGTATCGGACGAGGATGAAAATTCGGGTGTTTCCATTTTTTCGGCAGGCTGGCTGGCGAGCCTTGGTCCCTTCTCCCTACTGACGCCCGCACTCTGCCAGTGTGAGCACTCGGCGCGTGCTTCTCCAGCAAGTTAGATGCAGTTTATATGTTAGAACGTTTGATTTGACAATCCGCCAAGCCGGTTGGCGGGAAAATCATCTCACTGCGGAATCGGCGCCTGCGCCGCTCCGATGATGCGCAGACTGCGCCGCTCTTGCACGAAAGCGACCACGCGAAGATTTTCGCGCTTCCAACTGGAATCGAGCGAAACCTTCACGCCGTCAAACACTGGCAGTGCCACGTCCGCCGCGGCTCCCGGCTTCGGCGCCGCAGGCCCCAGCCGTTGCAGCTTGCGCACCACCGCTGCGTGATGGAGATCTTCGCCGGCATTTTCGCCGGCAGCCACGGCGCTATGCAGCCCCGTTTCGGTCACCGCCAGCCACACTTCCGGTTGATCGTCTGGCTTCGCGCCTTCTAAATGCAAAACCTTGACGGTTACTTCCGCTGCGCGTTTGTTGGGCACCGCGGTCGCACTAATGTTTAAGACTGTCGTCATCTGCCGCGCCGCCTCTTCGATGGCTTGGCTTCCCTGGCGCGCGCGGCTTCCGACGAATTCCGCGGAACCGTTGACGATCATCTGCGGCGTGTACACGCTGCCGCTGCGAAACGCTTGCGCGTAGCTGCGCTGGCGGTCGGTCCATTCCGCCGATGAGAAAGGGTCGCGCCATCCGAGCTGGTCCCAATAGTCGACGTGCTCTTCCAAGGCGATAATCTGCGCGCCGGCAACGGGCTGCTGCGAATCGAGCTTGGCAAGGAGCGCATCCGCGGGTGGGCAGCTCGAACACCCTTCGGAAGTAAATAGCTCCACGATGACGGGAGTGCGTGCGCCACTTTTTGGCGATGCCTGCGCGGAGCGTGCGTGTAGCCACGCCGTTGTGCATGCCCATCCGATTATCAGTACAAATACCGCCGCTGCTGGCCGAGCCGCCTTCATCGTTCCCCCTTGGGCCCACTACGTTGAGACACAACTTGGTGCCAAAAGGTTATACGAGCAAACGGCGTTCCCGGATGCTTAACCGATGTGATAGGCTTAACTGGTTAACGGGTCGCCCGGTGGTCAAACCTCTCGATCAACGCAAATCTCTCGGCGGCAGGCTTGGCGTCGACTTCGTCAATCTCGGCCGCGTCTTCTCCGGAGCCACCCCTCGTCCGCTGACTTGGGAATTGCTAATTACATTCCTGGAAGCCGCCTCGGTGGTCTCTCCGCAGCGTGGTTCGCAGCTTCTCACTTTACCCCAGGTGGATAGCCGTTCCGCAGAAGCGCTGCTATCACGTGCGGTGCGGCTGCAGTCCGCGCTTCGCGACGCTTTTTCGGCGAGCGTTCGCAAAGCCCGGATAGGCCGCGAGTCCATTGAACCGCTCAACGAAATTCTGCGGATTACCGAAGGGCATGACGAATTGGTCTCCGAAGACGGCGTCTGGCGTCTGGAATTCATAGCGCGGGAAGACTCGCTCGACTGGCTTCTCGCGGCCATTGCCCGTTCGGGCGCGGAGATCTTGGCGGAAGGCGCGGACCCGCGTCTCCGCCTGTGCGCCAATCCCGGCTGCGGTCTCTTCTTCTGCGATACGTCGCGAACGCGCAGGCGCCGCTGGTGCTCCATGTCCACCTGCGGCAATCGCCACAAAGTAGCGGCATTTGCGCAGCGGCACGCACAGAAATAGCACCGGCATAAGCATCGGCGAGCCCGCCGATGCCGCGGACAAATCGTTACGTCACTTTACGTATCGCGGCGCTTCGCCCTTCGACCAGGGATCGTAACTGTGCGCAAACACCAGCCGGTCCGCCAGAGGCGGATGACTGTACAGCCACAGCGTAATGAGTGATGAAGGATTAGGATCGGAAAGATCCATCTCGCCCAGCTTCTGAAACGCGCGCGCGGCAACCTCTTCCGAGTTGGCCACGAGTCCGTGAATCACTTCCAGCCCATAAACGTCGGCCTGATGCTCCTGGTTTCGGCTGAAGCCGTTGGCCACCGGTTCGGCCAGGAACGAAAACACATTTGCCAGCAACAGCAGCACGGCCAGCGCCGCCCAGTCGCTGGCTCCGTAAATCTTCCAGCCGGAAGCCCAGCGGTCCAGCGCCCAGTGTAATCCGCGGAAGAGCAGGTACAGCGCAATCAGCAAGAGCGCCGCGGAAAACACAATGGCTTTGGGAATGTGCCCGAGGACGTAGTGTCCCAGCTCGTGTCCCACGATGAACAACGTCTCGTCGGGCGTTAGTTTCTGAATCGTGGTATCCCAGATGACCACGCGTTTCGACGCTCCGAGGCCCGTCGCGTACGCGTTGATCTCGTTGGTCTTCGCGCTGGCATCCATCAGGAACAGGCGTTCTTCCGGAATCGGCACCCCTGCGCGTTGCGTCAGTTTTTGGATGGACGCGCTGAGATCCGCATGTTTATTCGCTAGCGGCTCGAAATGGTGGAACAGCGGATCAATCACCAACGGCGTGCTGAACGTCAACACTACGATGATGGGCAGCGCCGCGAACCAGAAGTATAGCCACCAGCGCCGCGGGCTCCGCCGCATCGCAAAATCCAGCAGCTGCACAATCACCATGGCGAAAGCCACGATCAGCAGTTGGTACTTGGTCCAATCCCAGAACCAAGAGCCCCATCCTTGAATGGACTGCTCGTAGCGGAGCGAAAGCGCATGACCGTAAATGCTCAGCGGCAAAGTGCATAACTCGATCGCCACCACCAGCAGCGGCACGAATACCAGCCCTTGCACCCACCGGCGCCCGCTGACGTTTTCAGCGATGTCCCGGAATCGCGCGGCAATTCCAAGCTGCAGCAGCAGCCACGCCGCGGCGATGCCCACGAAGGCGTCCACGAAATAGAGCACGTAAGCGGCGCGGGAATACGCCACGGCCTTCTCGTAGCGCTCGTGCGACAGCGTGTACTGCGTAGTGGCCGGATTTTCCGCGCGGTTGTTGGAACCTGCGTCAGGTGACGGCGGCGCGTTGCCCGAAGGCGGCGATGGCGCGCCAGGCGTGCTCTGCGGCGCAGCAGCGCCAGCCACGGGAGCTGGCGTGGCCGCAAAGGCAGCGCATTGAAAAAACAGCATGGCGAAAACAAAGACAACTGCACGTGCGGCAGGCAAATACCGCATCAATAGATCCCCTCGCAATTCCTCTCGACATTCCCGCGCGCCACCACGCACCGCGAGCGCCGAGAGTATGCGTGAGCTTTGAAAATCGTGCAACCCTGCATATTTCATTAGACGACCTCAACCGCAAAGCGTTCCTCTTTTGCGCGCACGAGCAAATCGCCGCCCGCAGCTTAGTGCATCCCCAACCAACATCGACCGTGCCTGATTCGTGCCCATGCGATTCCACGCGATTGTTGTCCGCTGCGCCCCGGGAGTATCCTGAACTTGTACCCAGGCCGATCGGCAAGGTCAGGAGCAGACTTATGTGGTGCTGCGATTTGCGCTTCGTTCGTGCGATTCTTGTGGCCGTGTGCTTTTTGCCGTTGGCAGCTCCGCCCCAGGATGCACATGCTCAGGACACCCAGGCCCAGTCCGTCGCCGACGCCGCTCGCCGCGCGAAAGAAGCCAAGGACAAAGCCTCCGCGAAAACCAAAGTCATTACCGACGACGATCTCGACGCCAAAAGAGTGAAACCCGGCGATCAGGGACTCACCACTCCCACTCCGCAATTGGAAACCGGACCTCCTCCCGCCGCGGACGTTGCCGCCGCGGAAGCTGCCGACAAAGCCGCCGCAAGATCGCCTGCCGATGCTCCCGTGCAAAAGGGCGACAGCCCCGAAGTGCTGCGCCTGAAAGAGCGGCTCGCGCGCGCGGAACAAGATCTCGATTTAGCCAAGCGCGAAGCCGCTCTCTCGCAGGATAGCTTCTACTCCAATCCAGATTTCGGGCGCGACACGGCCGGCAAAGCCAAACTCGATTCTCTGCAGCAACAGATCGCCGACCAGCAAAAAAGCGTCGACGACCTCAAAGCGCAGCTCGCATCGCTCCAGCCGGCTGGCTCTTCCAAACCCGCCGCTCCGGAATCACCCCAACCCCCGCCCCCGGCCGCTCCGCCGCAAAGCTAGCCTTCGCGACGCTGTTAGCACATCTCATCTCCTATTTTTTGCCCGCGCCAACTTTTCTCCGCTCGCCGTAGAACTTTTTGCTACCCTCGTCCGTAATTCCAGGTAGCCATCGCGAGTGCTAAGTCGCGCTGCCAACTTTTATGCAACTTATCGTCGAGAATTTGAGCAAGTCCTATCGCGGAAGTGTGCAAGCTCTCCGCAATGTGCAGCTAACGCTTGCTCCGGGCGTTCTCGGGCTTCTCGGCCCCAACGGCGCCGGCAAATCCACGCTCATGCGCATCCTCGCCACCATCACGCAGCCTTCCGCGGGCCGCGTTCTCTGGAATGGCAAAGACATCACCGGCGATCCCGACTCGCTTCGCAGCGTCCTCGGCTATCTTCCGCAGGATTTCGGCGTGTACCCCAATCTCAGCGCCATTGAATTTCTCGAGTATCTCGCCGCCGTAAAGGGCGTTTCCGCTGCCGCCGCGCGCAAACGCATCGCCGAGCTTCTCGATCTGGTAAATCTTGCCGACGCCGCGCGCCGTCCCCTCGGCGGCTACTCCGGCGGCATGCGCCAGCGCGTTGGCATCGCGCAAGCTCTGCTAAACGATCCGCAACTTCTCATCGTCGACGAACCTACCGCCGGCCTCAATCCCGAAGAGCGCGTGCGCTTCCGCAATCTCCTTTCCGAACTCTCCGGCGAGCGCGTCGTCATCCTCTCGACGCACATCGTCTCCGACGTTGAAGCCGTCGCCACCAGCATCGCCATTCTCTCGAGCGGCCAGCTTCTCGCCCATGGCACTCCCGAATCCTTGCTCTCGAGCGTCGCCGGAAAAGTTTGGGAAGTGGTCTGCCCTAGTTCCGAAGTAGCTGCGCTCACGCGCACCCATCTCGTCACCAGCACCGCGCATCGTTCGGACGGCGTCCACGCCCGCATCGTCGCCAACACACCGCCGTCGCCAAGCGTGCGCCCGCTCGAACCGTCCATCGAAGACGCTTATCTCGCCACTTTAGCGTCATATCGCGGAACACAGGACCGCACCAAGGTCGCCGCCCAATGAACGCAACGAGCGGTCTTCGCCCCATAGCGGCCATCGCGCGCGCCGACTTTCTCGACCGCACGCGCCGCTACAGTTTCCTGTTGGCTCTTCTCTTTGCCGTCTTTCTCGGCTACGCCACGGCCACCGGCAAAATTTTCCTGCAGTTCGACGAGTATCGCGGCGTGTACACTTCCGGCTGGATCGGCACTCTCGTGGCTATGGTCATCACTTGTTTTCTCTCTCTGATCGGCTTCTACATCGTTAAGAATTCCGTCGACCGCGACCGTTCCACCGGGGTCGGACAAATCCTCGCGGCCACGCCTCTTTCAAAAACCTCCTACGCTTTCGGAAAATTCCTCAGCAATTTCGCGGTGCTCTCCTCGATGGTCGCCGTACTGGCCATCGCCGCGCTGGTCATGCAGTTCTGGGTCGCGGAAGATCGCAACATAGACTTGTGGGCTCTGCTCTTACCGTTTCTTCTGTTGGCGTTGCCGGCCATAGCTCTCAGCGCTGTTTCTGCCCTGCTCTTTGAAATGTTGCCGCTCCTCCGCGGCGGCCTCGGAAACATCGCCTGGTTTTTCGTCTGGATTTTCGGCCTCGCCGCTCCGTTGCTCTCCGGCCGACGTTGGCTGGACCCGATGGGACTGGTTGCCGTAATGGATTCGCTCGGCGCGCAAGCCCGGCGTTACGTCCCCGGCTATCATGGCGGCATGTCCTTCCAGATCGACATTGGCCAGCGCCTGCAAGTCGTGCAAGCCTGGCGCTGGCCGGGAATCGCGTGGAGCTTCCAGTCGATCCTTCTGCGCGTGATGTGGTTTGCCGTGGCCTGCGCGATCGTGCCGCTCGCCGCGTCGTTTTTCGATCGCTTTGACTCCGCGACGTCACCAAAGTCCAAGAATGGCTCCAGGAAGAAACTGGCCGCCCCGGCGCTGCAACCTCCGGCCGCGGCCCACGCCTCTTATCCGGCCGCGGTGGTGCATCTCACGCCGCTCGTTGCCTCCGCGCGGGCAAACGGGTTTGGCCGTCTGGTCATCGCCGAGCTTCGCCTCGCGCTTCAGGGTTATCGCTGGTGGTGGTACGCCGTCGCCTTCGGCCTTCTCGTGGCGCAGCTCGCCACTCCGCTTACCGCCTCTTATGGCCCCATTCTCGCCGCCGCTTGGCTCTGGCCGGTCTTGGTCTGGTCCGCCATGGGCGCTCGCGAATCCCGCTTCGCCACCAGCGCATTGCTGTTTTCTTCCGCGCGCATTCTTCCGCGCCAGCTTCCCGCATGCTTCCTCGCCGGATTCCTCGTCACCGCTTTCACGGGAGCCGGCGCCGCCATCCGCCTGCTGCTTGCCGGCCAAACACAAAGTTTCATTGCCTGGCTCGTCGCCGCTGCCTTTCTTCCCGCGCTCGCGCTGGCCCTCGGCGTCCTCACCGGCTCCAGCAAATTCTTCGAAGGCCTGTACGTCACCTGGTGGTATGTCGGCCCGCTGAACCACACGCCCGGCCTCGATTTCACCGGCTCTGCCAGCGGTCCTGCCACGCTTCGCTACGCGCTAATCTATCTGGTCCTCGCCGCCGCGCTGGCGTTCGTCGCCTTCACCGCGCGCGCCCGCCAACTTCGCCATGCCTGACCACTCGCCGCCTCGCCTGCTCTCTACCGTGGCTCCAGCACCAGCGGCAATCCGTTTTTCGGATTGCCGATAATCACTACCTTGGAGTTCGTGCTCGCCGCAAGTTTCTCGGTCGCTTCGATGCCTTTCCATTCCAGCAATTGCGGGCTGATCCCTTGCGCCACGATTTTTTGGAAGTCCGCGATGCCCTGCGCTTCAATCCGCTTGCGCTCCGCTTCCTGCTTTTCTTTCTGCAGGATGAAGCTCATGCGCAATGCATCCTGTTCCGCCTGTTGTTTCGCTTCGATCGATCCTTTCAACATCGCCGGCAATTGCACGTCGCGCAGCAGCACGTTTTCCACGATGACCCCTCGCGGCGCCAGTTGTGCCGTCAATTCCTCTTGAATCTGGTGCTGCACCAGCTCCCGCGCATTCGTATACAGCGCGTTCGCCGTATGCGCTGAAGTCGATGCCCGAATTGCCGCACGCAGCGTCGGCTCCACGATCTTCTCCGCGTAATTGTCGCCGATCGATTGATACACCCGCGCCGCCATGCTCTTGTCCAGCCGAAACAGCAACGAAGTGTCCAGCGCCAGGATCAACCCTTCGTTCGACGGCACGTTGGCGCTTTCCTTGATCGATTGCGTCTGCACTGAGAGTTTTTGCACCGCCTTCAAGGGATTGATCAGGTGAATCCCTTCGTTCAGCGTTTCTCCGGTTACCCGCCCGAACAGCGTAAGCACGCCCACGTTCCCGGTTGGCACCGACGTGGTGCTGCTCATCAGCAGAATCACGGCCACAATCACCAGCGCCAGCCACAAAATCTTTTTCCCTACTCCGCCAAAGTTCGGCATCCCCGGCATCGACTTTCCGAAATCAAATCCGCTTCGTGTTGGATCGCTCATCCCGCCCTCCGTCGGGCGCCCCACGGCGCCTCATTCCTTTATACGCACTTCCGTCCCGCGCTTATCTCGCGTGTCTTCGCGGGTTTCCACCCGCTCACTGTCGCTCGTCTGGTGCGCGCCGCCCCTTTTTCCACAGCTCCGCAATCTCACCCCCATATCTTGTATCCTTTCCGCTTGACACCACAGGCCGCTCGAGCCAGAATCCCGCCATCATTTGCTCGCTCTCGAGTTTTTGGGCCCGCAGGGGTGCTATCCGCCGTGCCTCCCGGCATCGTGCGCAAAGCAGCGGACCCGCTGAGGACAACTTGATGCAGTATTTGCCCGGGTTCACCGTGCAGTGCATTAATCCGTCGTGCGAAGCCCGCGGTCACTGGCTCCGCGCGGACTCTTCCGCCCCCATGATCGGCGACGACGGCCGCTGCCCCGGCTGCGGCGATTTCCTCCGCACCGTCCCCCCGCCGCTCAGCCCGCGCTTCCGCATGCGCCCCCGCGCACTCACCGCGCGCCCCCTCCGCCCCCGACCCCGCTGAACCAGCGCCAATTTGAGGCAGCGGCCCTTCAGACTTTGGATTCACGCTACCGAAGGGTGGCCGTCTATAGGACTAGTCACGCTTCCTCAGACCGGGTACTATTCGGTTGCTCTCGACCCCGACATTTCAAAGTACGACGCTTATCCTAGGCAATGAGTGAAACTCTATCCATAGTGAATCCGAAGCGAAGGCTTAGCATACCAACGGATCGTGATGCGTGGTTTCCTTACTATGCCGGGTTTTCCAGTGAGTTTGCGCGCAAAATCGTTCAGAGTTCCGCGTTAACATCAGGGGCGCTAGTATTGGATCCTTGGAATGGCAGCGGAACCACGACGACTGCCGCGTCGATCTACGGATACCGATCGGCTGGCTTCGACCTCAATCCGGCGATGGCCGTGGCGGCCAAGGCACGGCTACTTCCGAGGACGGAACTGCCCAGCATTGAGCCTTTGCTCGCGGATATCGAAAAAAAAGCTTCAGCTCGCAGACGGTTCTACGATGATGACGACCCACTCCTTACATGGTTCATGCCGGGCGCTGCCGCGAAGATACGCTCCATCGACCGTGCCATTCATACGCTTTTGGTTTCAAGGGATTCAGCGGATTCCAGTGTCGATATGGCATCGAGATTGTCGGCCATTGCGGCTTTTTATTTTGTAGGCCTATTTCGTACGGTACGATCCCTGCTCGGCAGATTTACACGTTCAAACCCAACCTGGATTACCCGACCCCTAAGTCCTCACAGCCGCCTTAGGCCGGAGCCATCGGACCTTATTTCATTATTTCGCCAACACATCCGGAGTATGTCAGGAAGCATCGAGTGCGAACCCCCTGAATGGGACTTCTCGAACAGTTGTTCCACGATTTCAGTAGCGTCGTCGGATTGTCTTCCGGTTGCGGACGATTCCGTTGACCTCGTTCTTTCGTCACCTCCGTACTGCACAAGGATTGACTATGGTGTTGCCACTTCCCCCGAACTAGCGGTATTGGGATTTCGTCTTGCTAAACAATTACCGGAACTGCGGAAGCGACTAATTGGGACGCCGACGATTCAGGACGTGGTTCCTGCCGCCGAGCCCAATTGGGGGCCGACCTGCAACGCACTCCTTAAGCGGCTGGGGGATCATCCTTCAAAGGCAGCTAGAAGCTATTATTACAAAACGTTTGTGCAATACTTTTTCGGTATCTCCAGGTCACTTTCCGAATTGTCGCGCTGCACAAGAGCAGGTGCCTTTTGTGTACTCGTAGTTCAAGACTCTTATTTTAAAGATCTTCGCGTTGACCTGGCTACGATCTTTAGCGAGATCGCATGTGGACTTGGTTTTGGCCTTTCGCAGCAGGTGGACTTTCCAATCTCTCGTACGTTTGCGAGCATTAATACGCGGTCTCGTAATTATCGAATAGATACTTCGGCCATCGAGTCTGTATTATGCTTCAGGAAGAACTGAGGAGGATCTAAGATGGCGGATGCTCCAGACGAGCAGGTCGTTCAATTACTCAACGCAATCGATAGTAAGCTCGCGAAGGTTCACACACAGAGCCTCGATCTGTCGTTCAACGAGCTTCTCGATATGCGACGCGCGGGTGAATTGGACATTAACCCAGATTACCAGAGGCTGTTTCAGTGGTCAGAGGGGGCTCGATCACGATTTATCGAGTCTTTGCTATTGGAGATGCCCGTCCCTCCAATCTACGTTATCGAGCAGGATGAAGGCCGGTATTTGCTGATCGATGGTCTGCAAAGAATATCGTCGTACCTCCACTTACGCGGCCAACTTGAAGCGTTGCACCTCGATCCGCCCGTTCACGATGGCGAGAAGCTTGTGTTAACTGATTGCGACATCGTCGATGAGTTGAACGGCAAGACCTTTGATGACCTCGGTACCGCCCTGCAGATACGCCTTAAGCGAGCGTTCGTCCGAGTCGAGGTTGTCCGCAAGGGAAGCGATCCTCGCTTTAAGTACCATATGTTTAAGCGGCTCAACACTGGGGGACAGCTGCTTACCCCTCAGC
Source organism: Candidatus Dormiibacterota bacterium (assembly GCA_035601655.1). Lineage (GTDB taxonomy): Bacteria > Acidobacteriota > Terriglobia > Acidiferrales > UBA7541 > Acidiferrum. Next base: position 265,712 of record DATNNV010000009.1, read on the forward strand.
AAATCAGGAATTGTACGATCAGACTTCTGGACCCCGCTTTTAACGATTTTATCGTAGAGCTGAGCCACACTGAATCGTTTACCCGCACAACCGACGCTATGTCTCTAGACGCCAGCTTGGGCGCTTTCGACCAAGAATTGGTGCTACGGTTTTTTGCAATGAAGAACTATCGTCAGGCGTTCAAGCACGATGTGGGCGATTTTCTTACGGAATATATGGAGAGGGTTTCCGACCAAGAGAATCGGCTTCCGTTTGACTTCGTAGCGGAACGAGCAATCTTTGAGCGTACGTTCTCAGTGTTAGATCGTGCGCTGTTGGATCGGGCGTTTGCCTATGCCAACAAAGCAAGGGATCAGCTTACTCGTGGATTTAGCGTTTACCATTACGAAGCGATTACGCTTGGAGTCCAATCGCGTCTTGCCGCGCTCGATCCCGCAGATGACGATCTCATGCGCACCCTTCGCGAGGTTTTGAGGGATATCAAGCTTGATCCGGCTTTCATAAAGCTGACCACTGGTGGCGGAAAGAACTCTCCAGGTCAGCTAAAAGAGCGAATTGCTTTTGTTCAAGCGAAGGTGGAAGCGCGGCTATGAATTTCGCTCAACTCTATGCTGAGCTCGAAGCAGATAGAGCGTGGCGCGAGGAAGAAGTAAGGACATTCCAGAACCGTGGGGCAAAACTCGACAACGAAAACGATCGGCGGCGCTACCGTAGGGCGCTAGTTCTGCTGCTTTATGCGCACTATGAAGGCTTTTGTAAGTTTGCCCTTACGCTCTATGCCTCCGCCGTAAACCGTTCGGGTATCTCATGTGGAAAAGCAAGTTATGCCATTGCAGCTGCCTCACTCGCGGACTTATTTCGTGACCTTAGAAATCCGGAGAAGAAATCGAGCATATTTCGACGAGTGTTGCCGGAGGACGCTAAGCTACATCGATTCGCTCGAGAGCATGAGTTCATTGAACTTGCTGCCGAGTTGGAGAAACGGCCAGTCAATATACCTGATGATGCCGTCGATACGGAATCCAACCTGACGCCTGTCGTGCTCAGGAAGAATCTCTATCGTCTTGGGTTGCCACACGACAAGTTCGACAGTCACAAGAGTGAGATCAATAAGCTGCTGGGTGTCCGTAATGGAATAAGTCATGGCTCTTTGAAAGATGGCGTCGAAGAAAAATTGTATAGGGAACTAAGGTCTGCAACGTACTCCATCATGTCTGGCCTTAGCACCGACCTTATGAAGGCCCTCCACGACTCGGCTTATCGGCGAGCGTAAGAGCGACACCCCTCAGCGAGGCAAGGCCGGCCTCCGCCCGCGATGGTCCGATGACCTCGCGCAACGCTTCCTCGACGGCGCTCTCTTCCCCTTCACGCGCATGCAACCGCACAAACACGAATTGCTTCACCGCTTGCCCCACGGGCCCTCCTCGCCACACGGTACTGGTAAGAACTCTTACGACACACTGCCTCCAGCCTGTCCTTGACAATATGGTAATTTCATGCTAATATAGCCTTTGATACTCGCACCAGGCGGAGGACTGGAACAGCGTCCATGCCGCCCCTCACCCACCAAATCCTATCCCCGGCCAAGCCTTCCTCCAGACGTCTCTTCGCGCTCTTGCGTCACTGTTGCTTGCCCCGATCTACGAGGGGTGCGCTTTTTTGCACCAGAGCGCAAAAGAGCGAACGCCATCTTCTTTTTTTTCAATTATTTGCGCGCTCTTTGCAAAAACACGGGGGGTGGGGGGCCTTACAGCGTCCCTCCCATTTTGGAACTCGCACCAAAGCTGCGCCCTTACTTCGCTCAGACCTCGTTCCCTTAGGACACGGCGACTGGCGCCGGCTGGCGACCGGGGGATTCAGTATGGCCGAGGTTAGGCAGGAACGCGGTGAGGATGCCGATGGCGGGGAGGAACGCGCAAAGGTGATAGACGAAGTCGATACCATTCCGGTCGGCCAGCTTGCCCAGGAGGGCTGCTCCGACTCCCCCCAGACCGAAAGCGAACCCGAAAAAGAGCCCGGAGACCACGCCGACTCTTCCGGGAATCAGATCCTGGGCGTAGACCAGAATCGCGGCGAACGCCGAAGCCAGAATCAGGCCGATGATGACGCTGAGAATGGTGGTCCAGAACAGATTGACGTACGGCAAGAGCAAGCTGAACGGCAAAACGCCCAGAATCGAGACCCAGATTACGTAGCGGCGGCCGATGCGGTCGCCCACCGGCCCGCCGATGATGGTTCCGGCAGCCACGGCTCCGAGAAAAATGAAGAGATGAATCTGTGCGTTTTGCGTGGAGATATGGAATTTGTTGATCAAATAAAAGATGTAGTAGCTGATCAGGCTGGCCAGATAGAAGTATTTCGAGAACATGAGCGCGATGAGGATCGACAAATAGAGGCCCACTTTTCGCGGCGGCAAAGGCGCATGCGCTGGAGCATTTAGTGCGGCTCCTGACGGCGCGTTGGCGGCAGCCAGCTTGGGCTTGCCGAGTCCATTGTGCTTGGCCCAGGTGCCGATATTCGCGAGCAGCACGATGCCCAGCAGCGCCACGAAGGAAAACCACGCGATGCTGGCTTGTCCTTTGGTGAGCACAAAGGCGGCGAGCAGCGGGCCCAGCGCCGTACCGGCATTGCCGCCCACCTGGAACAGCGATTGCGCGGTGCCGTGCCGTCCGCCGGAAGCCATGCGCGCGATACGCGAAGACTCCGGATGAAACACCGAGGAGCCCATGCCCACCAGCGCCGCCGCGACCAGCACCGCGCCAAATTTCGGCGCCATCGACAGCGCCAGCAGCCCGACCAGCGTGAAGCCCATGCCTACGGCGAGGGAATACGGCAGAGGCCGGCGGTCGGTGTACAGCCCGACCAGCGGCTGGAGCAGCGAAGCGGTCAGCTGCAGCGTAAGCGCGATGAGGCCGATTTGGCCGAAACTGAGATGGAACGAGGCTTTCAGCAGCGGATAGATGGCAGGGATGAGCGATTGCACCGTGTCGTTTAAGAGGTGGCAGAAGCTGATCGCCAGGAGGATTTTGAAGACGGCGGAACCGCCTCTGGTGGCGCGGGAATCGGCCTGGAGGGCGTTCAGGTTGGTGGCGTCAGACATGTAGTTCAGATTCGCTCGCTGCCTGTGCAGGACTACTTTACCTGAAGTTGCTTGCGAACGTAGAGGCTCGGCAGGGGCGGTGGCCGGCTCGGAAACAATAGAGCGGAAATAACAAAAGACGCACTTGACAGATGGCGAAGATAAGGCGAAGATGCGCATCTCTGGAGATGCGCTGCTTGGCACTGCGGCGGGCGGAGGTGAGCGAAGATGGCTACAGCACCGACGATAGATACAATGACGGATATGAGCGCGACGGGCGGACCAGCGGCGGGCGAGGATCGCTTTCATGAAGCGCTGCGGCGCTATTGGGGATACGAGACGTTTCGTCCGCGGCAGGAAGAGATTGTGCGCAGCATTGCCGGAGGGCGCGATGCATGCGTAGTGATGCCCACCGGCGGAGGCAAGTCGCTGTGCTACCAATTGCCGGCGGCGCTGACGCCGGGACGCACGGCAGTGGTGATTTCGCCGCTGATCGCGCTGATGCAGGACCAGGTGGCGCACCTGACGCAGATGGGCATTCCCGCGGTGTTTCTGAACAGCGCGACGGCCGAAGGCGACCGTAGCGATGTGAAGCGACGCGCGGCGGCGGGCGAGTACCGGCTGCTGTATCTTTCGCCGGAGCGCGTGGTGCTGGACGGGACGGCGGAGTGGCTGAAGCGCGTGCCGGTATCTTTCTTCGCGATCGACGAGGCACACTGCATTTCCGAATGGGGCCACGACTTCCGGCCGGAGTACCGGCAACTCAGCCGGCTGCGCGAAATGTTCCCGGATTCGCCGATTGCGGCGTTCACCGCCAGCGCCACGCAGCACGTCCGGCACGACATCATCAAGCAACTGCGCTTGCGCGATCCCTTCAAGCACATCGCCAGCTTCCGCCGCCCGAATTTGCGCTACGTGATCCGGCAATGCGATTTGCGGACGCAGGAAGAATTAATGTTGCGAGCGGTGCGGCAATTGCGCGAAGGCAGCGTGATCGTCTACGCGCCGACGATTGCGCGCGTGGGCGAACTGGTGGACCTGCTGGAAGAGAATGGAATCGCGGCGGTCGGCTATCACGGGCAAATGGACGCGAAGCCGCGGCGCGAGAATCAGGAAAAGTGGATGGCCGACGAAGTGCGCGTGATCGTCGGAACCACCGCCTTCGGGCTGGGCATCAACAAAGCCGCAGTGCGCGCGGTCGTGCATCTTTCGCTTCCGAAATCGATCGAGCAGTTTTACCAGGAAAGCGGACGAGCCGGGCGCGACGGATTGCCGGCGGATTGTTTGCTGTTCTGGCAGAAAAAGGATTCCGGGTTGCATGCGTATTTCATCGGGCAGATTGGCGATGCTGCGGAAAAAGAACGAGCGTGGCAGCGATATCACGAAGTACGCGACTTCGTGGATTCCAGCGAGTGCCGGCAACTGCAGGTCTGCCGCCACTTCGGCGAATCACCGAAGTGGGAAAAATGCGGAGAATGCGATGCTTGCGTGGCACCGCCAGCGTGGCTGACGGTGCCGACCCGCCAAGGCGGTAAAAAACGGCAGAAATCGCGATCGGTCGCGGTTCCGAGCGGGCCGAGCGTGGCGGCGTTTGTGCAAGAGCGCTTCGCGAGCGGCGAAGACGCGGGGTTGATTGAATATTTGCGCGAGTGGCGGCGCAACCTTGCGCGGGATAAAGGGATTGCAGCGTTTATCGTGATGCACGATACGACGCTGGAGAACCTGGCGCGGGCGAAACCGGCGAACCTGGAGGCGCTGCTGCACGTTTCCGGAATGGGCGAGAAGAAGGTGGAAGTCTA